>JAZQHB010000071.1:0-113142 GCA_045540355.1 Acutalibacteraceae bacterium | reverse complement strand
ATTGAAAACAATATACATAATAATCCCTATTGTACTTTCGTAAAAACAAATGACGAAGCCTGGAAAAAGTGTGTCCAATGCCAGAAAAATGTATTTAATGCATATAACAACGATTACCTGTTCGGTATGTGCTATGCAGGGGTTGAAGAATATGTTTTTTATGTGAATGATAAAACTTTTATAAGTATCAGCGGTTATGGGATAGATAAAGAAAAAGCGAAAAAAAGGATGGAACGCCTGTCACGCGAATATCATTTTGACAAGTTGGAACTTTTGACGGTGTATGAGCAAGGGCTAATGCATAAAAAGGAAAATATCAGTGAACTGAAAATATTGATTAAGCCTTTGTGCCATATGCTCTCTCTTTTGCAAATCACGATAGGTGATGTTCGGTCAATAGAATCAAAAAGTAAAACGTTTGATTCTATCCTGGCATTTGTCCAAAGAAACATTATGCAGGATATTACCTTAAGAAGCATAGCGGATGCATGTGCGTGTTCTGAATCCACAGTTTCGCATTTATTTAAAGAGTATACCGACCAGTCTGTAAAAAAGTACATTAACAATCTTCGGATAAAGCAAGCTGAAAAACTGTTGCTTACCACCGATCTGCCGATTGGCAACATTGCTACACTTTGCGGTTTTACAGATACTAATTATTTTTCAACGGCTTTTAAGAAAAGCGTTGGTTTGCCCCCAATGAAATACAGAACGAATGATTTCTTGAAAAAGTTATGATTGGTGCGCTTTGTGCGTAGCATAACAGGCAGCAATCAAGGATTAACAGAGAATTTCTTCAAATTTGCTGAATTTACTCTCACAATTGAGGATGCACAGAAATATGTCTATGCCATATCCCCGACAAAGCGTGTAAGAGGCTGGCGAGATATTGAAGTAAAACTCTATATTTAAAATGAACTCCCTTTGTCAGAAATGACAGAGGGAGTTTTTGCGATTGATTACACATAAATCAAGAGTGTATTCACAAAATAAGACCTTATCAAATTTGTTTTTGCGTGATATAATCATATCAGAAGCTTCGAGAAAAAATTGAAAAAAGGTGAATGATATGAACAATATATTCAGCGATAATCTGAAAAAATTCCGTCTCGCAAAAGGCTTGACCCAAGAACAGGTTGCAGAAAAACTGAATGTTAATTCTCAGACTGTTTCTCGGTGGGAGTGTGGAACAACTCTGCCTGATGTTCTGACATTACCCGAACTTGCAAGACTTTATGAAGTAACGGTTGACGATTTTTACAAAAAGAATTCTGTTGCTTACGATAATTATGCACAGCGTCTTTCATCCGTTTATCAGAAATCCCGTGATCCTGAGGACTTTATGCGTTGCCGTATAGAATACGAAAAGCTTATAAAAAACGGTGAGTTATCAACCGCAGACAAGTGGCAGTACGGTTGGATTCATATGTATATGATGAACTATTGCCGTGATATTGCTCTTGAATGGTATGACAAAGCGATCAGTGATGACCCGGATGTTGACCCGCAGAATTATTCGATTGCCTGTATGCAGGGAATATGGATGTTTTTCCTTCTTAACAAAGAGGATGAAATTATTTCAGAGCTTGAAGAAAAAATAAAGGCTGACCCAGACAATCCGAGAGAAATTGACAACCTCCTGATTGCTCTTATCTGGGATGAAAAATATGACGATGCCTATAATATTTTCACAGAGGCAATAAAAAAATTCCCCGATGATTGGCATATTTATATTCACGGCGGTGACATTGCAATGAATCTAAAGAAATATGATGAGGCATTGGGATATTACGACAAAGCCGGTGAAATCGGAACATACTTCTGTGATGAGCTGGACTGTAAAGCCAGTCTGTATGAAGAAATATGCGAGTATGAAAAGGCTTATAATGAGTATATGAAAATGGCAGATATCTACCGTAGCAGAGGCTACGATGTTGAGGCTGATATAGCAGAAAAACGTGCAGAAGAAGCCAAAGTAAAGTTGTGTCAGAGGGACGCTTCTCTTGGCACATAATTATAAACAACATCGTCCGTAACACAGAGGACGGTTCTATGTGTTGCAAACTTTTTTCGAAATGATAAACTACGGTGCCTTTTTGCGGTAAAAGTATTGAACAAAAACATAAGTGTAATACACATTAAAAATCCCTTGGTAATTCGAATGGATTTTGTTTATTGAAATCTTAGTATTTTGTGTTATAATGTTGTTGTAAAAGGAGGCGATTTTTTGCTGGAAAGACTATTCAGTGTAATTATGGTAATTATTGTATTTTTCAGTTCTGTTGCACAGCTTGTTTATAATTCAGGTGTTATCAGAATTGATTTTGACAACATCGTTGATGAGATCAGACCTGTGCACAACATCGGCAGAATGCCGGAATATAAGGTTGATAGCGAAGTGAACAGCTATTTTACCGAAGCGAATATGACTTCATGCAGAACTCACGATATAAGGGAGACTGATATACGCCGTATTTTCCCCGATTTTTCGAAAGATGTCGACGACGAAAGTGCGTATACCTTTGAGGAATGTGATGCTGTTCTTGCATCAATCGTTGATACGGGAATGGAGCCGTTTTTCCGTCTCGGAATAAGCTACAGCGACCCTGTAAAAGACAGTAAGGACCTTCAGCCTCCTTCGGACTATATGAAATGGGCTCAGGTTTGCGAGCATATTATCCGCCATTATAACGAGGGTTGGGCAAACGGATTTTACTATGATATTGAGTATTGGGAAATATGGAACGAACCTGACGGTGACGATGATGCCTCGAAAAATGTCTTTTGGCAAGGTACTCCCGAGGAGTATTACAGACTTTATGATGTTTCGGCTACCTATCTGAAAAGCAAATTTCCTGATCTTAAAATCGGCGGCTACGGTTCATGCGGATTTTATGCTTTGACGAAAACAAATGCGGTAAATACCGGAGCAAGTACGAGATATCAGTATTTTATTTCATTCTTTGAAGATTTTCTCGAATATATTTCAGAGCACAATTCTCCTATGGATTTCTTTTCGTGGCACAGCTATACATCTACCGAAAATAATGCCCGATATATAAAATATGTAAGAGAAAAGCTTAACGAAATCGGATACGGTGATACGGAAATCATCTGCGACGAGTGGAACTACGATCCCATACAGAATGATAAGATTGACCGTCGTCACGGTGCAAAGCAGACTTCAATGCTCCTTATGTACCAGAATGAGGGACTTGACAGAGCGTATTTTTACAGCGGAATATGTAATCCTAATTCTCTTTACGGTGGTTTGTTTGTGGGTGACAGAAAACTTTCGGCATCATACTACGGCTTTTGGGCGTTCGGTCAGTTATATAAACTCGGCAATCAGGCTGAAATAAAGAATAAGTCTCTGCCCGAAGATCTCTATGCGGTTGCTGCAACGGGTGAAGACGGACAAGCACTTCTTATTTCAAATATTTCAGAGAAAAAAGACAGAAAGCTTTGGCTTGATGCAGGTGAGCATAAAGTTGATAAGTGCATGACTGTCAACGAGAACTGCGAATGGGTTGAAATACCGCTTCCTAAAAAAATTGAAAGCGGTTCGATGCTTTATATTACATTCAAAAAATAAAATAAAATTACGACCTTGCAGGAGAAATCTTGCGAGGTCGTTTTTTGCTCTGAAACAATTTGCACAGAAAAATTCATATAAAATTTTTAAATTGTAATAAAACATAAAATTGATAAAAGAACCGCAAAATTCCTTGAAAATCTGCGGTTTAAGTCGTATAATTTATCGGTGATTTTTATGAAATGGTGGTAATTATGGAAAAAACAAAGCAACCTGTTTTTAAACCCAAACTTGTTTCGTGTTTGAAAGGTTATAGCGGTGCACAGTTTGGCAAAGATTTGACTTCCGGTGTTATTGTTGCGATTATTGCACTTCCGCTTTCAATCGCACTTGCACTTGCTTCGGGTGTTACTCCCGAGCAGGGACTCTATACTGCAATAATTGCAGGTTTTGTTATTTCTATGCTTGGCGGTAGCCGTGTTCAGATTGCAGGACCTACTGCGGCGTTTGCCACAATCGTTGCCGGTATTGTCGCGAAAAACGGTTTTTCGGGACTTGTTCTTGCAACTTTAATAGCGGGTATATTGCTCATACTTATGGGTGTGTTCAAGCTCGGAAGTCTGATAAAATTTATTCCTTATACTATCACAACGGGCTTTACGACCGGTATTGCCGTAACACTTATTATCGGTCAGATTAAAGATTTCCTCGGACTTACATTTGTGAATTCTCCGATTGAAACAATTGACAAGATTAAAGAGGTTGTGCATCAATTTCATACATTTAATTTTGAGGCTTTTATAATAGGTGCGGTATCTCTTGCGATTCTTATTGTATTTCCGAAGTTCATCAAGAAAATTCCGCCGTCAATTTTTGCAATAATTATTTCAGCGGTACTTGTGAAAATATTTGATATGAATGTAAATACAATAGGCTCTTTGTATACGATTTCGTCTGCACTTCCCGTGCCGTCGATTCCGGAATTTTCATTTGAAACCGTAAAAGCTATTATTCCCGATGCATTCACGATTGCAGTTCTTGCGGCGGTTGAGTCGCTGTTGTCCTGTGTTGTTGCAGACGGTATGACCGGCAGCCGTCATAACTCCAACACAGAGCTCATTGCTCAGGGTGCGGGTAATATCGCGTCGGCACTTTTCGGAGGTATTCCTGCAACAGGTGCTATTGCACGAACAGCGGCAAACATAAAAAACGGCGGAAGAACTCCCGTTGCGGGTATGGTTCACGCTGTTGTGCTTCTTCTTGTTCTGGTGGTACTTATGCCTTATGCGGCACTTATTCCGATGCCTACTATTGCAGCGATTCTTTTTGTTGTTGCTTATAATATGAGTGAGTGGAGAGAGTTTGTGGCGATTGTTAAAAAAGCTCCCAAAAGTGATACTCTTATATTACTCGTCACATTTATTCTTACCGTAGTATTTGACCTTGTTGTTGCGATCGTTGTCGGTGTAATTCTTGCGACTGTTATGTTTATGAAGCGTATGAGTGATGTCACAGATGCTTACGGTTGGAAAGAATTTGATGAAAATACCGATGACGAAAATATCCGTTTTAAAAAGGTTCCCGTAAACACAATGGTGTTTGAAATCACAGGACCGATTTTCTTTGGTGCATCAACAAAAATTGCAGATGTTATCAAAAACGCGGACAAGCAAGTGCTTGTTCTGAGAATGAGAAGCGTGCCTGCGATTGATGCATCGGGTCTTCATAGTTTTGAAACGATTATCAAATTGTGTAAAAAGCAGAACAAAACTCTTATTCTTTCGCATCTGAACGAACAACCGATGAAAACCCTTGAAAAAGCAAATCTTCTTGATAAAATATTTGTTGCAGATAATATAGATGCGGCTTTGGAACTTGCAGAAAATCAGAAATAATTCGGAAGATTTATAACAGATAACAAAAAATTCCCTCGGAAAAATCTGAGGGAATTTTTGCAATTAAATTTCTATTTCTGCAACTGCGGTTTGGGTGAAGTCGATTGTTATTGTTTTGGTGATACCGTCTTTTGCGAGGGTGAAGTTGACGATACTGTTACCTTGTACTGTTGCGGTATTTTGGTTGATGCTGATAACTTCGCCGTCTTCACTCAACGGCCATACTGCGATGTTATCTTTCACAACTGCTTTTGTCATAACACCGAAAGGAAGTGCGACATCGTAGCGGTTATTATCAACCAAAAGCTTTGCACTTCTTATACCGTTTCTGCCGTTATACCAGTCAACCGCAAGGAAGTATATATGGGTACTGCCATCTGTTTGTTTGTAAACAGCCGTACCGACATCATTACCTGTTTCAGCCCACACAGTTTCTTCTTGTGTGGCTTTTTTGATTTCAGTTTCAACAAGCTTTTTGTATGTGTTCCATATTGATTCATGTGCGGGATAAACTTTGGTGTTTAAGAGAATTACTTCGCCTTTGCCGATTTTATATTTCATAACAAGCGGCAATCCGTCAGCGGTTGTTTCGAGAATCTCATCGCAAGGCGTGGAATTCAGGCAAATATTATCTTTGAATTCGGGAGTGCCGTCTGTAAATGAAAAAGCGTGATTTTCAAAAGCCATATCGAAGTTGCGGATTTTCTCATAATCTGTTGTGTTGGTAAGATGTGCACGTGTAAGAATTATTTTGCCGCCTTGTTTTACGTAGTCAAGAAGTTTTTCTGCATCTTCACTTTCGCACATATTGTAGCCTGCAAAAATAAGAAGCTTGTAAGTGCTGAACTTTTCAACAGAGCTTTCAATCGGGACGACATCTGCGTTGCCGTCGGGCGTACCGGTGAAGTATCCGACAGGCTTTTTGCAATCTTTGAGGCCGTGGCGGTAGAGTACTTCCTGAGGTCTTGAAAGCGGGTAAATAATCTTCAGAAGCTCATGCCAACTTATCTCTGCACAAGTAGAGGGAGTTTGTTCCCAACCCCACATATTATCAAGAGCAAAGAGAGTGAAACCGTCGTGTTTGCCGTTTACAAAGGCAAACGGAGTATAGAACTCACCTGAACGGGTGTGGGTTTTTATATAGTTGTAAAGATCCTGATGTTGTTTTAGGTGTTCCTTACAGGTTTCTGTGAATCTGTGGGGATGAAGGAAATATTCTTCCATTCTCCAAAGACCTTCTTCTGTGTTGATGTCAGTAACACCGAGCATATAAGAAAGGTAAAGAGCGAGGCGGTAACGGTCAGAATGCTGAATATCATCAAAGGGTGAAGACGACCATTGAAGCGCATGGTGCACGCCGAAAGAATCCATATCGTTAGCTTTGCAGAAACCGCGTAAAAATGCCATCTGCGGCTCGAATGTAGAATACATGGTTTCTGCACCGACCCAATCGTAACCCGCATTTTTAAATGCTTTGAAGAGAACACTGGGGCCTGTGTGTCGGGTTTCGCCGTTTGTGATTGCTCTTAACTGGTCAGAAGTGTATTTCTCGGCAAATTTCATATCACGGGGATAATCTTTATTGATATAGCGCTTCAGAACTTCACCGTCATTAATGAAGCTTTCAGGCTTGAATCTGCAATTTGAATGTTCGGGGTCTTCGTTAAAAGCCATAAGACACAAGTCGTGCCATTGTTCTTCTGCAGGTTCATTTTTGACGCCTCTCTGCCACCAATAAAAGATTGCGCCGTCATTTTCATGTGCCTGTCGGCCTAAATATCCTTCGCCCTCTAAAAGCTCATCACCGGGATTTGCGTTAAGACCGGGCAACTCACGTCCGTCACAGATGATGACGTATTTCATACCGAGTTCATTAAGAACTTTTATAAAAGGTTTCCAACATTCGTGATTGATAAGTTTTGTTCCGCACCAACGGTAGATAGGACGGAAAGTCAAAAAGTTTCCGACGTTGTTTGAAACATACCAGGCAAGAAATTCCATCATATAATCAAGGTCCTGAGCGATGTAAACCATATCGCCTGTTCCTGCAATAACGTTGTCGTTTTCTTTTATGATGATTCTGTCAATTTTGCCGTTTAAAACTGTTTCGTCACAAGTAATTTTAAACTCGGCATTGTTGCAAGGATTTTTACAATCAAATGAAATTCCGTGATAACCCGCATCGTCAAAAATATATTCTGTCTTACCGCTTAAGTTTT
This sequence comes from Acutalibacteraceae bacterium, assembly GCA_045540355.1. Classification (GTDB taxonomy): domain Bacteria; phylum Bacillota; class Clostridia; order Oscillospirales; family Acutalibacteraceae; genus RGIG2945. Next base: position 105,493 of record JAZQHB010000071.1, on the reverse strand, counting down.
CGTTAAGATATTCAAGTTTCAGAGTGCAAGGTTTGTTTATGTGAAGCAAAACATAAGCTTTGCCGTTTGCGACACCTACGTTTGAAGTGCTGATAATACTTACAGGAGCATCAGGTTGTTCAATGATACCCAATTCTTTAATGCAATAGGGTAGCGGATCGTGATAGTCCGAAAGAAGCTTGATTTCAAGAATGTTATTTTCTTTTAAATGTTCTTTCGGCAAGCTGATTTCCCATTCACTGCAGGTGTGGCAACGCTCAAAAACTTTGTTGCAGAAAATTGTTTCACCGTTTAATCTGACTTCAAATTCGGGCCATTCTTTACGGCTTAAATACTGTGCGGTCCACTCGAATTTTTCTCTGTCTGTAACAGTCGGGGCAAAGTCAGGCAAAAGGTTCTGGTCTTCTCCGAACAAAATGGGACGTTCTACCCATACTTTTCCGCTATAACCTTTACCCTCAATAAATACACAGACATTGGCAGTATCAAGCGGAATTTCGATGTTTCGGGCAAGCTTCTGCCAATCGTAAGTTCCTTCGGGGATGCTGATTATATAAGTTTTGTCAGGTGAAGCATGAACGCTGTGACGGCTGACACCGTCTTTTTTAAGACGTACATCGACTCGCATTCTCAAAAATCCGTTGTCGGAAATCCTTAGATTTTCTGCCTTGACGGAAAGACCTGTTTTCCATTCTTCAGGAACGATTGCCATTCCGAGATATGAAAGCACGGGTCTCCATAAGACTTTTTTATAAACACGTTTTATGTACTCTTTTTCGTTATCGCAAGATAAATCAAGACAGAACTGGTCCTGATTTGCATTTTTACTATCAAGTGCATCAGTTATGAGTCTGTAAAACTGAGGATTATCGGGCTCGTTTTTCCACATATAATATCTGGACGTGTCGCCGATGACAAATAAACGGTATTTTTTATCTTCCTTAATCTCTGCAGAAAAATTAAATTCGGCAGTTTTCTGCGGACGGATCGTCACACCGCTTTCGTAATCTTCAAAAAATTTTTTATAAGTTTCAAAACTCATTTTAATTCACATCCTTTGAGGTGTTTATTGGTAAAGCATAACACAGTTGAAATGATTTTGCAATAAAAGAATATAAGTTCTGTATTGCGATTTTTTAAATGAATGTATATAATTGAATTAACAAAGCAAGGAGGTTTTGATATGTATACCATATATGTAAAATTTGAGTGTCTTGAGAATAAGCGTGAGGCGTTTATTCAGACGGTAAAGGATACGGGAGTTTTAGATGCAATAAGAAATGAAGACGGTTGCATAAAATATGATTATTATCTCTCCGAAAAAGACCCGAACGAATTGTTGTTGATTGAACAATGGGAATCAAAAAAACATCAGCAAATCCACATCGAACAACCGCACATGGCAATTTTACGAGGATTTAAAGATGAATATATCACAAACACTATACTTGGTGAAATTGAACTTAAGTGAGGCACAAGAAACGCCTTTGTATATTGCTTGAGACAACACAATTAGTGGGGGTGTTTTTGTGAATTTTGAAGTGATGCTATTTCTGATTTTTATTTTTGCACTTTTGGTGATTATACTTATCAGCAAAAGACAGAGTATCAGAGAGCAGATAAGAGAAGACTATCAATTGGACGGTTTTTTAGATCCCCACGAATACGATTTTGCACTTACTGACCATGCTTGTGAAAGAATGGCGGAACGGCTCGGAATTTATGACTATGAAGCTATGAAAAAAAAGGCGAGTTTGGCATATCGTTTCGGGGTAAGCAAAAGACAGGCTGACAGCAAAACCGCCGGAGAGCTTAACCGAATTGAAATGAAAAACGAAAACTCGGTAGTATTGCTTTATGACGGCTGTATCTATATTTTTTCAAGAGATAATGTGCTGATAACGGTTTATCGCTTTGATGAAAAATATTGACACAAAATTATTTTTTATTTATAATTAAATAAGATAAGGAGGTACATATTATGAAAAAAAGAATGACAAAAATTTTGGCAATTATACTTTGTTTTACAATGCTTTTCTGCAGTAATTCCGTGGTTTCTTATGCTGCAGATGTTAATTTTGCAACTGTCGGTACTAAAATCATGAAGGTGCTTTATGACACACTCAATGTAATAGTTGAAAAGGTTGTAAGCTTTGTCTGTGATGTTTATCCTGACCCCGTCGGTTGGCTTGAAGAAGCTGAATACAACGGTATAGAAGCAGGCTTTATGCCTGGTCGTGAAAATTATCAGACAGAAGCGGCAGACGGTGCATATTGGTCACTCGGTTATGCAAGCAAGAGTATTTTGCCCGAAGATATTGATAACGGCAAATACAACCTCGGCAGAGATTTGACCGATAAAAAAGCTCAGGGTGTTTATGATGACCAGAGAATCCGTGTTGCGGTAATAGATGATAACAGCGGTGAAGGTGCGGTTGTCATGGGTGCGATTGATTCTCTCGGTGTTACTTCAACAGATACAAGAGCTATCCGCAAGGGTGTTATGGAATACTGTGAAGCAGAGGGCATAAAGGTTGCGAGCATAAATATTTCCGCAACTCACGCTCATTCCGTGCTTGATACTCAGGGTGTAAGTACAGGTGCTATTCCTAAGCTTCTCCTTAACGGTTTCTATAACTATTTCGGAATAAAGAACAATATCCCCGGAATGAAGACTGCCGAATACTTTAAGGAGTATTTTGTTGCACAATCAATCGAAGCAATCAAAGAAGCGTTTGAGGATATGGAAAGCGGAAAGCTTTATTATGATGAAATCGACTTCAGCGAATTTATTAAGGACAAAAGGGGTCTTATTTCAAAAGAGGATATCCCTGACACAGCGGCTCTTTACTTTAAACCTGACTCAGGCAGTGAAGCTACATATCTCACAGACATAACCTGCCATGCAACATCATTCAGCGCAAGCAACGGTCTTGTCGGTTCTGACTACATCTATTACATGGATAAAGCAATTAAGGAAGAAACAGGTGCAAACCTTGTTATGATTCCCGGTGCGGTAGGTCAGGTATCAAGAGATATTCGTGTCGATACAACAGGTATGAGCGAGTGGGACGAAATGGGTGCTCAGGCAAAATACCTCGGCGGTGAATTTGCAGAATTAGTACTTGAAGCTGATTTTACAGAGGAGCTTGAGCCTGTTATCAACGCAACACACAAAGAGATTTTTATCAAACCTGAAAACAGTATTCTTGTATTGGCTTGTGAAGCAAGACTTGTAAACAATCAGGTTATCAAAAAGGCAGACGGTACTTACTGTATGCCGTCAGAAATGGGATATATCGAGTTCGGCAACGAGTTTGCTTTTGCACTTTTCCCGACAGAGCTTTATCCCGAGGTTTTCTGGGATGATGAAATTACAAACGGCACAACTTGGGACGATGCGGTATGGCCTTATGATAGCCTTTCAAATGCAGTTGACGGTGTTAAGATTTATCCTGTAAGCATCACAAACGATGCACTCGGTTATGTTTTAACAGACAACAACTTTGCATTTATGGGTCACATCATAGGTGAAGAAATTGCAGATGAGGTCTTATCAGTAGGCAAGCACATGGGTTCATTCCTTGTTGAGGAATATTACACTATGCTTGATGAAATGAAATAATTAAGAAATGTTAAAAATACATAGACCACAAAAAAGACAGTTTTACACTGTCTTTTTTGTTCATCCTATGCATTTATTCCTGTTTTTTAAAAACAGGGGTGTGAAAAACTTTATTTTTGTTATTTTATTGTTGATTTATAAAAATATTTGTGGTATGCTATAATTTGCTTATGCGAACAATAAATGATGTTTTTTTCAACAAGGAGTTCTTATTATGAAACAGTTTAAGGCAATAGTTATCGGTGCAGGCGGCAGAGGTACTACATACACAAACAAGATGGGCGATATGCCTGAAAAGTTTAAGGTTGTCGGTGTTGCAGAGCCGATTGATGACAGACGCGAATATGTAAAAAATAAACACAATATTGCAGATGAGCATTGCTTTGATACATGGGAAAAGATTTTAGATATCCCGAAGTTTGCAGATATTGCAATTATTTCAACAATGGACAGAATGCACACGGAGCCTGCAATCAAGGCAATGGAATTAGGCTATGACCTCTTACTTGAAAAGCCTGCAGCTCCCACTCCCGAAGAGTGTGCACTCATCATGAAAAAAGCTGAAGAATACGGCAGAAAAGTTCTTGTTTGCCATGTTCTTCGTTACACATCATTCTTCAAATCACTCAAAAAGATTCTTGATGACGGTGTTATCGGCGAAGTTATAAATGTTGAGCATATTGAAGCAGTAGGTAACAAGCATCAGAGCCACAGCTTCGTAAGAGGTAACTGGGGTAATGAAGACAGAAGCTCATTTATGCTTTTACAGAAGTGCTGTCATGACCTTGATATTCTTCAGTGGTTGCTTGATAAGAAGTGTGAAAGAATACAGTCCTTCGGTTCATGCAGACATTTCCGTGCGGAAAATGCTCCCGAGGGTGCACCCGATTACTGCATCGAGGGTTGTCCTGTTGGTGAAACCTGTTACTACAATGCAATGAAGCTTTATTACGATGATAAAGGTAACAATTGGTTCCGTCGTGCGGCGACACTTAAGCATGATCCCAAAGACTGCGATGTTCTCAAGGCTTTAAGAGAAACACAGTACGGAAAATGCGTCTATAAGTGTGATAACGATGTTGTTGACCATCAGACAGTTAATATGGAATTTGAAGGCGGTCTTACAGTCGTTATGACTATGAGTGCTTTCACAAGAGGCGGCAGAAGACTCAGAATTATGGGCACAAAGGGTGAGCTTGTTGCAAATATGAGTATGCCCGCTGACCAGGCTTTCTGCTTATTCTCATTCGATACAAACGAAACTACACATATTGATGCAAACTACGCAAGTGTAGGTGACAGCATCACAGGCGGTCACGGCGGCGGAGACGAGGGAATTATCGCAGATCTCTACAGATACCTTACAGGAGAGCTTAAGGCTGAAGATGTAAGTGAAATCGGTATCTCATGTCAGAATCACATGCTTGCATTTGCGGCTGAAGATGCTCGCAAGAACGGAACAGTTGTTTCACTTAAAGAATATATGGAAAAATATATGTAATCACTTAAGATACATAAAATAACCCGCAGGTTATTAAAACCGGCGGGTTATTTGTTTTGCGTGTTTTTAATATTTCTCGGTTCAGCCGAGTGCTACCATGCTGAAAACAAGTGCGAACAATGCAACTGTTTCGCAAAGTCCGACAACGGTGATGTACTGTGAAAAGCCTTTGCCTGTTTCTGCAAGAGCGTCTGCACCTGCGGCACCTGCTTTGCCCTGAACGAAAGCTGAAACAGCCATTGCAAGACTTGATGCAATGCCGAGACCCAAAAGGAAAGCGGGGTCTGCAGTTGATGAAGACATCTGCTGCATAAGAAGGAAGCCGTAGATAGTCTGTGTAAGAGGTGCACCCGCGAAAACCGTGAGAATGAAGGGTGCTGCCTTATTGCTCATATAGCACTTTTTCCAGGCACCGATTGATGCCTGACCCGCAATGCCGATACCGATTGCAGAACCGATTGCGGCAATACCCATAGCTAATGCTGTACCTAATAATCCTAAATTCATAATGATTCTCCTTATCTTTCAATTTGTTCTTCAAAGGGTTTGAATTTGTGTCCGCTCCAGGACATATCAAGATGTGATGAAAATTCCAGAGTGTTAAGTCTGATTCCGTGAACTATAACGGACAGAATATTCAATATCATATTAAGTCCGTGACCGAACACAAGAAGTATAATTGCAACTATCATGAATAAGAAGTTGCCGAACAGGGGTCCCGCAAGCTCATTGACGGTTGAGGATATCGCCGCACCGGCAAGACCGACTGCCCAAAGGCGGATATACGAAACTATGTCCGAGAAAACATTTACCACGCCGAGCAAAACAGAAACAATGTTTTTAACGCTTGCAAGTATGGATTTTAAAATGTTTCCCTCATAGTTTGAGAATACAAAGCTCATAACAAAGCCTGCTATAACCAAAGCGAGTGCAACCGTACCGACAGGTACACCGCCGATTACAAGTCCGAAGTTGAAAACATCAGCGTTTACAACAAAGCTGAGTACAACATAGTAGATACCTAAAAGCTGCAGTATCGAGCCGATATCGCCGAGAATTCTGATTGATTTTCTGTTTCGTTTAGCGACCTTTATATGTGCCACCGACAGTTGAATAAGAGCTAATGTGAAACAGAATATCTGAAGATTCTGTGCGGTTGTAAGTCCGTGTACGCCGTTTGTCCAGAAAGGATACCATATTTTATCGGCGTAAACATTTGAGATAAGCGGTATTGATAAGCTTTGAAGCCATTGCGGCAGTTGTTCGGGTGAAAGTCCGAACCATGTGCAGGTGAGTGTTCCCCAAAGAATTGTTGATAAGCCGAAAAGACCGACAAGCAAAAATGCGGGGGAAACGCCCTTTTTGGATATAAGTGATTTTGCAATCAGCACGGCGGTTGCCGCACAAATCAGCAATCCGTATCCGCCGTCACCAAATATGATTCCGAAGAAAATAAGAATGAATGATAAAAACCATCCGGAAATATCATATTCAAAATATCCCGGAACAGTACCCAAAAAGTCTGTCAACGGATAAACAAGACTTACAAACTTGTTGTTTTTTAATTTGGTGGGTACATCGTCTTCTTCTGTGGGGTCTTCAATAAGCAGTCCCCATGAGTTATCTTTTGCCGTCTGTTTCAGGCGGTCAAGATTTTCTTCTTCGACATAACCTGTGAAGTATGAAACTGAAACATTTTTTGTGTCAGTAGATAATAAGCTTTCATTTGCCATGCCGGTTTTGTAATTTTCAAACTCGACTTCTTTTTCAAGAGAGGCGAGTGCTTTTTTTATACTCTCGGCATATTTTGCATAGGAAGAAATTTTTTTATCAATTTCTTTTATGCGACCGTTCAAGCTATCAAGTTCTTGCCTGATTTCTGCCGTCGATGTCTGCGGCAGCTCAAAGCGGTATGTTTTTAATGCTTCGATTACATCGTTTTCTCCGTCAAGTCCCGATTTGATTAAGAGGAACATTACGGAAGATTTTGATTTTTTCAGACTAAGGGTCTCAACTTCTTCACCGAGGTTATCGTAGTCGGATTTCGGCATTTTATAAAGTGAAATATCAATGCCCTTTTGAGCTAAATTATTAAGTTCCTCGGGGTCAAGCTCGCCCCAGTCTGCAAGTCGCTCAAGCTCTGCATTAAGGGTCATCTGTTTAGCTGAACAGATTTTCTTTTCTTCCGTCAAAGCAACTATTTCCTCTGCTGTTGCATTTGCTTTTTGAATATCAATATTCTCTTGCTTGATTTTCTTGTATTTCTTATCGGATATGCTGAAAATTGCAGATTCAAGCAAAGAAATATGCTCTTTTAATTCATCGAGCTTTTTGCCCGAGCCCTGAGTTGCCTCTATATGAAGAATACCTAACTTGCGAAGTTTTTTGAGTGTTTCTGTTTTTTTATCTCCCATAATTATGAGAGAAACTTTTTTCATAGGCACAATCATAATTCGTACACCTCCTGTCCGGAAGCTTCGTCATTACGAGCAGCCATTTTGCGTTTGGAAATTTTTGAACGGACAACAGCACTGACCTGTTGGTCCGACATATAAATTGAAATCTTTTTGATGTTTTCCTCTGTTTCGGGAATTTTAACCTTTTCAAACAAGTTGACTCTTTGAGAAGTTGAAAGAAGTTCTGCTTCTAAAAGTCTGACCTGTTCGTCTAACACTTCCGCTTCAAGGTCAAGTGACATCGCTTTTTCCATCTGATTTGCGGCTATGTCAACCCATAGCGGAGTTTCGTATAAATCATAATCTCCTCGTGAGAAATCTGCTCCCTCATAAACGGGAATCGCAACGCCTGCGATATTACCGCTGCTTTTCCGGATATTGCTTACCGTAATTATTCCGTCGGGGAAAGCATCTGTTTCGCTGAAAACGGCAATCCATGAACTGAAACCTTTTTCAAGACTTTCTCTTTCTTTTCTCACCGCCTGAGCCTTTGCTTCAATGGTGCGAATCTCAGATTGGAGTTGTTGTTTCTTGAGTGTCAGAGTAGGCAAATATCTCCGATACATTTTGAGGGCATCTTTTTGTATCTTTAACTCGTTTTTAGTCAGTTTGATTTTTGCCAAAACTACAGTCCTCCTTACTTGACAGGCCAGAATTCATCGGTAAGGTCTGACTTAATTCCGGTTTCGTCCTTTTCAAAACAGTCGGCTAAAATTTCCCAGCCGGTATCAAGAGCATCTTCCAAAGGAAGATTGACCGATAAGTCCATAAGTCTGTTTTCGAAAAGCTGACCGTATTTTAATAATTTATCGTCCCAACGAGTCATTGAAAAGCCCATGTTTTTCTTTTCCAATGTTTCTTTATAGGATGAATAAAGACGAATCATTGCGTCCATGAGTGCACGGTGGTCTTTACGGGTTTTGCCGTTAACATTCTGCTTAAGTCGTGAAAGAGAACCGAACGGCTCAATACGACCGCCCTTGAGATAATATTGACCTTCTGTGATATAGCCTGTATTGTCGGGAACGGGATGCGTTACATCGTCGCCCGGCATTGTGGTAACCGCAAGGACTGTAACTGAGCCTGAATCAGCAAAGTCAACTGCCTTTTCATAGCGAGATGCAAGCTGCGAATAAAGGTCACCGGGGTAACCGCGGTTAGACGGAACCTGCTCCTGAGTGATAGCGATTTCTTTCATCGCGTCGGCAAAGTTCGTCATATCTGTAAGAAGCACCAATACATCTTTATCCTGCAAAGCAAACTGCTCGGCAACAGCCAAAGCCATATCGGGAATCATCATACATTCAACCGTGGGGTCGGATGCGGTATGAATGAACATAACTGTTTTGCTCAGGGCTCCGCCGTTTGAAAGCTCCTCTTTGAAGTAAAGAAAATCATCATACTTAAGACCCATTCCGCCGAGTACGATTACATCTGCTTCTGCCTGAAGTGCGATTCGTGCAAGAAGCTGATTGTAAGGCTCGCCCGAAATTGAGAAAATCGGGAGCTTCTGCGAAACGACCAAGGTGTTGAACATATCAATCATCGGAATATTGGTACGCATCATACGGTTTGCAAGAATTCGTTTTGTGGGGTTGACCGAAGGACCGCCGATAGGCTGCATATTATCTGTGAGTGCGGGGCCTTTATCTCTCGGTTCACCTGAGCCGTTGAAGATACGACCCAAAAGGTCTTCACTGAAGGATACTCTCATTTCACGACCCGAGAAGCGGATTTCGTCACCGGTTGAAACACCCTGACCTCCCGCGAAAACCTGAAGCGAAACAAGGTCACCGTCAATTTTGTTAACTTCGGCAAGCGATTTTCCGAAGCGGGTGTTAATCTGAGCAAGCTCGTGGTATCTGACACCCGAAGCTCTTACGGTAATAACATTACCTGTGATGGATTCGATTTTGTTGAAAACTTTATTCATTCTTACTCACCGCCTTTTAACAAAAGCTCTGCTTCGTTAGTTGTTGTACCTTGACCGTCAGCATAAATTTCATCAATTTCTGCTTCCGCTTTCCTGAAAGCATCACTTTCAAATTCCGTATAGTTCCAGTCAATGAATTTCTGACGCATACGGTTGAAGAAAATTCGTGCTTCATCTTTGTTGTCGAGTGCATAGTCGCTGCCCAGAACATAAATCAATTTGTCTGTGACATAACGCTGACGAGCCGTAGTACAGTTTGCATCGGTCAAATCAAAGGAGTTCTGCTGAAGATAAACAGAATCAAGCATTTCTGCTTTAAGATAAACAATATAGTCTGCAAGCGTTGTACCTTCTTCACCGACAACTTTCATCATTGAGCCGATTTCGTCGCCGTGATGAAGAATGTTTTTGCAGTAATCTGATTTTGCAGGGTCTGTAACCGTTTTATATTTTGACCACGAAATAAGCGGGTCGATTGCGGGATATTTTCTTGCATCTGAGCGTTCACGGGATAATCCGTGGAATGCACCGACAACCTTCAATGTTGCCTGAGTAACAGGCTCTTCAAAGTTACCGCCTGCAGGGGAAACCGTACCGCCGATTGTGACGGAGCCTTTACTGCCGTCGGGGAGAAGTACATAGCCTGCTCTTTCATAGAAAGCGGCAATATAGGATTCAAGGTATGCGGGGAAAGCTTCTTCGCCCGGTATCTCTTCAAGTCTGCCCGACATCTCTCTCATTGCCTGAGCCCAACGGGATGTTGAGTCGGCAAGCATAAGAACATTAAGACCCATCTGACGGTAATATTCGGCAAGTGTTACCGAGGTGTAAACCGAAGCTTCTCGTGATGCAACGGGCATTGACGAGGTATTGCAGATGATAATGGTGCGTTCCATAAGCGAACGGCCTGTTCTGGGGTCGGTCAGCTCAGGAAATTCTGTCAGAGTTTCGACAACCTCACCTGCTCGTTCACCGCAAGCGGCGATGATTACGATATCAACATCTGCATATTTTGAAGTGGTGTGTTGCAAAACTGTTTTGCCTGCACCGAACGGACCGGGGGTACAGTAAGTGCCGCCCTTTGCAACGGGGAAGAAGGAGTCGATAAGTCGTACCTTTGTTTCCATTGTTTCGACCGGTGCAAGTCTTTCGCTGTAGCAGGTTATGGCTTTTTTAACAGGCCACTTGAATACCATCGTGAGAGGTATTTCACGACCTCTTTCGTCTGCAATAGTTGCTACTGTTTCGTTTATTGTATATTCGCCTTTTTTGGCGATTGATTTCAAGGTGTAATTTCCGTGAAGATAGAAAGGAACAAAAATTTTATGCGTGAATGCTCCCTCGGGAACTGTTCCTATATATTCGCCCGCACGAAGTGTATCACCGACTTTGGCGGTGGGAGTGAATTCCCATTTCTTTTCGGAATCAAGTCCGTCGGCATAGACACCTCTTTCAAGGAACCAGCCTGCTTGCTCTGCCAATATCGGCAAAGGATTCTGAAGTCCGTCATAAATCTGACCTAAAAGTCCCGGTCCGAGTTGTGCGGATAACATTTCGCCGGTAAATTCAACATCGTCACCGCACTTTATTCCGCCTGTCATTTCATAAACCTGTATTTGTGCAATGTTTCCGCGAATACGGATAACTTCACTTTTAAGCTTTTGGTTGTCGACATTAACGAAGCAAATTTCATTCATCGAAACATTGCCTTCGAATCTGACGGATATGAGGTTTCCGTTAATGCTTACAACCTTGCCTTTATTTTCGGTCATTGTATAACCTCCGATCTGTCTCCGTTTATAATGGAGTTATAGATATTTCTGTATGCGATTTCTCCGCTTTTTGTATCAAACTGTCTTATGCGGAGAATGAGCTTCAATTTGAGATAATAATAGAAAACGAATTCTACCGAAAAAGAATCCGTCGGTCTGAGAGTTTCAAGAAAATCAAGACGATACTGATTGAGAAACTTTTCAGCCTCCATCGGACTTTCGATTTCAACGGCAGTACGAGCCGCCTGAACAAGACCGACGGGCAAAGATTTATTTTCTGAGTCAAAGTCTTTATTTAACTTATCTGCACGAAGCTTTGCAAGTATAAGACGAAGATTCCGTTCACCGTCATTCCATGCTTCAATTAACCCGGAGGTCGATTTTTCGGGAATTTTAGTCGGCATAAGGGATAATCGTTTTAATTCGCTTAGTGCCTTCTTGCTCAGAAGCTGTTGACAAAGCTCTGTAAACCTTTCTTCCGTAATAGGAATCGGCGTGTTTTCGGAAACACCGTCAAGTGACGGTAATTGGGATATCAGATAATATTCAGCCATAATTATTCAGCCTCTTTCAAAAGTGCCGTAACCTTGGGACTGAGATAGCTTGACAACATATCAACAACTGCCTCAGCGGAGTAATCGTAATAAGCACCGCTTTCATTCATGGCAATGCGGAAACCGCCGTCAAAGTTATCGTTAGCCTTGAGAGTAATACCCTGAAGACACTTTGCTTTGAGCTCAGAAAGCAATGCTTTTTCAAGCTTTTCAAGGTCAGCACTGTTTAAAATAATTGACATATCGTCAGCCTCGGGTTTACCTGCCCAAGCTTCAACCGCGTTGATTATAAGCTCAGAGAGAGCCTCAGATGAATAAACGGAATTGACATTATCGCTCACAATCGCATTGGTTTCTTTTGTTACACTTTCTCTGAAAGAGATAAGAAGATTGCGGCCTGCCTGACGGATTGCATCTTCACCCGATTTTACGATTTTTTCATTTTCGGTTTTTGCGTTGCTGATGATTTTATCAGCTTGTGCTTGTGCATCGGAGATGATTTTTTCTGCCTCAATTTTTGCAGAGTTGAGTATTGCTTCAGCTTGAGATTCAGCCGCTTCAACACCGTCTTTTTTTATTCTGTCAATAAATTCCTGCAGTTGTATTTCCATTGTTCTGCCTCTCTTCCGAAATTTTTGATTATAATAAATTCATTATATAACAGAATTATTGAATTTTCAAGGATTGTATATGCACAAATCTGATATATTTGTGGAATATTTTTTGCATTTTTTTTGATAATGTGATACAATTTCAGATGAGGTGATATTTTTGGAAAAATATCTTATACATAATTTTGAAACCTGCACAAGAGAGCCGATTTTAAGGAAGATGAAAGACGGAAGTCTTATCTGTATGTTTTTAACAGGTGGAGTTGAGGAGCCGTTGAATGAAAACTTCGTAGCAGTATCACGAAGCTACGATGACGGAAAAACCTGGACTGAACCCGAAAAGCTTTTTGACCACAAGATAAGAGGTGTGTGGTGTACTGAAATTTTCACGGGCGACGAAAATCCCTTTGCGATTGTTCATACATACAATGCAAACTGTTGGTACAGAGAGCTGCATACATTCATATCCGTAACCGAGGACAACGGCAGAACATGGTCTGAGCCCTTGAATGTTCCGGGTTGTCTTGACGGTTGTTCGTTAAGACAGGCGATAACGCTTTCAAACGGTGACACTCTTATTCCGCTTTATTGGCAGGAATCTCTGGGTAAATTCGATTGGTCAGGCGGCAAAGGCTGGGATAATTTGTATTTCAGAACAGGTGTAGGTATCCGTCCGAAAGGCAAAAAGCATTGGGAGAGATACGGCTACATCGCAAGCGACGAACGGTCATTGTGGGAACCGAACGCGGTTGAGTTCGAAAACGGTCACATAATTATGTATATCCGTTCAGATATCGGTTATCTTCAGTATGTTGAAAGCTTTGATTACGGCAGAACATGGTCGGAGCTTAAAAAGCTTGATATTCCTCACTCTGATTCAAAGATAACCTGCATTAAAGTCAGAGGCAAGGTGCTTATGTTTAATAATGCTGTTGAAAAGGATCGCACACATCTTGAAATGTCGGTAAGCGATGACGGCTTGAATTTCAAACATATTTGCTATCTTGAAGATGAGAACGAAAGCTTCTTCTATCCGCATCCGTTTTGCGACGATGAAACCGAAACTCTGTATGTTGCTTATGAAAACAGAAGGCAGCACTATCTCAAAAAATTTACTTATTCAGAAATAGGAATTTAAGGTGAACAATATGAAAAAAGTAACTGGTTTTTTATTAGCTGTAATTATAATTCTTTCATCGCTTATAGTCGTTAGTGCTGAGAGCGAAGCAGAGCTTAAGTTCGGAAACGACGGAAAGTTTACAGTCCTGCAGATAAGCGACCCTCAGGACGACCACTATCCGGCGTATGATTTGGCAAATTTTATTGAACTTGCAATCAGAGAAGCTAACCCCGACCTCATTGTTTTTACGGGTGATATTGTTGAGGATTACAGAAAAGGTGACAACGGTGTTGATGATGAGGACGGCAGAGAGGGAATAGTTGTCGAGGGCGACTATGCACAGACACTTGAAAATGCAAAGATTGTCTGTGATGTGGTGTTTTCCGCAGCAGAAAAAGCGGATATTCCGTTTGCTGTTGCTCAGGGAAATAATGATTATGAGTCAGGCATTACAGCCGAGGATTGGTTGAAAATTTACGGTGGTTATGAAAACTGCCTTGTCAGAGATGAAAGCGACGATTCTCTCTCAAGAATTGACTATAATCTTGAAATCAAGGGAAGCGACGGAAAAACTGCTTTGAATATCTGGATTATGGATACGGGAGAGGATAATGTAACTGATGAGCAAATCAAATGGTATAAACAGGAAAGTGATGCTCTCAAAAAAGCAAACGGCGGTGAGGCTGTAAATTCAATACTTTTCCAACATATACAGACTTCAGATATAGGCAACCTTTTTGAAAAATGTCATTTCTGGGATAAGGGTGCGAAGAAATTTGGTGAAAAGTATTACAGACTTAATCCTGAAATTGCAGAAGGACATTTTAAAAATCTGATGCTCCCCGGCAGCACAAGCGATGAGTTTAAGGCGTGGAAAGAGCAGGGAGATATCTTAGGTGCGTATTTCGGACACATGCATCAGGACGGCTATACGGGAGTTTATGACGGAATAGAATTGGGCTTTACTTACGGCTGCGAGTTTTCAAAGGACGGACCTTACGGCATCAGAGTCTTTAATTTTGATGAGAATGATATAAAAAATTACGGTAATGAGCTTTATACCTATGAGGGTAGTGTGCTTGAGAAAAATGCAAGATTTGAGCTTCAGACCAATGAAAGTGACTTTGAAAAATTTCTTGCAAAGGCAAAAAAATTTTTTGCAACAGCTTATGAAGTAATCAAAAAAATATGCAGCTATATCATTGAGGTAAAGGAATTCCTGAACAATTTTATAAAATAAAACAGGAGTAGTTGAACTGTGAGAAAAATCATTTCTTTATTGCTTGCGGCAGTGATTTTTATTATTGCTTTTACTGCTTGTCAGCCTACGGCAAATGTTGACAAAAAAAAAGAAACCACTACAGAAAAATTTGTTCCGAAAAATATTATTATTACAGAGGTTATGCCTGATAACGAAAAGTTAGTTATGGGACATGACCTTGACTGGATTGAGCTTTATTACCGAGAAGAAGGTACGGTGAACCTCGAGCATTACGCTTTGACGGATAATCCCGAAGACCCCGAGGCTGCATATTCTTTAGAGAATATGCAAATCAGCGAGGGAGAGTATCTTGTTGTGACACTTGATGAAAATGCATCATTTCATTTGTCGGCACAGGGTGAAACGGTTTATCTCACCTGCGACGGCAAGGTTATTTCCGAATTGGCATATCCTGCATCAACCAATGGTGAATCGTTTTCCTCTGACGGAGCTTGCGAAAATCCCACACCCGGACAAGCTAACACAAAAGAGGGTTATCAGGCATATCTTAATGCGTTGAAGCTTCCCGACCTTATTATATCGGAGGTTTTGCCGTCAAACTCTTCATATCTCTCTGTTAACGGCAAGTATTATGATATAGTTGAAGTGAAGAATATTTCTCAAAAAACAATTGATTTATCGGAATATACACTCACAGACAAACGAAAAGAGCCCGAACGCTTTACATTCCCGAAAATAAGTCTTAAACCAAATGAGTTTTATGTGGTATATTGCTCGGGTGACACAAAACTCGGAAACAATCATACCTCGTTTAAAATAAGTGCAGACGGTGAAACCGTCTATCTTGCAAAAGATAAAGAATTATGTGATGCACTAACGGTGCCTTCAGATGTAGCAAAGAATGAAAGCTACGGCAGAACGGGCAAAAAGCTTTTCTATTATGCAAAACCCACACCCGGAAGTGAAAATGCTGAGGGCTATGACAACACCGCAATGTCAGTACCGACGGCGAGTGTTGAGTCGGGTCTTTATAAAAAGGCACTTACCGTAAAATTAGAGGGAAAAGGCAAAATTTATTATACCGTCAATGGCTTGAATCCGACCAAAAATTCAACGCTTTATACCGAACCGATAAAAATTGATAAGACGACAACAATCCGCACCTATGCAACGGACGGAAAGCATACGAGTGCACTTACCGCTTATACTTACATAATCGGTCACAATCACGAATTACCCGTTGTGTCTGTTGCGATACCGCAGGGGTATCTTACCGGCAAGGAGAAGGGTATTCTCAATCACATTGACAAAACCTATGAATATGAGTCGCAGCTTACTTTGATTGAAAAGGGTAAGGAAGAATTTTCAATACCTTGCGGTTTCAGACTTCACGGCAACGATAGCCGAAAAGGAGCAAAGCAGAACTTCCAGTTAAGATTCCGTTCTGAATACGGTGCAGGAAAGCTTAAATACAAGCTCTTTGAAAACCGAGATTTTGATGAGTTCAATTCTTTACTTCTCAAAGGCGGAAGTGAGGACTGGGGTAATGCAGTTTTGAGAGATGAACTTGCGACAAAGATGGTTGACGGTACAACCGCATTGTATGCTCAGGCAATCAAACCGGTTGTTTTGTATCTCGGCGGCGAATATTGGGGTATTTATTATATCCGCGAAAGATTCAGCGACGATTATGTTGCAAGTCACTTAGGCGTTTCAGAAAACTCTGTTGACATCGGATATTCGAATGACGGCTACACTCAGACGGGGTCGACACAAGAACTTCAGGACTTGAAAAATTATGTTAAAAGTCATGATATGACAACTGATGAAGCCTATAAATATCTTACAGACCGCATTGATGTCAACAGTCTTATGGATTGGTATATATGCCGTTCGTATGTCGGCGACAAAGACCTTGCGAATATCCGTCGTTTCCGCAGCAGCGAGAGTGACGGAAAGTGGCGGTGGATGTATTTCGATTTGGATTGGTCATTTACAATTACTAACGATAATCCGCTTTCGGGCATTGTCAGAAATGTCGGTGGCGAAACCGTACTTATCAATGCACTTCTTAAAAATAAAAAGGGTCAGGATGCATTTTTGAAACGCTATGCGGAGTTGATGGACAAAGTTCTCAACGATAAAAATATCAACGAAGTTCTTGATTCGATTATAAAGGATATAGAATCAGAAATTCCCCGTGACCGTGAACGGTGGGGCAGAAGCGTATCGGGTTGGGAAGACGCAATCCAAAGAATACGCAACTACACAAAGGACGGGGTAAGGGACAAGAGAGTAAAATCTGATTTAAAAGCTTTCTTCAATCTTACTGATGCACAGATGAAAAAATATTTTGGTTAAAGAAATAAACCCACAGGTTTCGTGCCTGTGGGTTTGCCGATTTATTGTGTTAAATTTCAACTGACAACGGGTTTTCTGCGTGAACATGTTCGATTACGCTGATTACCATTGCCGCCTGCTCGGGTGTTACTTCCATCGGTTTGTTTTCTGTGATTGCATAGTACATCATCTCATAGAATTTCCGCGTGCCTACTGTGAAAGCATTGCCGTCAAACTTGCCTGATTCCTCGTGAGTGATAAGTTGTTCTTTACAGTAAACAGGTAAGCCTTCATCGGTTATGAGTGTTTCAAGCTGAACTTCTCTTTCGGGGTTTTCGCCCTCAACGACATATTTCATTTCATAAGCGGTGTCGCTTGATTTGTATGTGCCTTTTGAGCCGAGAATTTTGAATATGGGTGCGGGATATGCATCGTTCGAGCAGATTTCGATGTCGATTACCGGTTTGTGAGGTGCGGTAATAACAATCTTTGCATAGTCATCGGCATCACCGCTTGTGAGTGTGCGACCGAGTCTTGAGAATACAACCTCGAAATCGGGGTCAAAATCAAGAAGTGAGAGTGCAAATCCGATCGGGTGAGGTCCTGTGTTGTAGACACTGCCACCCATTTTGAGCTGTGTTGTCTGCCAGTCCCATCTTCTTTGGAATCCGCTGTATGTAATATTTATTTGCTTGATTTCACCGAGCTTACCGCTTTCAATTGCTTCTTTTGCACCGTCAAAGAAGGGTGCGAAAAGTGACTGTTGGAAAACACCTAATTTTACATTGTTTTCTTTTGCAATTCTGATAAGCTTATCACACTCATATCTGTTTCTTGCAAAGGGTTTTTCAACTACAACATTCTTACCGTTTTTGAGTAAATCTTTCGTGATTTCATAGTGGTCGCAGGAATATGTAGCGTTTACAACGAGGTCGATATCATCTCTTTTGTAAAGCTCTGCGTAATCGGAATAAGTATCGCAACCGGGAAATTCTTCCGCGGCACGAAGTCTTCTTTCTTCGTCAATTTCGACTACTGCGGCGACATCAAAAAGTTGATTTCTCATTTCATCTTTGAAGTGTCTGCCGTGAATATCACGACCGCTTCGACCAAGTCCTATAATCGCAACTTTTAATCTGTCCATAAAATGTTCCTCCTATTTGCTGAGTGTGAATCCTGCAAATCCGAAAGCAGGAATATCTTCAAGCGTAACCTTATTGCCCTCAAGCGTACCGTCACCGCTTATAAATTCTATTTTAGCATATTTTTCAGAAGTTTCAACAACAGGATTGATTGCGATATCTGCAAAGAAATTCCAGAGTCCGACCGAAAGTGAGTTTTCGTCTTCCTTGCATTGAATATACATTGCGGGGTGTCCGTAAGCGTAAGCGGGCAATTTTTTACCGCTGAACCATTCGACTGCCTCGGCAAACTGACGGCTTCTTTCGTAGTGCCTGAAAAGATTAGAATTCATCTGTGCTCGTGAATTTATGTTGAGTACTAAAAATTTGTTTCCGTCGGCATTTTCATAACGATATGAAATGGGGAGAATGCCGTTTGGTGTCTCGATGTCTGAAAGAACTTCGGCGCTGTTTTTAATTTTTATATCATAAACTGCAGTGCCTTGCGTGGAAATATGATTGTCATTATGCAAGAAATGTTCTCGAAGTCCACCTGACACTTTTTCGCCGATGCTTTCGATACCGACATCGATTCCTCTGTTCATCAGAATTTCCGCCGCAGAAAGGTCAAGTATCAGACCGTTTTCGAGTGCGGTGAGGGGAATATGTCTTGCGCTTTCATCAAAGACCATGCCGCAGAGTCCTTCACCTTCGTGAACTGTGGGAATTGTATTGAAAGCAGCTGTACGTGCGGCTTTTGAGAAAAAGAAGTTTTCAATATTTACCCCGGAGTTTACTTTCGTCGGCATAACCATTTCGGAAAGCTTTGCGGGTGCTTCATAAATTCTTACACCGCAACTTTTTTTGTTACCGAAAATACGGTCGATATCTTTGTAAAGCTGACGGTTTCTTTCGTGAAAGCGTGCATAGCCTTGCTCATAATCACGATTGGAGTGATAGTCGATGCCGTATTTTAAAATTCCGTCGGTGCAACCTGCCGCTCTTAATGCGGTGTCGAAGCCCTCAAGATAGCTTGCAGGACAGTTCGTTCTGGGACGCGGAAAGCAGTCGCCCTCGGAGAAGATTTCGATTTCATCATCTCTTGTCCAGACAGATTCCATTCTTTCAAATTCAATTACGTCCTGTAAACTGTTACCCCATTTGTTACCGACCGCCCAGTAGGGTGCGCCGATAAGACGGACAAAGGGTTTTGTTTTGCCTGCAAGAATGTGAGCTAATTCGTTTGTGCTAACACCGTCCAAATCCCAAGAGGTCATACACGCACAAGCACCGATTCTGATATCGGGATTTATTTCGTCAACCGCTTTTCTTATTTCAGTTGCAAAGCTGCGGAAAGCATCTCCGTTTGCTTTTATATAAGCATCTCTGTATTTGTTTTTACCGCCGTTTTTTATGTGGTGTTCAATCTCCTCACGAGTAGAATTTTCACCTGTAATGCGGTTAATTTCGGCAACATGATTATCGCAAAGACAAGCGGGAGAGTCGGACAAAAAACCGTAACGGAAATCATCATCAAACATAATAAGGTCAACGCCGCAGGAAGCAAGGTCTTTTACGTAACCTTTTACAAATTCAACAAAGTTTTTGTCAAGCGGACATTTTACGTTGGGTATATCTTTTCCGCTGATGGTTTTCATATTTAAAAAAGTATCGTTATTTTTAATCTGAAAAGTCCAGTTCCACGAGCCGACCTCGAGGCCGTTTTCTTTGAAAAAGCGGACATTGTTTTTCAGGTTTTCCATGATAATTTTTCGCTTTTCGGAATCGGTTTCATAAGTGCTGAGTGAAAGGAAAACTCGGTCTGCATCGAATCTTTTTATTTCTTCGAGAGTACGTTCTCTGCCGAGTGCTTCAACAGAACGGTTTACAACGGGCACTGAAATTTTATACATCGCAAATCCTCCTAAAACCTTATGAAAATATTTTAGTACTTCGAAGTATGTAGTGTCAAGGTTTTTAAATAAAAGGTGCTGTAAAAAAATGAATTTTTTTACGGAACAATTTTAAGGGGATAGAAAAAATGATACAGAACGAACAAACGGAGTAAAATCAAGACTTCAGACTTGATTTTATTTACCCGAGGGCGTACAAAGGTACGTCGAGTGGCGATGTTTGTTTGTAGCATAAAACAAGAAATTAAAATAATTTGAGTTTCTTTAACTGTTTAAGGGGTTCTTGCAAGCATAAACTTGCAAAAACCCCTTTGACTTATCTTGTTTTATGCGGTCTGTACTTTTTTTAACATCCCCCGAAATTTATTCTTGTTTTAATAATTCGCAGAAGACATCGTATGCTTCTTTTTTTGTTCTGTCGCGGTTAAGCAAACCGTAGGTGCTCAATGTACCGGGAAGCTTCGGGTCATCGGGCCATTTGTGGTCTGCAAAGAGCCAGACACTTGCACCCTCGCCGAATTCTTTTATTGCAAGGAATTCGGTTTTTACCGCTTCTGCCTGAATTTTTTCATCATCGACGGAATCAAAAGCAACTCCGGTACAATAACCAAACTCTGAGATAATAACAGGCTTTCCGGGATAGCTTGTTTTAAGACCTGATATGGTTTCGTGTAACATCTGCCTTGACTTTTTGAAATCATAATTTTCATCGCGTCTTGTTTTTCTGCCGAGCAAAGTCGCATAGGTGTTGACACAAATTACATCATCATAAATGAAAAATGTATCTCTCTTTGGGTGTCTGCTGTGCATTGAAACATGAGTTGCGGGTCTTGTCGGGTCAAGCTTATGTGCTAACTGAATAAGTGCCTTGTGATTATCCAAGACCACTGTTGATTCCGGCTCGTTATTTTCGTTACTTACAGACCAAATGATTACGGACGGATGATTTCTGTCGCGGTTAATCATTCTTATAAGATTTTCTCTTGCGTTTCTGTAAACCACATCGTTGTGCCTCGGGTCTTCGGGATTTTCAATTCCGAAACAGTCTGTCATATATGCACAAAGCGGAATTTCAACCAGGAGAAGAAGTCCGAGCTCATCTGCTTCATCAAGCTCTCTTTCGTCGTGCGGATAGTGGCACATTCTGATGAAGTTTGCACCCGATTCTTTTATCATTTTAAAGTCTGCTTTTACAACTTCCTCACAAGCAGCACCGCCCGATTTAGGATGGTCTTCGTGACGGTTAAAGCCTTTGAGGAAAATTTCTTTTCCGTTAAGACAAATCTTACCGTCTGTAATTCCTATATCACGATAGCCGAATCTGATTGCTTTTTTATCAATGATTTCTCCGTTTTTTAAGAGAGAAATTTCTGCGGTGTAAAGCGTGGGGGTATCAACACTCCAGAGTGAAATATTTTTTGCTTTTGTTTCAACTTTTAACTCCGCTTCTGCTTTGTTTTCTGTTTCAAAAATTATTTTTTCATCAGCATCTTTAATAATAATTTTTTGAATAAGATTTTTATCTGAAACAATTTTTGTGTTAAAGATTGCTCTGCCGTCAGAGTGTGCCTCAACATGAGCTTTATCTATATATGAAAAGTCTGTTGAGTAAATGCAGACATCACGGAGAATACCTCCGTAGTTTTTCCAATAAAAAGATGTTGGGATTTGTCCTTGCTTTCTTCTCATATCAACGCGGACCAAAAGCTCGTTTTCTTTATTAAATTTTACAGCCTCGGTGATATCAACATCAAAAGGTAAAAATCCCTGTTCGTTTACGCCTACATATTTTCCGTTTAAATATATGTGAGAAAGACAGTTTACCGCATCAAAATGAAGAACAATTCTGCGTGAAGCATAAGCATCATCAAGAGTGAAAGTTTTTCTGTACCAGAACACACCCGTGTTATAAGGTCGTTCGGGGTAGCAGGTTGCTATATCCGACGGAACGGTAATTTTTCTCCACAAATCAAGGTCACCGACTTTTTGAAAATACATTCCGTTTTCAGCGTTATCTTCAATAAGTAACCAGTCGCCGTTCAAGTCAAAAGGCTTTCTTATTTTATCATAATTTTTAAGCATAGAAATTGACCTCCATAGTTACCTTTTTATTAGAATAACACCAAAAAAATGCAAAGTCAATAATGAAAAAATGCGTTTATCGAACAATAATTTCTTTTATCGAATAAAGCCTTGACATAACAATAATTTTCATGGTAGAATTAGTTAATATGTTCAAGCAAGGAGTGGTAATTATGTTCAAAAAAGCAATTTCAGTTCTTTTAAGCATTATCTTTATCCTCAGCATTGTTCCCATGGCTCATGCGGCATCAACCGCATCGCTTTACGGAATTTACGGCGACGGAATGTTGTTCCGACAAAATGAAAAAGCGATTTTTGCAGGTACTGCAACAACAGGTGCAAAAATCACCGCAGAGCTTTACAACTCGGCAAATACTCTTGTAAGAAAATATTCTTCGTATGCTCAGAACGGAGAATTTGAAGTTTATTTCCCTGCACCCGCAGGCAGCTACGAAGAATATACAGTTGTTCTTTATGTAGACGGCAACGAGTTCAACAGACTCGAAAATGTTGTATTCGGTGAATTATGGCTTGCCAGCGGTCAGAGTAACATGGCTTATACATTAAAACAGGAAGCAACCGGTTCTAAGATGTATGAAGCAGGACAGAAGCTTTCTAAATGGATCAGAGCTTTTATAGTACCCGGCACACCTAAGTATAACGGCTCTGCTGATGCTACTCCCGTTAATCCGCAGAAAGATCTTGCAGGTGCACAGTGGGTAGACGGCGAAAACACAAAAATCTACAGTCTGAGTGCGGTTGCATATTTCTTTGCGAATACACTTCAGAAAAAGCTTGATATGCCCGTAGGTGTTTTGCATAATGCACTCGGCGGTTCAACAATCAATACATGGCTCTCAAGAGATGCTATCGACAGATGCCCCGATGTTAAATCCTATTATACTTCAATCGGCAAGTATATCACAACAGCAGCATGGAGCACATCAGCTCCCGAGCGTTATCAGACAATGACCGCTAACTATAATATGAAAATTTATCCGACAAGATTCTTCAGACCGTCGGGTATGATTTGGTATCAGGGCGAATCGGATCTTTTCAATCATACCACACATACACAGTATGCTGCACAGCTTGATTTGTTACAGCGATCCTACAGTGAGCTTTACGGCTATGAAAACGAGCTTATGCCGTTGGTATGCACACAGCTTGCTCCCTTTAAATATTCTTCTACGGGACTTGAGTTTGCTATGTGGAACAACGCTCTTGCGAACTTTGTCGACAAAGCTCCCGATACAAGAGCAGTTGTCAGCAACTACGATGTGAATTTATCATATCTGCCTGATATGGGATATATTCATCCTAAAACAAAGCAGGAAATCGGCGTAAGAATGGCGGAATGCACAGAGAGCCTTCTTTACGGCGGTAACGGTCCGACTTCTATAGCACAGCCCGAAAGCTATCAGGTCAGCGGTTCTGATATTTATATCACATTTGACGAAAATGTAGGTGACGGTCTTGCAACAGATGATTTGTTGATTAACGGATTTTCAATCTGTGCCGCAAACGGTGTTTATGTTCCTGCAGAGGCAGAGATAGTTAATAAAAATACTGTCAGAGTATGGGCAAAAGGTGTAACGGCACCTGTTTCCGCAGCTTATGCTTATTGCACAAACAATGTTAACGCAAATCTCTATTCAACTAAAGACGGAAAGCTTCTGATGCCTGTCTGTCCGTTCTTCCTGAAATATATTGCCGATGCACATTTCTGGAGAGACAAGGAATGGCTTGACTGTGAAGAAGGCACAACATTCCATAACTACGGCGACGGTGATTCCTCCGCTTCACTATTCTATTATACTTGGTCAGGGGCTGACACTTCATTTGACGCAGAATCAGCTTACAGCGGCGACTACGGACTTAAGATTTTCACAACAAGAAAAGAGTTTTCCATTAAGCCTGTTCTGACTTATGAAGATGACGGTGAAGATGTACCGTTTGAGGAAATTGATACGGACTACAGCGATTACAGTACAATGACTTTCCGTATCAGCAACAATCTTCCGGTATCCTTCACAATAGAAAGCGTAGACTTCTATGTTGGTGACACAATTTTAGAAACTTATTATTCTCCTGCTTGTACTACCACAGGAAAGACAGGCATTACTGTTCCTGAAAATTGTCCTTGGGTTACAATTACTTTCGACCTTAACACACTCTTTAAAAACGGAAAGACAAGCGGTTCGACTTATAACAACAGTAAGTTAGAAGATGTACGAAACATAAAATTCAACTTCTCGCAGTCCGCAGGCGGTGCCAGCGTAAATTTTGACGAAATCAGATTCACTCCCGAAAACGGTAATATCGGTAACGGTAACACATCCGGCACTCCTCAACTCATTCTCGGCAAATCTGAAATCAATGCTAACTACACACCCGCAGATATGTCTTCAAATATGCCCGACAGCTTCAACGAATTGCTTAACGCATCAATCGAGGTTGCAGACGGTGCAGCTACAATAATCGACAACGAAAAGAACCTTATCTACGGACTTGAAGCAGGTCTTGACACAACAACAGTTATGAATCATATCAAAACTGTCGGCTCTGCAAAAGTTTCGTTCAGCAAAGATGTTATCGGAACAGGTACGGTAATTACCCTTACCAATACATCAACCAACGCTGTTGTTGCCGAGTATACCGTAGTTATCTTTGGTGACTATAACGGTGACGGTATAGTCGATATGGAGGATACAGGCTACTTCTCCGCCATATCCAATTTTGAAATATTTGACCATTATGACAACGAATATTTGTTTATGGCGGCAGATGTCAACGGCGACGGAGCGGTTGATACTATGGACGAAGAAGCTATGAATGCAGTAGCAAACTTTGAAGCATATATTGACCAGACCGTAACAGAAGGTTCAAAAGTATTTAGTTATTAAAACTCAGAACCCTGCTTATAATTTATCAACCCTCGGCTTAGCCGAGGGTTTTTCCTTAGTTGACATAAAATGCTTTAAAAGGTATACTTTAATGTAGGTAAATAAAGTGCTCGGGGAGGGATATCTTTCATGTTCAAAAAAACCTTAGCGGTTTTGTTAAGCATAGTTTTTGTTATTGCTTGTATTCCTGCAATGAATGTATCAGCAGTATCAACGGCTTCGCTTTATAATATTTACGGCAATTCAATGTTGTTTGCACAGAACAAGGATGCAATCTTTTCGGGTACTGCAACAGTCGGCTCAAAAATTACCGTTAAGCTTTATAATTCCTCTGATAAGCTTATCAGGGAAGCCTCGGCGACTACTGCTTCAAACGGTACTTTTAAGGCGTCTTTCAAGGCACCTGCAGGCAGCTTTGAAGAATACACTGTCTTTCTCTATGAAGACGAACAGAGATTCGCCAAGCTTCTTAATGTTGTTTTCGGTGAGCTTTGGCTTGCAAGCGGTCAGAGCAATATGTCTTTTAATTTGGGGCAGGAAGCTACCGGTGAAAAGATGAAACAAAACGGTCAAAAATTATCCAAGTGGTTGAGAGTTTTAACAATGCCCTCTAACCCCAAGTACAACGATTCTGCTACATCTACTCCATTGAATCCGCTGAATGAAATTGCGGGTGCCGTCTGGTTAAGCGGCGAAAGCAGTGATGTGTATTCAATGAGTGCAATTGCATATTTCTTTGCGGATTCGCTTATGGATAAGATAAATATGCCTGTCGGTATCCTTAACAGCTCCCTCAGCGGCTCATACATCTGTTCGTGGCTTTCAAGAGCAGCTATCGACAATTCTTCCGTAGGTTCTCTTTACAAATCCAAGGGTATGTATATTTCGGAAGCATTGTGGAATACCGAAACGCAGGACCGCCATTCTGCCATGACGGCAAACTATAACTTAAAAATAGCTCCTCTCAAAAACTTCCGACCCTCGGGAATACTCTGGTATCAGGGTGAGTCAGATCTCGAGTTTAATTATACTCCTCAAGAATATAACACTCAGCTCACATTACTTCAGCAATCTTACAGTGAGCTTTTCGGATACGGTAATGAGCTTATGCCGATTATCTGCACACAGCTTGCACCGTATCGTTATTCAACATCAGGACTTGAGCTTCTTGATTGGAATGTCGGTCTTGTGAATTTTTGCGAGAGCAATCCCGAAACAAGAGCGGTTGTCAGCAACTACGACCTGCCTCTCACATATTCGCCTTCTGTAGGCTTTATTCATCCGCTGACGAAGAGCGATATAGGTATCAGAATGGCATACTGTGCTGACAGTCTTGTTTATGACGGCAATGCTCCTGCATCTGTTGCCAATGTTGAAAAATATAAAATCGCGGGCTCAAATGTATATATTAGCTTTGATAAAAATGTCGGTGACGGACTTGCTTGCAGCGGTGACGAAATCAGAGGCTTTGCTATCTGCTCGGGTGACGGATATTATGTGCCAGCAGAAGCGGAAATAATTGATAAAAATACCGTCAAAGTTTACTCGGACAGTATATCAACACCTGTTTCCGTAACATACGCATACTGTGTGAATAATTCTCAGGCAAATCTTTATTCTACATATAACGGTAAAAATCTGATGCCTGTTTCCGCGTTTGCGTTGAGAGTTATGAATGGTGCACATTATTGGAAAGACAAGCACTGGATGTATTGCGACGATGCCGTGTCATTACATAACTATAATAATTCTGATGCGATGTATTCCGACGCTTGGGACAGCAACACAGACTTGTTCTATACCGGGTCTGCTGCATATAGCGGCAGTAAAGGACTTCATATAGCAACGGTGCAAAAAGAATTTTACATATCGCCTGTTCTGACCTATGAAGCCAATGACAAGAGTGTATCGTTTAAGGAGATTGACATTGACTATAGCGACTACGGCACATTCAGCTTCCGCATACGCAACAATCTTACTACTGCAATAACTGTTGAAAGTGTTGATTTTTATACTGAAGGTCGTGTTTTATCTGCTTACTATTCAGCGATGAATATATCTTCAAAATCCGCGTCAATTGATATTCCCGGCGACGGTGATTGGCATGAGGTGACCTATGACCTTAACACTCTTTATCGCTTAGGCAATAAATATTCAGTTCACACAAACGAAAAATTAAAAGAGATTACGGGCATTCGCATCAACTTCTCATCAAACGGCAGCTCTTTTATCAATGTTGACGCATTCAGCATCGGTGCAGAGGACGGTTCAAATTCAAGCACCGACAATGTTCTTGTTAATAACTACCCTGTTGACGACAGTCCTCTTAAGCCGGAAGAAATAATTTTTGCCGATAAAAATTCGCATACTCAAATTGACTATGAAAAAAAGATAATATACGGAATTGAGACAGCTCTTGATGAGAACGGTTTTTTGGATTATGCGAATATTTCAGAAACAGTTAATATTTCATACAGCACAAGTCTTATCGGTACCGGAACTGTTGTGGCTCTGAAAGACAAAATAACAAATAAAACTGTTGCCGAGTATACAATAGTTATCTTCGGTGACTATAACGGAGACGGAATAATTGATATTGAAGATGCGGTTTATTTTGCAGCCATATCCAATTTTGAAATATATGATTTTTATGATAATGAATATTTGTTTATGGCAACAGATATAAACGGTGACGGAGCAGTTGACATTATGGACGAAGAGTGTATAAACGCAGTAGCAAACTACGAAGCATACATCGACCAGACCGTAACCGAAGGCTTAAAAGTGTTCAATTATTAAAGGCAACAACTCAAAAGCACTTGTTTTAAAAACATATCAATAAAAAATTCCTGTTGTGATGTGATTATCGCAACAGGAATTTTTTAATTCATTTTTTCAATCAGTTCTTTTAACCATGCGGGTTGACTGTTTCCTATAGGTATCAATTCACCGTTTTTGTATTTCGCAACTGTAACAAAGCCGTTATCGTTATCATAAAGAGTAGCTTCTTTGCAATAAGGTAAGACGGCAATCAAATCCTCAAAACGCTTGTTGTATCTTCACTCAAATGTTTAAAACAAGCTTTTAATCCAACCGAGGATTGTGAAGTTGTCTGCAAACTGATAGTTGAGTATTCCGACCACGAACAGACTTGCAATTGCGATTGGGAGAACATAGGTCATGTACGGACGCATCCATTTCTTGATTTTCATACCCTTGCCGGTGTTTGCCTCTGCCATAAAGTTATCAAAGCCCCAGCCTTTTTTTGTGACACAGAAAAGAAGATAGCAAAGTGAACCGAGAGGCAACAGACAGTTGTTTACGATAAAGTCTTCGATATCCATTATTGATGAGCCTTCAGCGAAAGGTACGAATGATGACCAGAGGTTAAAGCCTAATGCACAGGGAACAGATAAAATGAGAATGGCGACACCGCAGATTATACAGCATTTTACTCTTGTCCAATTTGTTAAATCCATAACACAAGCAATGATGTTTTCTGCAACGGCAATAATTGTTGACATTGCCGCAAAGAACATAAACAAGAAGAACAGCGAACCCCAGATTCTGCCGCCTGACATATTGTTAAATACCTTAGCCATTGCGACAAAGAGCAGCTTCGGACCTGCATCGGGTTGTATATCAAATGTGAAGCAAGCGGGGAAGATGATAAGACCTGCCATAATGGCGACAAAGGTATCAAGGAGCAAAATGTTCATTGATTCACCGAGCAGGGCACGGTCTTTGCCTATATAGCTTCCGAAAATTGCCATTGAGCCGATACCGAGGCTCAATGTGAAGAACGCCTGATTCATGGCACCGACGATAACATTGCCGTTTATCTTTGAGAAGTCGGGCTTGAGGTAGAATGTAAGACCTGCTTTCGCACCGTCAAGTGTAAAAGAGTTGACGGCAAGCACGACAATCAGCAATAAAAGTGCAATCATCATATATTTTGTAACTCTTTCAACGCCTTTCTGTAAACCGAAAGACAGAATAAAAAATCCCACAACAACAACGATTGCCATAAAACCGACGGTTATAGCGGGATTTGAAAGCATAGCACCGAAGACTTGTTCCGATGCTTCGCCCGAAATGCCCGTCATATCGCCTTTTATAAATTTTACAAAATAATATAAAATCCAGCCTGTGACCGATGTATAGAACATCATAAGTATTACAAGACCTGCCAGAGCACCGTAGCCGTGAAGATGCCATTTCTGACCGGGTTTTTCAAGCTGCTGATAAAGTTTTGCGGGACTTTTCTGACTTGCTCTGCCCAATGAAAATTCCATTACCATGACAGGCAGACCTAACAAAATCAAAAATGCAAGATAAATCAGCACAAAAACACCGCCGCCGTACTGACCCGCCATCCACGGAAATTTCCATACATTTCCGACACCGATAGCACAGCCTGCACTGAGTAAAATAAATCCGAGTCTGCTGCCTAACCGTTCTCTTGCCATAAACACACTCCTCAAAATAAAGTATTGAAATTATACCAAAAAATTCTCCCTCCGTCAAATAAAAAACAAAAGACAGGTCGCCCTGCCTTTCTGTTATCCAAAATCAAATTTAATATGACTTTTGATATATCAATTCAATATTTTTTGCTTTCCGCCAACAATTGGATTTGAAATTCTTAATTGACCGTCAACAAAATTTTAGATTTCGTTCAGAAACTTAACTAATTCGATGGCAATCGCTACAATTAAAAAAATGGCCACAACACCGGCGAGCGAAGAAGTTCTTTTCATAAAATCACCCTTTCGGAAAACAATGCAATAACAGTATATGACAAGATGTCATATTTGTCAAGAATAATTATGACATAATGTCATTAGGGTGATATGATGAAAAATAATTTGCGTTTATTAAGAAAGCAACACGGATATACACAAATTGCTGTGCAGATGAAAACAGGAATAGAACAAGCGTTACTATCAAAATTTGAAAACGGTGAGCGTGTACCGCCAACAGAAACACTTATAAGACTTGCCGACTTTTACAATGTCAGCATAGACTACATTCTGTGTCGTACAGAAAATCCCGAAATTAAAGAATAAGAGTTGCATCTTTTTTGCTGCAACTCTTATTTTTATCAGCTATATGGTTTTAGAAAGTGCTTCGGCGATTTGCTCGCCCCAGTAGTGCATCTGTTCTACGGTGTAACCTTTTTCAAAATTTCCCGAATACGGAGTTTCAACAGTTAATGCAATGTTTGCATTTCTTCTCAGCTTGAAAAAGTTTTTGGCATTCTGAGATTCTGCTTTGTTTGCGGAATCTCCGAGGTGACTGATTATGTTTTTGTATTTGATATTATTACAGTCATCAGCTAAAGTGATTTCACTCAAGATTTTTGCAAACTCCTCTTGTAAATCGGGTGTGGGTTCAACTGACGGTCCCAAGTGTA
This sequence comes from Acutalibacteraceae bacterium, assembly GCA_045540355.1. Lineage (GTDB taxonomy): Bacteria > Bacillota > Clostridia > Oscillospirales > Acutalibacteraceae > RGIG2945. Next base: position 74,921 of record JAZQHB010000071.1, on the reverse strand, counting down.
TATGAGGCTCGTCATCAGGACCGCCCCAACACCATGGCGAATGGAAATCAATAAAGCAGGTGATGTCGAGATTTTCGGTGTATTTATAAATTGCCTGAGTATAATTATAAATCGGATTGTCGGTGTAATCTCTGTTATGGTCGTGAGGTATTCTGTTTTTACCCTGATCACCGTTTTCAACGCCGTCAATATCGGTAAACGGAATTATGTGGAAAGTATAGCTGTCAAGCATTGAACGGTGATTTTTTAAAATCGCTGAAACAACACCGTCGAGCGTATAAGACCCCGAAGCTTCACAACAATGATGCCTTGCGGTGAAGATTATATTTTTCTTACCCTTACCGAAGGTCAGAAGCGGCAAATTCCTGCCTTTTTCACTCTTTGTAAGTACACTACGGTTCACATCATTTTTTATCGTATCGTAAAAGCGTTCAAAGTCAGATAAAATGTATGGAATACAAAACGCAAAATATCTGCTTTCGTTTTTATAAAAATTATATCTGAAATGTGTGTGGTCGATAAAATCTTCGCACCAGGTCCAGGTGATGCCGTCAGTACTTGTTGCTGCCGAATGCGGACTGACAACCTTTTTATTGTGAAATGTAAATTCAATTTCACCCTCGGGTGCATCTTCAATTTTAAAGCACCAATAAAACCACCAAGGGTCAGTATCTCTTATCTCTTGCTCGAGATTTACAACAGTTTTTCCGTTTATATTTTCTGTTGAAATGAATTTGATGTTACCGCCGGGGAAGTTGCCTGATATTTTCATTTTAAAAACCTCCGACAGATTTATATAGTCTGATATGTTAATTTCCGCTTACTGATTTTTTTATGAAAGTTTTTCTAGTGTAGATAATTGCGATTAAGATAATTACAAAGCTGAAGATTGAAAACAGTTGTTGACCGTAGATATTAAATCCTAAAAAGGTGTTTCCGTTATTCTGAATGTGTGTAAGCAGGGGACTTGTTACGATAGTTGTAAGTGAACCGAGCACTCCCGAGAAAGCCTGGCATATTGCGAGAGAGTTTGCCCGTTTGTCGGGGTCGGCATAATCAAACACAAGATTCATCGTACCGCTGCTGATTCCGCCCATTGAAATATAATGTAAAATATAATAGAGTAATACCGTTATTTTTCCCGTGGCGGGAGTTGCGAAAATAAAGCAAGCAAAGCTTAAACCGTAGATGATGAAGCATTTTTCCATCATAAGAGCAAAGGAATGTCTGTCTGCATATTTTCCCCAGAAACGAGATACAAACATACGGACAATGCTTCCTGCAATATGAACGATTGAAATGAATTTCAAACTGAATCCGAGCTCGTTTATCTGATATGTACCGTAAAATGATGTTGAAAAATTTGCAATATGATAGAGGATAAGAATCAAGGCGACCTTTAAAACATTCTTATTGGCAAAAGTGTCGCGGATTGTAGCGGAAAGTTTACTGTTTTCCGGCTGAGGGAATTGGGGCTCGACGGTGAAAATCATAGAAAAAGTATGGAGTATCATTATGACAAAAATCACAACAGCTGATATTATGAAGGCGGTTTTTATTTCACCTTTTTCAGCGTAGCTGTCTATAACGGCACTCATAATAAACTGGAAAATCATGCCCGCAACCAGAGAAAGTATTTCCTTATTAGCGGTGAAACGACCTCTTTCCTTGTCATCAACCAAAGACATCATCCAGGTAAGCTTTTTCGGATGTGCAATATAGTAGATTATGTAAGCGGTAAAAATTGCGACGATAAACAAAGCACCTTTAACGGGCTTGTTAGCTGTTGAAAGCGGAATGACATAAAGTGATAAAAATAAAAGCTGATTTATAACACTTAAAACGATGACAAAATTTTTCATTCGTTTTCTTTGTACGAACATTGAGAAAAGCTGGAAAAGAGCACCGAGCGAAATAAAAGATGTGACAATCGCGGTTACGCTGTCTGAAATACCCAAATTTTTTGTGAGCGTTGCAAGGAAAGATGTACCGACTAAAATTGAAATAAGATATTCGAGTGCAGCTTCGATATTATACATAGTACGGCTGAGTTTTAATTTTGAATCCATTCTTTCACCTCAAATCTCAAAAATAATATCATTTTATGCAAATATTTTCAAGACTCTCTTTTATAATATTGAGAAATTAAATAAAGGTAATCGTTCCAATATTCTTTTTTCACAGGCATAAGAGGGTGTTTTGCATCATCAAAATGTAATATCAAAGCAGGCGATATTCTGTTATGCTTCTCAACAAATTCGTAACGAATCAGCTTATTGTTTTTTATTAAATTTTTTGCAACGGCGTGATAATTAAAATACGGCATAAATACTCCTTTTTGTAATAGTTTGATTTTCAGCGTAAATACTATTCAAAAAGGAGGCAGAAAAATGATTGAACAAGATACGATAAAATTATTACGCGAATGTGATGCGGGAGTAAAAATGGGTGTTGCATCAATAGATGATGTGCTGAAGTATGTAAAGTCCGAAGAATACAAAACATTTTTGCTTGATTGCAAAAAAGAACACGAGCAGTTAGACCGCGAAATTCAAGAACAGCTTGACAAATACCACGATGACGGAAAAAATCCGAATCCGATGGCAAAGGGTATGTCGTGGATGAAAACCAATATCAAAATTACAATTGATGCATCGGACAGCACAATTGCAGATTTGATGACAGACGGTTGCAATATGGGTGTCAAATCCTTAAACCGTTATCTGAATGAATACAAGGCAGCGGACGAGTATTCAAAAGACATCTGCAAAAGGCTCATAAATCTTGAGGAAAAACTGACAATTCAATCAAGAAGTTTTTTATAAAATATAGTTCACATATCACCTGTTTTGTGCTACAATTACCTTGTAAGTATTTTTAAAACAGGTGATTTTATTATGAGCGAATTTTACTCGGACTATAAGTATATAGATTCGGCAGGCAATGATATTTTTACAATTATATTACTTCCGTCAGAAGACGGCAAATTTCCTACAGTAATATTCCGCAGTCCTTATGTGTGGGAGCATGAAAACAGGACGGAGGAGGAAGTTCTTGAAATTTACCGTAAGGATTATACTCCTTGGGTTGAAAGAGGCTATGCTGTAGTCTGTCAGCATTGCAGAGGTACGGGCAAAAGCAAGGGCGATTTTCTTCCGTTTATCTGCGACAGAGAGGACGGACTTAATGTTCAACAATGGGTAAGACAGCAGAGCTTTTACAACGGTGAAATTTATCTTTCAGGCGGTAGCTATACCGCTTGTGTGCATTTTGAAACCGCACCGTTTGCCGATGATGTAAAGGGTGTTATAACAACTGTTCACGACAGTAACAGATACAACTTCAGCTACCGAAACGGAAACTTTAAAAAATCGTTGCTCGGCAGCTGGTATGTTGATTTTTATAAAGCAAAATCGGGAATGAAAAAGAATAAATTTCCCGGAATGTTTAATATGGTACCGCTTACAGATTTTACAGAAACGGTGTTTGGTGAAAAAGAAGAAAGCTTAAATGAATTTTTCAGAAATCCCGACCCGAAAAGTGATTTCTGGAACACGCAGCTCGGCGGAATTTACTCAAGACAAGCTCTGCAAAATATTGATATTCCCGTGCTTATAACAACTGCATTTTATGATATCTTTGCAGGCGGAGTATTTGATATGTGGCGTAACATGGACGAAAGAGCAAAGGCGAAGTCCGCTTTGATTGTAACACCCTATGACCACGGCGACTGTATTCAGGAAAACTCCGTTAAGTTTGAAAACGGAACAAGAATCGAGAAGTTTGGTGAGCATTATCTAATAGACTGGATAGATTATGTAAGAGGCAAAAGAGAAGCACCGGTTGAGCTCGGTAAGGTTACTTATTACAGAGCTTTTGAAAATGGTTGGACAACCGATGATTTTGATTTTGCCAAAGGCAGAACGGATATTACCTTGGGCGACAAAGAAGTGTCCTACAAATATGACCCCGACAATGCACCGACTTTCATAGGCGGTTTATCGTGCAGCTTCGGCGGTTCGGTTTTTCAGGACGAGCCGTATAAAAGAGAAGACATTGTAACCGTTTATACAGATGCATTCGAAAAAGATGTTTTTGTAAAAGGAAAAATGTCAGCAAAACTCAAAGTCAGCTCCGATTGTGAGGATACCTGCTTTTTTATGAGATTGAGCCTTACAAAAGACGGCAAAGATTTAGGAATAAGAGATGATATAACGACACTTTGTTTTCAGTTGGGCGATTATGAGCCAAATTCAAAAGTAACTCTTGACTTTACTTTTGACGAACACGCATTTTGTATTCACAAAGGTGAAAAATTAAGAATAGATATTGCGTCTGCGGACAGAGAGCATTATATCCCTCACACAAATAACAAGGGTCCGTATTATGAACAGACCTCAAAGAAAATTGCAAATAATACTGTATATCTGAACGAATCAGTACTGACTTTACCGATAGAAGAATAAAGAGAAACGGTGGTATTATTATGAAAAATTCTCAGGCAACTTACATTACCGATAAAGGAATAAACAGCAATGACGGTAATGCTGTTATGAATGATTTTTCGGTAACTTATGAGTATTTAGAGTCCGCAGGATATAAACTTTTTACGGCTATATTAAAACCTTCCGAAAAAGGTCAGTATCCGACTATCATTGCAAGATGTCCGTATCTTGAGATGTATGAAAATTCCACAGAGCAGGAAGTTTTAGATGTTTATCGCAGGGACTATGCACCGTGGGTAAACAGAGGCTATGCCGTTGTTTATCAGCACTGCAGAGGTGAGGGTAAGAGTGAAGGTGAATTTATTCCGTTCATATATGAAAACGAGGACGGCAGAAATCTTCAGGAATGGATAAGACATCAGAGCTTTTATAACGGTGAAATGTATCTTGTCGGCGGTAGTTATACCAACATTGTTCATGTGGAAACTGCACCCTTTGCAGATGATATCAAGGGTATCATTATATCCGTAAATGACTGCAACAGATATAATATGGTTTACAGAAACGGAGTTTTCAAAAAAGGTCTTTTCGGCGGATGGTACATTGATATGTATAAATCAAAATCGCATATGAAAAAGAACAAGAGCGATAAGATGTTTGAAATGGTGCCGTTTAAAGATTTGCCCGAAACTGTATTCGGCGAAAAAGATGAATATATGTCGCAGTTTATAAAAAATCCTGATCCGCAAAGTGATTTCTGGAACACAAAGCTCGGCGGTGTTCATATTAAAGAAGCTGTCAGAAACGAAAATGTTCCCGTGCTTCTTCACACTGCATTCAACGATATTTTCCTTGGCGGTAATTTCGATATGTGGAGAAGTCTGAGTGATACATTGAAAGCAAAGTCCGCATTTCTTTTGTCCCCCTATGACCACGGCGATGCTGCATCGCAGTTCGGATATCACTTTGAAAACGGCACTTGCAGAGAACAGTTCGGTAATGATTTCCAAATTGATTGGATTGATAGTTTAAGAGGAAAAAAAGAAGCTCCGTTTGAACCCGGCAAGGTAACTTATTACAGAAGCTTTGAAAACGGCTGGACAACCGATGATTTCGAAGTCGGGAAAAATAATATGAATATTACCTTGGGTGATAAAGAAGTTTCGTATAAATATGACCCCGATAACGCACCGGGATTCCCGGGCGGTTTAGCCTGCAATTTCGGCGGATCTCTTTATCAGAATGAACCATATCAGAGAGATGATGTGGTAACGGTTTATACAGATGCTTTTGAAAAAGATGTTTTTGTCAAGGGTAAAATGACCGCAAAGATTAAAGTGAAATCCGACTGTGAAGATACAGGTTTTTATGTAAGAGTAAGCCTTACAAAGGACGGCAGAGATTTAGGAATCAGAGATGATATAACATCACTTTGCTGGCAGTTGGGTGACTATGAAGTGAATTCTGAAGTAACAATCAACTTTACTTTTGATGACCACGCTTTCCTTATTAAGAAAGGCGAAAAATTAAGAATAGATATCGCTTCGGCAGACAGATTACACTATGTACCGCACACAAATACAAAGGGTCCGTATTACGAACAGACCGAAAAGAAAATTGCAAACAATACGGTAAATCTCAAAGAGTCCGTATTAACATTACCGATAGAATGATAAGGTGATTTTGTGAAAGAATTTTTCTCGGGTTATGAATATCTCGAAGCCTCCACAGGTGAACTTTTTACAACTATATTGAAGCCGTCAACTGTCGGCAAATTTCCGACTATGATATTCAGAAACCCTTATGTTCAGTTACTTGAAAAATTAAGTGAAGATGAAATATTAAAATTATATCTTAAAGAATACACACCGTGGCTTGAAAGAGGTTTTGCGGTTGTGGTTCAGCATTGCAGAGGTACGGGTAAAAGCACAGGTGATTTTCTTCCGTTTACTTATGAAAGAGAAGACGGACTCAATCTGCAGAATTGGGTAAGGCAGCAGGATTTTTATAACGGAGAAATTTTCCTTGTGGGTATCAGCTACACAAGTCTTGTGCACTGCGATACCGCACCCTATGCCGATGACATAAAGGCAATGATTACCACCGTTCATGATTGCAACAGATATAATTTTGCTTACCGTAACTCAGTTTTTAAAAAAGGTCTTATGGGTGACTGGTATCCGACAAATTATAAAGCAAAAACACTCAAAGCAAAATACTACGACCCGACAAAATCTTTCAAAGTTTTACCGTTTAAAAATTTCACAAAAACCGTTCTGGGTGAAGACGATGAAACACTCAATGAGATATTGAGAGCTTATGACCCGAATCACGAATTCTGGAGTACGCACAAAGGCGGAAAGTATACAAGAAATGCGGTAAAAGATATTAAAGTTCCCGTACTGATGGCAACCGGATTCAACGATATTTTTGTCGGCGGAATGTTTGAAATGTGGAGAAATATTGCCGATGAAAATGTAAAAGAAAAATCCGCATTTGTTGTGTCACCCTACGACCATGTTGACGATTACAGTAAGACTAATTCAATCTGTTTTGAAAACGGCAAAAGAGGCGAACAGTTCGGTTGGACTTATGAGGCTGATTGGTGTAATTATGTAAGAGGTAAAAATCCTTCACCGTTTGAATCGGGCAAGGTTACATATTACAGACTTTTTGAAAACAAGTGGGCGACAGATTCTTTTGAATACGGAAAAGAGAGTATGAAAATTACTCTCGGAGATAAAGAAGTTACATATAAATATGACCCCGAAAACGCACCGTCATTTGCAGGCGGATTGTCTTTGAATTTCGGCGGTTCGGTTTTTCAGGATAAACCGTATAAGCGTGATGATGTTGTTACGGTTTACACAGATGCTTTTGAAAAAGATGTTTTTGTAAAAGGCAAAATGAAAGCACAAATCAAAGTGAAATCAGATTGCGAGGATACGGCATTTTATATCCGTATAAGCCTTACAAAAGGTGACAGAGATTTCGGGATAAGAGACGATATAATTACACTTTGTAATCATCTGGGTGACTATGAAGTCGGTAGTGAAGTTAATATAGATTTTAACTTTGACGAACACGCATTTCTTATCAAAAAAGGTGAGAGGTTGAGAATAGATATTGCCTCGGCAAACGACCTTTACTTCTTTAATCATACAAATACAAAGGGTCCGTATTACGAACAGGCCTCAACAAAAATTGCAAATAACACAGTATATCTGAATGAATCGGCTCTGACATTGCCGATAGAATAGAAAAGAGGGATTTTATGATCAGAAAAAGACAAGTTCATCTTGATTTTCATACCAACGAGCTTTTGCCGGTAGGTAATAATTTTTCAAAAGAGCAGTTCAAAGAAGCTTTAAAAGCAGGTCATGTTAATTCGATAACAGTTTTTTCAAAATGTCACCACGGTTGGTCATATCACCCCACAGAGGTTAATGAAATGCACCCCACGCTGACATTTGATTTGCTCGGTGCACAGCTCGAAGCGTGTAAAGAGCTTGATGTAAATGCTCCTGTTTATATTTCCGCAGGACTTGATGAAAAAGAATACAGAAGACACCCCGAATGGCATTGGGTAAGTCCCGAAGAAGGCAGATACGAAGAACATTTAAAGGAAGTCCGATTCCATTTCCTTTGCTTCAATACGGGATATCTTGATTTGTTATGTAAGCAGATTGAGGAAGTTATGCAGAAGTATAATCCCTGCGGAATTTTTCTTGATATTATTGCGGCAAGAGAATGCTGTTGCGAAAGCTGTAAAGCGGATATGAAAAAGCAGGGTCTGGATATCAACAATAAAGACGACCGCAAAAAGTTTTCATATCAGGTGCTTGAAAAATATCTGAACGCTGCTAATGCGGCGGTAAGAAAATACAGCGACACCACAACAATTTTCCACAACACGGGACACATCCCGAAAGGAAATTATGATTTCATAGATAAGAATACTCATCTTGAACTAGAAAGTCTCCCGACAGGCGGTTGGGGGTACGACCATTTTCCGCTGTCAAGTGCTTATGTACGCACACTTGAAAATACAGACTTCCTTGGCATGACAGGTAAGTTCCATCACAGTTGGGGCGAGTTCGGCGGCTTCAAGCATCCCAATGCACTCATTTACGAAACAGCTCTGAGCATTGCAAACGGTGCAGGTTGCTCGGTTGGCGACCAGATGCATTCGTTGGGTGAAATGAATATGGCGACATATAATCTTATCGGAAAAGCGTATTCACTTGTTGAAGAAAAAGAGCCATGGGTTGATAATGCGGTGAATTTTGCAGATATAGCAGTTTTGAGTACCGAAGCAGTTACGGGTAAACGAGACCCGAAAAGCGATGTCGGTGCAAACAGAATGCTCCTTGAAAATAATTATCTCTATAATTTTGTTGATACAAGAGCAGACTTTTCAAAATACAAGCTTTTGATTTTGCCTGATGCGGCAGGCTTTGATGATGAAACCGCAGAGAAAATCAAAACTTACATAAAAAACGGCGGTAAGGTTATAGCAAGCGGTGAATCAATAGTAAAGGACGGAAAATTCATACTCGACATTGGTGCAGAATATGTGGGTAAAAACGAATTCAATCCCACATACCTGATTCCCGATTATGAAACTGTTGACGGCACAACCGCCTATGTTATGCGTTGTGATTTCAATAAATTTGAAACGACTGATTGCGAAACAGTAGCGTATATGCAGAATCCTTATTTCAACAGAACAATGGAGCATTTCTGCTCACACATGCACGCACCTAATAATCCCGATGAATCATTCGCAGGTGCAGTAATAAAGGACAATGTTGCGTATATCGGTTGGAATATTTTTACGGCTTATGCAGAGCACGGTCATCTTTGCTTCAAGGAATTGTTTGCATATATCGTTAAAAAGATGATGGGTGACGATACAACTGTTTTTGCAGATATTCCCGACAGAGGAGTTGTAACCTACACAAGACAGGAAAGTGAAAAAAGAAACATTCTTCATCTTCTTTTTGCACATACAACTGTCAGAGGACAGAAGACGGAAGTCATTGAAGATACAGTACCTCTTTACAATGTAAAATGCAGTGTAAAATGTGAGTCAAAACCCTCAAAGATAACACTTGTACCGCAAGATAAGGCGCTTGATTTTGAGTATATCGGTGACAGGGCAGAATTTGTTGTGCCTTGTGTAAATATTCATCAGATGATTGAAGTTAAAGATTAAGGAGATATTTTATGGATATCAAAATTGCAAGAAAAAGAGCAGAAGAATTAGTAAATCAGATGACCGCAGAAGAAAAGATGTCACAGCTTTTATACAATTCTCCGGCGATTGAACGCTTGGGCATTGAAGAATATAACTGGTGGAATGAAGCTTCCCACGGTGTTGCAAGAGCAGGTGTGGCAACTGTTTTTCCGCACGCCATTGCGTTGGCGTCAACCTTTAATCCCGACCTTGTTAATACTGTTGCAGATGCAATTTCAACAGAAGCAAGAGCAAAGTATAACAAGAGTATAGAATTCGGTGACAGAGATATTTTCAAAGGACTTACATACTGGGCACCCAACATAAATATTTTCAGAGACCCCCGTTGGGGCAGAGGTCAGGAAACCTTCGGCGAAGACCCGTATCTCACAGCAATTTTAGCAACTGAATTTATTGACGGTATTCAGGGTGACGGTGAATTTTTAAAAGCGGCGGCCTGTGCAAAGCATTACGCGGTACATTCGGGTCCCGAAAGATTGCGTCATGAGTTTGATGCAAAAGCTACCGAAAAAGACTTGTGGGAAACATATCTACCTGCGTTTGAATATACGGTTAAAAACGGTGTTGTCGGCGTTATGGGTGCATACAACCGCACCAACGGTGAGCCTTGCTGTGCAAGCAAAAGACTTATCGGTGAAATCTTACGCGGTCAGTGGAATTTTGAAGGCTACTTCGTTTCCGACTGCGGTGCGATTGCGGATATTTCCGAGTATCATAAATATGCACCTACCAAAAAAGAGGGTGCGGCAGAGGCACTCAAAAGCGGTTGCAACTTAAACTGCGGAGATACATATAAATATCTTGTTGATGCTTATGAAGAAGACCTCATTGACGATGATGACATCACAAATGCGGCGGTAATTCTTTATACCGTTCGCATCATGTTAGGCGAATTTGAAGAAGTCCGTCCGTATTCCGATATACCGTACTCAAAGGTTGACTGCAAAGAGCATAAAGAGCTCAATCTCAAAGCGGCTCAGGAGAGTATGGTGCTTTTGAAGAATGACAACTACTTACCATTGAAAGAAAATCAGCCGAAAAGAATTGCGGTTGTCGGTCCCAATGCAATGTCAACGGTTGTTTTGGAGGGTAACTACAACGGTCATGCTTCAGAATATATAACGGTAGCTGACGGTGTACGCAGAGTGTTCAAGGATTCGGAAATTTCCGTTGCAACGGGTTCGAATATTTATATTGAACAGCTTAATTCCTGGGACGGTTCGAGATATCTTTTGAGCGAAGGTCTTGCAGCGGCATCGGAAGCAGATATGACAATTTTGTGCCTTGGTCTTAACAGACATTTTGAGGGTGAAGATACGGGTCACGATGACGATTATTCGGATTACGGTGATAAGAAAACCCTCAATCTTCCCAAAACACAGATGAAGCTCGCAGAAGCGGTCTGTGATGTTGCGGAAAATTTAGTTGTTGTCGTAATGTGCGGCAGTGCAAACGACTTGGGTGAAAAGGTAAGAAAGCACGCAAAGGCAATAATTCAAGGCTGGTACCCCGGTGCAGTCGGCGGACTTGCAGTAGCAAAGCTTATCGCAGGCGACTATTCACCGATGGGCAGATTACCGCTTACATTCTATTACGAAAACGGAAAAATGCCCGAGTTCACAGACTACAATATGAAAGACAGAACATATCGCTTCACAGATAAAAATATACTCTATCCGTTCGGATTCGGTCTTTCATATACAGAAATAAAATACGAAGATTTCAAAGTCTTGTCAGTTGATGAAAATGAAATTTCAGTTGAAGTCACAATGACAAACACGGGTGACTACGATACTGTTGAAAAAATGCAGATTTATTCACACTATGAAGACAGTCGTACTCAGACACCCTTGTATCAGCTTTGTAAAATTGAAGCGGTTGAATTAAAGTCAAAAGAAACAAAGACCATAAAAACAACAGTCGACCGCCATTGGATAAAATCAGTTTTAGAAGACGGTACAAGAGTAACGCCCGACGGCAAAATCACGCTTTATGCAGGCGGACATCAGCCTGATAAGCTGAGTGAGGAATTGTGCAAATATCCTTGCTTGAAGGCAGATTTATAAGAAAAACAAATCCCCGCATCATTACATCATATCAGATGTTTTGATGCGGGGTTGTTTTTAAAGTTTCTGAATCATTTTTTGTTTTTTATCCCAGAGCTTTTGGGAGAGGTCGACATAGTAGTTGTGCGGATTTTCAAAGCGGAGAACTTCTTCCCACATTGTATCTATCTGTTCGGAGCAGTAGGTTTTAATACCCTCGATTGTCGGCGATTTTGCGATGTATTTGCCGTTTCCAAAAATCTTTTTAAGCAGCGGTCTTGCTACGAAATTCGTAACGGTTTTCTTCTTCCAGGTAAAATCGGGGTCGAAGATTTCAAGCGGTTTTGTATCGTCGATTTCTTCGTCGTGGCAGGTGATTAAATCTGCAATAGCCTTACCGCTTTCTCTGCAGAAAAGACGCCATACTTTTTTGTAGTCGGGAGTTGAGATTTTTGCAACATTATCCGAAAGCTTGATTTTGGGAATTATGTTTCCGTCTGCTTCAATAGCGGATAATTTGTAAACTCCGCCGAGTACGGGTGATGATGCAGATGTGATGAGCCTTTCGCCGACACCGAAAAGGTCGACTGCCGCACCTTGCATAAGCATATCGCGAATGATGTATTCGTCGAGTGCGTTTGAGGCTACAATCTGACAATCGGGGAAGCCGGCTTCGTCGAGCATCTTTCTTGCTTTCTTTGAAAGATAGGTGATGTCACCGCTGTCTATTCTGACGGCTTTCGGTCTGTGACCGTTAGGTACAAGAACATTTTTGAAGGTCTCGATTGCATTGGGGATACCTGATTCTATTGTATGGAAGGTGTCAACAAGCAATGTGCAGTTGTCGGGATATTTTTTTGCATAAGCGGTGAATGCATCAAGCTCACTGTCAAACATCTGCACCCAACTGTGTGCCATTGTACCGGAAACGGGAATGCCGAAGTGTCTGCCGCAAAGCGTGTTGGAGGTTGCAGAACAGCCTCCGATGTATGCAGCTCTTCCGCCGTAGATTGCCGCATCAAAGCTGTGTGCACGACGGGAACCGAATTCAAGGACTTCTCTGCCCTCGGCGGCACGGACAATTCTGTTTGCCTTCGTAGCGATAAGGCTCTGGTAATTTATGCAGATAAGCACCATTGTTTCTATAAACTGTGCCTGAAGAACAGGACCTTTGACGGTGATTATCGGCTCGCCCGGGAAAATCGGAGTACCCTCGTCAACCGCCCATACATCACAGGTAAATTCAAAATTTTTGAGATAGTCAAGAAACTTTTCATCAAAACCGAGCGAACGGAGATATTCGATGTCTTCTTCCTCGAATTTAAGATTTTTCAGATAATCGACAAGCTGATGCAATCCTGCCATAAGAACAAAACCACCGCGGTCAGGTATTTTTCTGAAAAACATATCAAAATAAGCAACGGTGTTTTCCATTGAGTTGGAGAGATAACCGTTTGCCATAGTTATTTCGTAAAAATCGGTAAGCATGGTTAGATTTCTGTCACTTATCATATTTTTCGACCTTTCCGACTGTGCATAGTCTGATGTTTATACAATCTAAAAGCTTTTTTAAGATAAAGTTATGTAAAATGCTAAAAAATGTAAAAAAATTTGAGATATGTATTGAAAAGTGTATATTTATGTGATAAAATATGCATATAAATTCAAATTTGTTAGGAAGATTTGAATTTATATAAAACTAATTAAAAGAATTTATGGAGAGAAGGAGAAGTATGAGAATAAGAAAACAATCTCTCGGTGACAAGAATATTGTCGGTGCAAAGGTTGAACAAAAACGCAAAGCAATGGGCATGAAGCAGAAAGAGCTTTTAACTCAGCTTCAGATTAAAGGTGTTGATTTGAACGCATCAGGTCTTTCAAAGCTTGAAGGTCAGCTGAGAAGTGTTAGTGATATCGAAACAAAAGCTCTCGCAGAGGTGCTCGGTGTTTCTGTCAACTGGCTCTTGGGAATTGATTAAAGCAAATCAATTATCTTTTCAAGTCGTTCGACGGTAATTGTTGCATTGATTTCGGATTTTTCATAATCCTCTTTTGAGGTTACACCGGAATAAACGAGAATTGATGTGATGTTGTGGTCACAACCGATTTTGATGTCGGTTTCAAGTCTGTCACCGATGAATGCAATTTCGTCACGGCTGCAACCCAATAAATTTGTTACATAATCTACCGTAGGTGTCATGGGTTTACCTAACACCTGCGGTCTTTTCTTTGTCGAAGCATAGAAAAGCTCAATCATAGAGCCTGTATCAGGCATAAAACCGTCTGCGGTCGGACAGTTGAAATCAGGGTGAGTTGCGATATATGTGCAGCCGCCTGCAATGAACATCGCAGCTTTTCTGATTTTTTCATAAGTAAGAGTAGTATCAAACCCGAGGACAACAATGTCGGGGTTATCGTCAACCAACTCGATGCTCGATTTTTCAAATTCAGCGGTAAGTCTTTCGTTACCCAAAAGATAGACTGTTTTTCCGGGATAGTTTCTTTCGATATAATCTATCGAAACATCGGTTGAAAGTATGATTTTTTCCTGAGCTACTTCACAACCGAGCTTTTTAAGTCTTTCGGCACATACGGTTTTATTATTTGAAGAATTGTTTGTAAAAAACATAAAATCACGACCGCTTTCTTTGACTGCCTTCAAAAAATCAAGAGAGCCCTCGATGAGATTGTCGCCGAGATAAAAAGTGCCGTCCATATCAATTATAAAATACTTGACCTTGCTTAACATAAAATCATTGCCTTTCAGATAAATATTATTACAACATAATGATAATTTTATCATAAAATCAAGTCGCCGTCAATGAACAAAAATGTATCGTTGATTTTGAAAACAATATAGCATTGATTTTTAAAAAATATATATGTAAAGATGCCGTATAATATCAAAAAAGAATTAAAAATTGGTGATTATTAGTCACAATCTTGCTTAAAAATCTAATGTGTGATAGAATGTTCATTGGTTGTGGGTTTATGCCGATGTGCATTAGACAGGAACGAGTTATACTATTGTCAGACCCTCAAAATTTATTATAAAATTTAGGAGGAATTATGAAATCACTTGGAATTGTGAGACCGATTGATAATGTTGGTCGTATCGTTTTGCCTAAAGAATTAAGAAGATTGTTTGACTTGGTAGACGATAAGGATTCGGTTGAAATCTTTGTTGAGGGTGACCAGATTATTCTGCGTAAGTACACCCCCGCATGTTCGATTTGCGGCTCGGCAGAAAAAGTTGTTGATTACAAGAATCATAAGGTCTGCAGTGAGTGCATTGACAAGCTCACAAAGATGAGAGAAATTCAGTTTTCAGAATGATTTTTGAAAGTACATACCTGCATCGAAGGTGTCTTCGTTGCAGGTTTACTTATTTTACGGAGAAATTACTTGAATTGCTGATTGTTTCTGTGTATAATAAATACAATAATTTTACTCAAAGGAGAAATGAGAAATGAAAGCTTTTATGGGCAAGGATTTTTTGCTGAATAATGAAATTGCATCTACACTTTATTTTAATGCAGCTGCACCGATGCCGATTTTTGACTGGCATTGTCATTTGTCGGCAAAAGAAATTTATGAAAACAAAACTCCTAAGGATATAACAGAGCTGTGGCTCGGCGGCGACCACTACAAATGGCGTGCAGAAAGAAGTATGGGCATTGATGAAAAGTATATAACAGGTGATGCGGACAGCTTTGAAAAATTCAAGGCTTTTGCAAAGACGCTGTCTTATGCAATCGGCAATCCGCTTTATCATTGGGCACATCTTGAGTTGCAGAGATATTTTAATATCTATACACCTTTGAGTGAAGCAACCGCAAAGGAAATTTTTGATGAAGCGAATATGGCAATTATCACAGGCGGATTTACTCCGAGAGAATTGATTACTTCATCAAATGTTGTGTGTCTTTGCACAACTGATGACCCGGCAGATACACTTGAATATCATCAGAAATTAGCGGCAGACGATACCTTCAAATGCAAAGTCTTACCTGCATTCAGACCTGACAAGGCATTGTATATTGAGCAGGACGCATTTATTCCGTGGCTTGAAAGTCTTGAGAGTGTCTGCGGTAAGGCAATAAATAATTTTGAAGATTTTATCGAAGCACTGACTTCAAGAATTGAGTTCTTTGATTCACTCGGTTGTAAGGCTTCTGACTGTTCGCTTTCGTATGTACCTTTTGTTGAAGCTGATGAAGCTGAAATTAAAAACATATTCTTAAAGGGTAAAGAAAAGCAATCTCTCACAAAAGAAGAGCTTGATAAATATCGCACATATATGATTCAGTTTTTCGCAGAAAAATATGCGGAAAAAGGCTGGGTAATGGAGCTTCATATCGGTGCTATGAGAAACAACAATACACTTATGTTCAATAAGTTGGGTCCCGATGCAGGCTTTGATTCAATAGACGATTGCAATATTGCGGTTGGTCTTTCAAGATTTTTGGACAGCGTTGCAGTTAAAGGCAAGCTCCCGAAAACCGTATTGTTCAACCTCAATCCTAAAGACAATTATGTTTTAGGCACAATGCTCGGAAACTTCCAGAGTGATGAATGTGCATCAAAAATTCAGTTCGGTTCTGCATGGTGGTTCAATGATAACCTTGACGGCATGATGACACAGATGAAAACACTTGCTAACCTCGGTGTACTCGGTAAGTTTATCGGAATGGTAACTGATTCAAGAAGCTTTTTGTCATATCCCAGACACGAGTATTTCAGAAGAATCGTCTGTGCACTTATCGGTGATATGGTCGTTAACGGACTTTACCCCTGTGATGTTGAAATGCTTTCTGAAATAGTAAGCGGAATTTCATACAACAACGCAAAAGAATATTTCGGTCTTGAATTATAATAGTACAAAAAAATGCCTTGCTGATGCAAGGCGTTTTTTTATCGTATTTGACCGTTACCGACAATGGTGTATTTATAACTGACAAGGGTATCAATTCCCAAAGGTCCTCTTGCGTGGAGCTTCTGCGTAGAAATTCCGATTTCCGCACCGTAACCGAATTCGCCGCCGTCCGTGAAACGGGTCGAAACATTTACATAAACTGCAGAGGAGTCAACTTCCTTTGTGAATTTCTGCGATGCTTCAAGGTTGTTTGTAACTATGCACTCGCTGTGATGAGTTGAGTATTTTGCGATGTGGTCAATCGCTTCGTCGATATCTTCAACTGTTTTGATTGAAATTTTATAATCAAGATATTCTGTTGCCCAGTCTTCCTCGGTTGCGGGAATAACATCGGGGAGCACCGCACAAACGACCTCATCACCGTGGATTTCAACATTCTTTTCTGCTAATTTCTTGCCGATTGCAATGAGTGCAACCTCTGCGATATCTTTATGAATAAGAACACTTTCACAAGCGTTGCAGACAGAGGGTCTTGAAGTTTTTGCGTTGAAAATAATTTCCGCTGCCATATCAATGTCTGCATCCTTGTCAACATAAGTATGACAGTTGCCGCTGCCTGTTTCAATAACGGGAACGGTTGAGTTTTCGACAACAGTACGGATAAGCCCCGCACCGCCTCTGGGGATAAGCACATCAACATATTCGTTGAGGGTCATAAGACCTCTTGCACTGTCTCTTGAAGTGTCTTCGATAAGCTGAATACAATCTGCGGGTAAACCGACTTTTTCGACAGCATTTCTCATGACATCAACTATTGCGAGGTTTGAGTTGATGGCTTCCTTACCGCCGCGAAGAATAACCGCATTACCTGCTTTAAGACAAAGGACTGCGGCATCGGAGGTAACATTGGGTCTTGCTTCAAAAATAACGGCAATTACTCCCAGGGGTACGGTCACTTTTGTAACGACCATACCGTTTTTATTTACGCCACCGTCAAGTACCTTGCCGACGGGGTCATTCATAGCGGCAACCTCTAAAGCACCCTGAGCCATACCCTTGATTCTGTCAGCACTCAATGCAAGACGGTCAAGCAGTGACTCGGATAAACCGTTTGATTTTCCGTTTTCTAAATCTATCTTGTTTTTTTCAAGAATTTTATCTGTGTTGCTTACCAGTTCTTCTGCGATAGCTTCAATTGCGGCAGTTCTCTGTGAAGCGTTTGATTTTGCCAAAACTCTTTCAGCGAGTTTTGCATTTTTTCCGATTTGTTCAAGTGTCAACATTATTTTCTCCCCTTAAAGAAAGTTCCGACCTGATGACCGTCAAGTAAGTCGTAAATGAGCTCGGGTCTGTCACCGTTCATGACTATGGTGTCAATGCCCTCGCCGGTTGCGAATTTTGCTGCATGGACTTTTGTCACCATTCCGCCCGTGCCGAATTTTGTTCCGCTGCCGCCTGCGATAGATTCAATATAATCGTCAATCACATCTACCGACGGAATTATTCTTGCATCGGGGTCCTCTCTCGGGTCACCGTCATAAAGTCCGTCTGTGTCCGTAAGTATAATTAAAGCATCTGCATTTACAAGCTTTGCAACAATGGCAGAAAGAGAATCGTTGTCACCAAATTCAATTTCTTCAACAGAAACGGCATCGTTTTCGTTGACAACGGGAATAGCATCAAACTCAAAAAGCTTCTCGAAAGAGTTTTCGAGATTTATTTTTCTTTCCTCAATATCAACATCGCTTCGTGTTATGAGAAGCTGACCTATTATGTGACCGTATTCTGAAAAAAGTTTATCATATAAAAACATAAGCTCACACTGTCCGACGGTT
Organism: Acutalibacteraceae bacterium; assembly: GCA_045540355.1. GTDB lineage: Bacteria > Bacillota > Clostridia > Oscillospirales > Acutalibacteraceae > RGIG2945. Next base: position 56,460 of record JAZQHB010000071.1, on the reverse strand, counting down.
GCCGCTGCCTGACGACCGGGAATATCAACGGGCTTCTGACGGAGATTAAGCTTGCTTACGCCTACTCCGATCGCACCTGATGTGACAAGTATAATTTCCTTACCCGAATTTTTTAAATCGGAAAGCACTTTTACAAGTCTGCCGATGCGTCTGATATTTGTTTTTCCGTTAGGATATGTAAGGGTTGAGGTGCCGACCTTGAATACAATCCTCTTAACATCTTTTGTGAAAGCCATAAAATACACTCCTGTAAAAGGTAAATATTTTCAATATTGTAGCACACTTTTTAAGAAAAGTGAAGTTTATTTGGATATAAAAATAAACAAACTGTTAAAAAAGATGGAAGTTTTTTTTATACTATTGCAAAGTTTTTGAAAATAGGTTAGAATGTAGGTGGATAATGAAAGGGGTTTTCTTATGAATGGATTTAAAAGAATTTTAGCGTTATCATTGACGGTGTTGATGTTATCATCATTTGCCGCTTGTCAGGTTTTTAAATCTGAAGATGAAACGACAAAACTGTCTGCTGAGGACTTAATGACCCTCACAGGTATAGACGGCACAGTTCCGACAGATTTTGAAGGTAACACTATTGCAGACGATGCAAAGAGTGAGATTGATGATTTCAATAATAAGGAAGAAGTGCTTGTTCAGAACAGTGGCACAACAAAAAAAGCGGATGCTGTAAACAATACCACTAAAAACAATTCAACGACAAAGAATAACGGCGGTGAATCCGCAACATTGCCCAATGCGTCGAACTTTAATAAACTTAATCAGGAATTTTTCGCCAAGGGTATATTTACAATTGAAGGCACAATGTCTGCTTCTTTTGAAGGTCAGAATATGAGCCTTCCGTTCAAGCTTGCAAGAAACGGTAAAAAACAGTATATCCGTACACAATATACCTATCAGAATTTCACAATAGGCATGATTGTCAACAACGAGAATACATATATTCTTCTTCCTGATGTTAAGCTTTATCAGCCTATAGAGGAAAATCTTTTTGGTGACGCGGATTATTCGGGTCTCACCGATGTAAAAACACACGCATCGACAAAGAGAGTAAAGATCGGTGATGATATCTATGTTTGCGAAGAAATCAAGGGCAGTGACGGATATTCAACTTTCTTCTATTTCAGCGAAGAAACAGGCGAGCTTAAGAGAATTAAATTCCAGGATGCTGACGGTGAATCACTTCTCAAGGTAAGTAAAATTAAACCGACAGTTGATGAATCTGAATTTGCAATTCCCAAGGGCTACAAAAAAGCGGATATTGAAAACCTCGGTTAAGATAAAAATATAAAAAGGAAGAAATCAAATGAAAGTAACAAAGAAAATATTGGCGTTTTTGATGGTGGCGGTGATGGCATTTTCCGCTTGTATAACAGTGTCGGCTGCAGAAAAAGCGACATCACTTAAACTTAACGCTGCAACAATTAAATGGATTCCGGGTAAAAGCGGAAGCTTCAAGGCTACCGTAACACCGGCAGGTGCATCAAAGACTTTTAAATGGACTTCGTCTAACCCTAAGGTTGCAACGGTAACGACAGCAGGTAAGCTTACTGCGAAGGCTATCGGCACAACAACGATTACCTGTGCAACAACAGACGGAAGTAATTTGAAAGCAACTTGCAAGGTAACAGTCGGAAAGGCTGTTACAAGTGTCAAGCTCAATGCGGCAACAATCAAGTGGCCCGTAGGAAAAAGCGGAAGCTTCAAGACTACGGTTGCACCCGCAGACGCTATTAACAAAACTCTTACATGGACATCTTCAAATACCAAGGTTGCAACAATATCTTCAACCGGTAAATTAACCTCAGTCGGTGCAGGTACGGCAACAATCACTTGCAAGGCAAAGGACGGAAGCGGCAAATATGCAACCTGTAAGGTAACTGTAACGGGTGCATCAAACCTTGCAACAAGCCTTAAATTAAACTGCAAAACATTAAATTGGCCGATAGGCAAAGCAGGCAGCTTCAAGGCTACAATTACACCGGCAACTGCATCAAAGACACTGAAATGGACATCATCAAACACAAAGGTTGCTACAATATCATCAGCAGGTAAAATAACTGCAGTCGGTGCAGGTAAGACAACAATCACTTGTGCAACAACAGACGGAAGTAACCTCAAGGCAACTTGTGCAGTAACCGTTTGGACACCTGTATCATCGGTTAAGCTCAATGCGGCAACCATCAATTGGCCGGTAGGTAAGTCAGCTTCATTCAAGGCAACAGTATTGCCCGAAAATGCTAAGAATAAAACACTTGAATGGACATCATCTGATGAAAGCGTAGCAACAGTTTCATCAACAGGCAAGCTCACCGCAGTCGGTGCAGGTACGGCAACAATCACCTGCAAGGCTACTGACGGAAGCGGCAAATTTGCAACTTGTTTTGTAACTGTAAAACCGAAAGAAGATGTTAATGTTCCTGTGGCAAGTGTTAAACTTAACGCAGCAACAATCACATGGATACCCGGCAAGAGCGGAAGCTTCAAGGCTACCGTATCACCCGCAGATGCTACAAATAAAACACTTGAATGGACTTCTTCAAATCCCGAAGTTGCAACGGTTTCATCAACAGGTAAGCTTACGGCGGTATCAATCGGTACAACAACAATTACTTGTAAATCAGTTGCGGACAATACCAAATTTGCAACCTGCACGGTAAGGGTTGTTGAACCTGTTAAGTCAGTAAGCTTTGAGCTCAACTCGATAAAAGTTTTCAAGGGTAAAACAGCAACACTTTATCCGATAATTGAGCCTCAGAATGCTTACAATAAAAACCTTACATGGACATCATCAAATACGGCTGTAGCAACAGTATCTGCAAATGGCGTTGTTACTGCAAAGGCATCAGGTACGGCAACGATTACCTGCACAACCAAAGACGGAACAAATCTCAAGGCAAGCTGCACCGTAACTGTAGGTTCAAAGCTTACGGGACTTAAATTAAATGCAGGCTCGCTCACATGGGAAAAAGGTAAGGCAGGTAGATTTACTCCCGTTCTTACTCCTGCAGATGCAATTACAACTCTTTCGTGGAAATCACTTAATCCCACGGTTGCAACAATTGACGGAACAGGTAAGATTGTTACAAAGCAGGCGGGTACTGCAATTATAGTATGTCAGTCAGCAGACGGAACAAACCTTAAAGCTTACTGCCGCGTTCTTGTAACTGATTCAAGCAAGCCTTCAACAAGATATAACGAATACTTCAAGAATTATTTCAGAGACGGTGCTTACACGGTCAGCGGTGAAACAACCATGAATGTTAGCGGAGTAGACTTTGAGGCAGATGTATCATACGGTATAAACCAGACTACTACCAATATAAGAGTAGACCTCAGTCTTTCAATCAGAGATTTTCTTGAGAACTTTGGAGGAATCGGAGATATCGGCGATATCGGAGATATTCCCGAAGAGCTCGAAAACTTGTTAAATACACCTATGGCCGTTTCAATGTTGACAAGAACTGACGGTATGTATATACTTTTCCCGTTTGTTAATCAGTATTCGAAAATAAGCGGTGGTGATGTAACAACCCTGAAGGCTTTCAGTAACCTTATATACGAAGGCTCAAGCACCAAAAAGGTCAGCGGAGTTAATTACAGAGTTGAACGCTTCACACCTTACGGTGCCGAGGGAATGTTTATAGAGTTCTACTTCAACAGTGCGGGTACTCTGAAATATATAAATCAGATTAAACCTGACGGCAGCTCATTGTTTATTTCTAATGTGAAGATTTCCGGCACATATACTGCAAATAATTATGTGATTCCTTCAGGTTATACGGAGATAGATGAATAAAGGCGAGATATGATTAAATTTTGAGGCGAATTTTATTTCGCCTCTTTTTTGGAGTGAAAATATGAAAACTGTTTTAGTAACAGGAGCTTCGGGCGGAATCGGCTCGGCGATTGCGAGAATTTTTCATGACAACGGATATAAGGTGTTTTTGAATTACAATAAATCCCAAGAAGCGGCTCTTTCTCTTGAGAAAGAATTACCGAACTCCGAGGCAATAAAGGCTGATGTTTCCGATATTTCCGAAGTTGAAGCAATGTTTGAAAAAATCGGAAATATAGATGTTCTGGTTAATAATGCAGGTGTTGCACAACAGAAGCTTTTCACAGAGATTACGCAGGAGGACTTTGACAGAATTTTCAATGTGAATGTCAGGGGCGTTTTCAACTGTTGTCAGTGTGCATTGAAGGATATGATAAAAAAACATTCAGGTGCGATAGTCAATATTTCGTCAATGTGGGGACTTCAGGGTGCATCGTGCGAAGTGCATTATTCTGCATCAAAGGCGGCGGTTATAGGCTTAACCCAGGCGTTGTCAAGGGAAGTCGGTCCGTCGGGGATAAGAGTTAATTGTGTTGCTCCCGGTATGATTTTGACAAAGATGAATGATAATCTTGACGAAGATACAATCGACGAATTGGCTGAGCAGACATCGCTTATGCGTAACGGCACCCCCGAGGATGTTGCAAAAACGGTATATTTCCTTGCGAGTGAAGATGCCGCTTTTGTAACAGGGCAGACCTTGTGCGTTGACGGCGGATTGTTGTAAAAAAATATTTGTTTCCGAGCAGAAATTCATTGGTTAAATTGCCAAGTTTTTGCTCGGAGTTTTTTATGTTTTGACGAAAATTTTTTAAATCGTTGAAGTGATCATTTTTTTGTGCTAAAATCAATATGTAATTTAATGAGAAGGAGTATGATGTGAATGGCAGAGAAAACAGTAACGACCGCAACAGGTGAAGTTACCGAATACAGTCCGTCAATTTCTCTTGACAGAAGATATGTTCCGGGTAAAGAGTCAAGGGCGTTCATAATGTCCGATTCCTTCAAGGGCTTTACAATCGGCTCATACGGCACATATTTTACATATAATGTACTTAATGTTGACCTTGAATATATGGCGAAGGTTACTTTGATTGCGGGTATATGGGATATCATCAACGATGTTCTTATTGCAACATTGGTTGACCGAACAAGAACAAGATGGGGTAAATTCAAGCCGTATCTTGTCGGTTTTATGGTGCCTTGCTTCTTTGCGAACATGGCATATTGGCTTTTGCCCGTAATATTCAACGGCACACCGCCCGATGACCCGAGAAAGCTTATTTACTATACGATACTTTATGTACTGAGAGAAACTTTACTGACATTCTCAACGGTCGGTTCAACGGGAATTTTAGCAACGATTACTCCGAACCCGAATGAACGAACGAAGCTGATAACAAACTCAAACTTCCTCGGAAGCGTTTACAGTAATGTCCCGGAAATTACATCAGGTATCTTGGTTGATTTGTGCACAAGGGACATTCTCAACATATCAGTAAGCGGCGTATTGATTTTTATGGGCGTGTTCTGCACGGTAATCCCGTTTGTATTTGAAATTAACAGAAATCTTCGTTATCACGAACGAGTTATGCAATCAATCAAAAAGCCCAGTATACTCGACGGCATAAAATCAATCATTACAAACCGCCCCATGATGATGATTACACTTTCAAACTTCCTTTCGGCATTCTCAATCGGCGGCTTCAATTCAATTTATTATGTTGATGTTCTTAATATGGCATCACTCAAAACAATCGTCGGCATACCCGGCAGCCCGATTTCCTATATTTCATACAGCTTTGTGCCTTGGTTCAGACGCAAGTTCAGCACAAAGACATTGTGGTTTATTCAGCACGGTGTGCCTCAGCTTTTATGGGTGCTTGTGTTCCTTATAGGTATGGGTAACTATGATAATATCTTCGTTATGGTACCGCTTTTGATGCTCCAGGAAATGGTATTCTGTTTCTTCTATGGTTTGAGAAATATTATTCCGACGGAAATTTTCAACGAATCAATGGACTACTGCGAGTGGAAAAACGGCTACCGCACAGAAGCGATGACCTCAGTTGCGACGGGTCTTGCAACAAAGCTTGTTCAGACCTTGACAAGTGCCATCGGTGCTGCGGTGCTTAAACTTATCAATTATCAGCAGGGAAGCACGGTTCAGACTGATAAGACGAAGTTTTATATCTTCGCACTTTTTACAATCGTTCCGGTTGTAACGGGTGCTCTCGGCTACATTCCGATGTTCTTCTATAACCTCACAGGTGAAAAACGAGATAAAATGTATGCTGACCTTATGGAGAGAAGATCTGCGGCGGCAAAGAAAGCCACAGAAGCAGCGAAATAAAAAGTATAAAATCCGACGAAAATCAGCATTGAATTTCTGAAAAAGAAAACTCTTGTATGACGATATGCGAAAATTGTAAAAATTGCTTGAATTTTTGTGTTTGTTGTGTTAAAATTATGTGTATGATTTTTGCAAGCAAATGAAAAAAGGTGGGATTACAAGGTGGCAGAAAAAACTGTTACAACGGCTACCGGTGAAGTAACTGAGTACAGTCCGTCAATATCGCTTGACAGACGCTACATACCGGGAAAAGAATCAAGAGCATATATTATGAGTTCTTCTTTCGGAGATTTTAATATAGGTTCATACGGTTCTTACTTTACCTATAATGTACTTAATGTCGACCTTGAGTACATGGCAAAGGTTACGATGCTTGCAGGTGCATGGGATATCATCAATGACTTCCTCATCGCTGCATTGGTTGACCGAACAAGAACAAGATGGGGTAAATTTAAACCTTACCTTGTAGGTTGTTTGTTCCCTTGTTTCTTCGGAAACCTGGCTTACTGGCTTATACCCGTTATTTTTAACGGAACAGCACCGGATGATCCGAAAAAACTTATATTTTATACCATATTGTATATTGTTCGTGAATTGTTGCAAACATTCCAAAGTGCAGGCGGTACCGGTGTTCTTGCGACGATAACGCCAAACCCAAATGAACGAACGAAGCTAATAGCCAGCTCGAAATTCCTGAGCAGTCTTTATGGTAGCGTTCCCGAAATTTCAACAGGTATTGTTATCGACTTGTGCACAAGAGATATTCTCGGAATGTCAGTAAGCACAGCGTTGATCGGTATGTGTATTTTCTGTACGGTTCTTCCGTTTATTTTCCAGGTCAATATGACTCTTCGTTATCATGAACGTGTTATGCAGTCGACCAAGAAACCGAGTATTCTTGACAGCTTTAAGTCAATACTCAACAATCGTCCGATGCTGATGATTACACTTTCAAACTTCCTCTCAGCATTCCAGATCGGCGGTTATGCGTCAATTTATTATGTTGATGTTCTTAACATGGCGTCACTCAAAACAATCGTCGGTATCCCGGCAAGCCCGATTTCGTATCTTTCATACGCACTTGTACCGTGGTTTAGACGTAGATTCAGCACAAAAGCATTATGGTTCATTCAGCACGGTATTCCGCAGCTTTTGTGGGTAGTTGTATTCCTTATCGGTGTAGGTAACTATGATAATGTTTATGTTATGGTTCCGCTCCTGATGATTCAGGAAATGGTATTCTGTTTGTTCTATGCTTTGAGAAAGATTATTCCGACAGAAATCTTCAATGAAGCTATGGACTACTGTGAATGGAAAAACGGTTACAGAACAGAAGCTATGACATCAGTTGCAATGAACTTTGCAATCAAGCTTGTCGGTACTGTTACAGCTTCAGTCGGTGCGGCTGTTCTTAAATTCATCAACTATCAGCAGGGCAGCACAGTTCAGACAGATAAAACTAAATTCTATATCTTCGCACTTTTCACAATCGTTCCTGTTGTTACAGGTGCTCTCGGATACGTTCCGATGTTCTTCTATAACCTCACAGGTGAAAAACGAGATAAAATGTATGCTGACCTTATGGAGAGAAGATCTGCGGCGGCAAAGAAAGCCACAGAAGTAGCGAAGTAAAAAGTATAAAATCCGACGAAAATCAGCATTGAATTTCTGAAAAAGAAAACCCTTGTATGACGATATGCGGAAATTGTAAAAATTGCTTGAATTTTTGTGCTTGTTGTGTTAGAATGATATGCATGATTTTTGCAAGCAAATGAAAAAAGGTGGGATTACAAGGTGGCAGAACAAACTGTTACAACGGCTACCGGTGAAGTAACGGAATACAGCCCGGCGATAAGCTTGGACAGACGCTATATTCCGGGTAAAGAGTCAAGGGCACAAATTCTTTATGAATCTTTTGACTCCTTCAAGCTCGGTACATACTCGTCAATATTTACTTACAATGCACTTTGCGTTAACTTTGATTATATGGCGAAGGTCATTCTTATCGCAAGCATCTGGGATGTAATCAACGATGTTTTGATTGCAACACTTATTGACAGAACAAGAACAAGATTCGGTAAATTCAAGCCTTATCTTGTAGGATTTATGGTTCCTTGCTTTATGGCAAATATGCTTTGGTTCCTTTTCCCTGTAATTTTCGGAAGTTACGGAGAAAGCGACCCGTTAAAGCTGGCGGCATATACGATTATATTCGTCCTGAAAGAAACCCTACTGACATTCCAATCGGTCGGTAAAAAGGGCGTAATTGCAACTATCACGCCAAACCCGAATGAAAGAACTAAGCTTATTACAAATTCACACTTCCTCGGCAGTATCTACGGAAGTGCACCTGAACTTTTAACAGGTGTGTTGATAGACTTGGCAGGCAGAGATTATCTCGGCATTTCCGATACAAGCATTCTTGTTACAATGGGCGTTATCTGCACCGTTGTTCCGTTTATTTTTGAAGTTAACAGAAACTTGCGTTATCATGAAAGAGTTATGCAGTCAATTAAGAAACCGAGCATAATTGACGGACTTAAATCTATCATCACAAACCGTCCGATGCTTATGATTACTCTTTCAGACTTCCTTTCAGGTTTCTCTGTAAGACCTGCAAATATGTCTTTGTATTATAAGGAAGTACTGAATTTCGCATCACTCAAAACAATTGTCGGTATCCCTGGTGCACCGATTTCGTATCTTTCGTACGCATTTGTACCGTGGTTCAGACGCAAATTCAGTACGAAGGCTCTTTGGTTTATACAGCATGGCGTACCGCAGCTTTTGTGGGTCGTTGTATTCATAGTCGGTGCGGGATTCTATGATAATGTATGGATTATGGCACCTGTTTTAATGCTCCAGGAAACAGTATTCTGCTTCTTCTATGCTTTAAAGAAAATTATACCGCAGGAAATTTTCAACGAAGCAATGGACTATTGTGAATGGAAGAACGGTTATCGTACCGAGGCTATGACCTCTGTTGCTTCCAACTTTGCAACAAAGCTTGCACAGAAGGCTTCCGAAGCAATCGGCGTTATGATTCTCAGCTTGATAAACTATCAGCAGGGCGGCACCGTTCAGTCTGACCAGACAAAGTTCTACATATTTGCACTTGCTACGGTTGTACCGGTTGTTACGGGTGCGTTGGGTTACATTCCGATGCTGTTCTACAACCTCACAGGTGAAAAACGAGATAAGATGTATGAAGAGCTTATGCAGAGAAGATCTGAAGCTGCAAGAAAAGCTACTGCTGAAGCAGAAAATTCAAAATCTGAAGCTTAATTAGAGTAGATTCAAAGCGTTTTTGTGATAATAACAAAAAAACTCTCGCCTAATTGTGCGAATTGCACAATTTATAAAAATGTCTTGATAAATTGCAGTTATTATGTTAAGATAATATAAGCGAATTTTGCAAGTTTATCAGAAAAGGTGGGATTAACTCGTGGCAGAACAAACTGTTACAACAGCTACCGGTGAAGTACTCGAATACAGTCCGGCGATATCGCTCGACAGACGCTACATACCCGGCAAAGAATCAAGAGCGTATATATTGGCGAACTCGTTTAAATCGTTCAATTTAGGTTCTTACACTTCTTACTTTACTTATAATGTTCTTAATGTTGACCTTGAATTTATGGCAAAGGTCACTATGATTGCGGGTATTTGGGATATCATCAATGATATTCTTATCGCAACAATAGTTGACAGAACAAGAACAAGATGGGGTAAATTCAAGCCCTACATCGTAGGATTCATGTTCCCGTGTTTCTTCGGTAATATGGCATATTGGCTTTTACCTGTTATCTTTAACGGTACGACACCTGATGACCCGAGAAAACTTATTTTCTATACGATACTGTATGTTTTCCGAGAAACCATGGGTACATTCCTATCCGCAGGTGCGACCGGTATACTGGCGACGATTACGCCAAACCCGAATGAACGAACGAAGTTGATTACAAGCTCTAACTTCCTTGACAGTATTTGGGGTAGTGCTCCCGAAATCTCAACAGGTATCATTGTTGACCTGTGCACAAGAGATGTTCTCGGAATGTCGGTAAGCACAGCAATGATCGGTATGGCAGTATTCTGCACAGTAGTACCGTTTATTTTCCAGGTAAACTCATATATACGCTATCACGAGCGTGTTATGCAGTCAACAAAGAAACCCAGCATTATCGATGGTATAAAGTCAATCATCAACAACAGACCGATGATGATGATTACACTTTCCAACTTCCTTTCAGCATTCACAATCAGCGGTTACGCATCAATTTACTATGTTGATGTTCTTAATATGGCATCACTTAAAACAATTGTCGGTATTCCCGGCAGCCCGATTTCATACCTTTCCTATGCATTTGTACCGTGGTTCAGAAGAAAGTTCAGTACAAAAGCACTCTGGTTTATCCAGCACGGTGTTCCGCAGTTGTTGTGGATTTTGGTATTCCTTATCGGCGTAGGTAATTATGATAACCTCTATGTTATGGTTCCGCTTCTTATGATTCAGGAAATGGTATTCTGCTTCTTCTATGCATTGAAGAAGATTATTCCGACAGAAATCTTCAACGAAGCTATGGACTACTGCGAATGGAAGAACGGTTACAGAACAGAGGCTATGACATCTGTTGCAACAGGCTTTGCAACAAAGCTCGTTGCTACGGTTACAGCATCAGTCGGAGCGGCAGTTCTTAAGTTCATCAACTATCAGCAGGGCAGCACTGTTCAGTCAGATAAGACTAAATTCTATATCTTCTGCCTTTTCACAATCGTACCGGTTGTAACAGGTGCTCTCGGTTATATTCCGATGCTCTTCTACAACCTCACAGGTGAAAAACGAGACAAGATGTATGAAGACCTCATGGAAAGAAGATCTGCAGCAGCAAGAGCGGCAACAAATGTAAAAGATAAAGAAGACTAAGTTGTAAGACACAAATTGGTTTTGGAGGAATAGATTATGGCAAAATGTCCAAACTGTGGCGTTAAAATCGGCATGTTAGATTGGCGTCCGAACTGTAAAGAGTGCGGTGTTAATCTTGTGTATTTCGATATAGAAAAAAGACTTCTGGCCGACTCAGAACGAGCTGAAGCGGAGCACAGAGATTTCGTTATGAAGACTGCTCGTGTTAAGGCGGCGTTCATTGGCTCATCATCAACAAGAGAAAAGGTTCTCGCTATTGCAAGAATAGTTCTTACATTATTACCGGTTGCATTCTTCTTCTTACCTTTGGTACAGATTACAACAAATATCCCTTACTATTCAGAAGTTCTGGATGTTAACGCAATCGGCATCTACGAGTTAATGTCAACCTTTAACTTTGGTGGTTTGTTTGCAGCATTCGGTTCGGATATAGTCGGTGCACCGTCTATATACCTTGCAGTATCAATAGTTGCAACAGCACTTATGGTAATCGGCATCGTTCTCAATCTTGTTTTGATTACACTTGCTTGTTCACCTAAGGGTAAAATCAGAACACTTTCAATCTGTGTTATCAATATAGTTCTTGCAGTATTGGCAGTTGTTTTCTTCAACCTTTCAGGTACAGGTTACGCAGCAATTTTCGGTGCGGATGCATTCAGCACAAAGATTGGTATCGGCTCATTCTTGGCAATCGGTGCATTGGTACTTACACTTGCAATCAACATTGTACTCTTCTCAAAGAAGTATGCAATCCAGGTTAAGTATCCTGAAATTGTTCCGCTTGGTTACAAGCAGCCCAAGAAAAAGAAGAAACAGTCTCCTCTTGACAAGATTTTTAAGAAAAATAAGAAAAAAGAAGAAGTCAAGAAGGAAGCAAAAGAAGAACCTAAGGCTGAAGAAGCTAAGGAAGAGACTGAAGCAAAATAATTCTTAACGCTAAAACACTCGGCGAAAAGCCGAGTGTTTTTTGTTTGATTTTGTCGAAGAAAAATGATATAATTTATTTCAGAAAAAATTAAGGTGATTTTGTGAAGAAAAATTATATTTTAGCGTTGATAACAGTTTCAATTTGGTCAACCATGGCATCGGTTGTAAAAACAATGCTTTTTGATATCCCCGATTTAGAGGCTCTTTCAATCAGCGGCTTTTTCGCCTTCGCATTTTTACTGTTGTTAAACATTAAAAAGGGAAACATCAAAAAAATGACGGCATATCGTGCTAAAGATTACGGAATAATGATTGCTCTCGGTTTTGTCGGTTTGTTTTTGTATTCTGCATTGTATTACTACGGACTTGCAAATTTAAGCTCGCAGGAAGCGTGCATACTGAATTATTTATGGCCTATAATGCTGGTTGTTTTTTCTTGCATAATTTTAAAAGAAAAAATGACCGTGATGAAGGCATTTGCAATGGTCTGCTCTTTTGTGGGAATAGTGATACTTTCGCTCGGCAATGGTGGATTGACTGAGGGAAATGCGATTTTCGGAATAATCAGCTGCGTTGTCGCTGCGGCTTGCTACGGGCTTTTTTCAGTACTCAACAAAAGGTTTGATTATGACCAAAATATTAGCATGATGGTGATGTGGCTTGTGGTCGGTGTCTGTGCCTTGATTGCGGGTCTTTTGACCGAGGATTGGGTAATGATAAAAGGTAGCGGTTGGTTAGGCATTATATGGCTCGGAGTGGTAGTTGATGCGATTGCATACCTTCTTTGGGCGTTGGCATTGAAGGGTGTTAAAAATACCGCTAAAATTGCTAATCTTGCGTATCTGACCCCATTTATATCGCTTATAATATCCGTTGTGTTTTTAAAAGAAAAAATCAATCTGTGGGCTTTGCTTGCATTGGTATTTATCATCGGCGGAATTTTATTGCAGAATGTCTGTGAAATTATTTTGCAGAGGAAAAGGAAAAAATAAACCACTTGCGAAAGGATATAAAATTTATGAAATATAAAATTGTTTCAATGTTTTTGTTCCTGATAATATTTGCATCAGTTTTTACTGCTTTTCCATTCAACGCTTTTGCGGAAACAGAGGGAATATTTGATTATTATGACGAGGGCGATTACGGTTATGTAATGATTGCGAAGTGTAATGAACCCGTCGGCAAGGTTGTAATTCCGTCTGAAATCGGCGGTAGTCCCGTTGTGACAATTCACGACAGTGCTTTCAGAGATGCGACTGAATTGACGGCGGTTGTAATCCCGAAAACTGTATCAGGAATTTATGCTACATCTTTCCTTGGTTGCACAAATCTCAAAGATGTTTATTACGAGGGAAGTGCAAGCGAATGGAACGAAATTCAGATAGGTTTTGAAAGTGAAATTGATGGTGGAATCAAGGATATTCCGCTATTTGATGCAACCATACACTTCAACGGAAATATTCCAAAGAAATCCGGTGTTTTTGACTATGTAATTGAAAACGATAAAGCGATTATAATAAAATGCGACAAAACAGCAGCGGGTAAAATTGAAGTTCCCGAAAAGCTTGAAAATTGCCCTGTAACATCGATAGGAAACCACGCGTTTTTTAATTGCACTCAGGTTGAAGAAATTATTTTGCCCGATACGGTAAATGAAATCGGTACATCTGCTTTTTCGTATTGTGAAAAGCTTAAAACCGTAAATATACCCGAATCGGTAAAAGATATAAAGTCATTTGCGTTTGTTGAATGTATTTCGCTTGAAACAATCGTTTTGCCGAATGTCGAAGAAATAACAATGAGCTTATTTATGAAAAGCGGTTTAAAAAATATTGTTATTCCGCCGTCAGTCAAAAAAATTTCTTACAGAGCTTTTGCGTGGTGCAAAAATTTAGAAAACATAGAGCTTTCTCAAGGCTTGGAAACGGTCGAAGAAGGTGCCTTTTCCTATACCGCGTTAAAAGAAATTTCTTTCCCCGAGGGTCTCAAAAAGATTGAAAATTGGGCGATAACCTATTGTGAAAAACTCGAAGCAATACATTTCCCGAAAACCGTCACCGAAATCGGTATAAATATTTGCGAGGGTTGCACAAAGCTCAAAACTGTCAGATTTTCGGGAAATAAATCCGAGTGGGAAAAAGTAAATATCATCAGACCGAATGATGTAATCGACGAAGCGGAAAAAGTATTTTCTTATAAAAACCCTGCCGATAAAAAAACAAAGACGGAAAAGCTTTTGACATCAGATATAATTTTGATTACAAGTGTGGCAGTTGTAATTCTGATATTGACAATAATTTTTGCAATTTTAATGAGCAAGAAAAGAAAAAACGAGATGTAATTTTTTACATCTCGTTTTCTAATTCTGATATTATTGTGTTGGAAATTAAGAAGCCTTCTCTTGTCAGGCTAATTGTTTTGTTATTGTTTTTTAACAGACCGTAGCTTTCAAATTCTTTTGCTTTTTTCAGGAAAGAATCTGAAAAGCTGCGGTTATATTTTTTTATAAGTTCTGTTTCGGACACGCCTTCTGACAGCCTTAATTTCAGCATAAAATATTCAGATGAATCGCCGCCGTTTCCGTCAGGAATCGGTGTGGGGTTATCTTCAAATTTTCTCTCAAAATAAAAGCGTTTTCCGTCATAGAATGAATGTGCTGAAGGGCCGAAGCCTAAATACTCCTCACAATTCCAATATTTGAGGTTGTGGCGGCTTTCAAAGCCTTTTTGAGCAAAGTTTGATATTTCATACTGCTTCAGTCCGCCTTGCTCTATGAGCTCACAGGCGTGCAGATAAAGGTCGCAGGTTTCGTCTTCGTCAGGGAGCTTGAGTTTATCTTTTATTTTTGAAAAATGTGTGCCGTTCTCAATTTTTAATATGTATGCACTGATATGCTTAACCTCGTTTTCAAGACAAAAATCCACGGACTTTTTTAAAGATTCAAAGGTCTGATTTTCGATTCCCAACATAAGGTCAAGCGATATATTTGTGATACCGTTTGCCTTAGCTTCTTTGATTGCCTGACGGACCTTTTCACTATCTGAAAGTCTGCCTAATCTTCTTCTTTCATCATCATTTGCAGATTGAAGCCCCAAAGATATTCTGTTGACGCCTGTTTCGGCAAGTTTTTCAAAAAGCTCGGGGGTACACGATGACGGATTGCACTCAACTGTTATTTCGGGATTTTTAAAAATAAAAATCTCTCCGATTTTTTTTATCATTTCAGAGAGATTATCACCGCCTAAAACAGACGGAGTACCGCCTCCGAAATAAAGAGTGTCCGCAGTTAAACCGCGATACTTTTCCATACTTCGGAGAACGGAGGATATATAGTTTTTTATCTGCGAGTTGTCATAACGCACCGAATAAAAATCACAGTACGGACACTTTGATTCACAGAACGGAACATGAACATAAATACCGATATTATTCATCGAGCTTCAATACTGCCATGAATGCTTCCTGCGGAACTTCTACCGAACCGAACTGACGCATTCTCTTCTTTCCTTCCTTCTGTTTTTCAAGAAGCTTCTTCTTTCGTGTGATGTCACCGCCATAGCATTTTGCAAGAACATCCTTACGCATTGCCTTGATTGTTTCTCTTGCAATAATCTTACCGCCGATAGCAATCTGAATCGGAATTTCGAACATCTGACGCGGGATATGCTCCTTAAGTCTTTCTGCAATTCTTCTTGCTCTGCCATAAGCTTTTTCAGCGTGAATGATGAATGAAAGTGCATCAATCGTATCACCGTTGAGTAAAACATCAAGCTTCTGAAGATTCGAGCGTCTGTATTCGGTTATTTCATAGTCGAATGATGCATAACCCTTTGTACGGGATTTGAGAGAATCAAAGAAATCGTAGATAATTTCGTTGAGGGGAAGCTCATAATGAATATCAACTCTTTCCTCGGTGATGTACTTCATATCCTTGAAAACACCGCGCCTTTCCTGACACAATTCCATAATCGTGCCGACATACTGTGACGGTGCATAAATATGTGAATTTGTCATCGGTTCTTCGCAGTAATCAATGTTTGCGGGGTCGGGATAGTGCGTGGGATTATCAATTTCAAGAACATTGCCGTCAGAAAGATGTATTCTGTAAACAACGCTCGGGATAGTTGTAACCAAATCAAGGTCGTATTCTCTCTCAAGGCGTTCTTGTATAATTTCAAGATGTAAAAGTCCGAGGAAACCGCAACGGAAGCCGAATCCTAAAGCACCCGATGTTTCAGGCTCATAAGAAAGTGCGGCATCGTTAAGCTGCAATCTTTCAAGTGCATCGCGGAGATTTTCATAATCCGCACCGTCGGCGGGATAAACACCGCAGAAAACCATCGGATTAACTTTTCTGTAACCGGGCAAAGGCTCTGCGGCAGGATGTGCTGCATTTGTAACGGTATCACCGACTCGTGCATCGCTGACGGTTTTGATTGAACCCGTGATGTAACCAACCTCACCCGCACAAAGCTTGTCCGCAGGCTCGGGACCCGAGGCTCTCATATAACCTAATTCGACAACGGTGAACTCTGCACCTGTTGCCATCATTTTCATTGTGTCGCCGGCTTTTAATACGCCGTCTTTAACTCTTACATAAACTATAACGCCCTTGTAACTGTCATAAACAGAGTCAAATATCAAAGCACGCAAAGGCAGAGTGTCATCTGCAACGGGTGCGGGAATGTCGGTAACGATTCGCTCTAAAACTTCCTCCATATTTTCGCCTGTTTTTGCGGAAACTCTCGGAGCAGACATACATTCAAGACCGATAACTTCCTCAACCTCATTTGCAACTCTTTCGGGGTCAGCTGCAGGGAGGTCAATTTTGTTGATAACGGGAACAACCTCAAGGTCGTTATCAATAGCAAGATAAGTATTTGCAAGTGTCTGAGCTTCAACACCCTGCGATGCATCGACAATCAGAAGTGCACCCTCGCACGCAACCAATGAACGGGAAACCTCGTAATTGAAGTCAACATGACCGGGGGTGTCTATTAAATTAAGTACATATTCTTTGCCGTCATTAGCTTTGTAGTTGAGCTTTACGGCGTGAGATTTTATAGTGATTCCGCGTTCTCTTTCCAAGTCCATGTTGTCAAGCAACTGGGCTGTCATATCTCTGTGAGCAACGGATTTTGTAAGCTCTAAAAGACGGTCGGCAATTGTTGATTTACCGTGGTCAATATGAGCGATTATTGAGAAGTTTCTGATTAACTCTTTCGGTACTGACATCATATCACCTCATTATATATTTTAACATAATACGGTGAGGATATCAACATTTAGTTTTCAATTTCCTCGCTGATTTCTACCTTTAATTCACCTTGTTCGGCTATATTTTCAAGACAGGTGTAATCTGCTTTGATTTTGTTGTCGGAGATGCTGATATCCCTTGAAAGAATTTTAAGGTGAGAAAGGTCGTTTGTCTGATTGCATATAAGCTCCGTGACAGGGTAAAGAGGCTCTGAAATTTTAACTTTTTCAAAGTAGCTGACGGTGGTTGTTTCAATCCCGAAAGGCAGTGTTGTATCGCCGATTTTTAAAAAAGACTGAGAAGTAAATGAATGTGAATTTTTGCTCTTTTTCGGACAGGGTGCAAGGGGAATTTTAAGATTTAAAAATAAAAGCTTATAGCCGCTTCTTATTTTATTGTATCTGAAGCCTGAAATGCTTTCTGTCTTTACCGATATTGTATGATTGGTTTTTGCTTCAACATAACCCTCGGCATGATAGAAGTTTGTGACAGTATTTTTGTAGTCAACCACACCGCTGATTATAGTGTCACCCTTTATAACACCCGAGCCTATTTCTTGGACACGAGTGCCTTGGTATGTTTCTATGTAAAGCAGCTCACCGTTACATCGGGCGATGACATTTGACGGAGTGGTTGAGATATCTTCGTCTTCCTCAACTTCAAATTTTTCCTTGACTTCAACAGTTGCGGTGCAACCCTCAACATTAACGGAAACCCACGAAAGAGAATCAATTCTGTCCCTCGCTTTTTTTGAAATATCTTTGCGGTCGAGCTTTGAAGCTTTAACGCCGATATTAAGTCCCAAATCAGACAAAACGGAAATAATTTTTTCCTCGGGAACTTTTTGGTTACCGACAACTTTTATTGTCCATACGGTGTTTGATAAAAGTGCAATTCCAAGGACAAAAACAACTGCACCGAATAAAAGAAATTTCCTGTTTTTATTTTTATGAATAAAAAACGGCAGACCGACCTTAGATTTAATTCTGATTTTTGTTGAAGATTTTTTCGCAGGTCTTCTGATTTTTTTGTAGCCTTTTATGTTGGTTTTTCCGAAAAATTTTCCGTCGCGACTTTCGACATCCCAAAGTGAAATTCCCGATGCGGCACAGAGGTTTATAAATCTTTCGGGAAAACCGCCGTCACCGCAGAATATTATATAGCCACACAAAAATCTGAAGATTTTTACAAATATCATACACCCTCACCTCAGATAAATTCTACCTCCATAATCCGTCCTTTTATAACAGCTTGTTCCAGTCCGAGCGATGTCATTGATAAATCTTCTCCCGTAAAACGAATGGTATATTTGCCTGCATTGAGGCGAATTATTCCGTCATCGTATTGAACAACACCCTTGCAACCGGAAACAACAGCTTCTTTGTTTGCAAAGATTTCAATGTGAGGCAGTGACGGACTTATTTCCAACTCATCTGTGATTTTGTCTTTAATCGCTATTTTTTGTTTTTTCATATTTTTCCTCGCAATGTTTTTTTAAATAAATATGTTATTGATTTTGTGAATATACTTGATTGGTGATGTTATGAAAAAAATAAATTTTACAGAAATTTTTTCTGCGTTTTTTGTGATAATTTTTGTTGTAAGTTTTTTTGTTTTTTCGAATGAATTCTTAACAGGTGCAAAGAGAGGACTTGATATCTGCGGTAATGTTATTATTCCCTCGCTGTTTCCGTTTCTGATTATATCTTCCTTTGTGTCGAAGTCAAATTTTGCTTTTTTTGAAAATAAAATTACTGCCTTTATTTCAGAAAAAGTTTTCTGTTTGCCGCCGTGCACCTTATCAGTAATTTTTATGAGCTTAATCGGTGGTTTTCCTGTCGGGATAAGAATGATAAATGAGCTTTATGATAGCGGAAAAGTTACTCGGAATACAGCGGAAAGGTTGTCGCTTTTTTGTGTGAATGCAGGTCCCGCTTTTGTGATAAATGCGGTAGGTGTCATGATGATAAAAAATAAAAAAGCGGGCGTAATAATTTTTATTTCAATAACGCTTGCTTCTTTGTTCATTGCCTTTGCTTCAAGATTTTTTTATAAAAATGAAGTCGAAAAATCGGAAAAAATTTGTGCGGAAAAAAGTTTTTCCGAAGCACTCGTAAAAAGCGTTTCGGATTCAACTAATGCTTTGATTTCAATTTGTTCATGGATAATAATTGTGTCGTCGTTTTTGCCTTTGATTGATAAAATGAATTATGATGTTGCAAGTGTTTTTTTGAAAGCAATTTCAGAGGTTACAACGGGTGCAATGATTTTTGCGGAGAAATATCCTGCATATTTTCTGTCGGGAATAATTGCTTTCGGAGGATTGTGTGTGCATTGTCAGTTGTTGCCGAATCTGAATAAAATGAAAATAAGATTGCCGGTATTTTTCCTCGGCCGAATTTTATCCGCAATTCTGAGTATGTTTATATCTAAGATTCTTTTTACACTATTCCCTTGTGAGGTGCAGACTTTTTCAACCTTGACGGAAGTACCGTCAGGTGGTTTAAGTGTGTCAATTCCTGCGGTTGCATCGCTGTTTTTTATGTGCGGATTGCTGATTTTGGATTTATCACTTGATAGAAGTAAAAAAATATGTTAAAATGTCGAGGAATAAAAATTCGGAGGTTGCCATGAAAAAGCGGTTAGTGAATACGCGAGACATTGTCCCGGCTTGTGAATACTGTCTTCACGGCAGATTATCACCCGACGGCGAAAATATCCTCTGTGTCAAAAGAGGTATAATGTTGCCGTATTCTTCTTGCAAAAAATACAGCTATGACCCCTTAAAGCGTATACCGAAAAGATTTGCAGGTTTTCCGCAATTCGATGCCTCTGACTTTCAACTTTAAAATAATGGAGTGATAAAAATGGCAGTTTTCAAGCCTTTTAAAGCAATCAGACCCTTACCTGAATATGCAGACAAAATCGCAGCATTACCCTATGATGTAATGAGCAGCAGCGAAGCAAGAGAAATGGTAAAGGATAACCCTTATTCATTTCTGCATATCGACAGAGCAGAAATCGACCTCGATGTTTCTGTTGACCCGTATTCACCTGAGGTTTATCAGAAGGCAAAATCAAACCTTGAGGGTCTTATAACAAATCATCTCTGCGAAGAAGATGCAGATGCTTGCTACTATATTTACAGACAGACAATGAACGGCAGAACACAGAACGGTATCGTCGGTTGTGCATCTATTGATGATTATAAAAACAACATCATTAAAAAGCACGAAAAAACAAGAGCTGAAAAAGAAGTTGACAGATGTAATCATGTTAACATCTGTAACGCTCACACAGGTCCGATTTTCCTGACATATAAAAATCAGAATAAGATTAACGAAATCATCGCTCAATGGCAGTCTGAAAACGAACCCGTTTATTCCTTTAATCAGGGTGACGGAGTTGACCACACAGTATGGGTTGTTGATGATGAGGAAGTCAACGAAGAACTTTGCGAATATTTTGCATCGGTAGACAGCTTCTATATCGCAGACGGACATCACCGTTGTGCATCAGCTGTAAAGGTCGGTTTTGCAAGACGCGAAGAAAATCCCGATTACACAGGCGAAGAAGAGTTCAATTTCTTCCTTGCAGTTTTGTTCCCCGATGACGAGCTTGCAATTATGGATTACAACAGAGTAATCGCTGATACAAACGGAAACACAGTTGAAGAGCTTATTGAAAAAATCAGCAAGGATTTCACAGTTGAAGAATACAAGGGCGAGGGACAGTATCACCCTGAAAATCGTCACGATTTCGGAATGTATATCGAAAATAAGTGGTATAAGCTTACAGCAAAAGACGGAACATTTGACGAAAACAATGCAATCGAAAGCCTTGATGTTTCTATTCTTCAGAATAATCTTATTGCTCCTATTCTCGGAATTGAGGACCCCAGAGTTGATAACAGAATCGACTTTGTCGGCGGTATCAGAGGTCTTAAAGAGCTTGAAAAACGAGCAAATTCCGATATGAAGCTTGCATTTGCAATGTATCCCACATCAATCAAGGAGCTTATGGACATCGCTGACGCAGGAGAGATTATGCCGCCCAAGTCAACATGGTTTGAACCGAAACTTTTGAGCGGTTTATTCATCCACAGAATCTGAATAATTGCCGATAAGGGCGCATAATGTCATTTTTTCTCCCTCGACATACCAAATGTACGCCATCGGTCGAAGAAAATGCCATTCTGCAACCTTTCTGAACAATTATTAATGACACTAAAAAAAAGATCAACCCACCTGAATTTTTTCAGGTGGGTTCGTTATTTGGTAATGTTTTAACCGACTACATTTTCTGTGCTGAGATTGGGTGTGCCTACATACAGAGGAGTCATCTTTGTGATAACTGCGTCGTCGTCTGCATCGTCAAGACGTACAACAAACGACATAGCACGCACAGGCGGGAAAGTACATATACATTTATGACCGATAGTATAACCGGATGTGAGATATATGTGATCTTTTGATTTGGGAGCAGTACTCATAAGAATGGAGAATTTGCGGATTTTATTGCCTTCTGTAATATCTTCTTCGATTACAAGGTGGTCAACAAGTGTCTGTTTTTCAAATGTTGTTTCAAAGTATTTAGCACCGTCTTTTTCGTAATCATAAGTTTCCGATATAAGTGCACAAGCGTGCATGCGGCGTGTAATTTCGTTATGTAATGCGTTGAGGAGTCTGATGTCCTCGTCCTCAATAAGACCTCTGCGGTCGGGTGCGATATTCAAAAGGAAGTTTGAACCTCTGCCGACTGTGTAATAATACATTCCCATAAGCTCATCAATTGTTCTGCGGCAGTTGTTGTGAGTTTCGTTATAGAACCAGAAATTTTCTCTCTTATATCTTGTCATGCAGCCGTCAGCCTCGCAAGGCATAAAGCCGTTTTCTGTGTTGTTTGAGTTGGGAAGATTTACAAGACACCACTCATTAAATGACCAACGGACAGTAGTTTTACCGAGAGCACCGAAAACAAGCATATCGGGGGCAAGTTCGGTGACTGTTTTAGTTATGCGTTCTAAATCAAAATCAAAATTTTCTGCACCGCAGCTGTCAAACCACATATAATCAATTTCACCGTAGTTTGTGAGTAGCTCTGTAAGCTGACCGATTACAAAATCGTTGTATGAAAAGCCCATGTCAGTAGTGTCGAACTGTGCACAGGAATAGTAAAGTCCGACTTTGATTCCGTATTTACGGCAAGCGTCCGTGTATTCTTTAACTACGTCACCCTTACCGTCTTTCCACGGAGAATTTTTGACGGAGTATTCCGTAAATTTACTCGGCCAGAGTGCAAAACCGTCGTGATGCTTTGTTGTCATAACGGCGTATTTTACGCCTGCATTTTTGACTGTTCTGATCCATTGCTCGCAATCAAGCTCTGTGGGATTGAAAGAAGAAGGTTCCATTACTTTCATATCCCAGTCTCTATGCCATTCGTTGAAAGTACGGATGCCGAAGTGGAAGAAAGTTCCGAACTCCCAATCGAGAAATTCAAGTTGCTGTTTTGTGGGTTTAAAATTTGTTGACATTTTTATCACCTCATGCGAAGTATAACATAGTAATTTTTTGAAGTCAATAGAAAAAGGTTGTCTTTTTCTGCGTTTAAGTAGTATAATATCAGTATGAAAGGGTGAATCTGAAATGATATATAAATCGGTAAGCGAAACGGTAGGAAAAACACCGCTTATGGAAAGCGTTAATATTGAGAATTTATATAATCTTGAAGCAAGGCTTTTATTGAAACTTGAATTCATGAACCCTGCGGGAAGTGTCAAAGACAGAGTTGCGCTTGAGATGATTGAAGATGCAGAGCGAAAAGGAATTTTAAAAAGCGGTGCGACAATTATCGAACCGACAAGCGGAAACACAGGAATAGGTCTTGCGGCTATCGGCGCATCAAAGGGTTATAAAACTATAATCGTAATGCCTGATACGATGTCACAAGAACGCAGAAGTCTGATTGCCGCCTACGGTGCAGAATTGGTCTTGACCGACGGCAAAAAAGGTATGGCAGGTGCAGTAGAAGAAGCGGAAAAGCTGAAGTCTGAAATACCAGGAAGCATAATTGCAGGTCAGTTTTCAAATCCTGCAAACCCTGAGGCACACAGAAAAACAACGGGCGTCGAATTATGGGAAGATACTGACGGTGAGATTGATGTTTTTGTAGCCGGGGTCGGCACAGGAGGCACCTTGTCGGGTGTCGGTGAATACCTGAAATCAAAAAATCCTGATATAAAAATAATCGCAGTTGAGCCTGAAAGCTCACCGCTTATCTCAAAAGGTACGGCAGGTGCTCACGGTATTCAGGGAATAGGTGCAAACTTTATTCCCGAAAATTTAAACCGCGAAATTTACGATGAGGTTATAACCGTCAGCGATAATGATGCATTTGATTATGCAAAACTGCTTGCAAGAAAAGAGGGAATACTCGCAGGGATTTCTTCGGGTGCAGCTTTGTGTGCAGGTATAGAGCTTGCAAAGAGAAAAGAAAATGCGGGTAAAAATATCGCAGTGCTTTTACCTGATTCGGGAACAAGATATGTGTCAACAGGTATATACGATTAAAAAATAACCGATGAAAGTTTTGGCTTTCATCGGTTATTAGTTTTTTAGGTAAGTATACAATATATTTCATAGCAGATTGTGAAAAAGCTTACGCCTTCTTCAAGTGCTTTGTAAATATATCTGATTGTGTAGAGTATTCTCGGGAATACATCAAGCTCCTTGTCGTTCATTTTGAATCTTGAGTATTGTGTGTCATCGGTGCAGTATGTTTCAAGATAATTAACCATTCTTGTTTTGTAAGTTGAGGTGTCGTTTTCATCAAGCTCGATAACTCTGATACCCTTGTTTTCGTCACCGTAAGCACCAACACCGGAAGTGGGAGTTGCAACGAAATCAATACCCTTATAGTTGTAGGTGTAAGTGTTGACATGGTCGTGACCGAAGAACATTGCCTTTATATCACCTTGATTTAATATAGCAGAGAAATGACTGCTTTGGTGATCAGACGGTCTGGGTTTTCTGTTGAGCTCACCGCTTATGAGCGTTCCGTTTTCAATTACTTCGTGAATTTCATAAATAGGAATATGCTGGAATGCTATTGAGGGTACAACCTTACCGCCGTTAGCTTTTTTGAGCTCATTTGACTTGTTGACATACCATTTGACTTGGTCGTCTCTGACATAATCATATCCGTCGCCTTCATCTTCCGGAAGATAATCGCCTGAGTCAAAGAGCCAGAGGTTATATGCGATTTTCTTTCCGTCTGAGGACATAATGGGAAGATTGCTTGTAGCACAGCCGTACAAATCTGCATTTTCGTCACAGCCGATAAAGCAATCGTAGGACTCGTAAATTTCGATCTGTGTTTCCTTGGAAACTAAGTGATTGCCGTCGTGGTTGCCGAAAACAAGTGCTGTTGGAATATTGCGTTCTTCAAAAATTGACATAAACAGATTGATTGAAAATTTTACATTCTTCAAAGCCTTTTCTGCGTTGTCGTTTTTGTCTTTACTTACCGCACCCGAAATATTATCACCGCCCAAAATTACAAGGTCGGGTTGTTCATCGTCACAAACTGCAGCGATGCACTCAAGTGCCTGAGGTGCGATGCAGACATTGTCCTGAATATCCGCAACATGGAGAATCTTAAACTTGCCGTCTTCGTTGAATTTGAGCGTTTCTGTATTTTCAGCAGATGCAAATATTGAAAGAGAGGTTAAAATAAGTATTGCTGATAAAACAACTGAAATAATTTTTTTCATTTTGTTCTCCTTACTTTAGTTTTTTATAGAATAAACTTCTTTGCACAAATCAATGAAACTTTCACCTTTTAAAAGTGCAAGGAAAAAGTACTTGATACCGCAGAATATTCTTGTGGATTTGTCGTATTCAGAGCCATATAATTTGAATCGGTTAATCTGTGTACTGTCGGTACAATATGTTTTGAAAAAGTTTACGATTCGTGTGTTATAAGTTGAAGTGTCGCTTTCGTCGAGCTCAATGACTCTGATACCTCTGTTTTTTGCACCGTAAGAACGGAAGCCGGCAGTGGGAGTAGCCACAAAGTCCATATTTTTGTAGTTGACCACATAATCATTATAGTGGTCGTGACCGAAGAACATTGCCTTGATGTCGCCTTGCTTAATAATAGCCGAAAGCTGATTACTCTTGTGCAATGTCGGATGAGGGTCTTCGCCGATGCCGCCTGAAATCAATGTGCCTTCTTCGATAATATCAAAAATCTCGGGAACAACAATATGCTGGAATGCCATTGACGGCACAACTTTGCCGCCGTTTGCTTTTTTTAGCTCGTTTGATTTGTTGACATACCATTCTATCTGGTCATCGCGGACATAGTCATATTTGCCGCCTTCGCAATCGGGAATTTCGCAAAAAGCGTTTGAATCGAAGAACCAGAGGTTATATGCCATTTTCTCTCCGTCGGAAGACATAATGGGAAGATTATAATTTCCGCAACCGTAGATGTCTTCGCCCTCGTCGATTGCTACGCAACAATCGTATGTGTTATAAATCTCCATCTGTCTTTCATCGGAGATGATGTTTTCACCATCGTGATTTCCGAAAACCAAAGCGGTAGGAATATTGCGTTCTTCAAAAATTGACATAAAAGAGCCGATAGATTTCTGCATATTTTTATCTGCTTCTTCTATGCTGTCGCCTTTGATATAATTACCTGCAACATTGTCGCCGCCCAAAACAATGAGGTCGGGCTTTTCTGCATCACAGGTTCTTGCGATATAATCGAGTGCTATTTTTGCGACATAGGGTGAGTCCTGAATGTCGCAGATGTGGAGAATTTTAAATTTGCCGTCGGAGTTGAATTTAAGGACGGAACTGTTTTCAATAACTTCAGCAGATGCGAAGATTGAAATCGTTGATAAAATAAGTACCGTTGCCAAAACAAGTGAAATGAATTTTTTCATTTTGTTATCCTCGTGTTAGTTGATTATACAATGAATTTCTTTGCAGATGCTGAAGAAGCTCTTGCCCTCTGAAAGTGCAAGGTAGAAGTATCTGATACCGTTGAGTGCTCTGATAAAATCGTTATATTCCTTACCGTTCATCTTAAATCTGCAAAGCTGTGTATCATCTGTGCAATATGTTTTAAGATAGTTTACAAGTCTTGTTTTGTAAGTTGAAGTGTCATTTTCATCAAGCTCGATAACTCTGATGCCTCTGTTATCATCACCATAAGAGCTGAAGCCTGCAGTGGGAGTATTGACAAAGTCCATACCCTTATAGTTGATTTGGAAAGTGTTATTGTGGTCGTGACCGAAGAACATAGCCTGAACATCGCCCTGCTTCATCATTGCAGAAAGCTGCTTGCTGCTATGTAATGAGGGGTGTGATTCTTCGTTGAGACCGCCTGAAATCAATGTACCCTTTTCACGGATTTCAAAAATCTCGGGAACTGCAATATGCTGGAATGCCATTGACGGAACAACTTTGCCGCCGTTTGCTTTCTTTAATTCGTTGGATTTCTTTAAATACCAATCAACCTGGTCGTCGTGAACCCAGTCGTATTCGTCACAATCGCAATCGGGAATTTCGCAATTAGCGTTTGAATCAAAGAACCAGAGGGTGTATGCCATTTTCTTTCCGTTTGAAGATATAATGGGAATATTATAATTTCCGCAACCGTAGATGTCCGGACCTTCGTCGATAGCTATGCAGCATTTGTATGTGTTGAAAATTTCCATCTGTCTTTCATCAGAAATTTTATGAGATCCGTCGTGATTACCGAATACGAGTGCAGTAGGTATGTTGCGTTCTTCAAAAATTGACATAAATGTATCGAGAGTTTTTCTCATATTCTTATCAGCGATTTCCTGAGTTTTACCTTTACCTGCAGCACCTGCAACATTGTCACCGCCGAGGACGATTAAGTCCGGCTGTTCTGCATCACAGGTTCTTGCAATGTAGTCGAGTGTAATGGGTGCAACATCGGGTGTGTCCTGAATGTCTGCAATGTGGAGGATTTTGAATTTTCCGTCTGAGTTAAACTGAAGTGTTACATTGTTTTCGATAACTTCAGCAGAAGCAAAGATTGAAAAAGTTGATAAAATAAGTACTGTTGCAAGAATGATTGAAATGATTTTTTTCATTTTTTATTCTCCTTTTTGTAACTATTATAAGAATGTGCTGATTATTTCAAAAATAAGACTTAACACACTTTTACCTTGTTGGATTGATTTGTAGAAATATCTTATGCCGTTGAGCGCTCTTACAAAATCATCATATTCGGTGGAGTTCATCTTCCATCTGCAAAGCTCTACATCATCTGTTACATAATTATCTTTGAAATTTACAAGTCTTGATGTGTAAGTTGAGGTATCTTTTTCATCAAGCTCAATAACTCTTGCACCTCTGTTATCATCACCGTAAGAACAGAATCCCGAACCGGGAGTACATACAAGGTCAAGACCCTTATAATTTATAGTGTAAGTGTTGATGTGGTCGTGAGCAAAGAACATGGCGTTTACATCGCCTTGCTTTAAAATAGCTGAGAACTGCTTGCTTTTATAGGGTGAGGGTGCAGGTCTTTCTGCGATTACACCGTCAACCAAGGTGCCTTCTTCAATTGCGTCAAATATTTCGGGAATAACGATGTGTTGGAATACAAAAGAGGGAACAACCTTACCGCCGTTAGCTTTTTTTAGCTCGTTGGATTTGTTAACATACCAATTGACCTGGTCGTCGCGGATATAATCGTAATTCCGTGTGTCTTCGTATTTTGAACCTGAATCAAAGAACCAGAGATTATAAGCCGTTTTCTTTCCGTCAGATGAAATGATAGGAATGTTGTAATTTCCGCAACCGTAAACATCGGGGCCTTCATCTATACCGATAAAGCAATTGTATTTTTCATACATTTTGATTTGAGTTTCTTTTGAAACCATTTCTTCGCCGTCATGATTACCGAAAACAATCGCTGTCGGGATATTGCGTTCCTCAAAAATGGACATATAGTGGTCGATAGCTATTTTAACTTTAAGCTCGGCAGTAAACTGTGTGATGCCGTCACCTGCATAGCCATGAATGTTGTCACCGCCTAAAACAACGAGGTCGGGTTTTTCTGCATCACAGGTAGCAGCAATGTATTCAAGTGCCTGCGATGCCGTAAACCAGGTATCCTGGATATCACAGACATGGAGAATTTTGAATTTACCGTCCGAATTAAATTGGAGCGTTGCATCGTTTTCAATAATTTCAGCCGAAGCGACAACCGAAAAAGATGTGAAAACGAGGATTGCCGATAAGATGATTGAAATAATTTTTTTCATTTTAATCCTCCTTACATAAATGTGCAGAGTACTTCATAAAGAAGACTGAATATACTCTTACCTTCTTCGAGTGATTTGTAAATATATCTGATTCCGTTGAGTGCTTTGGTAGTATCGTTATAGATAGAATCGGAAGCATTCATTTTCCATCTGCAAAGCTCGGTTTCTGTTGTTACATAAGATTCAAGATAGTTTATAAGTCTTGTTTTGTAAGTTGAAGTATCTTTTTCATCAAGCTCAATAACTCTGATTCCTCTGTTGGAATCACCGTACACACCGAATCCTCCGGCGGGAGTGTTGGTAAGGTTTATACCCTTGTAAGCGTATGTGTATGTGTTAACATGGTCGTGACCGAAAAACATAGCTTTAACATCACCCTGATTTACCATTGCGTTGAATTGTTTACTCGGATGTTTTGAGGGTGACGGATTTTCGTTCACCATGCCTTCAATGTAGGTGCCGTATTCCATAGCTTCATATATTTCGGGAACAACGATATGCTGAAACGCAAGAGAGGGGACAGGCGAACCGCCGTTTGCAGATTTTAATTCATCGGATTTTTTTATGTACCAATCTACCTGGTCGTCATGCACATAGTCATAACCATCATCAAGATAAGCGTTTGAGTCAAAGCACCAGATGTTATATGCAATTGAATTTCCGTTGGAAGACATAATCGGGATATTGTATGTACCGCAACCGTAGATGTCTTCACCCTCGTCAATCGCCACACAACAGTCATAGCTTCTGTAAATCTCCATCTGAACTTCGTCGGATATCTGCTTTTCACCGTCGTGGTTACCGAAGGTGACAGCGGTGGGAATCTTGTATTCTTCAAAGATTGACATAAATGAATTGATAGCTCTTTTGACCTGCCATTTTGCAATAGTATCGGTTGCTGCCTTGCCGCAGTTGCCTCCTAAATTGTCACCGCCTAAAACAATGAGGTCGGGATTTTCGGCATCACAGGTTTTTTCGATGTATTCAAGAATCTGCGGTTTGACATAAGGTGTGTCCTGAATATCGCAGATGTGAAGAATTTTGAATTTACCGTCTGAATTAAACTGCAAAACCGCATCGTTTTCAATCACTTCTGCCGAAGCGAAAATTGAAAGAGAAGTCAGCAAAAAAACAGCCGATAAAAGAACTGAAATAATTTTTTTCATTTTAATCCTCCTTATCTTTCTGTCAATAAAACTGTTTTTATTTCACCGCCGTCAAACGGAATATAGACTGTGTTGATTTCCTGCGGATTAAAGTGAAGCTTAAAGCTTCTGCCGATTGCTTTGAAGTTAATTTCTGCTTCGGTTTCTTTACCTGACGCTTCAAAGCATCTTAAAATATAACCCGATTTATCTTCGGCAATTTTTATCGCCTGAACAATAATATTATCAGCTTTTACATCAATACCGTCAAAGCTTGTCGGCAAATCACCTTCGTGGTGAGTTTCGAGATATACTCTCAAATCGGTGTTGAGAATTTCAGCTTCTTTAACCGTAGCTGCAATATTGTCTTTATCAAACGGCATAAGACAGTATGTAAAAGTTTGCTCACCGAAGTCGATAAATTCCATTTCGCCGTCTCTTTTATCCTGACCGAAGTGGTCGAGGTATGCACAGTTTCTTGCCGCCATCATTCTTGCTTCGTTGTCTTTAACGCAGAAGCTGTATTTGCAGTCGTTGAGTATCGCAAGACCTTGTCCGTCATCACCGCAGACGGAAATCCATGCGTGTGCGGGCTCTTCAAGTCCGTTAGCGTCTTTTTCGATAAAGCCGAAAGGCATTGAATAAATTGCTTTTGGATTTTTAACATCTGTAGGGAATGTGAGCTTGAATGATTTGTATTCCTCACGGAAATCAAGCTTGGAGCGTACTTCGACTTTATCATCGTCTTTGTAAAGTGAAAAATATCTTGTAAGCGATGAACTGTTATAATAATTTGTAACTTTCAAAGTAGCTCTCAAAGTACCCGTTTCAAGAATTTCAAACTGTGCGTTTTTGAAATGACCGATGTCCTGATTGTAGTCAAATACCTTATGACCCCATGTATCGTTCAGTTTATCTTCACAGATAATTGCTTTAAAAGGTGATAAACAGTATTCTTTATTTTCAACTTTGTTGAAATATGAAATGATTTCACCGTCAGAATTAAACTCAATTTTTACTTTTGAGTTTTCAATACTGTTTTTATTTATCTTGAACTGATTTTTATGTTCAGTTGCTTTGTAATTCTGTCCGTTTCTGAAAAGGAAGTATGTGGCGTATCCGTAAGCAGGAAGGTCAACCTCAAACATACATTGATTGATATGGTCGCCGTCTGTGTAGGGTGCACGGACAAGCTGGAACGGAATGTCATTATAATCGCTGTCAACAACTCCGCATACGAACTGCGTACCGAATGATACATAAGTATGAACGGGGAAGGAGTGCGGATTGAAAACAACCATCGGACAACCCTCGCCCTCCTTGACCCAAAGTCTGTCGAGGTGTTCGGATAATTTGCCGTCGAGATTTTTATTTGTGTTGATTCGCCATGAAATTCTTTCAGAGGCGAATGAGTTGATACCGAATGCGGTTTCTGCGGCATAACCGAATGCGTTGTAAGCATCGGGATATGCGTCTTTGATTGAACAACCTGCAAGAATATCGTGGAATTGGTTGAACATAACTCTTTCCCATGCATCTTCAATCTTTTTAGTATGTGGTGTGCTGTTTGTTAAAATTGAAGAGAGAACATCAATTTTTTCTGCCTGCATAAGAGCGTTTTCTGTTTTTCTGTTCAGCTTCTTAATTTTACTGTTTGCGGAATAACAACCGCTTGCATGATGTTGCAAATCCTCCGAAACTGTCGGGAGATTATCACTTTCGTTTTCTCTTATGTAATTAAAATAATCGTCAACACCAGCATAAAAATAATTGCCGAGCTTTATCAATTTTTCAGCTTGCCTGAGTGTTTCGATTGTCGGTCCGCCGCCGTGATTACCTACACCGTAAGATAAAAGTTGAGAATTTTTCTGAGAATCATATCTTGCAATTCTTTCGTCGCGGAGGTCGTCACCGTATCCGTCGAGGATTCTGAAAGCAAGCACCCGGCTTTTATCGGGACTTTCCCACCAATGTAGATTGTTTTCGGGGAGGTTGGGTTTTTCCTCATCTCTGTGCGGACGCATATACAAATAGTTATCTATACCCGCTTTTCTGAAAAGCTGAGGTAACATTGCGTTGTGACCGAAGGAGTCAACATTGTAACCGCAGTTTGTTTCATAACCGAAATTTTCACGGAAAAATTTTTGTGAATAGAGAAAATGTCTTGCAAAAGATTCGCCTGATGGAATGTTGCAGTCGGGCTGCACCCACATTGCACCCGTGAATTTCCATCTGCCTTCTTTGATTCTCTCGCAGATTTTTTCAAACATTTCGGGCTCGGAATATTTAATCCATTTATAGTACCCTGCACAAGCAGAAGTAAAAACATAATCGGGGTATTCTTCCATTCTGTCGAGTGCAGCTTTAAAGGTTGATTTAATTAGTGCCAACCCCTCATGCATCTGCCATTGCCATACGGGGTCGAGGTGAGCGTTACCCACCATAAAGTATTTTTTGCCCATAAAAGCCTCCTGAGTTATCGCCGTTAAGTGTTTATACATATATAATATATTTAATCACTTTTTGGACTGAAAATCAAGAGAAATTACATATTTTTTTATGCTTTTTGATATATAATTTTATGCTTATTGATGTGTTTTGCCTACAGAAAATTCAACCCATTCACCGATGTTAGTAGCATGGTCGCCTATGCGTTCAAAATATTTCGCAATCATCAGCAAGTCAAGGGCATATCCGCCGTTTTCCGGTGATGCGGAAATTGTTTTTATGAGGTCATTTTTGATTTTTACAAAGCAGTCATCAACAATGTCGTCATATAGAATGACCTCCTCTGCCAAATTTGTGTCGTTGTTTATATAAGCATGAACGGAGTTGCTCACCATTTTTATCGTTGCCTCCGCAATGCTTTTCATATCCTTGTATTCAACCTTTCCGAGTGAGTGAAGATGGGTGATTATTTCGGCAATATCCTCTGCCTGGTCACCGATTCTTTCCATGTCGGTGATAATTTTTAAGGCAGATGAAATCTTTCTCAAATCTCGTGCAACCGGTTGCTGACGGAGCAAAAGCTTTAAACAGATAGCCTCGATTTCGCGTTCCATATTGTCGACTTTTTCTCCGAGAATCAACACCTTTTTTGCGATCTCTGTGTCACCGTCAAGCAATGCCTTTGCCGACATAGCAATGAGATATTCGCAGAGTGCACCCATTTCGGATATTTTTGAGTGCAGCAGCTCTAATTGTTCGTCAAAATTATTTCTCATATCAACCAAATCTCCCTGTGATATAATCCTCGGTTCTTTTGTCTTTCGGAAACGCAAAAAGCTCCTCTGTTTTACCGTATTCAATCAGCTCACCCATAAGAAAAAAAGCAGTTCTGTCGGAAATTCTCAAAGCCTGTTGCATATTGTGTGTCACTGTTATGATTGTGTAATTTTTTTTCAGCTTTATTGCAAGCTCCTCAATTTTTGCGGTGGAAATCGGGTCGAGTGCACTTGTCGGCTCGTCCATTAAAAGTATTTTTGGTTTTACCGCCAAGGCTCTTGCGATACAAAGCCTTTGTTGCTGACCTCCTGATAAACCCAACGCACTTTTTTTAAGACGGTCTTTTACCTCGTCCCAGATAGCGGCGGCTTTTAACGAGTCCTCGACAATTTCATCAAGTCTGATTTTGTTTCTTATACCGTGAGTTCTCGGCCCATAGGCAATATTATCGTAAATACTCATCGGAAAAGGATTGGGTTTTTGAAAAACCATTCCGATTTTTCTCCGAAGCTCATTCACATCAATATCTTTATCAAAAATGTTTTTGTTTGAATATTTGATACTGCCTTCGATTTTCACACCCTGAATTAAATCATTCATTCGGTTTATCGTCTTTAAAAAAGTTGACTTACCGCAACCCGACGGACCGATTAAGGCGGTGAGAGTATTTTTTTCAATATCAATATTTATATTTTTGAGTGCCTTTGAATCAGAGTACCAGAGATTAAGATTTCTGACCGAAATAATGCTCATAAATTTCTCCTTTTTCTGAAAAAATATCCGACAAGTTCGGCGGAAAGATTTATTATAAAAGTCAGTATGAGAAGAACTGCCGCAATTGCAAAAGCAATTTCAAATTCGCCGTGTTCTTTTGCGTAAACATAGAGTGCGACCGTGAGTGTAGAACCCGAAGAAAAAAGCCCGTCAAAAAAACCGTTTAATGTGTGAGCAAAACCCGCGGTAAAAAGTAATGCCGCAGTTTCACCGATAATTCTGCCGACGGACAAAATACAAGCGGTTATAATTGCATCAATACATTCGGGAATTACAACGGTACGGATAACCCGCCATTTTCCCGCACCGAGACCGAAAGCACCCTCTCTGTATGAGTCGGGTACTGTTTTCAGACTTTCCTGAGTGGTGCGGATTACGGTCGGGAGATTCATAATTACAAGCGTCAATGCACCCGATAAAAGTGAGGTGCGAAAGGATAAAAACTGACAGAAAAAAAGCATACCGACAAGACCGTAAATTATCGACGGGACGGACGAAAGTGTTTCACAAGCAAATTCAATAGTCCGTACAAGCTTTTTGTTTTTTGCGTATTCAGTGAGATAAATTGCCGCACCGACACCTAAAGGTAAAACAAAAATTAAAGTCGTAATTATTATATAAACAGTATTTAAAATATCGGGTAAAATTCCGATAGTATTTTTGAGATAACTCGGCTTTGTTGAAAGTAAATTCCAAGTGATGTTCGGCAAGCCTTTTTTGAGAATATAAGCAATCAGAAACACAACTAAAATACAGGTTAAAATTGCAGACAAACGCATCAGAAAATTCATTGTGAATTTATAAATTTTTCTTCTCATTTTTTACTCCTTTTCAAAAAGAAATTCAAAACAAAATTTATGAGCATTATGAAAAGAAAAAGCACGAGTGCAACAGAAAAAAGTGCCTGACGGTGAAGTCCCGTTGAGTAAGACATTTCACTCGCAACTGCAGTTGTGAGAAAGCGGACACTTTCAAAAAGTGACGGCATATTTACACCGTTGCCCGAAACCATAATTACCGCCATTGCTTCACCGATTGCCCTACCTACACCTAAAACTATCGATGTAACTATTCCGCTTTTGGCAGAGGGCACGGAGACTCTGAAATATGTTTCAATCTTCGTTGCACCCAAAGCTAAAGATGCTTCTTCATATTCTTTCGGGACTGCATCCAAAGCACCTAATGAAACTTTAATTATTGACGGTAAAATCATCACGGATAAAACGATAATTGCAGAAAACAAACTTGCACCGTCGGAGAGATTAAAAATTTTTCTGACATAGGGCACAAGCAAAAGCATACCGACAAGACCGTAGACAACCGACGGAATACCTGCAAGCAGATTGACCGCAGACGATACAACTTTTTTTATTTTTTTCGGAGCAATTTTTGAAAGATAAACCGATGTGAAAAATCCGATGGGTGTGCCGATTATGATTGCACCCGCAGTGCCGTATACGCTTGTGAGAATAAAGGGCAGAATACCGAAACTCTGCGGCTCATTTGTCGGTTGCCATACCTTGCCGAAAATGAAGTTTTTAAGTCCGATTTCTTTAATTGCAGGCAGACCTGAAATTATCAGATAAAAAGAAATCAGAAGAACAAATGCGACGGTTATCATACCGAGAACAAAGAATATTGAATGAATAATTTTTTCGGAAAATTTTTTCATAACACCACCGTTATTTTACAGGAGTTGCACCCATCATAGTGATTATATTTTTTGCTTTATCCGATACAACAAAATTAAAAAACTTTTGAGCATTTTCGGAAAGAGGAGTGTCGGTTTTTGTGACAAGAATAAACGGACGGCGGAGAGGATATTTTCCGTTTAAAATATTTTCTTCAGTTGGTTCGGTTTTATTTATTGTAAGAATTTTTACACTGCCCTTTATTGATGCAAGTGAAGAATATCCGATTGCATTCGGGTTTTGCGAAACTGCCGTGATGATATCACCCGATGATGTTAATTCTTGTCTGTATTTGCAGATGTTTTTTGTGTCTGTGCTTGCTTCAAAACCGTCACGAGTACCGCTGCCCGCTTCTCTGCCGATCAGAACAATAGGTGCATCGTTACCGCCGAGAGCTTTCCAATTGTTTATCTGTCCCGTAAAAACTTTTTTGATATTTAAGAGAGATAAATCCGATATCGGATTGTTGTTGTTTACAATCAACGCGATTGAATCGAAAGCGAAAACAGTTGCGGTAAGCTTCTTAAGTTCATCTTCTTTTAAATCTCTGCTTGAAATACCAATGTCGCATCTGCTTTCAAGTACGGCGGTAATACCCGAACCCGAACCTGTCGGGTTAAAAGTAAATTTAATACCCGTATTTTCGGAAAAAGCTTCACCAAGACCTCCGATTACTTTTTCGGCAGAGGTCGAACCGTCGGTTGAAACTGTGTCAACCGAGGTGCAAGATGAAAAAGTCAGCAATATTATCAAAACAGAAATTATTATTTTCAAGATACCTCACCCTGATGTATTTTTATATGAACTTTGTCAATAATTATTATTAACCAAAAAACAACAGAATGAATAAATT
This sequence comes from Acutalibacteraceae bacterium, assembly GCA_045540355.1. Lineage (GTDB taxonomy): Bacteria > Bacillota > Clostridia > Oscillospirales > Acutalibacteraceae > RGIG2945. The sequence goes on along the minus strand of JAZQHB010000071.1, from coordinate 20,141 downwards.
TAAAAAAATTACAAATTAAATCTTGACAGACAGCCAACAATGTGATAATATAATTCGTGCAACACGGAGAGATACCGAAGTGGTCATAACGGAACGGTCTTGAAAACCGTCGTACCGTCAGGTACCGTGGGTTCGAATCCCACTCTCTCCGCCATTTTTATTAATAGGTAAAAATTTAACAGATAAAAAATGTTACCAAACGGAGAAGTACTCAAGTTGGTGACGAGGCGCCCCTGCTAAGGGCGTAGGTCGGGTAACCGGCGCGAGAGTTCGAGTCTCTCCTTCTCCGCCACGAAAAAAGTCACTTTTGTCTACTGACAAAGGTGACTTTTTTCAATGATATCCGTTCCTGTCGGAACGGGTGATATACCTTCGGTATGATATCGCTCTGCGAGCGATGATATATGCCTGCGGCATATGAAGGAACGGATATTATATCATGCTTGCGTAGCAAGTATATCATACGGTGTAAGTCGTATATCATATCGCGTCAGCGATATATCATTGAAAAGTACCGAATTATATGGTATGATTGTAAAAAAGGAGGTCTGTAAATGAGATTATATAGACCCGTTGGACAAACAGAATTGGATTTGATTGCAAGCACTGATTTTAAGGAATATCCTCCAAGACTTCCTGAACAACCTATCTTTTATCCTGTTCTAACCGAAGCAGAGGCCCCGGAAATTGCGGGAAAATGGAACAAGAAATCTGCCGATTCGGGATATGCAGGATATGTTACAACCTTTGAAATTGACGATGCCTACATTTCTCAATTTGATATTCAAACAGTAGGAGCAGGTTATCACCAAGAATTCTGGATTCCTGCGGAAAATTTGGCGGAATTTAATCGTCATATCATAGGCAAGATTGAAGTCATTTAACTATTCAAGCACCTTTTCGCTTTTCTTACCTACATTTACGCACCGTTGTACTGCTCTTTCGCAAAAAGCAAAAGAGAGGCCGCGAGCCTCTCTTTTGCTTTTCCGTGCGCCGGCCACGGCCTGCGTGCAATCAAGCGCATCGCCTGCTCTGTATTGACACCGCAGCGGCCGGATAGTATACTTTTATTATCCTGAGATGGGGGGCTATGCCATGGGAAAGAAGCTGTTCCGGATTCTGCCGGTTGTGTTGGTGCTGGTTCTGTGCGCCTGCGCCTATCCGCCTCTGCCGGGCATCAACGCGCCACTGCCCACAGAGCAAACGCCGACCGCCGAAGCCACAACAGAGCCTCCCACAGTTGCCACCACCGCACCCCCTGCCACAACGATCCCGGAAACCGAAGCCACCTTACCCGCCCACAGTGCACTGTATCTTCCGGAATATACGCCCCAGCAGATCCTGGAATACTTTGAAGAAGTTGTGCTGCATGTGGAATATCCGGGAGAAGGTGGAAACCCAGCCCTGGTACAGAAATGGATCGACCCGATCTATTACCGGATACAGGGTGAGCCAACTGAGGAAGACCTTGCCGTGCTGAACGATTTTTTCGCGCAGCTCAACGAGGTTCCCGGCTTTCCCGGCATCCATGCGGCCACGGAGCAGGATCCTGCAAATCTGACCATCGGTTTTTGGGAGCAGGAAACCTTTGATGCCGAGTTCTTTGATATGCTCCAGGGCGATTATGCCACCGGTGCCACACAGTTCTGGTACTATACGGACACAAATGATATCTACACCGCCAGGATCGGCTATCGCACGGATATCAGCCAGGCAGAGCGCAACTCCATTCTGATCGAAGAGATCGTCAACACCCTGGGTATCACCGATACCGTGCTGCGAACCGACAGCATCGTCTATCAGTATTCCGATGAGAATCTGGCCCTCAGCGATGTGGACTGGATCATTCTGAAGCTGCTTTATGACCCGGCGATCCGGTGTGGCATGGATTTTGACAGCTGCAGCCGGATCATCCCGGAGCTTTATTACTAACAGGATGCGCCGCCCGATTTCCCGGGCGGCGCATTGCTGTTACTCAAAGGACAGCGGCTAACAAGGTCAGCAGCAGGGCAAATCCGGCCAGGCCCATGCCCACATTGCAGCAGATCCTTCCGCCGATGACGCCGTGGGTCTTGGCTTTGTCCGCTTCGGTAACACGGCCGATAAAGCCCAGAACAAGTCCCACCAGCGGAAACAGCACCGCCGTCAGCACCGACAGGATCCCCAACACCAGCGAGGGGATATGGATGGGCTTTTGGGGGACAGGCACAGACTGCCAGGTAGGTTTCGGGTCTTCCCGAAACAGGAAATTTTCTGCCATAGTCACTCCTTTACATCAGCGCCAGCACCATGGAGGCGGCGCACAGCAAAACATACAGCACCATGCCTACATTCCAGTATACCGTTTTCACAGCAGTACCGGCGGGCAGTTGGGCATCTCCCACTTTCCATATCAGCTTGCGGCACTTCAGTATCAGCAGTACCAGGCCGGTTATGGACATACCGATCAAAAACAGCGCGTACAGGCTGCTGAGCAGCATGCCGGGCAGGATCTTGTCGTAAACCGCCAGCACTTCCTCCGGTGTGGCATTGGGGGCGAGGGAATTCAGCGCTTCCTCATCCATAAGGGACACGATCCAGGGGGCAATGACGCCGCCCATGAAGTTAATAATGCCGTGCAGCAGCATCGTGTAGCGCAGCCGTCCCGTGCGGATATAGACATAGCCGAAGATCAGGCCAAGGCCGAAGGCATAGAAAAACTGGAAGAAATTCTGATGCAGCAGGCCGAAGGTAAGGCCGGACAGGAAAACGGCAGTCTTTTCGCCGTACTGCCTGGTGCGGTCGATGATCTGCTTGCGGCAGACATATTCCTCGATCACCGGTGCCAGGATCACCACAAACACATATTTCAGCGGATTGTTATCGGAAACATAGTCCACCACCGCGTTCTGGGCGGTTCCTCCCGAAAGGATCATGGACAGGGCAGTGCCGATGAGATTGCCGGCATACATCACGCAAAGGCTGATGGCAAAGATCACAAAGGCGTTTTTTCCGCCCATGGGATGATCCTGGGGCGTTTGGGCAGGGAGCTTGCGCAGAACCAGCAGTCCCAGGGGAACAGCGATGAGATACATGGGAACGAATGTCCCCAGCCAAAGTCCCCAGGAAGAGGTGGCAAACCAGTTATCCTTACCCCAGAGCAGCCGCGGCACAATGACCCAAACCAGCTGCAGCGCCGTAGCCGTCAGCAGAATGACCGTCAGTGCCAGACCGATCCGGGAAAAGGTTTTTCTTGCGGTTTTCAGTTCCCCATTCAAGGCAATTCCCCCTTTTTCTCTTTGGGTAGCAGTTTATCAATCGATGCGGTACAGCCGCTTGCCGTTTTCAAAGGTCGCGGCATGGACTTCCTCCAGGGTGATCCCCCGGATCTCGGCCAGCTTTTCCGCCATGCGGTACAGGTAGCCGGGGTGATTCCGCTTGCCACGGAAGGGCTCCGGCGCCATAAAGGGGCAGTCGGTCTCCAGCACGATGCGATCCAGCGGAATGGAAGCGGCGGTCTCCACCGCCTTGCGGGCATTTTTGAAGGTCAGCACACCGGTAAAGCCGATGTACCAGCCCAGATTCACCAGCTGCCGCGCCATTTCCGCGGAGCCGGAATAGCAATGGAATACGCCCTTGACCTTGGGGAACTCCTTCACGATGGCCAGGCCGTCGTTGTGGGCATCCCGCTCATGGACGATGACGGGCAGATCCAGCTCCTGGGCCAGAGCCATCTGCATCCGGAATGCCTTCTGCTGGATGTCCCTGGGGATGTCCTCGTAATAGTAGTCCAAGCCGATCTCGCCGATGGCCTTGACCTTATCAGAAAGTTTACATAACTTTCTGTATTCCTCCAGCACTTCCTCATTCACTTCGCTTGCGGAATCCGGATGAGAGCCTACGGAGGCATAGAGCCAGGGGTATTTTTCCGCCATGGCCACGATATCCCGGGAGGATTCCAGGCTGCAGCCGGCATTCATCACCAGGCCCACCCCGGCTTCGGCAAAGCTTTCCATCAGGCTTTCCCGATCGGGATCAAAGGCAGGGTCATTCAAATGGGCATGGGTATCAAAAAGCATTTTTTGTCACTCCTTTTCGATGACCGCCACAAGGCAGCCGTCGATGATACGCACTCTGGGATCCTCCAGAGAAAAATCCGTGTGGTTTGGGTATCCCCGCAGGCCTTCGCCATGGCACTTGGCCGCGGCCTCCTTCAGCACCCAGAAGGTCAGCAGCGCCCGGTTCTTGTCTTTCGCCCGGGCATATTGTGCCAATTCCCCGGGGGACAGGATCTTTTCGGCCAGCTGTGGGGATATTTTCCGATCCGCTTCCTCGGCATCGATGCCGATGGGCCGGTCAGACAGGGCGCAGAACACATGTCCCTTGCTGTGGGAGATGGAAAAATGCAGATCGCTGCCGGGAAAATAAGGCTTTCCTCTGGGGGCTGTGGCGATGGCGGGCATGGACTGCCCCGTAAGGGCTTCCACCATTTGCCCCAACAGCGCTCTTCCGGCGGCGTGGCCCTCTCCCGGGCAGATGGCGCGGTGCTCCAGCGCCAGCATCACAGCACCTTGCCGCCGTTGACGGTGAGCCGGAACTGGCAGCCCAGCATTTCGGCAGCGCCCCGGCACATGAGCATACGGTTCAGGAAAATATCGAAGTACTCATACATGGTGCAGATGTGCTCGTCTACCTGCAGATTCAGCGCGATGATCTTATCCTCCACATTCACCTTCAGCGTAGAGCCGGTAACGGCATAGTTTACCCGGTCGTGGATATCGAAGCTGGCAGTATCCTGGGTGCGCACCCGGTTGCGGCGCACATCGGTCTTGTCCGCCAGGATCAGCGCCGCGGAAATGGGATCCATGGAATTGCCGGTGGACTCATCATGCTGGCCGATGGCGGCGATCACCGCGATGCGGTCAGACATAGGCATATCGGTCTGCTTCAGAATATCGTTGGCCAGCAGCGCGCCCAGCTCGGCATGGTGGGTACGGTTGATGGCATTGCCGATATCGTGCATGAAACCGGCGATCTTTGCCAGCTCCTGGGTGTGCTCGTCAAAATTCAGCTTGCGCAGAACATAGGCAGCCCGCTCCGCCACCAGCAGGCAGTGGGCCTCGCTGTGATCGGTAAAGCCCAGAACGCCCAGGTTCTGGTTGCCCCGCTCCAGCAGGGCGCATACCTCCGGATGGTTGCGAATATCTTTAAAATTCATAGAGTTTTCTCCTTCTTGGGGTTTTCTTTATTATAAACGCAAACGCCGCTGCGCGCAACTGAAAAAATATGGCCGGGTCATGGGACCCGGCCAATTTGTATTTGCAGTGACGAAACGCCGGGAGAGTCAAGGTGTCTTTCTGCCACAAAGCCTTCTCCCGGGGAGTGTTGCAGACACAGACAGCACCTGTCATACCGACCAAGGCGCAGCCGCGCGGAGGAATCTACGCATTTTGGGCATATTGCGCAGTAATGGTAATGCCAAGATCCTTCGACGCGCTGTGCTTGCTCAGGATGACACGCGTTTTAAGATGCTGCGGTGAGAAAATCGGTGGTGCTGTTATTCTGTCAAGTGGTTTTGGTCTAAAACAGAACAAAGCTGTTTATACATATTGCCTAACCCGTAATAGTGCTCCTGTTCAAATCTAAATACCATCTTGTTTTTAAGGGTTATCATCAAGCAACGATTATGGGGCAAGCCAGATGCAACAAAACGAACATCAGTAATGTCCCCCAGCTCTATTCGATGCGACGACCCCAAAGACTTTACGACAAACAGATCTTCTTCCATGATTGCGGTCGTAGTGTACTTTTTGATAATTAAGCCAGCTATAACGGCTGCGCCGATCAACAATATGATACCTGCCCCCGCAAAGCCCTTCAAGGCAAGCCCGCCGAGAATCCCCAGCACTAAGAGATACTGAACGCACGAATATAGCAGTCCAATCCGATTGGTAATAATTGCGGTTTCTATTTCCTGATCTTTATTCTCGAAGAATGCTGCAAGCTTTTTACCGGTAACATATTGCAGAACAACTCCAGCAAGGAACAGGCCTGCACAGACAACAACAATTATTTGGCCAAGTTTTTCATGCGCATTGCGCGGTTGTGTGGTGTTTGGCGAGGGCATGGGATATGTAATATTATCGCTGTTATTGCCATTAGGAAGTATGCTGTATGCAAATACGACCCTTTCGTCAGTAGACCAGCGCAGTTCAACAGTTTGCCCAACCTCCACATCACAATATGGCAAATAATATTGCTTACCATCAATGGTTAGAAACTTTGCAGCGTTAAACCTCTTTGAAAGGGGATCAAAATATATTGGCGGTGACGGCGCAATCTCAACCTGTTCTACACATCCAATCGTAATAAATTGCGAAGCGTCAGGCTGCAGCGCAGCGCTTACCGGGTACTGAAAGCCTTGGGAAAGTGAGAACAATCCATTCAGAAGGAATACCACAATGATTACCCAAAGGATGATTATCGCATAAATGCTATACTTTTTTGCTGCAAGATACCGAGTGAGAGCAGAGGCACATGCCATAATCGCAATAAATACTGCAACAGGCACAAATATGCCGGCAAATATGTATTCTGTATTCGAAAATTCCATGTATTACTCCTTTTGGATATCTGAAACAGCTCAGCAAAACAATGATCTGTCCTGCGGTTATTTTAGCCGCTTTTCAGTCCCGGCCGGTAATGTCGGGGTACAAAAAAGCCCGCAGCAGGCCGCTGCTCCGGCAAGTTCTACCGTGCGCAGCGATCCGGCCGTGGGCGGACATGCTGGATTTTTTTGATAGAGTTATTATACAGAAATATTTGCCGATTGTCAAGAAAACCGCCCTGTACACAACCTCCTCCCCCGGAGAAGGCTTTGCGTGCGGTGAAGCGGACCGGGCAGGGGACGCCGGTCCCTACATTTACACCTCATCCGACCTCGCTGCACTCGGCCACCTTCCCCTCGAGGGGAAGGCTTGGTGCTGGGGAATATTTCATTCATTGCCGTAAGGCCATAGCGCAATTTGTAATTCGTAATTTATAATTTTGAATTTATTTCCGCGATTAATCCCTTTGTCGCTGCGTCTGCATTTGGGCAGAAAGAAACCCGGATGTGCCGGCGGGCACATCCGGGTCGGTTTTACGCGGGGACTTTGCTTGCCTTTCTGTCCTTCAGCAGCCAGGGCAGGTAGGACACAAAGAACAGCGCCGTAATGGCGGCGGCCATGATCAGCAGCCGCAGGGCAAAATTGGGAGGCAGGATATCCAGAATGGAAGGGGTATCCTCCGGCCGGGCCATAAACAGATAGTTGGCGCCGGGGCCGATAAGCTGATTGGTAAAGTAGGCGATCACCGCCAGCACGGCCAGCGCGATATAGGCCCGGATGGCAGATTTGACCGTGGGCCGCATGCCGTGGACGAAGATCATATAGAACACCGCCACATAGCCCAGAGTATGCTCCAGCCAGAACTGGTAATAGCGGAAACGGGTGGGGCCGGTGTAGGAGATCACGGTAGGCGTCAGCAGCGCGAAAACAGAGCCGGAGAACAGCCAGAAATAGCAGATATCGAACAGGGACTGGGTCTTGCCAATGAGCATATAGCTGGCAAACACCACCACCCAGCCGCAGACGGTAATGGGCAGATGATCCACAGGGTTGGGGCCCAGAGAGGGGATGGCCACCAGACGCCAGTAGTAAGACATCTCGCTGAGGATCAGCAGAAACGCCAGAATGTAGCGCAGATTCTTTTCTTTTTCATAGTTTCTGAGCTTGTCACGGAACTGACGGATGGCAAGGATCACGCCCACCATCACCAGGATCGGCAAAAAATGCGCCAGAGAGAAATTGGTGAATTCCACTTCCGTGCCGGCGCCGAGGAAATACTTCAGAAATTCTTTCATGGATACGCCTCCTGTTTGTTTTTGAGCCTGGCCGAAAAAGTAACGCTGAGAAAACTATAGCATATACCGCCGGGCAATGCAAGCATCTGTCGAAAACTGCCGCACATTCAGCCATATAAAACCCCATCCGGCTGCATAGGCTGTCATAGATAAGGAGGGATGACTATGGCAGAGCAACCGGCAATGCCCCACAAGCTGACGCTCAACAACCGCAGCAGTCTCACCGTCACCGGGGTCAACGATGTGGTCAGCTTTGACGACAGCGTTGTTGTGCTTCGCACGGAGCTGGGCACACTGATCGTCCAGGGCAGCCAGCTGCAGCTGAAAACACTCAGCACCCAGGGCGGCCAGGTGGATGTGGAAGGAAAGGTGGCCTCTTTGCTCTATGAAGAGCCCCGGGTCAAAGGCGGCTGGAAGCACCGCCTCTTCGGATGACCGCCCCGGCACAGGCCATCCGGTGGTTTGGCGCAGCCCTGGCGCTGGGTGCGGGGCTGGGTCTTTTCTACGGTTTTTTGCGTCCCCTGCGAAAGAAACGCACCGCCCCGGCGGACCTGCTTTTTTCTGCCGCTTTGTTCTACGCATGGCTGTATCTGAGCTTTGGGGTATGCCGGGGCGACATCCGTTTGGGCTGTACCATGGGGCTTTTTCTGGGCGTTTATGGATTTGACCGCACCGTCGGGCGGTGGCTTTCGCCGCTGTTTTCCGTTTTTTGGAAGGGAATCGGGTGTGTTTTGCGCTTTCTTACCTATCCTGTGAGAAAAATTTTTGAAAAATTGCAAGAAATTATAAAAATTTTATTTGCATCTTTGAAAAAATGGGGTACAATAAAATGGAATAAGACCCGCCATGCGGGAAAACGGCCCGGAGGTTCCCATGAAGAAGCTGAAGCGCTTTCTGAAATCCACCAAAGTGGTATACCGGAAAAGCACCGCTCTGACGAAGATCGTCGTAGCGGCAGCCGTCGCATTGTCTATTGCGGCGCTTCTGACCCTGCGGATCGCCACTGACAATACCCGCAGCCACACAGAACAGCTGCGGCAGGAAGCTATCAGCGCCGAGCAGGAGCAGCGCCGTCTGGAGGAATACCTCAGCCAGCGCGGCACGGTGCAGGAGATCCTGCGGATCGCCCAGGAACGGCTGGGTCTGGCTGAGCCGGACAGTGTCATTATTCAACCGGAATAAATTTGGAGGAAGCAAAATATTTTATGGAGTTAACTGTAGGAGCAATCTTAGAGGGTAAGGTAAAAACCATCACAAACTTCGGTGCATTTGTGGCTCTGCCGGAAAACAAGACCGGTATGGTACATATCTCCGAGGTCGCCAACACATTCGTCAGCGACATCCGCCAGCATCTGACCGAAGGCCAGGATGTAAAGGTCATGGTCATCAGCACCGAAGGCGGCAAAATCAATCTTTCCATTAAGCGGCTGGAAGCCAAGCCCCAGCGGGAGAACGCCCCCAGAGGCAATTTCCGCCCCCGGGAGAACAATCCCCAGCAGAACCGGCCCGTCCGCACCGCGCCCACGCCTCCCCCGGAGCCCAAGACCGCCGATCAGCTCTTTGAAGAGAAGCTCAAGCAGTTCATGTCTGAATCTGACAGCAAGATCTCCTCGATCCGCCAGTATTCCGACCATCGGACCAAGAGCCGCAGAAGATAACAACACTATGGGCTGCTGCGGTCGCGGCAGCCCTTTTCTATTACGGAGGTGATTCCTATGGCCAGTGTGGTAATTACCGGCGGCTCCCGTGGAATCGGTGCCGCCGCGGTGGCACATTTCGCTGCCCGGGGAGACCGGGTATATTTCCTCTATGAAAAAGAACATGCCGCCGCCCAGGCTGTGGCAGCTGCCACCGGCGCCACCGCCCTGCGCTGCGATGTAGCCGACGGCAGCGCCGTCGCCGAGACCTTCCGCCGGATCCCGGAGGTGGATATTCTCATCTGCAACGCGGGGATCTGCCAATACGGTCTGATGAGCATGACCGATGAAGCTGCCTGGGATCGGATCTTCGCGGTGAATGTCAAGAGCATTTATCACTGCGTCAACGCTGCCATGCCTTCGTTCCTGCGCAAGCATGACGGCTGCGTCATCACTGTCAGCTCCATGTGGGGACAGGCCGGCGCATCCTGCGAGGTAGCCTACTCCGCCACCAAAGGCGCGGTGATCTCCATGACAAAAGCGCTGGCCAAGGAGCTGGGCCCCAGCGGCATCCGTGTCAACTGCGTGGCTCCCGGGGTGATACTGACGGATATGTGCGCCCAGGTAGATCCGCAGATCCTGGAAGAAATGGCCCAGGAAGCCCCTGTGGGCAGAAACGGTACGCCGGAGGATGTGGCTCATGCCATGGCCTACCTGGCAGACGCGAAATTTGTTACCGGACAGGTGCTGCCTGTCAACGGTGGATATATAATTTAAAGGAGACTTTACTATGAAGATTTCTATTGGCTGCGACCACGGCGCGCTGGAACTGAAGAATCTCGTGGTGACCCATCTGCAGAAGCAGGGTCATGAAGTGACCGACTACGGCACCTACACCAAGGACAGCTGTGACTATCCCGAATTTGCCGCCGCCGCGGCAAGAGCCGTTGCAGAGGGTAAGGCTGACCGGGGTATCGTACTTTGCACCACCGGTATCGGCGTTTCCATCACCGCCAACAAGATCCCCGGCATCCGCTGCGCGCTGCTCAGCGACCTGATGTCTGCCCGGTTGACCCGGGAGCACAACGACACCAATGTGATGGCCATGGGTGCCGGTGTTGTGGGCGAAATGCTGGCACTGCAGATCGTAGACACCTGGATCGGCACGGAATTCTCTCACAACGAGCGTCACCAGCGCCGCATCGACAAGGTCATGGCACTGGAAAAATAACCCCTCAGGAGAGTGCCAACGCACTCTCCTTTTTCCAAAGGAAGGAGATATCTCCATGTTTAAAGACCGAAAAGAGGAGCTTCGCCGGCTGGAGGAAGAGCTTCTGCTGGAAGCGGAGATCGAGCAGCAGGAAGCGCTGCTGCAGCAGGAGCTGGAGGAAGCGGAAGCCCTCCTGGACGACCCCGATGATTTTGGGGAAGAAACCGAAGAAACCTACTATAACTACGGCAACGGCTACGGAGAGGATCTTGGCGGCTATGACCAGGGCTTTGATGCCTACAACAGCGATTTCTCCGACGAGGATCTGGAAAGCTACAGTGAGGAAGTTTACCGGGGGTACACCGGAAACAGCAATCGGGGTCTTGTGATCCTGGCAGTGTGTCTGACCGTTGCCATCCTGGGTGTCATTGCCTGGTGCGCCCTGCGTTTTTCGGGGGTACTGGGATGAGCGGCACCGCACCGGTGGGCAGATTTGCCCCCACGCCCTCCGGACGGATGCACCTGGGCAATGTGTTCGCCGCACTGATCGCCTGGCTTTCCGTCCGTTCCCGGGGCGGACACCTGGTGCTGCGAATGGAAGACCTGGACACCCAGCGCACCAGCGCGGAATATGCCCGGATCCTCCGGGAGGATCTGATGTGGCTGGGACTTGACTGGGATCTGGAGACCCCGCCCCAGAGCAGCCGCAGCGCCGTTTATGACCGGTATTTTGAAAAGCTGATGGATCTGGGGCTGCTGTATCCCTGCTACTGCACACGCAGCCAACTGCACAGCGTCAATGCCCCCCACCTTTCCGACGGCACCTATGTGTACCCCGGCACCTGCCGGGATCTGACCCCCGCCCAGCGGGAAAGCTTCGGCAGAGCCCCCGCCTGGCGTGTGCGGGTACCAGCCTCCCAGTGGCAGCTGACCGACCTCTGCCAGGGGGAATACACCCAGGATCTGGAGGCGGAATGCGGCGATTTTGTGGTGCGCAGGGCAGACGGCATCTATGTCTATCAGCTGGCGGTCACCGTGGACGACGGAGAAGCCGGTGTTACCGAAGTGGTCAGAGGCACGGATCTTCTCAGCTCCGCCCCCCGGCAGATGTACCTGCAGCAGCTGTTCGGTTTTCCCCATCCCACCTACGGTCATGTGCCGCTGCTGATGAGCAGCGACGGCAGACGGCTGAGCAAACGGGACCGGGATCTGGATCTGGGCCAGCTGCGGCTGCGCTGCAGCGCGGAACAGGTTCTGGGCGTTCTGGCCCATGCCGCCGGTCTGACGGAGAAACCGGAGCCTATCAGCGCAAAGGAGCTGGCAGCGGTCTTCTCCTGGGAGAAGCTGCGCAAGGACAGTATTTATCTGGACAGCTCCATTTTGACATAAGTGGGACTTGTTATTTTTTCGCAACTGTACTATAATGACCTGAGAATACTATACGCAAAGGAGTGTATCTCATGAGCAAGAAACCCGTTCTGGTGGTAATGGCAGCAGGTATGGGCAGCCGTTACGGCGGTCTGAAGCAAATCGACCCCGTGGGCAGCCACGGCGAAGCCATTTTGGACTACTCTCTGTTTGACGCCCACGAGGCCGGTTTTGAAACAGCCGTTATCATTATCAAAGAGGCGATCAAGAAGGATTTCATGGATACCGTGGGCAAGCGCCTGGAAAGCTGCCCCATGGAGATCCGGTATGCTTACCAGGAACTGGACAAGGTTCCCGCAGGTTTTGTGATCCCCGCCGAGCGCACCAAGCCCTGGGGTACCTGCCATGCGGTCCTCTGTGCCAAGGAAGCCATTGACGGCGCACCCTTCGGCGTGATCAACGCCGATGACTACTACGGCAAATCCGCTTTCCAGGTTCTCTACGATGCCCTCAGCGGCGCCGAGGATACCGATACATACAACTATTTCATGGTTGGCTATCAGCTGGGCAACACCGTTACCGACAACGGCAGCGTAGCCCGGGGTGTCTGCCGGACCAACGATGCCGGCTATCTGACTGAGGTCGTGGAGCGTACCCGCATTGAAAAGTACGACGGCGGCATCCACTTCACCGAAGACGGTGAAACCTGGGAAGACCTGGCCTTTGAAACACCTGTTTCCATGAATATGTGGGGCTTTACCCCCAGCTTCCTGGAAGAAGTGGAAGCCCGCTTCCCCAAGTTCCTGGAAACAGCCGTACCGAAGAATCCTGTCAAGGCCGAATTCTTCCTGCCCGGTTCCGTCAGCGAACTGCTGCAGGAAGGCAAAGCGACCGTTAAGGTCCTTCGCTCTGCCGACAAGTGGTACGGTGTCACCTATGCCGCCGATAAGCCTGTGGTGGTGGCCGCGCTGAAGGCCATGGCCGCAGAGGGCAAATACCCCGACGGCCTTTGGGGATAATATTTTCGGGGCTGTTGCGTTTTCGCAACAGCCCCGTTTTTTTATTTTCTGAAAGATTCCGGCTCTACCCTTTTGCGGATCAGCAGCGCAATGATTCCCAGCACTGCTGTCAGAGCGCCCTGAACCAGCAGGGTCACAGCAGGGGCGGAAAGACAATGCCCCAGAAGCTCCAGATGCGCATCTCCCATAGCCGCCACGATAGCTGTGCCGGTACTCATACCCAGAAACACCGCCGCGTTGCCCGCAAAGGTATAGCAGGAGGTATAGTTGGTCTGATCCTTTCTGGGCAGGGAAATATAGAGCATGTTGTTCACCGAGAAGGTCTGCAGCATGCCGATGCCATGCTGCACCAGCCGTACCGTTGTCATCAGCCACAGGAAGTTGCCGCTGTTTACAAAGGCATAGGCGCAATAAGTGCCCGCCAGCACAAAGCAGGCCACCGCCAGGGATCGGAAGGTTCCCTTTTTCTGCATCACCCGGCTCCAGATGGCAGAGGTCAGCAATACGAACAGGGAATAGGCAAAATTGATGATGTTGATGTACAGATATCCCGTTTTTACCTCCTGCAGCAGCCAGGTCTGACTGACGGAAGCGGAGATATTCATGATCAGATTATACAGTGCGTACACCAGCATGGTCAACCGGAAGCGCTTATCCGAAAGGGGCAGCTTAAACACATTCAGGAGCGAATGCTTCCGGGTGGACACCAGATACTCCGGCTCCCTGGGCTTCTGGAGGAAATAGATATCCAGTCCCGCAATGGCAAACGCCACAAACCGCAAAGCGACGATCACATCCAGCTGTACATCGGGGCTGAGCCGGTCGGTGACGGTACTTGCCACGATCAGCACCAGGCTGGAAGAAATGTTACTGACCAGGCTGGTGGCGGAATAATAGGCTGTGCGAACTTCCGGGGTGATGTAAGGCATATGCCAGGGCGACCAGCCGGAAAACAGGAAGTTGATGGCATTGGCCAGAAACACGATGATCACCAGGCCGATGACCCGGCCTTCCGGATCCTGCACCACCCAGGGCAGTACCGTAATGCCCAATATATTGATAACATAGTAGGCCACTCTGGCCAGGGTCAGCAGCAGCCGCCGCTTGGGAAACCGCTCCAGAATGAACGGTGTCAGCAGTGTGAAAAAGCTGGTAATGTAGGGAATAAATGTGATGATGGAGATATTGACGATGTTGATCCCATAGCCCATCAGCAATCCGGTGTAAAATACGCCGCCGGAGAAGCCGCCCACCACCGCCTGGGCAATGGTGGCAAAGAGCAGATGGGTTCTGGCGCTGGCGCCTTCGTCATCAAAACTGAAGACGGTATGCCAGCCGGTCTTACGGTAAAGCTTTCCTAGTTTACTCATGGCAGCAGCCCCCAAATTCCATAAACAATCAATGAAATACAATGAGAACATAATCGCGTACCAACTGTGCTTCAGCCATATCCGCGCCGGAGATTTTGTCTCCGTTTCAGCAGATTATACTCCAAAGAAGCAGGAAGTCAATATCTCTATTTCGCCGAAAAAGAGGGCTGTTTTCACGCCTTTTTCGGGCAGTATTTGTGCTTGTTCACGGGCATATTTTTACCGTCTTTGTGCCGTTGACAGCCTTTTGTTTTCGTCTTTCCGGCGGACACATTTTATAGTTGTGCCCCCTATACGGGCGCAGCTTATGCTTGCTTTTTGTCGGAAAAACCGCTATAATCAAGGGTAAGATGTAAACTTATCGGAAAGGAGGCCGCAGGATGGATATTGCTCCCGAGATCATAAAAGGCTGTCTTTTGGGCATGGCTGTCGGCGATGCCATGGGTGCTCCGGTGGATGCCAAAACCTACCGGCAGATCTGTGAAACCTATGGCCCTCAGGGCCTGCTGGGTTACGATGTGGTAAACGGTTTTGCCGAGATCACTTCCTATACCCAGGTGCCGCTTTTCACCTGTAACGGCATGCTGCTGAGCTCTGCCAAAGGCCAGACCGGCAACGCCGCCGTGATGCGCTATATTGCCCTGGCGCTGAAGGAATGGGCCAGAGCCCAGCATTTGCCCGGCGACCCTGCCTTGCGCCATTGCTGGCTGTGCCGGGTCCCCCAGGCACGCAAGCGCCGATCCATGGATCCGCGCACCCTGGACAGTTTGACCCGGGATGTTCTGGGTACACCCAAAAAACCTGCCAACCAGGGGGCAGGCCCCGGCACATTGACTGCCGCCGTGGCGGCAGGTCTGTTTTTCCACCCGGAACGGATGTCTTTCCAGGAGATCGGTCTGCTGGGCGCGCAGATCGTTGCCCTTACCCATGGTGATCCCATGGCCTATCTCAGCGGCGCGCTGCTGGCCTATCTAACCGCCGGTATCATCCACGCGCCGGAATGCTCCCTGGAAGACCAGGTGATCCAGGCCGCGGAAGCCGTTGCCGCTCAATTCCCTGTGCCCCAGGCGCTGCGGCTGCAGATGCTGATGAAAGACGCAGTGAGAATGGCACGGCAGACAGAGCTTTCCCCGCTGCAGGTTATGGAGCAGCTGGAGTGTAAGACTGCAGCCCAGGTGCTGGCCGGTGCGGTTTATGCCATTATCGCCGGCAACGGTGATTTTGACAGCGCCGTGATCATTGCGGTGAATCACTCCGGCAAGAGCGCCGCCGTCGCGGCCATTGCCGGCGCACTGCTGGGCGCGCAGCTGGGAGAATCCGCTTTGCCGGATTTCTATATGGAATGTCTGGACTGTGCCGACACCATACGGGAGATCGCCGCAGATCTCTGCACCGCCCGTCCCAAGGGCTGGCGCACCCGATTGTTTGATGACGAATGGGATCGCAAATACACCCACGGTCTGCCGGTGGATCGGGACGGC
The DNA here is from genome assembly GCA_045540355.1 of Acutalibacteraceae bacterium. Lineage (GTDB taxonomy): Bacteria > Bacillota > Clostridia > Oscillospirales > Acutalibacteraceae > RGIG2945. The sequence continues at coordinate 4,174 of JAZQHB010000071.1, read as the reverse complement.
TGGGCTCATACATAGCTTTTCGGATAATATCCATGTCAACTGCCGGAAAAAGCAGAAAAAAGACGGATTTTTACCCAAAAACCCTCTTGCAAATTTGCTGCGCGGGTGCTATAATACAGCTAATCTAGCGTAGAGTATACGAAAGAGAGGGGCTCGCCCCTCTCTTTTGTCTTGAAAGAAGGTATTATTTTGAAGATCACCGATCAGGTTGCGGAATTTGCCAAACCCGTTGTGGAAGGCTTCGGCTGTCAGCTGTGGGATGTGGAATATGTCCGTGAGGGCTCCGAGCGGTTCCTGCGTGTCTTTATGGATAAGGACGGCGGCATCGACATCGACGACTGCGAAAAGATCCACCGGGCACTGGATCCCATTCTGGATGAAAAGGATCCCATCGCGGAAAGCTATCACTTTGAAGTTTGTTCCGCCGGTCTGGAGCGTCCGCTGAAGCGCCCCGCCGATTTCGAAAAGTTTATGAACAGCCCCATTCTGGTCAAGCTGTACCGCCCCAGAAACGGTCTTAAGGAGCTGCCCGGCATTCTGCGGGGCTACGAAGAGGGCCGTGTCACCCTGGAAGCCGGCAAGGAAACCATTACTTTTGAAAAATCCGAAGTTGCGCTGGTGCGCCTTCGTGTAGAATTTTAATAATAACACTATAAGATAAAATAATAAGCTTCGAGAAAATAAGACTCGCCATCACCGGTGCGGGATTTTGCCACAAATGAAGGTTTTCGATCCGCTGACATACTTTGTGTATTTCAAGGAGCGAAAACCGCACAGTTGGGGCAAAAGACCCCGCGGTGAGGTGAGACGTTTTTCGAGGAGCGAAGGAGGAAAATAATCATGGCAAGAGGTACAAGAGCCAAGAAGACCCCTGAGGCACCCAAGGTAGATATCGGTGCCGAGATTTTTGCCAGCCTGCGGGATCTGGAAAAGCTGAAGGGTATCCCCGTAGATTACATGGTCGAGCGCCTGAAGCAGGCACTTGCCAGCGCCTATCGCAAGGACCGGGAAGATCACCGGGACATCCCCGCCGAAAATGTGGTGGTGGATCTGAGCGAGAAGGGCCTGTTCATGCACCTGGTGAAGACCGCTGTGGAGGAAGTGGAGGACGACTCCCTGGAGATCCACATCGATGCCGCCAGAAATATCCGGGAATCCGTACAGCCCGGTGAAACCGTTTCCATCCCCGTAGACATCCAGAACTTCAGCCGCATTGCTGCCCAGACCTTCAAGCAGGTGGTCATCCAGGGCATCCGCGAGGCTGAGCGCGGCATGATCTATGAAAGCTATTCTTCCAAGGCACAGGAGCTGCTCACAGGCACCGTGCTGCGCCTGGATCCCTCCGGCGATATCTTCGTGCAGATCGGCCAGGGCAACGAGACCTCCAATGCTGTGCTGCGCACCAGCGAGCAGATCCCCGGCGAGACCTACGAGCCCGGCGACCTGATCCGTGTGTATGTGCTGGAAGTCCATAAGGCCAACCGTGGTCCTCTGGTCCATGTTTCCCGTACCCATCCCAATCTGGTTCGCCGTCTGTTTGAGCTGGAGACCCCCGAAATTGAAAGCGGCGATGTGGAAGTTCGCAACATTGCCCGTGAAGCCGGCTCCCGCAGCAAGATGGCTGTCCGTGCCGTCACCGAGGGCGTGGATCCCGTGGGCGCCTGTGTCGGCCCCAGAGGCGGCCGTGTAGGCGCTGTTGTGGAAGAGCTCCACGGGGAGAAGATCGACATCGTGGTTTGGAGTGAGGATCCCTGCGAGTATGTCAAGGCTGCCCTCAGCCCCGCCGATGTGATCTCTGTTTCTCTGATTCCCGGCCAGAAGGCCTGCCGTGTCATCGTCCCTGACGATCAGCTGAGCCTTGCCATCGGCAAGGAAGGCCAGAATGCCCGTCTGGCTGCCCGTCTTACCGGCTACAAGGTCGATATTAAGCCCGCTTCCCAGGCAGAAGAGGAATAATATTAATCAGGAGGCAGCTTATGCAAAGAAGAATACCGATGCGGCAGTGTATGGGCTGCCGCGAGCGCAGAGCCAAGAAGGAAATGATCCGGGTAGTCCGGTGTACCGACGGCGCTGTGCAGCTGGACTTCAGCGGCAAGCTCAACGGCCGCGGCGCATATTTGTGCCCCGATCCGGAATGCCTGAAAAAAGCCATCCGGAGCAAAGCCCTGGACAGAAGTCTGGAAGTTGCCATTCCCCAGGAGGTCTACGACCGCCTGACTGCGGAAATGGAGGGCGCCCATGGATAAAGCCCTGAATTATATGGCCCTTGCCCGAAAGGCAGGCCGCATTGAGCTGGGAGAAGAGCCGGTGGGCAGCGCTGCCCGTGCCGGAAAAGCCTGCCTGGTAGCGGTGGCCGCCGATGCCGGCGATCACACCTGGCGCAGAGCCAAAAGCTTTGTGGCCGGCACCAATCAGGTGGCAGTAAAGATCCCTTTTTCCAAGGATGCTGTGGGAATGGCCATCGGCAGGACAAGTCTTGCCATTGCCGCATTTACCGATCCTGCCATGGCACTGGCTTTTTTGAAGGCTCTGCCCCAGCAGGAAACATACAGTGAAGCGTTACAGGCTTTGGAAAGCCGCACCCAGCGGGTACGGCAGCGCCAACAGGAAGCGAAGGCCCATGAAAAGAACAAGCGTGTGGGAAAAGCTGCCGCAGGCGTAAAGAAGCGTTGATTTTGGAGGTGCGTTTATGAGTTTAGTGAAGTATCGTTTAAAGGAGGTCGCCACCGACTTTGGTGTCACTCCCAAGGACATTGCGGAGATCCTCTCCAAATACGGTGAAAAACCCAAATCCAACACCCAGGTGCTGACGGAGGACGAGCTGAATGTGGTCTTCGACCGCATGACCGCCGCTCACCAGATCGCATCTATCGAGCAGGTGTTTGCAGCCGCAAAGCCCAAGGAACAGCCCAAGGCCGAGCCTGCCAAAGAAAACAAGCCCCAGCAGCCCGCTGCTGATAACAAACCTGCCCCCAAGCAGGACAACCGTCCCGCTCCCGACCGCAAGCCCCAGGCAGAGCAGAAGCCTGCCAAGCCTGCTGAGCCGGAGCGCAAGCGCGAGCGCCGGGTGGTAGATACCTCCGCCGTTCAGGTCAATGCCAACCGTTTTGCCGATGTGGATAATCTGGTTTCCGAAAGAGTCCAGAATTACCAGGGCGGCAAGCAGCGCATCGGCGGCGGCAAGGGCGCCAAGCAGCAAAAACAGCAGCAGAACAATAAGAAGGGCAACAAGTCCCGCAACGAAGAGCAGGAGAAGATGCGCCGCCTCCAGATGGAGGTCGCCCGGAAGGCTCCCGTTACCGTTAAGATCCCCGACGAGATCACCGTCGGCGAACTGGCCAGCCGCATGAAGAAGACTGCCGCCGAAGTCATCAAGTGTCTGATGAAGAACGGCGTCATGGCCGGCATGAACCAGACCATCGACTTCGACACCGCAGAGTTCGTAGCCACCGAACTGGGCTGCAAGGTGGAAAAGGAAGTCACCGTCACCATTGAAGAGCGGATCATCGACGATCACCAGGATACCGCTGACGAGCTGGAGACCCGTGCTCCCGTCGTTGTCGTCATGGGTCACGTTGACCACGGTAAGACCTCCACTCTGGATGCCATCCGTAAGACCAGCGCCACCGCAGGCGAAGCCGGCGGCATCACCCAGCACATCGGTGCTTACACCGTGGATGTGGATGGCCAGATGATCACCTTCCTGGACACCCCCGGCCACGCAGCCTTTACTTCCATGCGTGCCCGCGGTGCCAAGTCCACCGACATCGCCATCCTGGTGGTTGCTGCCGACGACGGCATCATGGCCCAGACTGTCGAGTCCATCAACCACGCCAAGGCTGCTGAGGTTCCTATCATCGTTGCCATCAATAAGATGGACAAGCCCACCGCCAACCCCGACAAGATCAAGGAACAGCTGACCAAGTACGACCTGATTCCCGAAGAATGGGGCGGCGACACCATCATCGTGCCCATCTCCGCCAAGACCGGCATGGGTCTGGAAGACCTGCTGGAAATGGTGCTGCTGACTGCCGAAGTCCAGGAGCTGAAGGCCAACCCCAACCGCCGGGCAAAGGGCACCGTCATCGAGGCCCGTATGGACAAGACCCGTGGCCCCGTTGCCACCCTGCTGGTCCAGAACGGCACTCTGAAGCAGGGCGATATCGTCATCGCC
>JAZQHB010000070.1:0-9503 GCA_045540355.1 Acutalibacteraceae bacterium | reverse complement strand
GAAATGTTACTTAACAGTATTAAAACTTCCAGTGGTGAAACAGAGTTTCTTTCTCGCACAGTTGAAGATTGGGAGAGTGTTACTGTAGAAAGTGAAGAGAAATTTATTCATAATGTTCGTGAAAGTCAGAACACCTTGTTTATTGCTTGTTATGTAGATGGTGTAATTGCAGGCAACTGTGACATCACTTTTAAGACCGGTAGCAAGACTTCCCATAGAGCAACAGTAGGTATCGCTCTTCAGAAAAAGTATTGGAATATTGGTATTGGTTCAGCAATGTTTAAAGAACTGGTAAAAGCTGCAGAAGAACACGATGGTACAGAAATTGTTGACCTTGAATTTATCGAGGGAAACAACCGAGCTAAAGCACTTTATGAGAAATTCGGGTTTCAAGTTATATCGATAGAACCGAAATTTTTCAAAATCAAAGACGGTACATATCAGAATTTAGTTTATATGCAGAAGTATTTATAATTAGGAGTTTACTATGAGCAATCAGAATATTTATGATAATGATACATTCTTTGCAGGTTATAGCGAATTGAGAAACAGAGAAATTAACTCAAATAATATGTTGGAACAACCTGCAATGAAAGAAATGTTACCAGACCAGACTGGAAAAACAGTTTTAGATTTAGGTTGTGGTTGCGGTGCTAATTGCATTGAATTCATAAAAAATGGTGCAAGTAGTGTCGTTGGTGTCGATATTTCTGAAAAAATGCTTTCCGTTGCAAAGGATGAAGCACACCACGAAAATATTGAATACATAAATATGAGTATGACTGATATATCAACTCTTAACCAGAAATTTGATTTGGTTTACAGTTCTTTAGCTTTTCATTACATTGAAGATTTTGAAAAACTCTGTAAAGATATATACGGTCTACTTAACGAAAACGGTGTTCTTTTGTTTTCACAAGAGCATCCGCTTATTACCGCAACAATAAATGGCAACGGACATTACAACAAAGATGAAAACGGAAGAAAGGTTTCATACACATTTTCAAATTATAATGAACCTGGCGAAAGATATGTTCATTGGTATGTTGATGGTGTAAGAAAATACCACAGAACATTCAGCGATACAATAAACGCTTTAGCTAAAGCAGGTTTCAAAATTGAGGAAGTTTGTGAACCCCAACCACAACCTTGGGCAATGGAGAAATGGCCTGCGTTATATGATGAGTTTATCAAACCGTCATTTTTGATCGTAAAAGCAAGAAAATAATAAGTGATACTTATATAACAGAGGTGTAAAAATGGCAAAACGAGTTGTAGTTGTTCCGTATAACGAACAATGGAAGACGGATTTTGAGATAATTAAACAGCATCTTTTGACCACAGTAAATGATGTAATAATCGGCATTGAACATATCGGTAGCACATCTGTTGAAGGGCTTTCTGCAAAACCGATTATTGACATTGATATTGTTATCAAAGACTATTCTGTATTTGATACTGTGGTTAAAAAGTTGGCAACTCTCGGTTACATACACGAAGGGAATCTTGGTATAAAAGACAGAGAAGCTTTTGATTACAAAGGCAATGTAGATTTACCGAAACATCATTTATATGTTTGTCCTGAATTTTCAGCAGAACTTCACAGACATATTGCTTTCAGAGATTATTTGAGAAATAATCCTGAGGCAGTACAGAGATATAGCAGGGTGAAAGAAGAAGGTGCAAAACTATTCCCCGATAGCATTGATGATTATATTGCTTATAAATCACCGTGTATTGAAGAGATTTACAAAGAGATAAATAGTTATCAAAAAGAGTGTTGTTGGTGCAATTTTACTGATGCAGAAAAACAAAACATCTTATATGAAAGTGTGTATTGGTATGTGTTTTTGGCTGATAAACAAGATTATTTGGGTAGATGTGTTGTAGTTCTTAAACGGCATTGTACAACTCTGTCCCAGCTCGACTTGTCCGAATGGATTGAACTAAAAGAAATTATCACGAAATTTGAAGATTGTTTTAAAAATGTATTAGGTGCAGACTTGTGTAATTGGAGTTGCTTGATGAATGATTTTTATAAATCAACCACCCCAAACCCACACTTGCATATGCACGTAAGACCTAGATACAATAAAGCCATAACTATAAATGATAATAGTTATGTTGATGTGGAATTTGGTCATCATTATAATCCTAAAAAAGAAACACTGTTATCAGATAACGATAGAAAAATATTGTTTAAAAAGATAAAAAATTATTTAAATTTGGAGAAGAAATGATTACACTTACCGAATATTTGAATAACCCTTGCGGTACTCTTTCAATACCGTATTGGAAAGCAAAAAACATTGTAATACCACCTGATATGAAAATTCTGCACGATAAGGATTTCAGAGAGGATATATTATCCGATTATACTGATGAAAACTATTTTCGGTTGTATCACAATCTCAAAGGAATACCGAAAATCACAAATGATGATTTTGAGATTACCACAGCAACACGAAAAGATATTAAATCAATCGTGCAGATAATTAACGATTCATACACAGACATCTCTGTAAACAAGGAACTAATTAAAAGTTATACCAAGACACCTGTTTACAATGCAACTTTGTGGGTTATTGTTAAAGAAAATGTAACAGGCAAATATGTTGGATGCGGTATAGCTGATTTTGATACTGAAACAAAAGAGCTTATCTTAGAATGGATACAGGTATTACCACGATATAGAGGAAAGAAAATCGGTCAGTTAATAGTAACAGAACTACTGTTCAGAATGATAGATGTTGCAGATTTTGCAACTGTATCGGGCAAAGTTGATAATATGACCAATCCCGAAGCACTATATAGAAAATGTGGATTCGCCGGTAATGATGTGTGGCATATTCTGCATAAGAAATGAGGTAAGAAAATGATTGACTATACTAAAATAAATTCAGAAACTTGGGATTTATGGGCAGATGACGGCTGTGAATGGTCGTTGCCCATAAGTCACGAAGAATACGAAAAAACTACTGCAGATAATTTCGAAGTTTACCTTACACCTTGCATTACCGTTCCTCACGAGTGGTTTGGTAATTTGAAAGGTAAAAAAGTATTGGGACTTGCAAGTGGTGGCGGTCAGCAGATACCTGTATTCTCAAAACTTGGTGCAGATTGTACTGTGTTTGATTATTCTGACAAGCAACTTGAAGCAGACAGAATGGTAGCTGAAAGAGAAGGATACAATGTCGATATTATTAAAGGTGATATGTCAAAAATTCTTCCATTTGAAGATGAAAGTTTTGATATGATTTTTCATCCTGTTTCTAATAGTTATGTTGAAGATGTTTATCATATCTGGAATGAGTGTCACCGTGTACTCAAAAAGGGAGGTAGATTACTCGCTGGTATGGATAATGGTATCAATTTTTTATTTGAAGAAAAGAAACCTTTAAAAGTAGTTAATCCTCTGCCGTTCAATCCTCTTAAGATGCCAAAGAAGAAGCTTGAAAAAATGACTAAAAATGGTGATGGCGTACAGTTCAGCCATACCCTAGATGAACAAATTGGCGGTCAATTGAAAGCAGGTTTTATACTCAAAGATTTGTATGAAGACCGTGATAGAGAAGGCGGAAATGAAATCGGCAAATACTATCCGCAGTATTTTGCTACACTTGCTGTGAAATAAGGTGAATTTGTGGACAACTATAAAAACAATGCAGACCAACTGCTTTATGATTTCGGTTTGCTGAATGAATTAAATAAATACGGCACTCCTTACATTGTTGGTAGTTATGCTATGGACTTAATGGCGTGGAACGATTTGGATATTTATGTTTCCAATGAGTGTATGTCAACAGAAAAACTGTATGAACTTACCTCATTTATTCTTAATACATTCCACCCTATGTGGTATGAAGCAAAGAAAGAAGTGTCTGACGGAAAGACAGTTTGGTTCCACGGCTTTGAAACTGAAATATTAGGCGAACTTTGTAATGTTGATATTTGGTTTTTTGATAGTTGTACCATAACTAAAGCTTTGGATTTCAGTGAGAACATAAAGCAGAAACTTTTAGCTAATCCTGAACTTAAAGAAATCGTTATAAACATCAAACAATCATTGATAGAAAACGAGCAATATGGCTTTGATAAATTTTCAAGTATGGATGTATATAAAACTGTGTTCGAAAACAATGTCAGAAGTTATAAAGAGTTCATTGAATCTACCTAACAACTGAAAGAGGTGAAGGATAGTGAAAATCGCAGTTTTAGGCTATGCCGGAAGTGGTAAAACATATCTGTCTGATTACATAGCCAAAAAGAAAAATATCCCCGTCCTTCACCTTGATGATATCAAGTGGGACAAGGAATGGAAGCCTGTTGATGATTCTGTTGTACTGCCCAAGGTTGCAGATTTTATGGCGAAAGAAGATTGGATTATTGACGGCTACTATACATACCTGATGATAGACGAGCGACTACAAAAGGCAGATAAAATAGTCTTGCTTCAGCTTCCGAGAGCTACCTGTTTTTGTCGTGCAGTTAAACGAACAAAGAGCCGCAGACAAGACGGTTACGCTAATGATATGAATTGGTGGTTTGTGAGGTTTACTCTTTTCGGTTGCAGAAACAAAGAAAGACGCAACTATTATGCTGAAATTGCAAAGAAGTACAGCGATAAAACTGTTGTTTTGAAAACGAAACGCCAGGTTGAAGATTTTATGAGGAGTATATAATATGCCGAAACACCCGTTTCCACCGTTATATGACAAAAACTCAAAAGTACTTATACTCGGTAGCTTTCCGTCGGTTAAATCCCGTGAGCAGATGTTTTTCTACGGCCATCCGCAGAACAGATTCTGGAAGGTTGTTTCTGCCGTTATGGGTACGGATACACCCGTAACTATTGAGGAAAAAAGCAACTTTCTGCACTCAAATCACATTGCCTTATGGGATGTAATTGCCTCTTGCGATATAACAGGCAGTTCTGACAGTTCGATTAAAAATGTGGTTGCAAACGACCTCACGGAGATACTTGAAAATGCTGACATCAAGCAGATTTTTGTCAACGGCAAAACCGCCGAAAAGTATTATAACAAGTACATCCGTAACACTATCGGCAGAAATGCTATTTGTCTACCCTCAACTTCACCTGCAAATGCTGGTTGGAGTATGAATAGGCTTGTTGAGGCGTGGAGAGTAATAAAGGGATATATTGATTAAGGAGTAAAATTTAAACACTATGGATATATTTAATAAAATATGCCTACAGTTAGATTTAGGCAAAATAATAACAGAGCCGACTCAGCTCAAGGGCGGCTTTATGCATAAGATGTACTCACTGTTCACGACAAAAGACAAATATGCAATTAAACTGTTAAATCCTTATGTTATGAAGCGAGATACTGTTTTTGAAAATTACCACATTGCAGAAGAACTTGAAGCAAGATTAGAACAAACAGAGATTCCTATACTTCCTGCTTTGACGTTCAACGGTAAGAAAATGCAAGAAATTGACGGACAATATTTTTATTTGTTCAATTTTTATGAGGGCGAGTCTCTCAAGGGTGAAGAAATCACTATTGAACACTGCCAAAAGATTGGTGAATTCCTTGCCAAAATACATAACATTGAGAAGAAAGCTCAGCCTTATAACCGCAGTGAAATAAATGTTGATTGGGATATGTTTATTGAAAAACTATCAGAAAGCAACACAGAGCTATATAATCTTTTAATTGCTAATCGTGATATTCTTTACGATAGTCAGCAAAAAGGCAACCTTGCCACAATGAAGATGCCGTCTGTACTGGCAATCTGCCACAATGATATGGATAGCAAAAATGTTATGTGGAATGGTGCTGATTGCCGCATCATTGATTTGGAATGTCTTTGCTATTCAAGCCCGTTTGTTGAACTGTACGAAATGGCTTTATGTTGGTCAGGTTATGAAAACTGCAACATTGATTTCAATCTTTTCAAAGCACTTATCAAGTCCTATGCTGATAACGGTGGTGAACTGCCTGATGATTGGGAAACAATCTATTACAGCAGTTACGGACGTTTAGAGTGGCTTGAATATAACGTCAAGCGTGCTTTAGGTATTGATTGTGGCGAAGATGAAATTGAGATTGGTATTTCAGAAGTCTGTGAAACTATGGAGCATATAGTTTATTATCATAGTGTTAAGGATAGAATTTTGGAATGTCTAAAAAGTTTATAACAATATAAACTCCCTGTGGTGTCGGTGAAAACCGACACCATACTCTTTTTTTAGCCAACACGAACTTTTATTCTCAAAAACCTATTGACTTTTTATTTGAAAGCGTTATAATTATCCTATCAGTAACGACTCGTTACATTTAGATTTTTTGAGGTGAAATGTTATGAGAAGCAAAAGCAAGGCTCTGATGGATAAAATCTGTTCGTTCATTAACGAGTATTACAAGGCTAATCATCAGTCACCGTCTATCAATGTTATTGCAACGGCTGTGGGTGTTTCCAAAACCACCGCATACAGATACCTTGTAGAAATGAATGAAAAAGGCATCCTTACCTATGACGGACAAACAATAGAAACATCACATACCGACAAATGCACTACAGGTTATTTCTCTGCTCCCATAGTTGGCTCTGTTCGTTGCGGTGACCCTGAGAGCGAGGAAGAGAATGTTGAAGAATATGTAAGCCTTCCTACCTCTATTTTTGGCACAGGTGAATTCTATATCCTTCGTGCTTTCGGTGATTCAATGATTGATGTGGGTATAAACGAAAATGACCTTGTTCTCATAAAGAAACAAGAAACTGCTGAAATTGGCAATATAGTTGTTGCACTTGATGAAAACAATGAGAATACACTTAAAACCTACGCAGGCATTGATGAAGAATCTGACTGTGCAATACTTCGTTATGAAAATAAAAAAGCCTACCCCGATAAAACAATCAAGGTAAAAAAGCTTGTTGTTCAGGGGGTGGCAAAGCATATTATAAAAGCTCTTTGAAAGGTTGGTGACTTTATTGAGTGGCAGAGTAATTATTTTTGATGAGGGTAGATATACCATAACTCCCGAAGCAGAAGAAAAGCTGTTGAAATCACAGCAGGATGCGGAAAACGCAGTAAAAAAGATAATCTACTGTCCTATCTGCGGAGCAAGGCTTATTGAGCTTTACTCTGACGACAGACCGATTATTCAAACAAAGTGCAGAAAATGCAAATTGGAGCAACCGATAAACACCGTGTATTTCCGAAGGGCAAAAAGCCGTTATTAAAATTGAATAGCGATTCTAATCGTGCAAGCAGAGCAGGACCTTAACAGGCTGAAAAACTTCCAAGCGCCGTATGAAGTCTGAACTCAAAGGGATAACCATATCCTTTGTTCAGTTTCATCGGTGCTTTTTCTTTTTGCTAAAAACCTTATATATATACGCACCTTGAAAATTAAATGACCGTCCGAAAGTGATATGACTTTGCGACGATATGAGCAAAGCAACGCTACGGTGAAATTCCGGGGCAGGAACTATTTCGGGTGAAACGGCAAAAGAGACTTTTACGGCACTCTTAATGAAATTACCCTACTGACAAAATAAAACTTGTTACAGAGGAAAAAATCATCAAAAATCAACCCGAAATACTACAGTAAAGGAGTGATACTAATGGAAGAAAAGAAGCGTGGTCGTGGCAGACCGAGGCTAGATGTACCAAATGGCAGATGTAGTCGCAGACAAGCCGTTAACTCAATGTATGTGAACAAAGCTGCTCAGTTGATTTCGGAAGCGGCTACCGAAATTCCCGACGGTAAACTGCTTTGGTATTCAGATGAAGCCACATGGACAATAAAAAGCAAAGACGGAATTCTTGAACAAATCGGACGGATGTTAGTTCAAGACCATCACGAGCCGAGCCACTGTGTGTATATTACCAATCTTGCAATTGTCGCCTTAAAAAATGGTTGTACTTGCCGAGAGATAGAAAAAGCCATCCGTAAAATACGAATGACATTGAAAGAATCCACCCAAAGTCCTGCCAGTACAGATTTAATAAGTGTTGCAGGACAAGCAGTAACCGCCTTACGACAGATGGGCGAAGGTTAAACAAATCATTTATGGTAGCCGCTACCGAAAATAAAAAGGAGTGTGATGAAATCTGAACATAGATATCGTTTACGAAGAACCTCAAAGCAAAATCTTTTTCAAAATGCCGAAGATGTTATTTACGGAGGAGTACAAGGATTTATCAGCAGAAGCAAAACTGCTTTATGGCTTAATGCTCGACAGGATGCAGTTATCTGCAATAAACGGTTGGTGTGATAAAAATGGTGAGGTCTTTATCTTTTATACCATTGCCGAAACAAATGAAATGCTCGGTTGCGGACATGACAAAGCAACACGATTACAGCGTGAACTTGAAAAACACAATCTGCTCCGTCGTAAATATCAAGGAAAAGGTAAACCTGCGAAACTGTATGTATTAACTGTGCCGAAAATAAGCGTTGAGCCTCCGTAAAACTCGCAAGTAATAAGACTGAGCAGAGTAAGACTGAAAGTTATATACCAGCCGAGAAAAGAGAATATATATTTAATTTAGTTAGTAGTAACTTTAAGTATATAAGGCGCCTTGGTTGAAAGCGGAAGGCTGATGAAATAACGCATTTCTTCTTCGGCTCGTAAAATCCAACTTTGGCAAATCAGACGATAGAAATTCGTAAAATGAACAGTACCCCGTCAGCAAAATTCCCATTAAAAATCGGTGCATTCTGCCCGTATTACTAAGGGCAAAATGCACTCAAAAATGGCTCCGTTGAAAAAATAAAAGTTTTTAAAGAAATGAAAACTGCCCCATAAATACAAAAATTCGGGCAGTACACCGAAATGTACTGCCCTTTGTGTTAGTTCGTGTTTCAGAAAAGTTGTCCCGGAAGCTTCAATTTTTCTTTCAATGGGAATTGTTTGTCAAACTCTTCTGCTTCGGCTTCATTTACAAAATACCCCGGAGGCGGAGAATATTCACCTGTAACATCGTCAAGATAGCCTTTTTTCAGTTCTTTGCAAAGGAAGAATGATGCATCTTCACCTTCAGGTAAACCGTGATAACGGATACCGAAATCAGATGCAAAGGTAAAACCGCTTTTTCCGTAAAAGTCAATATTACCCTCAAAGCAAACTGCACCAAAACCCATTTCAGTTGCCTTCTGCAGTGAATAATCAAGCAGGATTTTGCCGTAGCCCCGACGCTTCAATTCATTTGCAATACAGATAGGACCCATTGTGAGAATTGGAATATCTTTGCCACTGTCAGCCTTGATAACGGCCTTCATAAACATATTCTGTCCTATGATTCTGCCTTCCTTTTCCATAACAAAATTAAGCTCGGGAATAAAGTCAGCATCATCACGAAGTTGATTCAGAACATAGTGTTCAAGACAGCCGGGACGATAAACATTCCAAAATGATTCTCTAACAAGAAACTCAACTTCTCTTTGTTCTTCTTTTCTTTCATTACGAATTATATAGTCATTTTTATTCATTGTTTTTCCTCCTGAAAATTGTTGACCTTCAATGTG
>JAZQHB010000069.1:0-7571 GCA_045540355.1 Acutalibacteraceae bacterium | reverse complement strand
TAATTGTTTTATTCATTGTCACTTTGTCAAATATATGTCGATAAACTAAACTACAACAAACGCCATCTGGCGTGAGGAGAGATTTCATATGTTCAAAAATGGAAGAAGAGTCAAAAGCTTCAACTAAGTTAAAACAATCGTCAATAATCAAATCGAATTTCTCGTTACAATCATTCATATAGTGTATAGCATTTTCTATGCATATTTCAAATCTTGGATCATCAAGAATCGCTTTTGAATGCGAATAGTATTTTTGAGTCAAATCAATTACATTTTTATCATGGTCACATAATACAAGTTGTGTAACTGAATTATATTTTAAAACTTCTGATGCTGCAAACAAATCTCCACCGCCAAAAATTAACACTTTATGCGGATTTTTAACGAACATCATTGGAATATGAACAAGTTGTTCATGATAATAGGGCATCCAGTTTTCAACATGCTGAATTTCACCATTAATCACTAAAACTTTTTCAAGCTCAGGATGTTTATATAATTGAACACTTTGAAGTTCACTTGAAACATCTTCTAACAAGGTTAAGTTATCTAAATATAAAGAAACATTTTCTTTTTCATGAATACTTGAATCTGCCATAATTACACATCCTTTAAATTGATAATTTAATATTATCTTTTAATAGTTAACTAACAATAATAATAAGTTATTGTATGTTCTTAACAAATCTCCTCGAAATTCTGTTAAAATGAATTTGCGAACACATTTTCAAAATTCCGAGGAGTGATCAAATGAAAAGTATAAAAACAGCAAGTGATGAATTTATACAAGTCATCCAATCTACAAAAAATTTATCCGATAAAACGATAACGGCTTATCGTTCGGATTTAAAGGATTTTCAGGTATTTCTGCAAGACGATGAGCTTGACGAAACAGTTATCCTGAAATATGTGCAGGTGTTATCCAAAGAGCGAGAACTCAAAGACAACACAATTTGCCGAAAGCTAATTACGCTGAAAATGTTTTTCAGTTTCCTTTATGAGCAAGGTTATACTGATATCAATTATTATCAGAATCACCATTTCCGTTATAAGAAAGAACGCAGACTTCCAAAAACATTGGCAATTAAAGAAACATCAAAACTACTAACTCATCTTACTAACTGTACCGAAAAGGAAACAACGTTTTTTGATTTTTGGAAGAATTCCCGCAACCTTGCATTAATTGATATTTTAATTAGTACCGGCATAAGAATCGCCGAGGCGTCAAACATCTCAATTAGTGATGTGATTTTTTCTGAACGGACAATTCTCATTCACGGCAAGGGACGAAAACAGAGACTTATCTACATATCCTGTAACGACACTTGGCATAATCTTACTCGTTGGTTAAAAATCCGTAAAAGCAGACCAACAAATACAGATAAGATATTTGTAAACCGTTTTGGTGAACAGCTAAGTATACACGGTATAGAATATATTTATAATTCAACAAAAAGAGCCAGCGGAATTAATGAAAAATCGACACCACACTACTTGCGGCATACATTTGCTACCAATCTCCTTGCAAACGGTGCGGATTTGCGGTCTGTTCAGGAGATATTAGGGCACAGCAGTGTTGCTACAACGGAAATATACACCGAGGTAACAACAAAGAGAAAGAAACAAGTGCTTAATAAGTATAATTATAGAAATAAACTGTAGTTAATACTTTTTCTCTTATATATAAAGTGTTGAATGTCGCAAAAAGTAACACAAAAATCTTAATGTTTTTGAAATTTGTCGAAACGACAGTTATGATACAGATATTTTGTTGATTTTGCTAAGTAAATTATATTTATACATATTAAAAATATCGCAATATCGTTCTATGTTCAAGAACGCTTGCAAAAACGTTGCATTTTTCGACAAAAACGCTTGTTTTTCAACACAAAACACACACAACCCGCACCTTAGCTGTATGCTACGATGCGGGTTGTGATTTTTATTTAATTATTCATTTAGATACATCCTATGTATTCATTAAATTCATCATGTTGCTTTATGTTCGATTCTGTTTTATATTTTATTTTCAGCGTAATACTGTGCTTGGGCGTTCCAAAGTTCACTGTATTTGCCGTTGGGGTTTTCGAGGAGGTTTTCGTGTGAGCCGTCCTGAATTAACTGACCGTTATCGAACACAAGGATTCTGTCACAGAAACGACAGGAGGACAGCCGGTGAGAGATATAAACCGCTGTTTTATCCTTGACCATATCATTGAAGCGTGAATATATTTCGTGTTCGGCTATAGGGTCGAGTGATGCAGTTGGTTCATCGAGAATAACAAAAGCAGCATCTTTATACAATGCTCTTGCGATTGCAATTTTCTGTGCTTCACCACCGGAGATTTCAACACCGTCTTCTTCAAAATCCTTGTAAACGGGGGTTTTGAGCCCCTTCGGCATAGCCTGTACTCTTTCAAACATACCCGCTTTTTCAAGTGCCGACCAAACCTTTTCTTCGTCATAATCAACACTTGCTGCAACATTTTCGGCAACAGAAAATGAAAACAGCTTGAAATCTTGGAACACAACGGAAAACAGTTTCAGATAATCCTCATAATCATATTTCTGAATGTCAATTCCGTTGAGAGTGATATATCCCTCTGTCGGGTCATAAAGACGACAGAGAAGCTTAATCATTGTAGTTTTACCGCTACCGTTCATACCAACAACTGCAATTCTGTCACCAACCTTGAATTTAAGGTTAAGATCCTTAAGGGCATATTTATCGGTGTTTGGGTATTTAAAGCTGACATTATGAAATTCAATGTCATATTTGTTATCCATTCGTTTTTCTGTGGGAATGGTGCCGTAGTGCATTTCGGTGGGAATGTCAACATATTCAAAGAAATCTTCAATATACTCGTTGAGTGTATGCATTCTTGAAAGCATTGCTCCAAAATCATTTGTGTTCCACAGTAGCTTTTGAATACATGTTGCATATTTAACAAAACTACCAATTCCAAAGGTTCCTGCAATCGCCTTCAAGGCGACAAAGGTGTAAATCAGACCGAGTATGATGTATTCGAGAACTATTGTTTTTTCAGTGTGTTTCTTCCAAAAATCTGTTTTTTCCTTAATCAAAGATATCCAGTTTGAGTGGATTTTATTAGAAGCATCATTGATAAGCTCCTGCTGATTGAAAATATGGACATCCTTGCAGGCTTTGCTATCATCAAGATAATCACCGAGATAATAGGAATATATCTTTTTTGTTGAAGAAATCTTCTTATTTATTTTATAATTATTGCTTTCAACTAAATGAATACTTACAAAAGAAACAACACACGAAACAATTATTACAATTCCGAGCAACAAAGAGGCTACCCACGAATCAGCAAAACCGACTATTCCGCTTAAAGTTTTGTCGGAGTGTCTGAAAAACATATCGGAAACCATAATGATGCTGAATACGATATTAATTACATTACGCATTATGTGTGACAATCTTGAAACAAGATATGCAAGTCCACCTAAATTACGGTTATCAACAATAGCTTGTCTTTTTGCTCTTATTTCAGGGTCTTCCATATTCTTGTAGTCCATAGAGAAACTTTTGTTATTAAGATAGATTTCTTCCCATTGCTGAGTAATAATTTCATTTACCCTAATTCTTCGCCACGAATACTTACTCAGAAGCACTAATGCAAGCTCTGATATAATCATAATCGCAACCATTATAGCCATCTTTTTTATATCTTTGCCACCTGTTACTTCATCGGTGATTTCAGCAGCAAGATAATATCCGATAAACTGTGCTGCCGCCAAATCAAAAGCAAACAGAAAAGAATGGAGAAAATAATTCGGAGTAAAGGTCTGAATAAGTTTTATCGCTCTTTTTGTGGTGTTTAAATCTTTTTTGACAATTTCAACAAGATTTTTAATCTTCATTCTTTTCACCTGCCTTTTCGTAGTATTTGGTTTGAATTGCAAACATCTCAGCATACTTGCCACCAATAGCCATAAGCTCATCGTGAGTTCCTGTTTCTACAATAGTGTTGTTGTCAAGAAGAATAATCCTGTCGCAGAATCTTGTTGATGAAAGTCTGTGAGAAATATAGACAGAAGTCTTGCCCTCAGTAAGCTCACTATATCGCAGATACATTTCATTTTCTGCAATCGGGTCAAGTGCAGAAGTAGGTTCGTCAAGAATAATTATAGGCGAATTTTTATAAATTGCTCTTGCAAGCAGAAGCTTTTGCATTTCTCCGCCCGAAAGTTCTTCAGCATCATCATTTACGTTCTTCACGAGTTTTGTTTCAATACCATTTTTGAGGCTCGCAATTTTGTCAGAAAGTCCTGCAAGTTTGATACAATCGTTAATTCTTGCAATGTCTGATTTTTCAATAGGCTGCATTGAAATATTTTCAGCAATGCTTATCGGCATAAACCTTGCATCTTGAAACACTGCGGAAATAACGGAGTAATATTCATCTCTGTTAAATTCAAAAATATTTGTGTCATTGAGAAGCACTTCACCACTAATCGGTTTATAAAGACCGCAAAGAAGTTTAACAAGTGTTGTTTTACCCGCACCATTCAAGCCGACAATGGCCAGTTTTTCGCCGGGAGAGATATGTAGATTTATGTTTTGTAAAACAGCATTTTCACTACCGGGGTAAGTGAAACTCAGATCTTTTATCTTTATGTCATAAGGTTGTTCACTTGGAATCGGCAGACCGTTTTTGTTCTCCATTGAGTTCTCAATATCAAGAAACTCTCGGTAATCGCACATGCTGATATTAAGCTGATGAACGGAGTTGATGCTCATTCCAAGGTTTGAAATCCAAGTTCCGAAAGTCAGAATTGATGTGATGTAGAGAACGAGTTCGGAACCGCTCAAATCAGAAGTAAGGCACATATAAATCAGATATGCGTATGCACCGCCTCTGACAACAATACCCATAACTGTTCTCACAACATCGGATATGAAATAATAAAGATAAACCTTGTTAGTCCAGAATTTCTTTTCACCAATGAAATATTCGCTCATTCTTTGCAGACAATCTCTCATATTGTAAAGCCTGATATCCTTTGCAATATAGAAATCACGAGAACTTTTGGTCATATAGTTGAGGTGCCTGTCTATTTCAGCTCTCTTGTCTTTAGTGCCGTTTACGAGCTTATCAGCAACCAAATCCGCTAAAAGGGGTAATACGAAGGAGATAAAGAGGATAACAACAATCCACGGATTGAGTGTTGAAATGATAATTACAAAACTTGTGAAACCAACTAAAGCGGTTATTAGTTTAAATAAGTAATCAAGAAAAACATATACGCCTTCGTTGCCGAGAGAGTTTTTGGCTTTTTGAAGTTTATTTTTACCAACCGGTCCCTCAAGGATTTCATAATCCATACTCATAATCTTTTCGCCGAGCATTAAATCAAATCGTCTGCTGATATCTTGACGTTTATTCGTTGTTATAGCATTGAATCGCTCATTGTACTTTGCGGATAAAGCAAGAATACCGCTGACCAAAATTGTTACGCCAAGAATGATCCCTACACTTTTGCCACTTTCAACAAGTGCAATTATAATCGGTGCAAAATAGGTCTGCCCCAGCGAATAAACAATATCAATAGGAGTTTTTGCGAAATAGACAGGCAAAGCCCATTTATCCCACGAATGAATATGTTTGAATACGAATTTTAAATTTTGAAACAGATTATACCGTTTCTTCTTTTTAGATCTACTCATATTTATCACCCAACATTAACATACCAAAAAAGCAACCTCAAAAGGTTGCTTTTGCACGAATGGTTATTTGCTTTGCACGAACGGCAACATAATCTCCGTACCGAATACTCCGTCTTCAAACTGACGATTGACAAAGCCATTGTATTTATCGGCGATTCTGTCAACTCTCATAAGTCCGAATCCGTGATTCTCACCCTTTGAAGATTTGTATGCCTTACCTCTTTTAACGGGAGTACCAATCATTGAGTTGGTTACATTTATGTAAAGCTGCTCCTTGAAAACTCCGATATAAACCCGGATAAATCTCTTTGTTTTATCCGAAACTTTTTCGCAGGCTTCCATAGCATTATCAAGGAGATTACCGATAATAACGCAAAGCTCAACATCATTGACACTGCACTCTTCGGGAATAGTTGCAGTAACCTCATAAGGAATATTTCTTGCTTTGCAAAGTGCAAGCTTACTGTTGAGAATTGCATCCGCCATAACGTTACCTGTTTTAACAACAGTATCAACCGTATTTAGATCAACCGAAAGTTCACCAAGATGTTTGCCAAGCTCGGTAAGATTACCCATTTCAAGAGATGCACGCATAACCTGAATGTGATTTTTATAATCGTGATGCCAACCACGCATTGTTTTGTAAATATTCTGAACTTCCTCGCAATGCTTTGTGATAAGGTCGTTCTGATACTCAGCAATACGCTTGTCCGTAAGTTTAAGGATATATCTTCTTGTTAAAATAACTGCCAACAATATTGAAAGCAAAACACCTGCAACAAATGCTGCAATAATCCAATATTTCATTTAATTTTACCTCTATAAAAATTGATAAATGCTACGTTGACATCGTTATACATTCGCCTTGAAACAGGAATACTTTTTCCATTGTCAAAGACAACATCTGTTTTGGTAATTCTTGAAATGTGATGAAGATTTGCGATGTATGAACGGTGACATTGAGTGAAACTTCCGTCAAGCATTTTGGCAATATCTGAAATTGGGAGTTTAACATTATATTCATCTTTTTCGCAAACAACACAGCTTGAATGTCCAAAAGCCTCAACATAAATAATATCTTTCAGATTGATTTTGAAACCTTCGTTGTCAACAGACAGAAGAATGAACTTTTCTTCTGTCTTCAGGTTGTCGCAAGCCTTTGAAAGAACTTCAAAAAGCTTTTCTCTCTCAACGGGCTTTATTAGATAGTGAAGTGCTGAAACATCATATCCACGAGAAATGTAATCGGGGAAACCGGTTATGAAAACAATCTGCATACTGCTGTTGTTCTCACGAATTTTCTCGGCAAGTTCAATGCCGTCCATAGCCTTCATTTGAATATCGAGCAGAAGAATATCAAAGTTTTTATCTTCCTCATATCTAAAAAGAAATGCTTCCGCACTCGCAAAACTCGAAATGTTCGCAGCGGTTTTAGCAGCCTTCGCCCATTTTTGTACAAGCGATGTCAGATATTCAATTTCAACAGGTTCATCATCGCAAATAGCAACATTGAGCATAGTAAACATTCCTTTCAGCAAGAATATAGATAATTATACTATTTTCTACATAAAAAATCAATCCGAACAAAAATGATTAACGGCAGGGAATTTTCACCCTGCCGCCGATTTTGCTATTTAAATATAATTTCGCTATTAACAATTTCCCGTGCTCCTGCTTCAATATTTTGCATACGGCATATCCAGTCCAACTGATTTTCCTCTTTCAGCTGCTCAGTGACATCCTCAGTCTCTTTCATCTGCTTAACAAGAGTATCAAACATATCCCGAGCCTGAGCTTCAACTTCAGCACAGTGTTGATACAGTTTGCCTTGAGTAAGTAGTGTTACAAATAATACTTTCTTGTGGTCGAGAAG
>JAZQHB010000068.1:0-17843 GCA_045540355.1 Acutalibacteraceae bacterium | reverse complement strand
GGATAGGAAAAAAAGATGAAGAACGGACAAACCGAGCAAAATCAAGGCGTAAGGCTTGATTTTGTTTGCCCGAAGGCGTACAGAGGTACGGCGAGAGGCGAGGTTTGTTCGTAGCATAAAACACAAAATTTTTAATATTTTCCGTTTTTTAGATTGTTTCAAGGGGGCTTACAAGCGTCAGACTTGTAAGCCCCCTTGATTTATCTTGTTTTATGCGGTCTTCGCTTTTTTTATATCCCCTTTATGTTATGATGATTCAATATTGAGTATTATAAGTTAACCGAGTAGTCCTTCTTTGCTCCGTGCGAACCGAAAATCTGCCAGTTACCGACACCGAGTCGTTGTAAAATTGCTTTGCGTTCTTCTGAACAAAGCTGCGGGTCAGTATCAACCGAAGTCATCAGTATCGGAGCATACTGGTTA
Organism: Acutalibacteraceae bacterium; assembly: GCA_045540355.1. Taxonomy (GTDB): domain Bacteria; phylum Bacillota; class Clostridia; order Oscillospirales; family Acutalibacteraceae; genus RGIG2945. The sequence continues at coordinate 17,420 of JAZQHB010000068.1, read as the reverse complement.
TACTGTGCCTGTTCGGGAGTTAATCCGTGAATATTTATATAAATATCGCCCGTGAATGCGATATGATTGCCATAATCAATCAATATGATTTCTCCCGGCAGATGTCCGCCCTTACCCTCATAAACCTCAAAATGCAATTCCTCGAAATCAAAAAAACCGATTTGTGTAAGAGGTTGCGAACCTATTTTGTTATTCTGCCACATTGTTTCGATTTTTTCGGGATTTACAGGCTTGTAAGAAGTAAGTATTTTGCAAATATCAATATACGGCTTGTGCAAAGGATTTTCTTCTCGATATCCGTTTTTGCCCAAATACTCGTTAGTCAGGCATTTTGCGGTTTTTTCGGATGCAAGAATTTCATCAAATAAAGGCAAAAGACCGCAGTGATCCACATCTGCATGAGTAACAAGAATACATTTTTTTATACTATGAAATTCGGGTATTATATTTTCAAAAATTCCGAGCATTTCCTTCTCATAACAAGCATATCCGCTATCAACAAACAAATAATTGCCGTTACTTTTTATAATGATACAGTTGCTGCCGCAAGGCGGCTCAATCACCGTAATTTCAGTATTATCGGTGATTTTGTGAGTTGATATTCGCGGCGAAAAATTTTCATTTTTAAATGTTCCTAAGAGTTCAGCAAATTTGCTGATGCTGTCAAATGTGCGATAAGGTGATAAACCTTGCTCGTCCAATGTCTGCATCGCAAGGTTTACGGGAACCAGAAGCTCATTTCCGCTTTCTTCCGACAATCCCGTCAGCTGTTTTAAGCCGGCTATGTATGTATTGTAAAAAATACTGTTGTCATACACCTTTTCCGAGTGATTATAATCAATCATTCGGACTTTGCATATCTTTTCAACTTCGGTAATAAAATCGGAAATTTTTTGAGCGTCATCGACATACAAGCCCATTTTAAAGAACTGATAATCAGTTCCGTTTTCTTGTGAGCTTATATATGAAATATTAAAGTTAAAACGGTCAATTAAAATCAAAATATCTGTCACGCTTCCGGGGATATCTTTCAGACAAAACTCAAGTAAGACAATATTTGATTTATTCGAATTGTTTTGAAGATAACCTATTTCCTCAAGCATCGCATCAGCTTTTTGAAGCTGCTCTTTTGTGCCCTCCGCATCAATAAACAAGGTATGGGAATCCACAGCCTTATTATAGCTTACCCGTGTAATATTGATACCCAGAGCAGAAAAGCATTTGCTTGCCTTTAAAAATGCCCCGATATGGTTAGGCATTGATGTTACATAAGTTTTTTTCATTTGCAATCACTCCTTGCACATCAAGCATTATAATATCCGACATTATACACTATATTTTCTTTTTCATCAAGTTATATATACTCAAATCTCTAAAACTTTAGCGTGAAAAAGTATAGTGAGATGCGATTTTTAAACATTATATTAACACGACACGATTCGCCTTGACTGTTATTTTTTGCTTTGGTATAATTTTAAAGTTAAGATATTTATATTCAACGGAAGTGATATTTTGAATCGCAGAAAAGCGTTGTTAGTAACTAATCCCCACTCGGGTCTTGACCGCACGAGGGTTGGTGCTGACGAAATAATAAAAAGCCTTTCAGCCTCCGATATTGAGTTTACTGTTGAAGAAACCAAGGGCGTCGGTGATGCAACCGAAATAATTGCAACCAAGGGCAACGACCATGATATCGTTATATGTTGCGGTGGTGACGGTACGCTCAACGAAACCGTAAACGGAGTGATGAAGCTTGAGAAAAAACCGACAGTCGGCTATATTCCTTTGGGCTCGACAAATGACCTCGCAAGCACCCTCGGAATTCCCGTCGGAATAGGGGACGCGACGAACATTATTTTAAAAGGTAAAACCAACAGATATGATATCGGCAGATTTGGAGAGAAATATTTCAATTATATCGCATCTTTCGGCATAGCAAGCGACCTCGCTTATGCAACACCGCAGAAGCTTAAAAATATTTTCGGACATCAGGCTTATGTTATTTATGCCGTATATCGTCTTTTTCACATGGTTTTCGGCTTCAGACCTACTAAGATGAAGGTTGAATTTGACGGCGGCACGGTAGAAGACGAAATATACTTCGGTTCAATTTCAAACACAACCTCGGTAGGTGCGGTTTTCAGGTTAGATGATGTTAAACTCAACGACGGTTATTTTGAACTTCTCTTAATCAAAGGTGTAAAAAGAAAGCTTGATATGTTCAAGCTCCTCAGCAAGGTTATCCGTAAGGATTACAGCGGAAATAACATAGTTTTTGCGAGAACAAAAAAAGTAAAAATCACCTCTGATGAAAAAATCCCGTGGACACTCGACGGCGAATTCGGCGGTGATGTAGGTGATGTTGACATCGAAGTCCTCCACAATGCCTACAACATTTTTTCTGACAATGATGATATGTTTGTATAAATAAAATATTAGTCTCCGACTCATAAGCTTCTTAAGTATAATATTGAGGTGGTAAAATTATGAAGTTATTTAAAATACTAAACTTAAATCAATTCGAGAAAATTTTTAAAGAAACACTTGAAGAAAAAATCTCCAATCCTAAAAACACAAGTGATATATACGATGAAATAGCAAACTATTATTTAACACTTCTGAATATTCTGAACATCGATAGTTTCAATCAGTTTCGATTTCCTGATTACGAAGACTGTCGCAAAGTAGTAGTTGATGAGAAAGAATATGACTTTGATGATATATTCAGTCACGACGACAGCGATGCAACCGAAGCATTATGTGCTATTGATTGTTTGATTGCTGATTTGGGAGTAAAAGACTTCAAAACACTTTTAAAGAAAATAGAAGATACCGTAAATTTGCAAAATAAGAATATGAAATAATCTTACTTTTTGCATACTGCATCTTTATAAAACGAAACACCCGACAAAATCGGGTGTTTCGTTTTATAATCACTATTTCTTTTTTCTTTCAGGAATAAGGAATATAAACACAAGCGATGACACAAGTAAAATCATCGGATAAAAAAGATACGGTATAACATCAAATGCCGAGAGCTTGAAGTTCAATGTACTTACTGCCGAGAGAGCAACGAGGATCTGTGCACCGTAGGGCAAAAAGCCTTGGAATATGCAGGAAAAAGTATCGAGAATTGATGCAACCTTTCTTGGTTTAATGTTATGGTCTTTTGCCATTTCTGATGCTATCGGGTTTGCCATTACAATCGCGACGGTGTTATTTGCAGTTGCAATATCCATAAGACCGACCAATAAACCGATACCCAGCTGAACGCTTTTTCTGCCCCTGAATACTTTTCGTATTCCGCCAAGCAGAGCATCAAAACCGCCGTTGTGTTTTATCAATGCACAGATTGCCGCGACCAAAACCGCAACCATTGATGTTTCAAACATACCCGAAACACCGCTGCCCATTCCCGACAAAAGCTCGGGGAAATTCACCGCTGATGTTGCAAGCATAATTATACTGCCCGACACAATACCGATGATGAGTGTGATAAAAACATTTATTCCTACGATTCCGCTGATGAGTACAAGTACATACGGAATAATCTGTATCAGATTATACTCTTTATTGATACTCTCCGGAATATCGCTATTCATTGACATTATAAAAATCAATATAAGTGTTATAATTGCGGCGGGGAGGACAATCGCAAAGTTTGTACGGAATTTGTCTTTCATCTGACAACCCTGACCGTTACAGGCGGCAATTGTTGTATCGGAAATGAACGAAAGGTTATCACCAAACATCGCACCGCCGATAACTGTACCTACGCATAACGGAAGTGAAAAACCCGAGCCTGATGAAATCGCAACGGCAATCGGGGTTATGAGGGTGATTGTACCGACAGAAGTACCCATTGCAGTTGAAACAAAGCAACTGACAACAAAAAGCACTACCATTGCCAATCTCGGTGGGGTTACGGATAACATAAAGTATGCAACACTCTCCGCAGAATCTCTGCCGACAACACCGACAAACATTCCCGCAAGCAGGAAAATAATCAGCATTGTTATTATGTTTTTATCTCCGACACCCTTGCCCATTATTTCAAATTTTTCATCAATTGAAATACCTCGGGTCTGCAAAACTCCGACGAGCAATGCGATTAAGAAGGCAACCACGACGGGAACATTATAAAATCCCATAGGTATCTTCATTACATATTCAAAAACAATGCCGAGGGTAAGATAAATCACCACGAATACCGCAATCGGCAAAAGTGCAAAGACATTCGATTTTTTCATATTCATTCTCACTTATATTTATTTCGCCGTAACCGACCACAAGATTATATCATAAGACCACGATTAAAAGCAAGATTAAAAAACAAAAAGCACAGGGTGACCTGTGCTTTAAAGCTTTACAATTCTTATCCGAAAATCAGATAGATTATCCATTGGATTTTTTCAATAATTGAAGCAATCCACATCTTGAGTCCGACCAACAATCCTTTAGGATTTTCAACTCTGTATGTATCGGCCTGACAATCATTATAACCAACCTCAACAGAGATACAGAAATTATCGGTAAGAACTTTGCCCGTATCTGAATATTCATAATCCGAAACGCAGAGATATACGAAGTAACCTTCAATTTCATCAATTTTGATATAATCGTCAAATTCAACAGGTTCGGCAAAGGTCTTTTCAAAGCTCTTTACTGTATCATCGTTTAATGTAATATCAAATTTGATTGAATTAAGCACACCGTTTTTCGCATCAAAATCACATTCTGTAATCTTAATTGATTTGAAAGGCTCGGGATTGATTATAATATTCTTTGTGTATTCCGCGTCAAGATAGCTGACACAGAATGTGCTTTCATCTTCGTCTACGAAAACATCTAATCTGCTTTCACCGAGGAAATATTCATAATATCCGTCTTCATCTTTAGTTGATGTAACTGTGAGAGTTTCAGTTTTGAGGTCTGCATAGGTTACAAGGAATTTTGTGTCTGCGATATCATAGTAATCGCAGTTTGAATTAAGTGATGTCGGGAGAAAACCTAAAGGAAGTATAGCTGCTGCGATGCAAGATTTTACGGGTTTTTCACCTGTAAGTTCATATTCAAAAGTATTGTTTTCATCATATACCTCAGCATAAAAATCAACAACAGCTTTGTCAGCGTTATTTTCTGTTATATTTATAAACTCATTATAATCAACAGAAGCACTTACATAAACACCGTAATTCTCAAAATCAGCAAACGCGTCATTGAGTGCTAAATTAGTTTTATTTCCGTCTGAAAGAGTAATTTCGACTTCATAAGGAATGTTTGAATTTCCAAGCTCATAAGGAAAATCAAAGTCCTCTATAATTGAACCTAAATCTTCTCCGAACTCTTCGGAAATCTCATCAAGATAAGAATAATGTTCAATCAGGTCTCTTTCGGAAATCGGGTAAGTGTCTATAAATTTAATTGATTCAACCGTTGGCAGTTCTTTGCTGAATAATGCGAATGACTGTAACGACATAGCTGACATCAGAGTGACAAGTGCCACGACAACTGCAAGAAATTTTTTTGTTTTTTTCATTATAAATACTCCTTTGCTTATTATTTCTTAAGACAATAATAGCACAGATTGCCGTTTTTGTCTATGTGTTTCTTGAAAATCAGTTGAGAATATTTCGACACTTTTTTATACAATTAACCGTTTTTCAGATGGTAATGTTTATTTTTTGGAATGGTTGTGGTATAATTGCAGCGAGGTGAGGTTATGTATAAGATTGAATTTGGTAAAAGTGGTATGATGGTGCCGACGGTTGCGGTCGGTTGTATGAGAATTAAAAATATGAGCGAGGCGGAGGTTTCTGCTTTTGTAGATGCTGCACTCGAAAAGGGTGCCAACTTCTTTGACCATGCGGATATATACGGCGGTGGTAAAAGTGAAAGTGTTTTCGGGAAAGCGGTCGCTTCAATTCCCCGTGAGAGTATTATTATTCAGACGAAGTGCGGAATAAGGCAGGGACAGTTTGATTTTTCTTATGAGCATATTGTGAAGTCTGTTGAGGGTAGCCTTTCAAGGCTTGGTGTCGATTATATTGATGTGTTGCTTCTTCACAGACCCGATGCACTTATGGAACCTGAGGAAGTTGCTAAGGCTTTTGACGAGTTGAAATCTACCGGAAAAGTCCGTCATTTTGGTGTATCAAATCAGAATCCCTATCAGATGCAGCTTTTGCAGTCTTGTCTTGATATGCCGCTGTGTGCAAACCAGTTGCAGTTTGGGATAATGCACGCTCCGATGATTCAATCGGGGATAAATGTAAATATGTATAACGACTCCGCAGTCAATCGCGATGGAGGTGTATTGGATTATTGCAGACTTAATAAAATCACAATCCAACCATGGTCACCGATGCAGTACGGATTCTTTGAGGGTTGCTTTATTGATAACGAAAAATTTCCTGAATTGAATGAAGTGCTCGGCAAAATTGCAAAGGATTACGGCGTGACAAAAACTACAATCGCATTCGCATGGATTCTCCGTCATCCCGCAAAGATGCAACCTGTCACAGGCACAACGAAGCCTGAACGACTTGCAGATTGTATTAAGGCTACGGAGATTAAACTTACCCGAGAACAGTGGTATGAAATATACAGAGCGGCAGGGAATATTCTGCCGTAAAACTGCATAAGAAATTCTGCTGATTTTTTAGCGTTTTTTTCTGCAAATTTCGCTTGAAAATGCAATTTTGATGATATATAATAAAAATATAAAAAGTGAAAGGGGCTGTAAACATGAATTTTACTTCAAGAAGAAAACAAACAAAAACATTTTCGATCATATCCGCGATACTTGCGTTGGTGCTTGCAATGTCAAGTCTTTTCTGCGGTTGTACTCAAAAACCTACAGCACCTGAAACGACAACCAAACAAACTCAAACACAGAAACCGACAAACAAAACAGAAGATGTTGCGTATGTTCCGAATGTGACCTTTTCTGCGAAAATTGCAGAGGTTAACGGTGTCGTTTATGCAACAAGGAAAGCAACAAAGACATCTGACGGAATGTTTGATATGGAAGAAAGAAAAGCAGCAGGAGATATTCCGACCTGCAAAACAATTCCGATTGAAACAAAAGAAAACGAAATTGTTTCGGGATTCTGCTATTATGATAAATATGTTTATTATGTTATAAGCACCTCAGGCTCAGCTGATTTCAGCACCGCGTTATACAGATGCAAACCGGACTGGACAGAAAGTGAGCTGATTTGCGAAAATCCTTATGAAGACGGCGGAGAGTATTCAATGGGAGCAAGAGATTTCGTAATTGACAGCGGATATCTGTATTACGGAAATCACGCATTTGACTTGCCGAGTTTGACTGAGGTTGAGAAGGATTATCCTCAGTACAGTATTCCCGGGGTGACGGACAGCTATTATATCCAGATATTTGACGATATGATTTTCTATGATGATTTTTCCGACGATTTAAACAGAAAGATTTATTACTATGACGGAAAGACATCAAAGCTTATAGCTGAAAATGCAACGCTGGACGGCGGATATGCCTGCGGATATCTTTATTTCGCAAGAGCAACAGAGAATCCAAACGGTACGGGTGCAATGCTTTACAGATACAATATGCAGACAAATAAAACTGAAGAAGTTCATGAGCTTGAACTGATAAGCGGCGGCGAAGGTCCTTACTTCTGCTGGTAAAAAACAAATGCCATACGGAATTTTCCGTATGGCACTTTTTTATGCTAAAACATAGTTTTAAAAACCGGTACAAGCCATTCAAAGAAGGCGATGAAAACTTCTTTGATGAAAGTTGAGATACTGCTTAATGAGAAATTGTTGTTGAGCTGAATACCCTCATTGTTGCCCTCAATGCCGAAATTAAATTCGTCAATGCTGATATCTGAATTACCTTCGGACGAAAAAACAAGCTTGATGGCTTTTACTTCGTCGAGTATATTGTTGGAATAGATAAGACCTTTTTCTTCACCCATTAGATACAATGAATTAAGGTTGGCGGTAATAAGATGCCACTCTCCGTCTGCCGGGATAATTGCTTCGGTTGAATTTGCTGATACTATTTTTGCATCATACCAAAGCACCGCTTCGCTGTAAAATCTTACGGCGGAAAGTGTTATCGGAGCATTACCGTTGTTTTTGATATAAAAGCTCATTGTCTTGTAATCAGAATAGTCGGCGTCGATTTCAAGAATATTTTTTGTTTCTGCCTCGTCAAGAACTGACATGATATTATTGATTGAAAACTTATTAGAATCTGAAGTAATGTTAAGACCGTTTGTACCTTTGTAAGCACTCGTTGAGTTGAAGTCAAGTTCGCAATTCTTGCCTTCCCATGTTGGATACATTTTTCCGAGATAAGCGTAATAGTTCTGGAAATGTTCTGCCTCTTCACAGTCAGCCCACGGCTTGTCAACCCAGTAATGAGGCTTTGAAACTTCCTTTGTAATGAAACAGCTTACGGGCATTGTGATATTGCCGTTGTTTGTTGCAAATAAATTTGAACGGTCATTTTTAGGTGCATAAGCATAGGTTACTGAAACAGGCTTTAAAATAGCATCGGAGTAAACTCTGACGGTATCGGCACTTATAATTTCAGCATTTGCAGGAATATAGATTCCGTTTGCACCGCAGATTGCAAATCCGATAATTTCATTACCTGTTGCAACAAGTCCGTCACCGACATTTTTGAATTTGAGATAAACTTCCGTACCTTTTATTTCGTAACTGTCCATATAGGGTGCGGAATAATCATAATCTGCACCGTAAACGAGACCTTGTGCGGCATAGGACATTCTCTGTCCGACGGGCTCTTTGGTTTCAGGATGAATGAATCCGCCTTTAGGTGTATATGTAAGAGGAACGTCGGTGATAGTTATAACAGCTCTTGAATCTGCATGTTCTCTCTGCATATCAACATACTCTGAATTCCATGCAGGCAATTCGAAGCCTTTATCAGAATACAAATATGCTGCAAGCTGTGTGTAGACTATCGGCATAAGCTCATTTTCAAAACCGAAAACTTCGGAATACGATTTCTGAAGCAAATCGAACATTGCGGCATATTGTTCAGGTTTGTATTTATACATAAGATCGGATTCGCCCTGATACCAAATCATACCGGTCGGTCTGAAGTGTCTTATGGCATTGACCTTCATATTGAAATTACCTGTCATATCATAGTAGATGTTTCGTACAGATTCATCCCAGGTTTCTCGGTCATAATAATATTTTTTTGATTGGAGAAGTTCTTTGACGTCGGTGTTGTTGTCGATGGCTTCTCTTGAAATCCAGGAGATGATTGTTGAACCGCCGAGAGAACAGTTTAGAACACCGATCGGCATATCAAGCTTTTTCATAAGGTCTTCCGCAAAGAAGTATGCAACGCCACTCATTCTGTAAATATCAGCATTTTCGCCGTCTACCCATTTAACGCCGTTGATATTATTCTGAGGATCAACGGGCAAAATATTTTGAGAACCTTTATATTCGGGAACAGAGGGAACCAAAAGTACACGAAGCCATTTTGAAAGCTTTTTATTCTGCGCTTTCATTTCACTGCCGGTAGGTGTCTGCGCAAGAGAATATTCCATATTACTCTGTCCGCTTGCAAGCCATAATTCGCCGAAAACAACATTTTCAAGTCTGTCAAACTCAACACCGTCAGCGGTTAAAACGATTGTGTATTCTTCGTAACTGCCCGAAGGTGCAATGAATGCAAGCTCAAATGTACCGTCAGTAGCTGTAACGGTTTCGTTACTTGTAATGAGAGTGTTTTCAGAGTCAAAAAGCTCTGCTTTGATTACCGTATCAGCACTTGCCGTACCTGATAAAATTGCATCCTTGTTCTGCTCAAACAACATACCGTCACCGTAGATGTTGTAAAGAGTTGCGTCTGCTTCCTGAGCAAAAGCAAACGGCACAGTGCAAAGCACTATTACTGAACAGAGAAATACAGATAAAAATTTTTTGATCATAATAACGCCTCCGATATCTGATTAAAAATAAGTATAATTTAATAAAACAAAAATGTCAATTAAATTAAGACAAGGGAATGTAAAAAAAGCGAAGATCGCATAAAACAAGATAAATCAGGGGTCTTGCAAGTCTGATGCTTGTAAGAACCTGAAACAATCCCCAAAACGGAAAATATTTAAAATTTTGTGTTTTATGCTACGAACAAACCTCGCCTCTCGTCGTACCTTTGTACGCCTTCGGGCAAACAAAACCAAGACTTACGCCTTGATTTTTGCTCGGTTTGTCCGTTCTTCATCTTTTTTCCCTATCCCCTAACAATGGGCTGTAAAAAAACTTTTCGTTTTCTTACAGCCCATTGTTGGTTTTTAATCAGATTTTTATAATTCCGAATGCATCGAGAACGGAGGAAATGAGAATTAAGAGAATGAATACCGGAGCGATATATTTTATCATAACGGTGAAAAGTTTTTTGCGTTTGAACTTACCGCTTAATTCAACCTCATCGGAAACGGTTTTTGTTTTAACAACATAAGCAACCAAAATACAGGTGACAAATGCAACTATCGGCATCATAACGCTGTTGCTGATGAAGTCGAAGAATCCGAGGAACTGTTTGCCGAGTATCTTTACATCTGACCAGAGACTTGAACCGAGTGCAGACGGGATACCCAAAGCTAAAATCAAGGCAAGCACAATAAAGCAACAAGCTTTTCTGTTGATTTTAAATTTATCATGGAATATTGAAACAACTGTTTCCATAAGTGATATTGCAGAAGTCAGAGCTGCGAAGAAAACCATAATGAAAAATACCGCACCGATTACAGTTCCGCCGGGCATCTTGTTGAAAACCTGAGGAAGTGTTGTAAACATAAGTCCGGGGCCCTGACTTAAAGCAGCTTTGTCACCGCCGGATAAAGCAAAAACTGCGGGGATTATCATAAGACCTGCAAGGAAAGCAACACCTGTATCGAAAAGTTCAATCTGTCTTGTGGATTTTTCAATACTGATATCCTTTTTCATATATGAGCCGAAAGTAATCATAATGCCCATTGCCAAGGACATTGAATAGAAAAGCTGACCCATGGCAGCGATAACGGTCATAACTGAAAAATTCTTGAAATCGGGCTTGATATAATAAACAAGACCTTCCAATGCACCGTCCATGGTACAAAGTGTGTAGATTGAGATAAAGAGAATAAGAACGATGAGAACAGGCATCATTATCTTACTGACTCTTTCAATACCTTTATCGACACCGAAGAAAACTATAACAGCGGTAATCAGCATGAAAACTACAAACCAGATTATAGGCTCTCCGACCTGTGCGGTATAATTATCGAAATATTTGGCGTCTGCCATTGCGACGGTTTGTCCGGAAAAATATCCGCCGATGTATTTCATAACCCAACCGCCGATAACAGCGTAGTATGAGAGAATGATAATCGGAATCGCAGATGTGATATAACCTACAAATGAAAACCTTTTATCAAGTGCCCTATATGCACTTACCGCACTTAAGCCTGTTTTTCTTCCGATTGCGATTTCAGCAACCATGAGAGAAAAACCAAAGGTAACAGATAAAATTATGTATACCAATAAGAACATACCACCGCCGTATTCAGCAGCAAGGTAAGGGAATCTCCAGATATTACCTAAACCGACCGCAGAACCTGCCGCTGCTAAGACAAAGCCGATTTTACCGGTAAAGGAGCTTCTTTGTTTTGTTTCCATTAAATTAACCTCCTCAAATTCATACCCAAATATTATCGCATATTTTAAAATAAATTACAATAAAAATTTTATTCTTGTCAGATTTTTTCAAAATCAGACGCAGGATGCTTGCACCACGGACATACAAAATCGTCGGGTAATTCTTCACCCTCATATTTATAACCGCAGATTTTGCAAACCCAAGTTGTTTTTTCGGATTTTTGCGGTTGGGGTTTTACATTTTTATGATAATAGTCATAAGACATACTGTTTTCATCGGAAATATTCTGACCGTCTGTTACTTCAGCAACATAAATTGTGTGAGTATAGCAATCAACCGTTTCGATAACTTTGCAAGTGAAATATGCATTAGTATTTTTGGTTATATAAACAATGCCGTTTTCCGCACGGGCAAAATCCTTGAAGTCTGCAAATTTATCAGTATCCTTACCTGATACAAAACCGAAATGTTCAAAAAGTCCGAAGGGTGCAGATTCAGCGATAACAGAAATGTTGAACTCACCTGTTTTTGAAATCATGGTATCTGTGTAGTTTTCTTTGTTTACGGAAATTGCAAATGTGACAGGATTCTGAGAAACCTGCATAACTGTATTTGTAATGCAACCGTTATCTTTTTCTCCGTCTTTAGCAGTGAGAACAAAAAGTCCGTAGTTTAATTTAAAAAGAGCTGTGTTATCCATAAATAAAACCTCCGTAACAACTATAGTTTTATTATATATCATTCTTTTATACAAATCAATCTTGAATTTCTTAAAAAAAGATGTGAGGTTTTTCGATTTTTTTCGTGTAATAAAAGCGAAGAGAAATATAAGGTCAAGTCGGACTTGACGCGGTCAACTAATAAATGCTTTTATTTTTACGGAACTTCGATTATAATTAAACACAGACGAAAGGGAGGTATACTCATGGATGTTAATGTAGTCGCAGAAAAGATAAAACAGTATCGTAAAAAGCTAAATTTATCACAGGAAGAATTAGGACAAAAACTTTTTGTGAGTAAACAGACAATAAGTCTTTGGGAAAAAGGACAAACAGTACCGACTGTTGATAATTTAATCAGACTGAAAGAGATTTTTGGAGTATCGGTTGATGAAATTATAAGTCCGGAAATTGAGAAAGAAAAAGAATTTCCCGAAGTGAAGGAAGAATATTCCTCGTGGTATTATACAGATGAAGAACTGCTCCAATTTAAAAAGCACAGAAACAAGCCTTTTATTGCTTCGATAGTATTCCTTTGCGTTATGCTGATTATTTTTATTTTGTTTTCTTTGTTTGTTGAAAGCTTAAAAGGTTTTTGGGGAGGCATAATCGGCGGATTTTTTATAATTGCTTTAAGCCTTGTATGTATCCTTTTTATGAACAGAAAAGTAGTTAAAAACAATATAAAAACTTTAAAACACCGTGCATATAAAATATGTGTTTATGATGACTGCTTTTTCTATGAAACTCAAGAGGAGAATGAAATTACAAGCAGCGGAAAAGTAAAATTTTCCGACATAACTTCAATCGAAGATACCGAAAAACTTCTTATTGTTAATTTTGATGTTCGTTGCATACCGATGAGAAAAGAGTGTCTGAAAAGTGATTCGGTTTTTTACTCGCTTCAAAAAGAAATTATTGAAAAGAAAAAGCTAAAACCGCCCGTTAAAAAATGGAGAGTAATTTCCATCGTTTTGTTTGTACTGTCAATACTTTCGTTTGAGATTGCGTGCTGGTCTTATTTGTTGATATTTGATTATGACCCGGCGTATGTTTGGTTTTATTGCCTTTTCCTGATTATACCTTTCGCTTCGTTTTTGTTTGCACTTTCTTTGAAAAAACGGGGATACAAATACAAGAAAAATGCAATTGTATTTTTTGTGATGCTTTTTGTTTTTGTGTATTCAATTTACATACTCAACAGTGATCGTCACGGGGAATATATCGAAGACGAATATTTGTATGATTATGTTGAAACTTCACTCTCAACAGAGCTTCCGCAATACTCTGTTATTGCTTCTTCCTCATGGGATCCCGAGGAATCTGAAATTATTCCCGACAAAGAGTATGTTCATCAGACAACGGATTTGTTTTTTGAACAGGAAGATGTTGTTGAATTTGAAGAATATATCAAAACAGATTCCAGGTGGCTTACAAAGCTCCCCGACGATTTAAAACCTTACATGACAAGCATTGTTGTTCCCGAAGCGTATGATTATATGTTTATCTATAATTCATCAGACGATGAGTTCAATAAAAAAGTTAATATTGTATATGACGATGAATACGAAGATGGCCATGAATTTGTATGCGGTTTATATAATTCAAGAACTAATCAGATGAAATTGGTTGAATATTTTTTGTGGTAATAAGAAATTTTTTAAAAAAGTGTGAGTTTTTCCGACTTTTTGCGTGTAATAAATGGTAGGGGTAAAAACCTTGCAAAAAAAGAGAAGTCATGGTAAAATTTAAGTAGCTTATAAAAGCTGAATAAAAAGAGAAAGGATGTTATGAAATGAAAAAAAGATTTTTTAAAACGGCGGTTGTCGTATTGATGTTGATGCTTTTGATTTCGCAAGCCACGGTTGCAATGGCGGTAACGGAAGTTATAGAAACGCCTAACCACACGCAAGTTATAATTCGACCCGATGCCCCCGAGATATCTGCTTCATTTAAAGACAGTCCGACTTTAGATTTGGAATGTATTTATACCGGCAAAAAAATAAAGCCGGAAGTTGTAGTCAAAAAGCAAGACGGAAGTATTGCAGCACAGTCGGAATATAAGCTTACTTATGATGCAGATTGTGAAAAAACAGGCAGACACATGATACAGGTAGAATACCTGAAAACAGGTTACAAATGCACACTGAATTACAGAGTTGTTCCCGGCATGACAACAAAAGTGGATATGACTGTAAAAGGTGGCAAGGTTACACTTTCATGGGCGTCGGTAAAAGGTGCAGTTGCTTACAGGGTTTATAAGAAAAATGCCGAGGGAAGAATGGTTGAAATTTTCTTACCTAACGGAGAGATAGCTGCTGAAGGCTTGTCTCGTACATTCACAGACCTTGAACCCGGCAAAACTTATGAAATGGGAATAATGGCACTTGATCATATTCACTCTATGCCGACAGACTACATGAAAACTTTTAAAGTTACTGTTCCGAAAAGCGGAGAGGGAAGTCTGAATCTTGTTCCCGGAATAAATCCGACAACAACGCAAAAAACAACAAAGCAGACAACGGTTAAAGCCACTGAACAAAAGACAACACAGGAAGAAACAACAACTGAAACTACAACAACAGTTGTTACTACCGAAAACACCACAACAGAAACAACAACCGTTAAAGAAAACACAAAACAGGCTACGGAGGCAATGGCAGAGTCTGATGTAAGTGCTGAAAAGTCAGCTGAAAAAACATCTGAAATGAATAAAACGGCAATTCTTTTAGGTGCGGTTGCGGCGGTTGTAATAGTAGCAGTAATCGTAGTTTCGATTCTTATAAAAAAGAAAAGGTAAGTGTAAATTCAAAAATAATATTAAAATCGCTCAATCTTGAAAAAGATTGGGCATTTTTTTATAAAAAGACAAAATTTTTCTTTGTTGTAATTCTTTCGTTTATTTATTGACATAACAATGTAAAATATATATAATAGTTAAATAATGTGGTGCAAATGATTTGCATCATAAAACAATGTGAGGAGTTTTTGTTATGAGAAAAATCAGAATTTGCAGAAGCTTGATTTCGTTTGCACTTGTTGCGGCGTTGCTTTTGAGCACAATGGTCACGGCTTTTGCGTATGATTTCAAACGAGAGAATCTGTTGGCAACCAATTTCGGCATTCACACAATTGAGGATGCTGATGAGGAGCAATATCCCATAATAGTTTTGCCGGGACTCAGCTTTTCTAAGTTTTATCTTCTCGACGATGAGGGAAACCGCAAGCTTAACTCTGACGGAGAGGAAATGTATTCGGGTTCTTTTATTGTTGACAAATCAGCTTTGGTTAAAGAGGCTCTCAAAGCGATTTTACCGCTTTTGAAGTCCTGCATCAAGCAGTCAGATGAAGGTATTTCTAAAAAAGTATTTGACCTGGTAACTCATTATACACAATACAGTATCTGCAACGAGAATGGCGAACTTAAGCATAATCTTGAGCTTGAAACTTATGATTATCCCATGTCCGGAATGGATGCTGAAACAAAACAGTACTATTTTGACAACATTCCGATCAAGGATTATTGTCATTTGCTCGGAGAAGATCAGATGTATATATACACCTACTGTCCTTTCGGTGAGGTAATGGAGCAATCTGAAGGTTTGGTTTCTTATATTGATATGGTTTTAGAACAGACCAAAGCAGAAAAAGTCAATATCTTAACTATGAGTATGGGTACAACGCTTCTGACTGCATATTTGGATCTTGAGGATGCCGATTACAGTAAAATTAACCGTGTAGCAAATGTAGTGCCGATGTTTGACGGAAATGAGGTTATAACTGAGCTGTTGGCAGAGGACTTTACAACAGATGAAGGTGTATATGCCTGTGAATTTCTTCCCACAATTACCGGTGGTCTTATGGGCAATGAAACACTCGGCTATGTTTTGAATATTGTTTTGAGAATCCTTCCCGAAGATGTAAGAAAGGCTTGCGTAGATGCTCTTTATGATGCACTCGGAAATGCATTCAAATATTCATCCCAGGCATGGACTATGGTTCAGAGTGACAGATATCAGGAACTCCGCAGTAAGCTTGTTAACGAAGATAAACATACAAAGCTTCGCAATAATCTTGACCGATTCTTTGAAGCACAGGCAAATGTAGAAGAAAACTTAATAAAAGCACACGAAGAATACGGAGTCGGAATATATAACTTTGTAGGCTACGGCACAGCTTCCGCTGCATCTTTTTCAGCACTGTTTTGTACTGTTGCCTCAAACGCAGAAACAAATGCGGATTGTCTTGTACCGCTTTCATCATCATCACTCGGTGCTACCTATGTTTCAAGAAACAGCAAATTGTCAGATGAATATTTAGCTTCTCTTGATACACAGAAGTATGTTTCTCCTGATAAAACGGTTGATGCATCAACCTGTCTTTTCAGAGATACAACATGGTTCTATTATGAGCAGATTCATTGGTGTGCAGGCAACGATGCAGCTATAGCGTTGTCTTTACTTGCAACAATAGGTGTAATTGATAACATTGATTCCGACCCCGAGAACTATCCGCAGTTTAACGGTAAAAGAGATTTGTTTGATGCTGCTGACTGCTATATGTATCTTGCAGAAGAAGTTCTTGCAAATGCGGAAAAATATGATTCCAAGAATATTGCTGAAGTACAAAAGGCATTTGATGAGGTTTACAACCTTTACAGAAAAACAAACCTCAATTATGAAGGTGCCGACAAAGAAGCTGCTGATGCACAGTATCGCTTAGGTCTTGCACTTTCAAAATGCGGTGTCTGTGAAGAACCCGAGAAAAATACCGAAAATGCAATCATCAAAAAGCTTTTCAAATTTGCAAGCGATAAGCTCTTTGAGAAGATGGGCAAAAAAGGTTTTTTTGAATAAAATATAAAATTGTAATCTGAATTATTAAGGGGCTGTAAAAAAACTTTCGTTTTTTTACAGCTCATTTTTAGGGGATAGGAAAAAAAGATGAAGAACGGACAAACCGAGCAAAATCAAGGCGTAAGGCTTGATTTTGTTTGCCCGAAGGCGTACAGAGGTACGGCGAGA
>JAZQHB010000067.1:0-3782 GCA_045540355.1 Acutalibacteraceae bacterium | reverse complement strand
AAAATAGCAAACTTTTCAAAGCAGGACAGAAAAAACTACTTCTATCCGGACCTTCCCAAAGCATATCAGATTAGTCAATTTGACCTGCCTTTATGCGAGCACGGTTATCTTGATATCGAAACAGAATCAGGCTCAAAACGAATCGGTATAACGAGAATTCATATTGAGGAGGATGCCGGAAAGCTTGTGCATGATGATGTTCACGGAACTATGATTGACTGCAACCGCTGTGGTGTTCCGCTTATTGAAATAGTTTCCGAACCGGATATACGCTCGGCGGAGGAAGCAAAAGCATATCTGCAGAAACTCCGCGCCATTATCCTTTATACCGGAATTTCAGATTGTAAAAAAAATGAGGGTTCATTCAGATGTGATGTAAACCTTTCCGTCCGTGAAAAAGGAACCGAAGCATTTGGAACCAGAACTGAAATGAAAAATATTAACTCATTTAATTATGTTGTACAAGCTATTGAGTATGAGTATAGAAGGCAAATTAACGCAATAGAATCTGGAGAAAAAATAGTTCAGGAAACGAGAAAGTTTGATCAGGAAACTGGTAAAACTTATACTATGAGGTCAAAAGAAAACGCAAACGATTACAGATATTTCCCTGACCCCGATTTACCTCCAATAGAACTCACAGATGATGAAATAGAAATAATAAAAAGCACTATTTCTGAACTTCCTGATAACAAAAAGGAAAGGTATATAAAAGTTTACGGGCTTACAGCATATGACAGTGATGCATTGTTAGCTGAACCGAGTATGGCAAGTTATTTTGAAGAAGTTGTCCAATATACCAAGTACCATAAAATTGTCGCAAACATTTTTATAACGGAAATAATGAGGCTCAACAAAGACGAATTTTTCTGTCCAATTGCAGCTGAGAATTTGGCTAATCTTGCGACACTATTCGGTGAGCAGATTATTAATTCGTCCACAGTAAAGCGATTACTTAGTAGAATGTGGAAGGAAGACTTTGATCCTAAAGCTATCGTTGAAAAAGAAGGGCTTACACAAATCAATGACCGTGAAATACTTGCGGATATTGCTAATGAAGTTTTGAAGAACAGCGAGAAACTCGTTACTGATTACAAAAGAGGCAAAGTGAAAGCGTTTGAGGCTCTTATGGGGCAGGCTATGGGCAAAACAGCAGGAAAGGCAAATCCTGTCATTTTGGAAGAAATAATAAAGAAGTTAATTGTTTAAGTTCAATTGCAAACTGAAATGCAACATTTGTTTATGTAATTTATAATTTTAAGCGTATAGATTATAGATGCAGACAGGTGTTGCATTTTGTTTTGCAAAATCCGGACAAATTGTCATGCAATGCTTATTATAATAACTCTATTTATCCCTTATCCGAGAGATAAAGCATCAAGATAACTGTAAAATGATTATTAAATTAAGCAGTTATGTCTTGTTGATTTGGTTGGGCAATTTTCTTAACTTACAATTAACATACATTTGCTTTTAGAGTTTACATATACTATGTTAAACTGATACCGTAGTCAAAAAGAAAAGAAAAAATTTTAAGGAGAGTGATTTTGATGAAGAAAATCATAAGTATTTTGACAGTAGTAGTTTTGGCGGCTTGTTTTTTTACAGGTTGCGGAACAAACAAAGGTGCAAGTAGTGGTGGCACAGTTGCCACAGACGGTTCAACCTCGATGGAAAAGGTTATCGGTTATCTTTCTGAAGCTTATATGGAAGAAAATTCAGATGTGAAGGTTACTTATAACCCGACAGGTTCAGGCAGCGGTATTCAGGCGGTAATTGAAGGAAGATGCGACATCGGACTCTCTTCTCGTGATTTGAAAGACGAAGAAAAAGAAGAGATTAACGGAACAGTAGTCGCTATTGATGGTATTGCAGTAATTGTAAATCCCGAAAACCCCGTAGCTGACCTTGCGATTGAACAGATTGCAGCACTATACAAAGGCGAGATTACAAATTGGAGCGAAGTTGGCGGAGCTGACGCACCCGTTGTACTTATCGGAAGAGAAGCAGCATCCGGCACAAGAGATGGCTTTGAATCAATCACCGATACAGAAGATTTGTGCAAATATTCACAGGAACTTACCTCAACAGGTGATGTTGTGCAGACAGTAGCATCTAACCCCAACGCAATCGGCTATGCTTCCGTTGCATCCGTAAAGGACACAGTTAAGATGATTGACATTGAGGGTATAACGCCTACAACAGAAACAATCCAGAACGGCACATACAAGCTTGCGCGTAACTTCATCTTCGTGACAAAGAAAAATGAAGAGCTTCCCGAAACCGCAAAAGCATTTTTTGACTTTGCAACATCTGAAGCGGCTGACGATTTAATTGTAAAAGCAGGAGCAGTACCCGTAGCAAGATAAGGAGACAAGAAGAATGAACAGGATAAAAAAAGCAGCAAATTTTGTTGAAAAAACAATGAATATAATTTTCACATTTTGCGGATTTTTAGCTGTTGCTTTCGTCATTCTCATTACCGGGTTTTTATGTTTTTCAGGTATGCCTGCCATTGGCAAAATCGGCATCACAGACTTTTTATTCGGGACGGAGTGGGCATCAACTGCCACACCTCCGTCTTACGGCATTTTACCTTTTATTTTAACTTCGGTGTATGGAACGCTCGGTGCAATAATAATCGGTGTACCGCTTGGTCTTATGTGTGCAATATTCGTTGCAAAAATGGCGAAGACATCGATAGCAAAAACAGTTCGTACAAGTGTTGACTTGCTTTCGGGAATACCGTCAGTTGTTTACGGTCTTGTTGGTATGATTATAATTGTACCTCTTGTGCGTGAAGCCTTCAATTTGCCGGACGGAGCAAATTTATTCTCGGCAATTATCGTATTAACAGTTATGATATTACCGTCAGTAATATCAGTATCTGAAACTGCAATAAGAGCCGTACCGAAAGAATACGAAGAAGCATCACTTGCACTTGGTGCAACCAAAACCGAGACCGTTTTTAAGGTAATTGTTCCGGCAGCAAAAAGCGGAATACTTACTTCTGTTGTGCTTGGTATCGGCAGAAGCATCGGCGAAGCAATGGCGGTTATGATGGTATCGGGTAATGTTGCGAATATGCCCGGATTTTTCAAAAGTGTGCGTTTTCTTACAACAGCGGTTGCAAGTGAAATGTCATATTCATCAGGACTTCAGCGTGAAGCACTTTTCTCTATCGCATTAGTGCTGTTCGTGTTTATATTGATAATCAACCTTGTGTTAAATCTTATAGTAAAAAAGGATAAGGAGTGAGCGTATGCAAGATAAAATATCAACATCAAGAAAAATAAAATGTGCTATCTTAAACATTTTGATGTACTTATCGGCAGGAATTATATGCCTTATTCTTCTCGGTCTTATAGGATATATCTTATATAGAGGTTTACCTCATATAACACCCCAATTTCTTACATCAAAACCAAGCCTCATCCGTGAAACTGTCGGCATACTTCCGAACATATTAAATACCATATATATTATTTTAATAACACTTGTTATTGTACTGCCTATCGGTGTCGGAGCAGCTATTTACTTAAACGAATATGCAGAAAACAAAAAGGTTGTCCATATAATTGAGCTTGCAACCGAAACGCTTTCGGGTATTCCGTCAATTATCTATGGCTTGGTAGGTATGCTGATATTTGTGCAGTTCTTCTCTCTCGGCACGAGCCTTTTGGCAGGCTCACTCACACTTGTAATTATGACACTTCCAACAGTTATAAGAACAACACAGGAGAGCTTGAAAACTGTTCCACAAGGCTATCGTGAAGGCTCAC
>JAZQHB010000066.1:0-4109 GCA_045540355.1 Acutalibacteraceae bacterium | reverse complement strand
ACAAAACAGAACTGACCGAAGAATAGATGATTACTATAAAAAGATAGTGTCAGGTAAACAGGAAAAACCTTTTCACGAAGTTATCCTGCAAATCGGTAATAAGGATGATATGAATGCAGAAACAGATGAAGGCAGACTTGCTGAAAAAATACTGACTGAATATATCAAAACATTTCAGGAAAGAAATCCTAATCTCCGTGTTTTCTCTGCACATCTTCATATGGATGAAGCTACACCTCATCTGCATATTGACTTTGTACCATTTACAACCGGCAGTAAACGAGGTCTTGAAACAAGAGTATCATTAAAACAAGCTCTTGCAAAGCAAGGCTTCAAGGGTGGTACTCGTGGCGATACAGAGTGGAATCAATGGGTACTGTCTGAAAAAGAGGAACTTTCAAAAATTATGGAGAGATACGGTGTAGAGTGGGAACAGAAAGGTACTCACGAAAAGCATCTGTCGGTTCTTGATTATGAAAAGAAAATGCGTAGTCAAGAGGTTGAAGCTCTTACGGAAGAAATAGCCGAAAAGCAAGGTGAACTTAAAGCAGTCAGAGAGCAGATTGAAACCTATGATGACGGCAGAGGTATTGAAAATCTAATAGAGCAATTAAACAGTAATGAGTTCACATTACCCGAGCCGACACCGCTTATGACAGCCAAAGCGTATAAAACAAAATATGCAGAGCCGTTGATAGCAAAACTGAAAGCCCTTGTGAAAACAGTATTCGCAAAATACCTGAAAGCAGTTGAAGCACGAATAACAGCAAGAGGCCATAACAGCAGTTTACAGCGACGGGTTTCAATTCTTGCAAAGGAAAACAGTGAGCTTCGTGAACAGAACAGGTCACTTATCCGGCAGGTCAAGGATTATTCTCTCTTACAAAGGTTCTTCGGTAAGGAGAAAATTGACGAGTTGGTAAATCAGGCTAAAGGAAGAACAAAATCTAAGAAATATGAAAGGAATAGATAAATGAATAAAGAAGATTTTATTGAAGAACTGTTTGGAAAAACAGAAGAAACAGAGGCGGTAAAGCCTCAGACAACTGAAATCGTAAATATGGCTGTAGGTAGCATTGTACCGAATCTCAAAAATCCGTATAAATACCGTGAGGAGGATATGAAGCCGTTGGAGGACAGTATCCGTGAAAACGGTATTATTCAGCCTTTGATGGTGCGAAAGGACGATAAGGCAGATGTGTTTGAAATCATATCAGGACACAGAAGATACCTTGCAGCAACAAGACTTGAGATGACGGAGATTCCCGTAGTTGTGTTGGACATAAGTAAAGAGGAAGCAGACATTATACTCGTTGACAGTAATCTGCACCGAGAGCATATACTGTACTCAGAAAAGGCTTTTGCATATAAAATGAAAATGGAGGCTCTTAAAAAGCAAGGCAAACGCACAGATTTAACTTCGGACCAAGTCGGACCGAAGTTATCTGCGGAGAAAATCTCGGAAGAAGACAGTGCTTCTCAGGTTAAGAGATATATCCGTCTGACAAAGCTCATACCAAGGCTTCTTTCAATGTTAGATAGCGGTAAAATTGCATTCGGTCCTGCTGTTGAGCTTTCATATCTCAGCCAAGGTCATCAGAACTTTATTGCCGAGGTTATTGAGAAAGAGATATGTACGCCGTCACTCGCTCAGGCACAGAAATTGAAAAAGCTGGAACAAGAGGGAAATCTTGATGTGGGTACAATTCTTTGTATGATGAAGCAGCCCAAACCCAATCAGGTGCAAATGGTAAAAATTCCCGAGGAGAGCATAAACAAATATATAAAATCCAATGCAACAGTAAAGGAAAAAGAAGAATTTCTTGCAAAGGCTGTTGAGTATTACGGAAAAGCCCTTATGCGAAAGAAAGACAGAGGTGCGAGATGATAAAGAAAATTAGTGACTTTTGCGGATTTATCGGTGAGGAGGAATATGTAATCGGTGGTGTACTTTACAAGGTTTCTTCTTCGTTTGCACCTGGCAATATCTGTAATCTTGAAAACACCATAGATGACAAAGTGCAAAAATATGTCGGCAGTGATTTCGCACATTTGACATTGGTGCCTGGTATAGATAAAATTGAATCAGAATATGTGACGACTGCCGGAAAGGAGGACTAATGCAGTCAAACAATTTAGGAATTACAGCTCTTTACTGTCGTCTTTCTCGTGATGACGGAAGCGATAAGGAGAGCAATTCAATCGAAAATCAGAAGCTTATGCTTGCCCGATACGCTAAGGAAAAAGGCTTTGAAAACACAAGGTTTTATGTAGATGACGGATTTACGGGAACAAATTTCAACCGTCCCGATTTCAAGCGAATGATGGAGGATGTTGAGGCGGGATATATCTCAACCATTATCGTAAAGGATATGTCACGATTCGGAAGAAATTATGTTGAAGTCGGTCTTTACACTGAATCATATTTCCCCGAAAACAATATCCGCTTTATTGCCATAACTGACCTTGTTGACAGTGCTGACGGAGATAATGAAATCATCCCGTTCAAAAATGTTATGAACGAGATGTATGCAAGAGATATTTCAAAGAAGGTACGCTCTGCCAAAAGAATAAGAGGTAATATGGGTGAACCGTTATCTCAACCGCCTTACGGATATATGAAAGACCCTCAAAATCCTAAAAGGTGGATTATTGAACACGAGGCGGCAAGTGTTGTGAGAGAAATATTCAGGCTTTATCTTGAAGGCTACGGTCAGGATAAAATTGCAAGAACCCTGCAGGACAGAGGAATTAAGAACTGCACTTCATATTGGCAGGAGCGAGGCATAGGCAGAGGCGGTAAAAAGATACAGCCTAACCCGTATAAGTGGAAAAGCTCCACCATAGGTCAGATTCTTATCCGTCAGGAATATTGCGGTGATGTTGTAAACTTCAAAACCTACTCCAAGAGCTTCAAGAACAAGAAAAGGCTTCAGAATCCCGAAGAAAATTGGAAAATCTTCAGGGATGTACACGAGCCTATTATTGACCGTGAAACCTTTGAAGCGGTACAGGCTCTTATCAAGAAATGTAAACGCAGAGACCCGAAGCCAGAAAACGGTGACAAGAATATCTTCTGCGATTTTCTCGTCTGTGCCGAATGTGGGCATAAGCTATGGTATCATGTGAATACACGCAACAAGGATATTCACTATTTCAGTTGCAGTAATTATGTAAAGGATTACAGAGGCAGCTGTCAGCACAGACATTATGTGAGAGCAGATGCTATTGAGCAGATTGTTATGCTTGAGCTAAAAAAGATGTCAGCTTGTATAAGGCATAACGAGGAACGCTTTGCCGAAATCCTTGCACGAAAAACCAACAGTGACAAGCTTTCCGAGGAGAAATATCTAAAAACCGAGCTCGAAAGACTTGTTAGCAGAAATGCAAAGGTTGAGAGAAATTACGAAAAACTGTATGATGATAATATGGACGGCAAGGTAACTGACGAGTGGTTTATGCATATGTCAAGAAAGTATGAAGAGGAACGACTTGAATTAAGGACAAAGATTTTAAAGCTCAGGGAACAGCAGGAGCAGCTCAACAACAAAGAAAAGGAAAAAGAACTCTTTGTTTCTGCGGTTCGCAAGTTTATGGAAATGGAAACCTTAACGGCACCACTACTTCACGAGCTTATTGACCACATTGACATTTATGAAACCGAAGGTACAGGCAAAAACAGAACACAACGTATTGTAATTCATTACCGCTTTGTGGGATATATTGAAATTCCGTCAAATGCAGATAATTACAAAGCAGATACCCGTCAGGGCGTAGCAGTTGAATATCTCACTGCATAACAAAAAAGAGCAGGCTTAAAACCTGCTCGATACATACTGAAGATACTATGAAATTAAATAAAAAAGTCGAGTGTTCATACGAAATCCGTTATGAACACTCGAAATGGTGGGCAGGGGTGGATTCGAACCACCGAAGTCGTCGACGGCAGATTTACAGTCTGCTCCCTTTGGCCACTCGGGAACCTACCCATATAAAATTGGAGCTGGTGGACGGACTCGAACCCCCGACCTGCTGATTACAAATCAGCTGCTCTACCAACTGAGCTACACCAGCGAACTGAACGCTCGAATAATATATCACAAAAAAAT
>JAZQHB010000065.1:0-16994 GCA_045540355.1 Acutalibacteraceae bacterium | reverse complement strand
GTCATCTATGGTGACAGGCTTATTGCTTGCGTTGATAATCAGCGTCAGATGGTCATCATAAAGATAAACCGAATGAACGAAGATATTTATGATTGCTCTGCGTTTTGCCATATCATCACCGGGCATCTCACAGACATAATTGAGGAAGGCCAATATTTGAGTTTCACTGAGAAGTACTCGCTTATTCTGTTCAATAGCGAGTTGTTCCACGAGCTCTTCTTTTTCTGCCTGACGGCGATTGATTCGCTCTGTAAGTGCTACCGCATCTCCGCCTTTTTCAATGGACAACCACATATTTTCAATGGCTTCATCAATTTCCTTGATTGAACTTTTTAGATTTTTGATAGAGAGGTTGTCGGGATTTCTGTTGCACTCTTCTGAAATCTTTTTTGCTATATATTGCATTTTTTCATCCGTCAGCATTTTAAGGCACTCGTTAATAACAAGGTCTTCAATCAGTTGTTTTCCGATAGACTTCTTTTCACATTTCTTTTTCCTTGCACTCTTGCAGACATAATAGTGATATACAGCTCCCGACTTACCCGTACCGCATACACCAATCATCATCTCCTTACAATGACCGCAGAAAAGCTTGGTGGTTAAAATATAGGCATCGTCACCCTTTGTTTTTGCCTGTGCTCTCTTGTTCCTGTTCAAAATCTCCTGTACCCGATAGTATAAATCATCTTCAATGATTCTCGGCATACCACGGGGAGTCTCCTTTCCGCTGTATAAATAATAGCCGATATAGCGTTTGTTGCTTAAAAGTCTTGTCAAGCTTGTGAAACTGAACTCATTACCTATTGAGGTTTTAATGTGCCGTCTGTTAAGGTCTTTTATTATTTCGACTTTAGGCTCGCCACGGGCATAGCGTTCATAGATTTCTCTGACGATTGCCGCTTCATCCTTATCAACATAAAAGGTTCGGTCTTTCTTGTTTACCTTAAAGCCGAGTCCTGGATTACTGCCGTTCGACAGACACTTTTCTGCATTGATTGCAAGACCACGGTTTATCTTCTGTGCAAGCTCAACGGAATAATACTCAGCCATACTTTCAAGCAAGCCTTCGACAAGAATACCCGATGCATCCTCGGTGATATTTTCTTTAGCCGAGAACACCCTTACACCGTTCTTTTTGAGCTTTGCCTTATAAATTGCACTGTCATATCTGTTACGGGCAAAACGGTCAAGCTGATAAACAAGCACACCCTCAAAGGTGTGTTTTTCACTGTCGGTAATCATTCGCTGGAAGTCCGAACGGTTGTCAGAGGTACCGCTTTGCGCTCGGTCTATATACTCGCCGACTACCGTATAATTATGAGCCGCCGCATATTCATAACAGGTTTTTAACTGTCCTTCAATTGATTGCTCCGTCTGTCTTTTGCAAGAGAAACGGGCATATATAACTACATTCATTTTAATCCTCCTGAATTTGTTATTTTAATTTTATTTATATTTATTTTCTTTGTCGAATGTGTGAAGCTCCCCGATACTGTAAAATATCGGGGAGCTGTATATTAAGCATACTCAGGATGCTTTTCTAGCCACTTTTTAAAATACTCTTTCCCGAAATCGCTTTCGTAAAACTTTTTGATTTCGGGAATCATAGCCGAAGCAAAAGAATCAAGAACCTCTTTCGGTAGTTCAATTTTACTGTAATCAACGGGAGTGAAAGAGAATTCTCCACGGATATCGGTGACAATATAATAGATAATATATTTGATGGTATCAATAAACTTCATTCGCATCACCTCGCATCCCTACTGTTTCTGTTTCGCTGACGCTGTAAAGCCTTGTTGTAATACTCACAGGCTTTCATAACATAATCTTCAAGCTGTTGTTTGTTGGCATTCGGATAGAATTTCTGCACCTGTTCAAGCGGAAGTTTGAACATAGCCTTCTGATTCGGCTTTTCTGCCATAAGCCTGTCTTCAATGCTTTCTGCAGTAAGTGTGCCTGAATTGAAATCTCTGTGCATATGCCAAGCCTGAGAATATGACGGTGTACAATCAAACTCCTCAATTACTCGAAGCAAATCATACTGCAACTGGTCATCAAGGAACGAAAGCTCAACACCGACGGACAAAGCGATTTTATCTTCGTCCATCATTTCAAGCAGTTCGGGGATAAGATAAGTCAGACGGATATACCTTTTAACTGTATCTTTACTGATATTTTCTGTTGCGGCTATCTGTCCTGTTGATAACTTCGCTGCAACTTGCACCGAAGTTAAGTCTGTACGTTTACCTTGGTGCTTCAAAGCCTCTGATTTGAGTTTGTAGGCAAAGGCTCGTTCACTCGGAAGAATATGCTCACGGTGCAGATTGCTGTCAACGAGCATAATAGCCGCTTCATCTCTGCTTACGGCATAAATTAAAGCAGGCACTGTTTCCAGCCCTGCTTTCACTGATGCTCTCAGTCTTCTGTGTCCTGATATAATCTCGTATTCATCTGTTGTATTTTCTAAAGGTCTTACGACAATGGGTGAGATAACGCCTTTCTGCTGTATGCTCTCAATAAGAGTGTTCATCTCATCATTATCTAAAACCTTATACGGATGTCCCTCAAAGGGATGAATTTTTTCTACCGGGATATTTACCGGTGCTTTTAACTTTTTGTTAGCCATTTTATCGGCTCCTTTCATTTTTATTCTTAATATTTTTGTTGTTACGGTTATTACGCTGTTCTGCAATTTGCCGCTGTCTTTCTTCCTGCTGTTTAACATAGAGGTCATATTCTACCTGCCTTGCTATTTCAGCCTTGGTAAGATAATTAGGTGGCGGCTCACCTATAAGCTTTGAAACGGTATCAACGCTTCGGTTGAAATCGTATTCGCTGATGTTGTAATCTGATTTAGCCTTTTGCCGTGCCTCTTTCTCTTTTTCGGGGCGTATTTTCATCCTTTCGGCTTTCAGCTCTTCTGCATCTGTTTCATCAGCCTGTTTTACAGTTTCTTGGTACTGAGTAAGTGTCTTTTGAATTTCTGCTTCCATTCTCTTTTCCTCGGCTTTAAGCTTTGGAATTTCAAACCGACGCATTTTCTCAAAATATGACTTTGCATTAATAATATCCTGTTCGGTTTCACATTCATTTTGTGAGAGAATACTCTGTATTTTAAATTTCAGTTCCTTAAGCTCAAATTCATAATGCTCAACACCACATCTTGCCGCATTATATTTCTGCTTCATAACCTTGGGAGTAAGCTTCAGCTTCTTCTTTGCTTCCTTAAGCTTTTCTTCGGTGGATTTAATATCCTCTTGTAACTTATGAAAGTACACATAAAACTCATCAGCATCACGGACCTCGTTCATAGCCTGATGCTTCATTTTGTTAATGCTCTTTCTTTCACATTCAAGGATAATCATACCGACACGGATACCTTCAAGAGCATCTGCAAGTGCTGGTATTAGTAGCTTTGCCGCAGTAATAACAAGCTCTGTGAGTGCCTGGACAGTTTTGCGAAGGCTGATAATCAGACTGTTATCTTTACGGATAAGAATGTTGATTCTCATTCTCTGTGTGACTTTGCCTTTCTTCTTCATCTTCTTGTTTGAAACACCCTCGTGAATTGTCGGTTGCAATAAGATTCCTCTTGCCGCAAAGCTACGGTGGTCAATAGGCTCAATGTTCTTTTCTTCTAAATCTCGGTTTACAATATCTGCCCACAGCTTTCTCCATTCACATAACTGTTCCAACGCTCGCTTATGGGATTCTGCCTGCCGTATTTTGTGCTTTTCGGGTATTTGTTTACTCTCTCATAGCCGTCAGCCTTTGACGGTGGAAGATAGACCTTCTTACCGTCAACATAATACTGATACTGCTTTTCCCAACCGCCATTTTTTGCACATAAAAATTCAGAGGCGGTAAAGCCTTGCTCCTTACCGTCTCTGATACATAGATATTCTTTTTCTGTTTTTCCTTGCCAAGTACCGTTAGGATTTAACGGTCTGACAGTTGCCATAATGTGAGCGTGAGGATTGCCTTCGCCCGTATCGTGAATACAGACATCAACGCACATTCCGTCATCTGCAAGAGCCTTTGCGAATTCTTCTGCCTCTGCAATCTGCCTTTCACGGCTGATTTCAACAGGCAGAGCAACAATGAATTCTCTTGCCAAACGCCTGTCTCTTGTTTTCTCTGTTTCTTCAACTGCATTCCATAGTTTACTTCTGTCGCACCATTCAGGCGGAGCGTGTGACGGCAGAAAGATTCTCTCGTAGACAAGACCGCCTTTTCGTGTGTAATCGTGTTTTACGCCGTCATACTCGTTAGTGATTTCACTGCAGCTCATATATGCACTTGCGGCTACGGCTGAGCGACCAACTCCACGGGTTATGATTTTGGCTTCAAGGTGATAAATTGCGGGTATCACCGTCCTTTCTTTTGTTTAGTGATTGTTTTTATTGGTTGAATTATGTTATAATTATAAAAAGCTATATATAGCGAAGAAATCTTTACAAGGAGGTAAATCGTATGATTGCAAACAAATTGCAACCCGGTGACGAAATTCGTGTAGTCGCACCATCAAGAAGTCAAGCTATAATTTGGGAGAAAACGCACCATCATGCGATGAGCTTCTGGAAGAAATCAGGATTCAATCTGACATTTTCAAAAAACTGTCGTGAACTCGATAGATATCAATCTTCAAGCATTGCATCTCGTGTTGAAGATTTACATGAGGCATTTCGAGACCCAAATGTTAAAATGATTATTACTAGCGTAGGCGGATTTAATGCCAATCAGCTTCTTCCGTACCTTGACTACGATTTGATTGCCCAAAGCCCTAAAATTCTTTGTGGATACTCAGACATTACAATCTTGGAAAATGCCATTTATGCCAAAACCGGTCTTGTGACATATAGCGGTCCGCACTACTGCACTTTTGGTTTTGACGGCGAACCTGAATATACAAGAAAA
The DNA here is from genome assembly GCA_045540355.1 of Acutalibacteraceae bacterium. Classification (GTDB taxonomy): domain Bacteria; phylum Bacillota; class Clostridia; order Oscillospirales; family Acutalibacteraceae; genus RGIG2945. Next base: position 12,077 of record JAZQHB010000065.1, on the reverse strand, counting down.
GCATTTTTGGATTGTTTGACAAAAGACGAGCCACTCCGTATTACTCCTTCAAAAACTGCAAAACAATATACTATTCTTCAAGAAGGTATGTGCGAGGGAGCTGTTATTGGTGGCAACCTTTGTACTATCAATTTGTTGCAGGGTACATCGTATATGCCTAACATCCGCAATAAAGTGTTGTTTATTGAAGATGATAATATTATGGGCGAATATTTCAGCTACGAGTTTGAACGTAACTTGCAGTCGTTGCTGCAGATTGAAGGTGCAGATACCGTAAGAGGTATCGTGTTCGGACGCTTTGATAAAAGTTGCGGCATGACGTTGGAACGCATTACCGATATCATTCGAGATAAAGCACCAACTAATATTCCCGTGATTTTCGGTGTTGATTTCGGTCATATCTTCCCAATTATCACTTTCCCGATTGGTGGAAATGTGCGTATAAAAGCAAGCAAAGATGATATAGAAATTGTCTTCGATTCACATTAAAATAGGGCATGATTAACCGATTGGAGTGATAAAAATTAATACTATTGATATGACTACAGAAGGTTTATCTTCAGAAGAAATAATAGAATTTCGCAAAATGTTAAGCCAACAAATTAAAAATGCAAGAGAAAACTCAAGACATAAAGAGTGTTTATTATGCGGTAAAGTTGGAGGGTTCTGTAAATCACATGCCATTCCTGAATTTTGTTTGGATAATATTGCATGGAACGGAAAAGTTAATTCTATTAATACTTTAATTGATACGGAAATACTTAACAAAGATTCCGGTGTGAGCAATGCAGGAGTATTTCATATTATCTGCAGACCTTGTGATGGCTCTGTTTTTCAAAACTATGAAAATGAATCAGCATATAATGCAGAATTATCAAACACAACCTTAAATCAGATAGCATTAAAAAATTCTTTGAGAGACATTTATAAACATGAAATGGAAGTAGAAATGTTTGAAGCTTCAAAGGCTTTGATAAAAGAGAGAAATCCTTTTTTGTCTTTTTTTGCAAGTATCTTTTTTAATGCTCAAATAAAAGCAAGAAAAACAGATATTGAAGAGTGTTATAGCGTTTTCTACAAAGCAAAAGAATATCTATCATCACAAAACAATTGGATACGATTGGTCTCTTACGATAAATTAGAAATTACTACACCAATTGCTTATCAAGGAATGGTTGCTTTAATTACAGGTGTAAATGGCGAAGTTATTAATGATATCTATAATCCTAAAAAAAGTTATAATATAGAGTATTTGCATTTAGCAATCTTTCCTTTGAAAGATTCAACAGCCGTAATAATGTTTTTAGACTCTGAAAGTGAACGATATTCGCAATTTGAGAATTATATAAAAAATGCTACTCAAGAAAATAGACTTGAAATCATTAATCGAATTATCTTTTTATACACGGAAGATTATTACCTGTCTAAAAATCTAGGCACAGAAGTAACACGTTGCTTAGAAGAATCAGCAAAGACATTACAAGATATATCCACAACTACACCAATGCGAACTCTAAAAAATGCAGTTAAAGATTTTGATTTAAGAAGAGATATTTGCATACCTAATCTGCTATCTAAAGAATATGCGGTCACAGTTGAGAAACAATAATGATTTTTCGTATATACCCTCGGAGAGCGCACTGCACCACCTTACGGTGGTGAGTAAGTGCGCCCTTAAGGGAATATATAAGCCTTTAGTTTAGCTTTTCCCGTAAATACCCCTCGATATCAGTAAAGTTCATCGTCTTGATTTCAGGTAAAAGCTTCTCCAAAATTGCACCTTCTACAATAAGTCTGTGGTTTCGCTCTGTGCGTTCCTTTTTACGGTTGCGGTTTTCAGCCTGCTCAAGTCTGTGCTTGGCTTGTATCAGTTTTTTCTCGTTATCAGTCATCAAATATCACCTCCCATCTGTTGGCACCGTAAGCGGTGCCGTTTTTTATTGTGTTTTCCTCTGTGGCTCCAAAATCCGAATGTTTTCGCACCGTTAAAACATATCAAGAAATGCCAATGCCTCTGCATCATTTTTCAGCTTCTGCTCCTCTGTCAATTCCATATCAATACCAACCGAAGAAAGAGTAACTGACGTAACAACTGAAATGTTGGTTAGCTCCTCCTTAAGAATCTCCCTGAATTTGTTAAGCAGCTCATCATCTGATGTCTGCTTCTCTTCATAAGCAATGGCTGATTTTATCGCATCAATGATAAACTGATTTCTTGACTTGTGCTTTTCCTTATCAAGGCTGTTCAGATAATCAATGATTGCCGTGTGCTCTGTGTCGCCTAAATTAAAGCGGACATTTATGCGCTACTCACTCATATCCTACCCATACTCATCATAGTTTCGGCAAGATACTCATAACCCTTTGCCGCCGCACAGATGTCATCAACAAAACGCACACGGTCTGCATTGTACTTGTAGAAATTCTTTACAAGGCAACCGCCACCGCCAGTGATATACAGCGTCATAGTGTTTTCATCATACCCGTGGTCACGGAGCCTGTGGAAGATTTCAGCCACATATTTCTGTACCTCTGACTTGATAATCTTCATATCCGACTGAACAATATTTGCAGTACCCTTACAAAGCACCTCATCAATGATATGCTCATTGATTTCTCTCTGCGTTTTTCTTAAAAATGCTTCACGGATATCAACTGTACAGAAGTGAGTGCCGAACTTTTCCGTGTACATTCTTTCTGATTGCGGTCTGCCATTAATAACATAAAGAACATTCATTGTGCCGTTGCCAATGTCAGCGACAAGGTTTACACCGTCAATTTTGGTTGCAAACTGTGAAACCGCCGCATACCCCTGAGGATAGATACTCGCACCTGCGATTTTTATTTTGTAGTCCTTATGCTGCCAAGTGAAAGATACTTCTTCATTCTTTGTGAGATAGGTTTTGAAGCTTTCTTTCTGACCTGCTGTCCAAGTGAGGGGCAGACCTGCCGCAATGTGAACAGTTGCTTCAGTTAAGTCTTCTGAACTTAACTCTTTTGCAATAGCCACAAGTGTGAGGGCATAATAGTCCTCGTCTTTGATTTTGTCGGGAAGAAACTCCTTATGTCCCTCACCGATAAGATAGAACTTTCCACCGTAAACAAGCATATCCTTTGTGAAATGCGGCTCTGAATCGTAAGCCGTAATGCCTGTTCTGAAGCAGTGGTTTGCAGTTTTGATGTTGCCGTATCCGTGGTCAACACCGATGATGATTACATCATTAAATTTTTTCATTTAGATTTCCTCCATAAATTAGAATTTTGTTTGATAATAAATTTGGGCATAAAAAAAGCACCCTCTACGGGTGCGATGGGAAAATAGGTCTGTCACGAATGTTGAAGATAAACACTCCTTTCTAAAATTTTTTATATGTAAAGTTAGTAGGTGACAATGTTTGTCACCTGCTAGAATTACCTGATGCGAAGATTCCAATGGGCACTCATTGCCCATTGGGAAAAGCAAATTATCAGTTGCTAAAGGGTCACAACGACCCTTTTACCAAAAATATGACGCAGTATTCGTATACCGGAATTTAGGCTTTTGGGTATAAAAAAACACCTGCTACTTTTGAGGTGACAAGTGTATGTAAACTGATTGAAATTTGTGGTGTTGATGTGATATAATTATCAAAATCGAGGTGAAATCATAATGAGCAGAAAAATAGTCGCTATTGGTGGCGGCGAAAACGGAAGAAAGCGTTCTGACGGTACACGCTATCCATACGAACTTGCAAATCAAGATAAAGAAACAATTAGACTTACTGGCAAAGAACATCCAAACTTTCTTTTAATTGCTCACGCACAACCATTGGAAAGACAAGAAAGTTATTTTCAGGTAATGGTTGATATTTACGGAGAAAAGTATGGTTGTGTCTGCAAAGATTTAAAGAGTAGCGAATTAACTAATACCGAACTTGTGAAAAGCCTTGTTGACTGGGCTGACATCATATTTGAAGGTGGTGGAAACACACTTGATATGATTAAACTTTGGAAAGAAACAGGTTTTGATAAAATTTTGAAACAAGCTTGGATTGACGGTAAAGTAATGTGCGGTGTTTCTGCAGGTGCTAACTGTTGGTTTAAAGAATGTTCTTCTGACTCTCTTAAAATCAAGTATGGTGATGACCAACCGTTGATTGGTGTTGAATGTTTGGGTTTCGTTGACGGATTATTTGTGCCTCATTGTGATGAAAAAGGCAGACTTGATAATGTGAAAGAGCTATTGAAGACAAGCGAGCAAATTGGCTTGTCAATGTCAAATTGCACAGCACTTGAAATCGTAGATAATGAATATAGACTTATTACAAGCGATGCTTCTTATCATAATATTGAGGCATTTGGTTTGAAATCGTATTGGAAAGACGGAGAATACATAGAAGAATATATTGATACATCCTTGAATTTCAAACCTCTTAAAAACTTATTGAAGAAGGGATAAATATGTTAAGATTAAGACCTTATAATAAAAATGATGCAGATACAATACTTTCTTGGAGCAAGGATAAAATGTCATTTTACAAGTGGTCCGCAGGTGTTATGGGTAAGTATCCTATAAGCAAAAAGAAATTCGGCTTCGTTGAAAATCTTATGGCTTTTACTGCCATTGAAGATGATGCGGTTGTAGGATTTTTCACAATGAGAAGACCATCAGACAGCTTTGACGAACTGAGATTTGGTTTTGTAGTTGTTGACCCTGCAAAGCGTGGCAAAGGCTACGGCAAAGCAATGCTTCAGTTAGGATTAAAATTTGCAAAAGAAATCTATGGTGCTAAAAAGGTTTCTTTAGGTGTTTTTGAAAACAACGAATCTGCTTATTACTGTTACAAAGCTGTTGGATTTAAAGATGTTGTTTTGGAAAAGACAGAAACCTATACCGTTCTTGGCGAAGAATGGAAATGTTTAGAGCTGGAAATGTATCTTTAATATTTAGTGTGTAACTGCTCTCCCCGTGAGGGCAGTTTTTCTTTGCCGTTTTGCCCTCTTTGCTCTTTTTTGTTTCACACAAAAACTAATTAGTGGGGGCAGTTAATATAATAATGATTGCAATATATATTTTCCTGTGATATACTGAAAACAATCAATAATTATCAGGGAGAACAGTATGAAAAACAAAAAGTATCTGATACCCGAAATTTCGGCACTCAGTATAATTTCAACCGCCCGCAAAACCGACGACGGATATGATTTCTGCTTTGATTCAACATCTATCCCGAATGAATATCGCAAAGAAAATACTCTGCAGGATGATTGCCCGATTTTTCATCAGGCTATGTGTATCATTTACGGTGATGATTTTCGTAACAGTGAGCTTCTGTGCGAGGCTCTCCGTGATGTTTTTGTGTATGTTGATTTCTCCGGTATATTTAACCGTATGCCTGTCGGCAGAATCCTTGAACTGCAGGAGCTCGCAAAAGTGATGTTCAAGCCAAAGGGTATAAGGCTTAATTTCGGAAAAGAGGATATGACATATATCGCCTTTGAACGCTCTGCATCTATGAGCCGTGACAACAGACTTTCATTTGTACGCTCGGATATTTATGAGGCGCTTAAGGAAAGAATGATGCTTGGTATGACTATCGGCAAGTGTCAGCTCAGTAAGCTTTATGCATATAACGCTCTGCTTTTCACAAGCGGCAAAAGACACGACGATGAAGATATCCTTTCCGAAAAGAGAATTATTGTTATTGATAATCCTGAATCGGTTGTAAAAGATGTTGATATCATTACCGTAGCTGATGACGGCACAAATAACGCTGTACGTATGTACACAAGAGTACAGAAGAAAACAGATGTTAAGATAACGGAGTTTGACGGAGAAGGTCTGATTTCACCAAGACTCGCAGGAAAACTTGAAGCCGGACACCACTCATTTCAGATTCGTCTTCCGTATATAAAGGGTGTAGTTCACGAAGTGGATTTTGCTTCTCTTTTCAGTGAGCTCGGTGTACCGTTTATCACGGATATTTTCGGTGTCAAGCATAAACCTGCAGATGTTGATATTATCCTTACCAAAAGTATGTTCAAGGGCTTTGGGTGGATGACAGGAAACGGTCTTTCTTGGAAAGAGTATATGTACCGTTGCAGAAAGTACAAGCATGCCCTTTATGTTTCAGGTAAGGACAGAGAATATACTCCCGACACTATAGAGCTTAATTATCAGTTCCTCAATACTCTTGCAATAATGAATGATGAATTCCGTCCTGCCGAGTTGCCTTTGGGATGGAAAGAAGCGCCTGAAGCAGAAAAGCAAAATTGGATTACCAAAACAACAGAAAGTGCATATTTCAGCTTTATCGGTAACCGAGAAACACGAAAAAATTATCTTCTCGGAAAAGATGATATTTATTCGGATATAATCCGCAAAAATCTTCTCTTTATTGGTGAACCTATGTTTCAGAAAGAGCTTTCAGATAAAGCTGAAAGCATAGCGGATAAATATTCTATGGGCAAGCTTTTAGTGTCCGGTGATAACCGTTATCTTTCCGATGACCTTATGAAACTTCTTGCATATATAGTTTATACCTCTGAAGGTAAAACAGCCGCATATTGCAGACTCGAAAAAGAGCAGCTTCACGATAACCTGATGTATGCACCTATGCCTATGTACAAAGAAAATGACACCTATACGCTTCTTCGCAGTCCGCACATAGCAAGGAATGAAGAGGTTATTGCAATACCATTAAAGGATGTCGGAGAGCTTCGTAAAAAGTATCTTTCACATATTCACTATGTAATAATGGTTGACTCATGTTCTCTAATTCCCGAACGCCTTGGTGGAGCCGACTATGACGGTGATATGATAAAAACTGTTGCAGACCCTCTTGTAAACGCTTGTGTAAAAAGAAGCAGTACAATTCTTCCCGTACTCAAAATACCCACTGCCGAGCCTTTAGTATCCGATGCAAATGACTGGGAGGCAAGATTTGCTACGGTTAAAGCCACCTTCTCTTCCCGCGTAGGTCAGATAAGTAATGCGGCTCTCAGCAGAGGCGTCATAGCTTACGACGAAAGCATTACCGACGAAGAAAGAAAAACCTTTCTTGAAGAGGTTGAAACTCTCGCAATTCTTACAGGTCTTGAGATAGACTCTGCCAAAAGCGGTATCAAGCCTGATTTATCAGCGTACCTTGAAGCAAGGAACATAAAAAGAAGCCGATTCTTGAAATACAAGGATATTTTTGACCAAGGTGATAATGACGAATGGTATGAGCCTACAAAATCACAAAAGATGGCAAAATACTTTGGTTGCACTAATTGGGACAGTATTACATCAAATCTTGAAAAACTTCCGTATTATGCCTACAGTATGGCTATGCAAACAGAAAAGGCAACCGACAAGCCTGCAAAAGACAGTGAGCTTTTTACCTTTGCCTCAGAGCCTAAGTGGAAAGAAAAGCTTGACAGTAACACTCTTGAAAAGGTTAAGACACTGATATCCGATTATGAAACTGCACTTAAAAGAATACGCTTTTTGACTCACACTGAAAAAGATATGAAGCGACAAAATGATGTGTACCGTATTCTTATGTCACGGGGTCAGGAAAAGGATTTTTCTGTTGATGAGATTTATTCCGCCTTTGATAAAATGAGCAGTTATCAGGTGCGTTTGGCAAGACAACAGCTCATTGCAGGAGATTGGCAGTTTACACCTCCCAAGGAAAGAGTGCGGAAGTTTTATGAAATTACAGACTGCACTTGGGATGCGAATATGGTCCGTCTTTTCTGTGATTTCAGATGCGGAGGATACCGTATGCTTGGTGATGTTATCAGTGATTTTGATGATATGCACCGTAACAGAAGTCTGAAGAAAAACTATCTTTCGCAAAAGGGCGATACACCTCAGTTGAAGGCTATGGTTTCGGGCATAAAGCATACTGCCGATGCTAAAAATCAGATTATCTCCAACTGCAAGCATATTATGTTTCCCATAAGAACAAGAAATGCCGCACCGTCACTTAATCCCGAGGATGTGGTAAAGTGTGCTGTAGCTCTCGGCAAAAGAAAGTTTGCTCTTGAGGTTTTACCTGATACCGTATTACGATTAACCCTTGACAGGAATATTCTGCCCGAGGAAACAAAAAAGAAGAAGTGGAGGTTATGGTAATGACAAATGAATGGAAAGAGTTTCAAAGCTATGTTACTAAGCCCTCATACTTTTGTATAAACAAAAAAGACCTTTCATTTCTCGGCAGGTTCAGCTTTAAAACCCTGACTGAATTTGAAGGGCTCGGAAGAATACTCACCATAATTGCAAGAGGTTATCTTTTTCACAATACTGACGGAAGCTTAAAAGACGGAAACCCTTATGACAGAATTGAATATGCGAGAAATGCTCTTTGTGCATGGTGCAGTGTACCCGAAGAAAAGGACGGTTCAGATGTAACCTTCAAGCATTTGCATAAAGATTTCCCTGAGCTTTTAACTGAAGATGGCAAAGGTTGGTTTTACAGTCATATCAAAAATATACACTTTTTTGCCATGTGCAATGCAAGTGTAATAAGTACCGACAACCTTGAGAAAATATCTTTAATAGCAAAGAACTTTGAAACGCCTTGGAAAAACAAGGTTAAACAAATGCAGATTCCCGCTTTTTCCATAAATACAAAAGGTACTTGGTTGCTGAAATTTGACTATATTATTGCAGATGCACTTGAGCTTGGACCCTTAAGAATGGAGGCAGTTTCTTTACCTACTGAATTCCATTCAAAGGTTGTTATGTGCGAAGAAAAGGGCTTACCCTTTGAAGCTGTGCGGGATGTGGTCTGCTACTGTCTTGCAAACAAAACTGAGGATAGTGATTGGATTGTGCTTCCCGTAGCAAGCTTTGACTGCTATTACAACAGCACTATTTTCAGTAAAAAGTGGCTATCGAAAATTCCCGAAACAATAGTCAAGCGTGAAAGTGCACTTGGTGTGTGCAGGGTTAAACTGATGCTTGAATAAGAAAAAATCCCGTTAAGTGCAGGTTTACTGCAATCTTAACGGGATTTTTTTTATGGTTTCAAGTGACCGTTTTGGTCTATTGAGAATATTTGGTGGGGGCAGTTATTATAATAATGGAAATTACATATAAACATAATTTTCAGCATTGGTATATAAGATAAATCCCCGTTGAGGCAGGGTTACTGCGGCAACGAGAATTGAAAGTTTACCGCTGAACTGCTATTGTTTTTCCTCTTCGTATTACCCTTCAGGTATAGGCTTGAATACCAAAGGAAGCGGTAGAACATCACTTTTTCGTTCAAGATACTGAAGAGGAATTGTAAAATTATAATTTATATTGTATTCAGTATCTAACAAAGGCATTATACTTGTTCCGTATTTAATAGGCTTTTCCGGTGTTAAATTTAAAATGAAACCAAAAGGATACACACATAAATCTGATACTAATTGAGCATCAATACCGTTGTCAGTTTTGAACCAAGCTTCGGCAGGTCCAATCATTAATTGTCCTACAGCTTTTGATGTGAGGTATATATGTATGTCAAACAGTTTTCTGTTAATTTCATTACTTTCTTTATGAAGCAAAAGACTGTCAAAACCCAGCCGTTTAACCTCTAATGGAGGCAAAAGGCTACAAAACATGGTAATAACTTGTTTAATGAAAGATAACACAGGAACATTTTTGAAACTAAACGAAATAATATCTCCATGATTCAATTGTTCTTTTTTGTGTAAATAGCTTGCTACATCCTTTGCAATATCATTATAAGTAGGGACATACCACGAGCCGGTATTGTTGTTGCATTTTTCACAAAGAGTGTATTTGCCCATCCCTTGTTGTTGATTAATATATTTAGCTTTTTCGCCTCTATACCTTTTCATCACATTGTCGCCCGTATATATGGTTGCGCTACCTCTGTTCATAGCATTTTCAGGTGGAATATGTTCAAAGGTTAATTTGCTGTATTTGCCACATATATGACATTGACCGTAATGGTTAATATTTTCAAACTTTTTATCCGATACTTCTGTAAAAATTCTCGGTGTAGAAATCTGACTTTCTAATCCGACTTTATCCCAAGTAGATGTCCAAATAAGATATGGCTCAAGTGGTAAACAATCTTTTACTTTGATGTGTGCACCGTCACGAACAAGCAAACCGTCTTTTGCCATTTTTTCAGCGTCAAAATAAAGCCGTGCACCTGTTTTATATTCTGCATCAATATCCATTACAATTTCGCCTGATTGTTTGGAATTAACAACGATTTCACCATTGACACCACCGCCGAACATTATGTAATCACTAAAATGAACAGGGTCTCCAAGTTGCTTCCCAATAGGTTCTTTTTCAAGAATGTTGAGGTTATTCCAACTTTTGAGCACACCATCTTTCTGTATCTTAAGCCAGTTTTCCATTGAGGTACTGTGTATTAAAACAGGTGATTCAAAGTCACGCAGAACTGTTTCGTTGTAACTGTGTCCAATATAATAGTTCAGAGCTTCATTATATTCATCTTCTGTAATCTCAACAATACCGTTTAGATTATTGACATCGCAATATCCAATAAAGTCTCCGACAGCCATTTTCCAATCATCGTGAAGCTGTTTGTTGATTTTTATGGTATATGCACAACCGTTATTTACACCAACAATCATAGCAGTATCCATATCGGAAGAAAGAACCAATACTAACCAAGAAGAATCATATTCACTTTTTGTTATTGGATTTATGTCACATTCTATAAACTTATCTACTCTATAAATCAAGGTTAACACTCCTTGCGTTGATACAATAAAAAATTAAATCCTAATATCACAATAATTCTATTGTACTATTTGGATACAGTAATTTAATCTCATCAAGTGATGCTTTAGTATCTTTAAAGTTGGGACTAAAGGCAATTTTTATCTCATCGAAAGCATCGTCGTTTAAAGGTATAACCAATTGTCTAAAGTAAGGTTCATCTGTGTTTGATAAATTGTTTCCAATTTCATTATGACTTAATCTATGTACGCCTACTTTAAGACGCACCTCTTTCTCGCACTCCCAATCTTTCCAATACTTCTCTTTATTCCAACGTTTGCACCAACCAGCTCGCGACTTAATAATACCAGGAATACCTTGAGATATACTTTTTCCTGGAATGGTCATCTCTCCTAAATTTATCGTACAATCTCCAAGTATAGACTTTTTCAAATCGTCATCATAAATAATTTTATAAAAATCAAAATCGAAAACATGATAGGGATCTATACCTCTGAAGCCAGATAGTTCTTTTTCAATTTTATAGTCAAGAGCCTCTTTAGAGTTGTTAAATATTTTCATTGGTTCATCATAGCACTTTTGATATGCTGTCGTCATGAATATAGGTGTTCGGGAAAACCATTCAGGTCTAACACCAATAATGACACCGTTTTCTATTGTGCCATATTCTTCCCAATGTGAAACAGGTATGTCGGGTTCATATGTAAAACAACACACATAATACGATTTTTCATAACTTGGAACATCTATTCTTTCGGTTTCTTCACTATCATTCACATTTTTTAAATTTGTTAACCAAAACTCTTTTGATTTTAATATTCCCAACAAGCCATCCATATTGGTACAATGATATAACCATTCATACTCTTTTGCTTTTTCTTTTGATGCGGTTGCAAGTCTTCTTGCATCGAAGTCATTTGGTGCAGTTATTGTTTTACCGACAAATTGATTTGCCCAATTCCATACATTCTCAACAAATTTTTCATCCATTTAAACCATCGCTCCACAAATCTCTTATCTCTCTTTTCACTTTAAAAATAAAGTATAATATCATTATAGCATATCAAAAAAAAATAATACTACCATAAAGTACTTTTCAAGACAAATTATTGACAAAGCTCTTTGCATCTGCTACAATAAACATACTAAAAGTATGTAAGGTGAATTATGGCAAGGAATAAATACCCCGAAGAAACAGTAACACTGATTCTTGATACAGCACAAAAGTTGTTCCTTGAAAAAGGTTACGAACACACGACAATTCAAGATATTATTGATAATTTAGGTGGTCTTACAAAAGGTGCTATTTATCATCACTTCACATCAAAAGAGGATATTCTGAACGCTGTCACCGCAAGGCTTTTTCGGG
>JAZQHB010000064.1:0-63904 GCA_045540355.1 Acutalibacteraceae bacterium | reverse complement strand
AAAAACGGAAAATATTAAAAATTTTGTGTTTTATGCTACGAACAAACCTCGCCTCTCGCCGTACCTCTGTACGCCTTCGGGTAAACAAAATCAAGCCTTACGCCTTGATTTTGCTCGGTTTGTCCGTTCTTCATCTTTTTTCCTATCCCCTAAAAATGAGCTGTAAAAAAACGAAAGTTTTTTTACAGCCCCTTTTTGTTTTTTAATAGGGAACCTGTATTCCTGCTCGTGCACAGTTTGATCTGTGTGCATCATAAGTATCAGCATAATAGAAATTGCCGTTTGCGTCTGTTACGAAATATTTGTAACCAACATTCTCTGTAGGATAAAGTGCACCCTCAATCATGTTAAGCCCGGGGTTATTCTGCGGTCCGGGAGGTAAGCCTTCTGACTGATATGTATCAAACATAACCGCTTTCTCCTGCGGTAAAATTCCGTCGTCCTTGAGCTTCTGTGCATAAGCACTTGTGGGGTCAGACTGAAGTCTGGGAAGGTCTGTTCCGTTGAGTCTGTTCCAGAAAACCGCTGAAACATTCTTGATTGATTCTTCGGAATTAGCTTCCGCCTGAATAACCGATGCAAGAGTTAAAATTTCATCAAAGCTTACTTCAAGCTCGACCATTCTCGTTTTCATTGCGGGAGTGATTTTTTCATCAAGTGCTTTAAGCATTGTGTTCACAATGTCTTTTGCATCAGAATTTTTCTGGAATTCATAAGTTGCAGGGAAAAGATAACCCTCAAGACGATAGCCTCTGTCCTCTACATTTTCAATTTTCTCTATAAAATCAAAATCAAAATCGTCCTCTTGTTGTGACTTAAGGAAATCCGCAGCCTTGCAGATTTCGTTTTCTTCAAGAATTGCTGACATTTCAAGAACGGTTTTTCCCTCGGGGAAAGTCACCTTAACAATACTCTTGTCAATATCGGGCTCCGCTTTAAAAACAGATACAATTCTGTTAAAAGACATATTTGTTTTGAGTGTATAAGTACCCGGCTTGTATGTCAACTCACCGTGTTCTCTTTTAACAATAGTTCTGTAAGTTCTCGCAGAAAGAACAACTCCGTCTTCCTTCAGCTTGTGAGAAATTGAGTCGGTATTATCCTCAGGCATAACCTCAAAAACAATCTCATTGCTCTCTTGTTCAAGTCCGAAAACATCTATTATATACGGTACAAAGAACAACAATCCGCATATAAATCCCGCAAGAACAAGAAGCCAGAAAATATGACTTACAATTCCTCTTTTTCCGTTTTTTCTGCTCATAAACATACCTTTCCTTTCTCCCTGTCATAAGACAGTTCTCTGATAACACTTCCTATGATCATGCATCTTTGATATCGATTTCTTCCTTCGGCTTTTTCATAGTCAATGATATTCTGTTTCTTGCTACATCAACATCAAGTACCCATACGGTAACAATATCGCCGACCTTTAATTCTTCAGAAGGGTGTCTTATAAATCTGTCGGTAATTTGCTTTATGTGAACTAATCCGTCCTGATGAACACCGATATCAATGAATGCACCGAAGTCAACAACATTTCTTACAGTTCCTTTAAGCTCCATTCCCTTCTGCAAATCTTTTATATCCATGATGTCTGTACGAAGCATTGCGGGCGGTAATTCTTCTCTCGGGTCACGACCGGGTCTGCTCAGTTCTTTGATAATATCTCTGAGTGTCGGCTCGCCGATGCCAAGTGCCTGAGCTGTTGATTTAATTGTTTCATCATCAAATTGCTCCGCCGCTTCCGCAAAACCGTTTTCAAACTGTGCCTCGCAAAGAGCAATAAGCTTATTCGCCGCATCATAAGATTCGGGGTGAACACCCGTATTATCAAGAATATTCTTTCCGCCGGGGATTCTGAGGAAGCCTGCACACTGTTCGTATGCCTTGTCGCCCAACTTAGCAACTTTCTTAAGTTGCTTACGCTCTGTAAACGCACCCTGTTCTTCCCTGTATTTTACGATATTCTTTGCAACCGTCGAATTGATTCCCGCAACCCTCATAAGCAACGAGGGTGACGCAGTGTTAAGATTTACGCCTACACTATTAACGCAGTCCTCAACAACTCCGTCAAGTGCCGCATTGAGCTCTTTTTTCGGCATATCATGCTGATACTGTCCTACGCCTATTGCCTTGGGGTCAATCTTAACAAGCTCTGCAAGCGGGTCTTGCAATCGTCTTGCAATTGAAACCGCACTCCTCAACGATACATCATAGTCAGGAAATTCTTCAGCAGCTAATTTTGATGCGGAATAAACCGATGCACCCGCCTCACTGACGACCATGTACGCAACCTTTCGGTCAGTTTTCTTGATTGCCTGAGCCGTGAAAATTTCTGTTTCCTTTGATGCCGTACCGTTACCGATTGCAATTACATCAACATCAAATTTTTCTATATAACGAAGTAATTTTTTCTCAGCCTCGTCCTTTTGTGCCTGAGAATGTGTAAGATACAAAACATCTGTTGCAAGCACCTTGCCTGTTTTATCAACAACCGCAGTTTTGCAACCCGTTCTGTATCCCGGGTCAAGGCCCAAGACAACGCTGTCTTTTATCGGTGGCTGTAATAAAAGCTGCCTTAGGTTTGTTGCAAAAACCTTGATAGCCGCAGTTGCCGCTTTCTCTGTGAGGTCTGCTCTGATTTCTCTTTCTGCTGAGGGGTTGATAAGTCTTTCGTAAGCATCTGCACCCGCTTCTCTGACTGTTTCCGTGCAGGGTGAGCCGTCCTTTATAACCTCACTTCGGATTACATTCTCAGCCTTTGCAGTTTCAAGATTAACCTTAACCTTGAGCATACCTTCTCTTTCGCCGCGGTCAATAGCAAGAACTCTGTGTCCTGCAATTTTTTTGACCGGCTCTGCATATTCATAATACTGTCTGTAAACACTGTCTGTTTCTTCATCAGCTGCTTTTGATGTGACTGTGCCGACTACGCTGAAAAGATTTCTGATTCGTCTTCTGATATTAGCATTGTCAGATATATCTTCCGCAATGATGTCCTTTGCACCCTGCAAGGCTTCTTCTGCGGTCATCTCCTCAGTTGCAAATTCCTGAGCCATTTCCTCTGCAGTAAGAGAATCCGCATCCTGTGCAAATATTCTTTCTGCCAGAGGCTCAAGTCCTTTTTCTCTTGCAACAGATGCTCTCGTCTTGCGTTTGGGTTTATATGGTCTGTAAACATCTTCTATCTCTGCAAGTGTCTTTGCTTCGTTGAGAGCCTTTTCGACTTCCTCTGTCAGCTTCTCCTGTGCCTCTATTGATGCACGGACTTCTTCTCTGCGTTTTTCAAGATTACGAAGATACTCTAACCTTTCTGATATTTCTCTTAAGGTCTGGTCATCTAAGGTGCCGTGTGCTTCTTTTCTGTATCTTGCTATAAATGGAACTGTATTGCCTTCGTCAAGAAGCTTTACGGTGTTTTCTGCCTGCCATGCCTGTATTGAAAATTCTTGTGCTAATCTGCTGATAATCTCCATTAAAACAAATCTCCTATTTTATTACTATCTAATTTTACAATGTATTACACAGTTTGTCAAATATCTTATATTGACAACATTTTTTTTGGGTGTATAATATATATGTATTATTGTGTCTACACTGTTTCTCAAACAGTAATTCCCCATACCTTGCATGACTACTGCAAGGTGAGTGTGGTTTATTTATGTAGTCAGAAAGGCTTTAGAAATAATGAAACTAAAATATCTTCTTTCGGTTTTTCTTGTTTTTGCACTTCTTTTATCGTGTTGCGGTTGTTCATTATTCGGTAACAACACCGTCACTCAGATAGCAGAGGAGGTCACAAAAAAAGCACCTGAACCTTCGCTGAATCTTGCAGTTCTGAAAAACAACTCTGCAACATTAGGCTTGCTTGAGCTTATGAAAAATGCCGAAGAAAACGAAACCAATTATAATGTAAGCATTGCAACGAGCGAAAGCGAAATCTTCAAGCTTCTCGACGAAAACAAAATAGATGTTGCAACACTTCCGTTTGTCTCCGCTGTAAGATATCATAACACAGGCAAGACACCCGTCAAGATGCTTTATTCCGCATCATACATGACGACAAAGCTTTTATCGACCAAGAATGATGTGCAGTCAATACACAATTTTGCCGGCAAACCGATTTATACACCCGGCAATAAAACTCTTGAAACATCTTCACTTATGTACCTGATTTTTTCTTTGCAGTCAACATACAGAGACAGGTCGTTCATGCCGAACTTTAAATACGCAAATGATTCTGACCATCTCATTAAAATAGCCACCTCCGGAAAAGCTGATTACTGTGCGGTTTCGGAACCCGCTGCAACACTCATAATGAATCAGAATCCCGACATGAAGGTTTGTTATGACCCTGCTGAAGATTATAAAGAACGCAGAGCTTCAAATATCGTTCAGGATTGTGTTATTGTCACTGATAAATATCTCAGAGAACATCCCGAAGCAGTTGAAACTTTTATGACCCGTTGCAAAACTTCAATCGTATATTCCAATTACAACACCTATTCGGCAGCCGAGCTTGCAGAATTGTATCAGCTTGTCGAGAGCTCCGATTTAGCAATGCAAATGATTCAGAATTCAAACCTCATTTTTGTTGACGCATCTGCTGCAGAAAATAATAATAAGTATATTTTCTCAAATGTATCTAATTTAATAACAGAGTTTGAGCTTTATGACGGCTATCCTCCTGAATCTGATTTTTATTACAGATAAATGCAAGAAGTCTTTCCGACAATCGACGGAAAGACTTCTGTTTTTTCTCTTAGCTTATTTTTATAAAAATCTCTGAGCTGAATTTTTCTGAAAAATCATTACCATAGATACGGACCATATAACTCAAGCAAATAAAGAGAAATAATATCAAGTTTTTCAATCAGCGTATCTTTGAAGGTGCTCTCAGGAAAGTTTATTTCTACAAATTCTTCAACTAAAGAAATCACAAGTGAAGCCTGCAATGCCAGCCATGCCAAAAAAGGATGCACAGGAGGCTTTGGCAATACCGGTGCTTCAACTTCAAGGACAAGCGTGTATATTGTATCTTCCGTTACAGCTTCTAGTTTCGGAGACCACCTGTATCCGAGATAATCCTCGCCGTAGTGTTCATTATTGAGATGTCTCTTTATTTCGTCTTCCGCAGGTACTACTGCCAAATCGCCATGGTTAACAAGTTGATAATTAACCATGTTGTGATTTCCGTCCTCAAACAGAAAAAAATAATTCTTTTCATTGCCGTTTTCATCAATATGCTTGCATTGAAATACAACCTTGTGCTTTTCGGGTCTGGGGTGTAAATCATTTGCATTTATTCTTGTCACAAGCCGTATACCAACCGTCTGTGACTTGGTTGCAGCCATTTCGCCATCGGGTGCAACGCGAATTTTTCCTTCACCGTCTACATAGTTAGCATAATATGTTCTTGCATTCATTTTATATGCGTCATCTCTGAGCAAATAACAAGCACCTTCGCCTGCGGGTGTAGCATTTCTTGTCTTAGCCGCAATCGGTGTGTTTGAAGAAACTCTGTCTGCATCTGTTTCAAACATTTCGCTAATCTCTGCAATTGAAGGAATATACACCAAATCTTCACCGATAACCACACCGTTTTGGTCAACCGCATTATTGTTTGTAGGAATGATTGCTGCTTTTTCGTTTTCTGTGAAACTCTCATTCACAAAATCAGGTATAAATTCTGTGCGAACTTCACTGCATGCTCCCCATGTTCCCGCATTGTTCTGTGCTGTTGCAAGAGGTGTCGTCGTGTTGACGATGTGTTTCGTGATAAGCTTAAGTACATCACCGTCTTTATCTGCAATAATCCATTCAAGAGCGTCCTGTGTTTCTGCGTTATCGTCCTGCTCATAAATACCGAATGTAACAACATCACCTTTGGCAAAAGTTTTTGAATCACTTGCCGCAAAAACAGTAGGCATTACCGAAATAATCATAGTAACTGCCAACATAACTGACAACAATTTTTTAAAACCCGTCATGACTTTTCCTCCTTGAATTTTTATTGTAGCCATATAATCAACAATCCCCTCAGTACATACCGAGGGGATTGTTTTAATATTTAATTACCATTCAATCTGGAAGCCTAAGTTAGCTTCAAGCCATTCATTGATAACGGGAAGAACTTCTGTTTCGATAATGCTGAGAAGCAATACGAACAAGGATCTGATCCAATTGAAAATCTGTTCAATGATGCCGACTTCGGGAATTTCTTCATAAACAGCTGTAATTACCATATCTTCTGTAACTTCGCTGTAATCCTGATCCCAACCAACGAAATCATAACCCTGATGATAGTTAGATCTGTGAGCGATGATGTCATTTTCTTCGGGCGGAACTGCAGCATCACCGTGGTCAACAAGCTGATAGTCGATGAGGTTGTTGTTTGCATCGTAGAACTTGAATGTAGTGATTGTTTCATTGCCTTCTGCATCGATGCACTTACACTGCCATACTACCTTATGAGTACCAAGTGTACCAAGCAACGGAATAACGCCTGTTGCTTCGTCTTTACCGGTTGTAAAGAGCTTAGAAATATCAACATTTGTCATAAGACGAAGACCAACTGTCTGTGACTTAGCTGCAGACAATTCTCCTTCGGGTGCAACATTAACAACACCTGCAGCATCAACAAAGTTAGCATAGAATGTTCTTGCGTTCTTTTTGTATGCATCATCTCTGAGCAAATAGTTTGCAGGCTCTCCTGCAGGTGTAGCATTTCTTGTCTTAGCTGCAACTGCAGTATTTGAAGAAATTCTTGCATCGTTTGTTGCAAAAGCAGCATTTATATCTGCAATTGAGGGAAGATATACCAAATCATCGCCGAGAGCAACGCCCTGCTGGTCAACCGCATTGTTGTTCTTGGGGATAATAGCTGATTTTTCCTTGTCTGTTAAAGCTGAAGTCAAGAAGCCGGGAATAAAGCTTGTGTAAGCCTTACTGAAAGAACCCCATGTACCAGCATTGTTCTGTGCTGTTGCAAGAGGTGTATTTGTGTTGATGATATACTTTGTGATAAGCTCAAGTGCATCACCGTCTTTGCCTACTACGATCCATTCAAGAGCGTCCTGTGTTTCTGCGTTATCGTCCTGCTCATAAATACCGAATGTAACAACATCGCCGACAGCAACGATTGAAGAATCAACTGCTGCGAATGAAAGCGGTGTTACTGCGAGTACCATCATGATAGCTAAGATAACGGATAATGTCTTTTTAAATGCTTTCATAATTTTCTTCCTCCGAAAAAATTTGTTTTTGTGCATAGTAAAACTACACTACGATCAACTAAATTTTATACCTTAACAAGGCAATTGTCAAGCTTTTTATATAAAATAAGTATAAAATTTATATTTTTTTAAACAAATCCTTTATGTAACTTGCAAAGCTTTCGAAAATTATGCCCGATTCCTGCAAGTCAGGCTGCCATCTTTTTACCCATTCGAGCGAAACATAGCCTTCGTAACCCGATTTTCCGAGTTCAGCTATAGTCTCTTTAAGCGGTATGTCACCGTAGCCGGTCATCTTATAAACAACCTTGCCGTCAGACATTACGGAGTCTTTGAGGTGAACATGCTTTATTTTGTCGCCGAGCTTTTTGATTGTTTCTTCGGGTGTTTCATTGCCGTATCTTACCGTATGATGCAAATCCCAAAGAACACCGACATTGTCGGAAGCGGTTTTTTCAAGGAGCTTCAGCATCTCATCGGAGCTTGAAAGCTTGCCGTTTGTTTCGATAAGCGGTGTTACGCCCATAATCTTACCGTATTCGCAGATAAGACCGTAAAGCTTTGCACAAAGCTCAAAGTCGCCGTCTGTGATTTCGGGTCTGTCGGTGCCCATAATACGAACATATTTGACACCCATTCTTGCGGCACAGTTTATATAATCACACGCTTCAACAAAAGACGCCTCTGCCTTGTTTGTGTCTGCAAGAGCCGCACCCGAGCTGAATATCGGAATTTCAAGCCCTCTTTTTGCTAATTTTTCTTTGAGTGCCTCACAGTTATCCTTTGAGAAGCTCTCAATTTTCGGAGCATACATAACGCTGCCGATACCTCTGATTTCAATACCGTCAAAACCTAAATCTTTAGCGGTTGAAAGTATATCATTAAAACTCCAACTCGGACAACCGAGTGTTGAAAAAGATAGTTTCATTCAAATTCTTCCTTTCTCACGGATTTAACATTAGTTGGGTGTTGGCGAAGCCCACCCGACATTCTGCACTTTGCATTTAAATAGTGCTATGAGCAAATATAGCCATTCCTCAATCGGTTTGAGATAGATTTGTTCATAGTGCTGTTTTGAGCAAGGCGATAGTATTGAGATACATCGCCGAACGAAAAACGGTGCTATGGGCAAATATAGCCAAACCTTTAAGCTGTTTCGATTGAATTATCTGTATGCAATGAGAACTGCTCAACTGCCATTTCACGAAGCTCAAACTTCTTGATTTTACCTGCAGCATTCATCGGGAATTCGTCCATGAACCAGATATATTTGGGAATTTTGAAGAACGCTACATTGTTCTTATAATATTCCTTGATATCTTCCTCTGTAGCAGTTTCGCCGTCCTTGAGGATAACACAGGCACAGACTTCCTCGCCGTACTTTTTACTCGGAACACCGATAACCTGAACATCCTTGACCTGCGGATGATGATAAAGACATTCTTCAAGCTCCTTGGGGTAAATATTTTCACCGCCGCGGATAATCATATCCTTAAGTCTGCCGGTTACTTTGAAGTAGCCTTCGCTGTCACGCATAACAAGGTCGCCTGAGTGAAGCCAACCGTCTTCATCAATAGCCTGAGCAGTAGCTTCGGGCATTTTGTAATAACCCTTCATTATGTTGTAGCCCCTCGCACAGAATTCACCGATTTCTCCGTCGGGAACTTCCTTACCTGTTTCGGGGTCTATAACTCTGCATTCAACACCGGGGAATGCACGACCGACGGTTGTGCAACGGCGTTCGATTGAATCGGTTGTTCTTGTCATTGTGCAACCGGGTGATGCTTCTGTCTGACCGAAAACGATAACTATTTCATTCATGTGCATTTTTTCAATAACATCTTCCATCGCCTTGACGGGGCAAGGTGAACCTGCCATGATGCCCGTTCTCATATTTGAGAAATCATATTTATCAAAATCGGGGTGCTCAAGCATACCGATAAACATTGTCGGAACACCGTGAACTGCGGTGCATTTTTCGTTTACAAGTGCATCCATAACCTTTACGGGTTTATACATATCAATCGGAACAAAGCCGGTTCCGTGTGTAATACAGGACATCAGAGCAAGCACCATTCCGAAGCAATGGAAGAACGGTACGGTAATGCAAAGCTTATCGGCATGAGTAAAGTTCATGCTGTCGCCGATAGTCTGTCCGTTATTAAGTATGTTGTAGTGGGTAAGCATAACACCCTTAGGGAAGCCTGTTGTACCTGATGTGTACTGAATATTTACAACTTCCTTACAATCGCAGGAATCTCTTACTGCTTCAAATTCTTCGACGGGTGTTTTCTCTGCAAGTGTATAAAGGTCTTTGAAGTCCACCATACCCTTGGGACATTCTTCTTCGCCTGCATAGATGATAGATTTAAGGCAGGGGAATTTATCACAGCAAAGGTTGCCGGGCTCAGAATCCTTCAACTCGGGAATAAGCTCGTTTACAATATCGACATAGCTTGTGCCTTTAAAGCCGTCTATCATAACAATTGCATTTGCATCTGACTGACGGAGCTGATATTCCAATTCAAAAATCTTATAGCTTGTGTTGACGGTAACAAGTACACCGCCCATTTTTGCCGAACCGAAGAAAGTTAGTAGCCACGCAGGAACATTCGTTGCCCAAATAGAAATATGACTTCCTTTTTTCAATCCGAGCGACATGAACCCTCTTGCTATAATTTCACATTCTTCGTTGAACTCTTTCCAAGTTCTTTTGTAGTCCCTGTCGGTGTAGTTAATCATGATGTCATCAGGATATTTTTCTGCCATCAAAGCAATCTGTTCACCGAGGGTGCGTTCCATAAACTTCTGCGTTGCCATAAAATTCTCCTTTCGCAAAAATTGAAATTTACTGATTTTATTATTATATATCATGCTTGTCAATTTTTCAAGTGTTTTTATTTATTGTTTTGGCTTGCAATTTTTCAAAAAATATTGTATAATTAAATGTAATAAAATTTAGCAGAAAATATATTTATATATATAATACAGGAAGTTGGTGTCCTATGGATTACGAAAATCAAAAACTCATAAATGTTGATATAAACAGCGAGATGCGTAAGTCATATCTTGACTACTCCATGTCTGTTATCACATCTCGTGCACTTCCCGATGTGCGTGACGGCTTAAAGCCCGTTCACAGACGCATACTTTATACAATGTTTGAGAACAACCTCTACCCCGAAAAGGCTTACCGTAAGTGTGCCGATACAGTCGGTGCCGTTCTGGGTAGATATCATCCCCACGGTGACGCATCTGTTTATGATGCAATGGTTCGTCTTGCTCAGGATTTCTCAATGAGATATATGCTTGTTGACGGTCACGGTAACTTCGGCTCAATCGACGGTGACCCGCCGGCTGCTTACCGTTACACAGAGTCCAGAATGAGCAAAATTTCCATGGAGATGTTATCTGATATTGATAAGGACACGGTTGACTTTACACCCAACTATGACGACCGTCTTAAAGAGCCCACCGTTCTTCCTTCAAAATATCCCAACCTTTTAGTCAACGGCTCATCAGGCATCGCAGTCGGTATGGCAACCAATATTCCGCCTCACAATCTTCGTGAGGTTATTGACGCAGTTTGCCTCGTTATAGATAATCCCGAAGCGGAGCTTGAGGATATCATGCAGTTTATCAAAGGACCCGATTTCCCGACTGCGGGTACTATCATGGGTCGCTCGGGTATCCGTGCAGCTTATGCAACAGGTCGAGGCAAAATCACACTTCGTGCAAAGGCTGAGATTGTTGAAAACAAAAACGGTCGTTTTTCAATCAGCGTAACAGAGCTTCCGTATCAGGTCAACAAAGCAAAGCTCATTGAAAGTATCGCTGACCTTGTAAAAGATAAGAGAATTGAAGGTATTTCTGACATCAACGACTATTCTTCGAGAGAAGGACTTAATGTTGTTATCGACCTGAAAAGAGATGCAAATCCTCAGGTTGTACTTAATCAGCTTTATTCTTTCACCCAGATGCAGACAACCTTCGGTACAATATTGCTTACACTTGTTGACGGTGTTCCGAAAGTCCTTACACTCAAGCAGATTCTGGAATACTACATCGCACATCAGCAGAATATCATCACAAGACGCACACAGTTTGAACTCAAGAAAGCACAGGAAAGAGCTCATATCTTAGAAGGCTTGAAGATTGCACTCGATTTCATAGATGAAGTAATTTCGATTCTCCGTTCATCACCTGACCAGCCGACAGGTAAAGCAAGACTTGTTGAACGCTTCGGACTTACCGATGTTCAGGCACAAGCTATCGTTCAGATGCGTTTGGGTCAGCTGACAGGTCTTGAAAGAGAAAAAATTGAAGAAGAATTGGCTGCTTTGAAAGCAAAAATTGCTGACTTCCTCGACATTCTTGCAACACCCGCAAGAGTCTTTGAAATAATCAAAACAGAGCTTACTGCCATCAAGGATAAATTCGGTGATGACCGCCGTACAAGCATTGAGAATGTTACAGGCGAGGTTGACATTGAAGACCTTATTCCTGAAGAAAACTGTGTATTCACACTCACTTCCATGGGTTATATCAAACGACAGCCCGTTGATGTTTATCAGACACAGAATCGCGGTGGTAAGGGCGTCAAGGGTATGACAAGACGAGAAGAAGATGTCGCTCAGACGATGTTCACCTGCTCAACTCACGATTTCGTAATGTTCTTCACAACTGCGGGTAAGACATACCGCCTGAAGGGTTACGAAATTCCCGAAGGCAGCAGAACAAGTAAGGGCATGAACATTGTAAATCTTCTTCCGATTGAATCTGACGAAAAGATTTCCGCAATGATTCAGGTACCGCAGGTTGACGAAGACCTTTATCTCTGCATGGTAACAAGAGCAGGTATCATCAAGAGAACAAAGCTTTCAGAATATAAAAATGTCCGCAAGAACGGACTTATCGCAATCAATCTTGACGAGGGTGACGAGCTTGCATGGGTTCGTGTTACTTCAGGTGATGATGATTTAATCGTTGCCACAAAGAAGGGTATGGCTATCCGCTTCAACGAAAACGATGCAAGAGCAATCGGCAGAACAGCAAGGGGCGTTAAATCTATTGCACTCAACGACGGCGATGAGGTTATCGGTATGGATGTTATTCGTGAGGGTGCAAAGATTCTCACAGTTTCCGAAACAGGCTACGGAAGAAAGAGCGAACCGACCGATTACAGAATCCAGTCAAGAGGCGGTAAGGGACTTCTTAATTACCGCGTTGCGAAATATGGTGATGTTGCCGCAATCAGAGTTATCGACGAAGATGAAGATATAATCTTAATCGCATCTGACGGAATTATCATAAGAATTTCCGCCGCAGGCATCAGCACATTCGCAAGGCCGTCAAAGGGTGTCCGTGTAATGAGAGTAACAGAGGGCGAAAAGCTCGTTACAATCACCACCGCACCGACAGAGGAAGATTCAGAAACAGATGAACTTCCCGAAGACGAGGGCACACGCAAGGACGAAGTAGAAGAAACAACTGGAGAATAAAAATATAGCGGGATTGTCCAAGACAATCCCGTTTATTTATTGCAACAATGCACTTATCATCATAACAGCCACAAGTCCAAGCATTGCAAACCAAACTATACAGACAATTTTAGCGATTTTACTTAATATATATCCTGCCAGAGCTTTTCCCTGAAGCTTCTCGGTCTTTTGAAATTCTTTTACACGGTTTAAGTTTTTTATGCCTAATACAAACCCGATCGGGAATATCCACATTGAAAAAAACAAGCTTAAAATTCCCTCTCCTAAAATATGTTCGTGTTTCTTTTCAAGCTCCGAAACTTCCTCGGGTAAAATCATTTCCTCGTCTGTTTCAACATAATCATAATCTGTTTCCGCAGCATTGTAATTAACATCATATCCGCAGGAATGACAGAATCCGCTATTGTCTTTGAACTCTGCACCGCAATTCGGGCAAGTTTTCATTTCGTTACACACCTCCGGGAATCGGCATCTGACCGCTTGATACCATTATTATAAACAAGATAGCAAAAGGAATCAATGTTACTATTCCCCACCAGAAGCTGATGTTTCCGAGAACATATCCTGCTATTGATTTGCCTTTGAGTTGTCTGACCTTTTTGAGTTTTTTACCCTTTATCATCGCAATCAGACCTAATATCATGCCGACTATCCAAGGAGTAAAAAGCACGATACAAAACTCCGCTAAAGAAAAATCAAGCTCAAAAAGCGAAGCCAAAAACATTCGTATAAAAATATAAATTATACTTCCGCCAAACCACGAACCGAAAGGTAATAAAATTCCCGATAATCCGAGTGCAAAAACTTGCTTTTGTGCCTTTAATATTTTCGGGTCTGTTACTTCAAATTCAGGTTGATACATATTATATTCCATTTCCATATCGTACCTCCTATTCACATCGCAGACAGATTACAACTTGATATTAGCATTTTATACAATAAATGTCAATAAAAAATCCGACCCGAAAAATCAGGTCGGACATAATTATTTTTTATGGCAATTACCTTGCATAGCACAGCCACCGCACGAGCCGCCGCAGGAGTGCTTACCCTCTTTTTTATTTTTAATTCCTTTTGCAATAATTACAATAACCACAACTGCAATTATTGACGAAATAATAATTGTAGGTATCATAAGTTTGTCACCTCATTAAATTGCCGTCCGCAGGACCCGACATTCTGCATTCTGAACTCTGCATTATGCATTTATTTTATTTTTTCATACTTGTTCTTTCTGAAAACAAGATACAAAAGTCCTGCAAGAACTATAACCGCCGCAACAAGTCCGATGATATTTACATTACCGACAATCGCAGAGCCTATCTGATACACAATAAGGCATACCGCATAAGCGAATGCACACATATATCCGATTGCTGCTGCTGTCCATTTTGCGTTGTTCATCTCTCTTTTGATTGCACCCATAGCTGCAAAGCAAGGAGCGCAGAGAAGATTGAACATCATAAATGAGAATGCTGCCAATCTGCTTCCGTCGAAGAAAGCAAAAACCATCTGGTCTGTCGTCTGTCCTGCCATCTCGGCAAGTGTACCGAATACTCCGACAACTTCTTCTTTGGCAACAAGTCCTAAAAGTGTTGCAACAACTGCCTGCCATTTACCGAATCCGAGCGGTGTAAAAATAAAGTCAATCGCAGAGCCTATAACCTGGAGTACGGAACGACCCTCGGCACCGTCGCCTATGTAATGGAAACCGCCGTCGAATGAAAGACTGTTGAGAATCCAGATAATAACGCTTGCAGCTAAAATAACTGTACCTGCTTTTTTGATAAAGCCCCAGCCTCTTTCCCATGTCGCACGAAGTATGTTATTCGGTGACGGGATATGATATTCGGGAAGCTCCATAACAAACGGTGCAGGGTCACCTGCAAAGAGCTTTGTTTTCTTTAAGAGTGTGCCTGAAATTATTACCGCTGCAATTCCGATAAAATATGCCGCAGTAGCAATCAGAGCACTGTTTCCGAAAAGTGCCGATGCGATAAGTCCGATTATCGGCATTTTTGCACCGCAAGGGATAAAGCCTGTTGTCATTATGGTCATTTTACGGTCACGGTCTTGTTCAATCGTTCTTGAAGCCATAATTCCCGGAACTCCGCAACCTGATGCAACGAGCATCGGAATAAAGCTTTTACCTGACATTCCGAACTTGCGGAAAATCTTATCCATTATAAACGCAACTCTCGACATATAACCGACATCTTCCAAAATCGAAAGCAGGAAGAAAAGTATAAACATCTGCGGTACAAAGCCTAAAACTGCACCGACACCGCCGATTATACCCTCTGAAATAAGACTTGTAAGCCAAGGCATTACACCCAGATTTGTAAGTGTATCCGTCACCCACGGAACAATCCACTCGCCAAAAAGCGTGTCGTTCATAAATCCGACTGTCCAATCGCCGATTGTGCCGATTGAGATTGCATATACACCGAACATTATAAGCGCAAATATCGGCAATGCTAAAATTCTGTTGGTAAGAATTCTGTCGATTTTATCCGATGTCGTCATCTTACCCTTATTTTTCTTTTTGTAGTTGTCCTTTAAAACTGCCGCAACATAATCGTATCTTTCGTTTGTGATTATGCTTTCGGAATCGTCATCAAATCTTTTTTCAACATCAACGATATCCGTTTCGATATGCTCAACAACTTCTTTATCGAGCTTTAATTGCTCAATTACTTTTTTATCTCGTTCAAAAATCTTTATCGCATACCATCTTTGTTGCTCGGGCGGGAATTCGTGAATCGCCGCTTCTTCGATGTGAGCTAAAACATGCTCAACCTCACCCGAAAAATAGTGACGGTTGATTATGTTTTTGTTCTTCGCCGCTTCTATTGCAGCATCTGCAGCTTCCTGTATGCCTGTCAATCTCAATGCAGAAATCTCAATGACGGGACAACCGATTTTCTTTGAAAGACCCTCGAGGTCAATCTTGTCGCCGCGTTTCTTTACAAGGTCCATCATATTGATTGCGATTACAACGGGAATACCTATCTCACACAGTTGTGTTGTAAGATAGAGGTTTCTTTCAATATTAGTACCGTCAACAAGATTTAAAATTACATCGGGTCTTTCGCCGATAAGATAATTTCTTGCAACAACTTCTTCAAGCGTGTACGGTGAAAGTGAATATATACCCGGAAGGTCAACTACAACAACATCAGAGTTTTTCTTGAGCTTGCCTTCCTTTTTTTCAACCGTTACACCCGGCCAATTGCCGACATACTGATTGTTACCTGTAAGTGCATTAAACAATGTGGTTTTTCCGCAGTTGGGATTACCTGCAAGTGCAATGCGTATTTTTTTCTGCATTATTATCGTCTCCTTTGTTAGCATCAGCTAACATAACATCCAAAAAAATTATCAGATTACCTCAATCATTTCGGCATCTGCTTTTCTTAAAGTCAATTCATATCCTCTTATAAAAATTTCAATCGGGTCTCCTAAAGGCGCTACCTTGCGGACATATATCTCGGTATTTTTAGTTATACCCATATCCATAATACGGCGTTTTATTGCACCCTCTCCGTGAAGTTTTACAACCTTGACGGTTGCACCGATTTTAACATCTTTAAGTGTTTTCATTTTGCACCTCACTATGTAATACAGAAGTCAGTTAAAGACCTCTAACTGACATACAGTTTAACACATCTAACTCACCTTGTCAACACTATTTTCCAATTTTATTGTAAAAAATTTTTGTATGTGATAAAATAATCGTATGAAACAGAAAACACTATCTCAACACTACAAAGAAAAATTCGGTTGCAAGGTTTATAAGCTGTCCATCGACGGCGGGATGACCTGTCCCAACCGTGACGGAAAACTTGGCATCGGCGGTTGTATTTACTGCTCTTTGTCGGGCAGCGGCGACTTTGCGGAAAAAGCACAGGGTAATATTGAAGCACAGCTTCAAAAGGCAATGCTTCGGGTAAAGGACAAAAATAAAGACGGAAAGTACATCGCATACTTTCAGCCGTATACTAACACCTATGCTGATATAAAATATCTTGAGAAAATTTATTATGAAGCAATAAAGCCCGATTACATTGTCGGTTTGTCTGTCGCAACAAGACCCGACTGCTTAAGTGATGAAGTGATAAAGCTTCTTGCTGAAGTTAATGAAATAAAACCCGTATCTGTTGAATTGGGTCTTCAGACAATTCACGAAAAAACTGCCGAATATATAAACAGAGGTTATAAGACGGAGGTTTATTACGATGCGGTGAAAAGACTGAAAGAAAACAACCTCGAAGTCGTCACGCACATGATAATCGGTCTGCCCGATGAAACAGATGAAATGATTGTAGACACTGCAAAAGCAATCGGCAAATCGGGAGCTGACGGAATAAAACTTCATCTGCTTTATGTGCTCAAAAACACAAGACTTGCAGAAGATTACCTAAACGGAAAATTTAAAACTCTGTCACTTGAAAAATATGCAGAGCTTCTGAAAAAATGTCTTGATGTTCTGCCCGAAGATATCATCATTCACCGCCTGACGGGTGACGGTGCAAAAAAAGACCTCATAGCACCACTCTGGTCGGCAGATAAAAAGAGAGTTCTGAATTATATAAATTCAAAAATTTAAAAACCGAGAGTTGCAAAACTCTCGGTTTGTTGTATCAAACATTAAAATCCGTTGCCGATAATGATCGCTATTAAAATAAAGATTACAATCAAAGAAAAATATAAAACCCAGAATGCAGTCATACCAATACTCAGAAAGAAACCTGCTTTGCCGAGAATTTCACCTGCTTTTGTTTTACCTTTAAGGCGGTAGCCCATGTCCTTAAGCTTTTTCACTTTCTTATCTGTCATTCTGCCGAAGATAATTCCCACAATACCAATAAAAGGAACCGGTAAGTTAGCAAAAATCGTGCTTATAAGACCGTTAGAAAAAATATTTTCCTTTAATTCCACAACCTCGGGAATATCTAAAGGTTCTTGAGCATAATTCCCCTGATTATATCCGTTATAATATTGATTAGGGTCAACTGTACCCGTAACAGAGGAATAATCTGTTTTAGCTGTGTTGGCTTCTTTGATTTTACTTCCGCAAGAATAACAGAATTGAGAGTCATCGTTGATTTTTGTTCCACAATATTTACAATACATAAGATCATCTCCTTTGTCTCATTTTACATTTTCAAGGTTTATTTGTCAATATACTCCGTATTGCAAAGTTGTTAACTTTGTGTTAAAATAAAAACACTACAATCAAGGAGTAATTGTCGTGAAGATACAGAAATCATCTGAAGATTATCTTGAAACCATGCTCATATTAAAAGAAGAAAAGGGTTATATCCGTTCGGTTGATGTTGCAGCTTATCTGAATGTTACAAAACCGAGTGTAAGCTATGCCACCAAAAGGCTTCGTGAGCACGGATATATCACGATGGCGGAGGACGGACTCATCACTCTTACCGAAACAGGTATGGAAATTGCCAAAAGAATGTATGACCGCCACAAGCTTTTGAGCGACTTCTTCATTTATATGGGAGTATCGGAAGAAACTGCAAAGGAAGACGCCTGCAAAATCGAACACGATTTGTCGGCAGAAACATTCAGCGTGATAGAAAAATATTGGAAAAAGATTAACACCAAGGAATAAAAACCTTGGTGTTAGTTTTTTGCAATTGTTATATCATTTTTAATCTGATTTTTCAATTCATCAAGTGAACCGAACTGTCTTTCGGGTCTGATAAAATCCTCAAGACTTATTTCAATTGTTTCACCGTAAATATCTTTTGAAAAATCTATTATGTGTGTTTCGGATAAGAATTTATTTGTTCCGATAGTCGGTCTTAAACCGATGTTTGTAATGCCCTTGTATTTTTTACCGTCAACAATTACGCATGACTTATACACACCGAACTTCGGGACAATAAGCTCATAAGGATAAAGCTGATTTGCAGTCGGAGTATTAAGTGTTGTACCGCCTCTTTTGTCACCGTGTATAACTTCAGCACGGTAACAGAAGCTGTACCCCAAAAGCTCATTTGCATATTTTACTTCACCATCTGCAATTTTTTTGCGTATTCTTGTAGAGCTTATGACTTCACCGTCATACTTTACCGGCTCTGCAACAGATAAAGCTATTCCATGCTTTTCACAAAGCTCTTTCAATAAATCCGTTTCACCTTTTTTATCTGTGCCGAATGTATAATTATAACCGCAGGAAATCTTGTCGGGAGAAAATCTTTCAAGCAATATTTTTTCAAAAAATTCCTCGGGTGAAAGCTTACATATTTCTTTCATTTCAAGCCTTGCAATGCTGATGTTTTTCTCCGCAAGTTTTTCGTCTGTTATTTCATTCTGTAACAGCTTGAATCTTGTCCTGTTTGTAAAAAACTCGGCAGGGTGAATATCAAAAGTAATCAAAGTTGTGTCAAAACCGCCGCTTTTACCGTTTTCAAGTACCTTTTGATGACCCTTGTGCAGACCGTCAAAGCTGCCTAAACATATACACTTTTTCTTTTTCAATCTACCACCAGCTTTTTAACGGAAAGCTCGTTACTTCCCTCTGCTATTTCTCCTATGCCGAGAAATTTTTTCTCGGGCGAATATACTCTGAAATATCCCGTGCCCGAAATATTCCTCAATCTGTCAAGTGACAACTGTCCGCCGTTTTTAAAACGAGTTGCCTGAGCCGCACTTACAGTCACAGACGGATAAATTTTCATCGCTTTTTCAACGGGAATTATCAGCTGCTCAATGCGGTTTTCTTTTACCGCTTCTTCAATTTCTTCAAGTGTGTGTGCGTCTTTAATATCAAAGCCGTTTGCCGTCGTTCTCTGAAGTTCTGTCATCAATGCACCGCAACCTAATTTTTTACCGATATCGTCGCACAAGGTTCTGATATATGTTCCTGAGGAACATTTTACATCAATTTCATACTCATTGCCGTTTGCTGACAGAAGCTCCGCTTTAAAAATCGTAACTTTTCTCGCTTCTCTTTCAAGCTCAACACCTTTTCGTGCAAGCTCATAAAGACGAACTCCGTCTTTTTTTATTGCGGAATACATCGGCGGAATCTGCTCGATTTCTCCGACAAATTCCGACAGAATTTTCTTGAAATCATCGACTGTAACATTAACTTCATTTTCCGATAAAATGTTACCCGTAATGTCAAGTGTATCGGAAGTTTTACCGAGCAGAAGCTTTGCACGGTAGCTTTTATCTGCTGTCGGTAAAAGTTCAATAAAACGGGTTGCCCCGCCTAACATAACAGGAAGGACACCCGTAGCCATCGGGTCAAGAGTTCCTGTATGACCCGCTTTTTTTATTCCGATTATTCTTCTTAATTTATTGACTGCGAAAAATGAGGTTATATCCTCACCTTTTTTCAACACAATAATGCCGTTCATTTATTAATCCTCTAAAACTGATTCAACGGTCTTTAAAAGCTCATCAAGTGCATCATCAAGACTGCCGAAAATTTCACAACCTGCGGCTCTCGGATGACCTCCGCCACCCATTGCGGCACAGATTTTTGCGGCATCGTAGGGAGCATGAGTACGAACGGAAATTTTGAACCGTTTTTCGTCCTTCTGCTTTATAGATGCACCAATCTGAACGCCCTCAATCTGTCTGGGAATTGCACAGATAGCATCTGTATCGCTTTCTTTAGCACCGCTTTTTTCATACATATTCTGCATAATAGTAAGCACTGCACAGCGACCGTCAAAATACATTCTCAAGGTATCAAGTGCAAGCTTTTCAAGCTGCATATATGACCTTGACTTTGTTTCAAACATAAGGCGGTTTATCTTTTCAATATCCGCACCTTTTTCCATAACCTTTGATGCGATGATGTGAGTTTTAGCCGTTGTATTTGTAAAACGGAAACAACCTGTATCGGTTGAAATACCTGTATATATACAATCGGCAATCGCCTTATTCACCTCAACACCCAGAGTGCAGATCAACTCATACACCACTTCACAAGCGGCTGCGGCTGATGAATCCAACAAGGTGTTTTCGGCAAACATTGTATTTGAGCCGTGATGGTCGATATTCAGTTTTATTTTGTTTTCATATTCTTTTGCGTAAGTGTCACCCAACAATCTTATGTCGGCAACATCAACCGCAACAAAATTTTCCGCTTCAAAGCTTTCGTTGAAAATTCCCTCTGTGATATATGAAAACTTCGAGGGAATCTCACTTGAACAATCAACCCTTGCCTTTTTACCGATAGCCTTGAGTGCTCTGCAAAGTGCAAAACCACTGCCCAATGTATCGCCGTCGGGATTTGCATGGCAAAGTATGAGAATGTTGTCCATTTCCTTCAAAAGCTCTGCCGCTTTTTCAAAACCGATTAAGGACATTTGTTAAACTTCCTTTTTAAAATCTTCAAATAATTTTATTGCGTGCTCTACGGAGTCATCTGCAACAAATTTAATTTCGGGAGTTTTTCTCAGATGAAGTCTGTTTCCGACTTCTCTGCGAATGTAACCCGCCGCACTGTTGAGCCCGACAACCGCTTCTTTTGCGGTATCAAGACCCTCCATTGCACTGACATAAACTTTTGCATAAGAAAGGTCACCGCTGACTTTTACTCTGACAACTGTAAGCATACCCTTGATTCTCGGGTCCTTGAGCTCTCGCATAATTGCGATAACCTCTCTCTTAATATCCTCCGATGCACGGTCTACTCTGAAACTCGGCATAATTTTTTATCCTTTCATAGTTGCCGCGGTTGCGGCGGAATGCAGAATGCAGAATGCAAAATGCAGAATTTCGGGTGGACTCCGTCCACACCTATTGTAATTGGTTTGAGATAGATTGGTTCGTAGTGCTGAAGATTGAGATAAAATTGGTTGTAGTGCGGTTTTGAAGCGAGGGAGCTGTATGAGATACTGCCCCTCGCAAAAAATTGTGCTACAACCGATTTTAGCCAAACTTCATTAGTCTTCTCTGTACTCTTCGATAATAAATGCTTCGAAAATGTCGCCTTCTTTTACATCATTGAACTTTGTGAGTGTGATACCGCATTCGTAGCCCTGAACAACTTCTTTTGCGTCGTCCTTGAAGCGTTTGAGTGATGCGATTTCATCTTCTGTTATAACGATACCGTCGCGGACTACACGAATCTGTGAATTTCTTGTAACCTTACCGTCGAGAACATAGCAGCCTGAAACATTACCGACTGAGGAAATCTTGATAACATTTCTGACTTCGATTCTGCCCTGAACAACTTCTCTTGACTTGGGTGCAAGCATACCCTTGATAGCTGACTGGATTTCTTCGAGGCAGTCGTAAATGATTCTGTAAGTCTTGATTTCGATTCCGTCGCGTTCTGCGTTACTTGCAGCCACGGGGTCGGGACGAACATTAAAGCCGACGATGATTGCACTTGATGCCTGTGCGAGCATAACATCTGATTCGCTGATTGCACCAACGCCGTTGTGGATAACTCTTACTCGTACTTCGTCATTTGTAAGCTTCTCAAGGTTCTGTTTAACTGCTTCAGCCGAACCCTGAACATCAGCTTTTACGATAATATTGAGGTCTTTGAGTTCGCCCTGCTGAAGTGAATCAAAGAGAGTATCAAGTGTAACCTTATGGAATGATTTAAACTGTTCTTCCTTAGCCTGCTGCTTGCGTTGTTCAACAAGCTCTCTTGCAAGCTTTTCGTCTGAAACTGCGTCGAACACATCACCTGCATTCGGTGTTTCTGCAAGACCTGTAATTTCAACAGGGATTGACGGGCCGGCTTTGTTGACCTTTTTACCCTTATCGTTAGTCATAACTCTTACGCGACCGACCGATGTACCTGCAACGATGATGTCACCTGATTTGAGTGTACCGTTCTGAACAAGCAGCGTTGCAACAGGACCTCTACCCTTGTCAAGTCTTGCTTCGATAACAATACCTCGTGCTGCACGGTTGGGGTTAGCTTTAAGCTCACTGACTTCCGCTACTAAAAGTATTGACTCTAAAAGATTATCTATACCCTGACGGGTTTTTGCAGATACGGGTACACAGATGGTATTTCCGCCCCATTCTTCGGGGATAAGCTCGTATTCTGTAAGCTGCTGCATAATTCTGTCGGGATTTGCACCCTCTTTATCAATTTTATTGATTGCGACAATAATCTGAACGCCTGCAGCCTTTGCATGGTTGATAGCTTCAACTGTCTGCGGCATGATACCGTCATCAGCTGCAACAACCAATACTGCGATATCCGTAGCCATCGCACCTCTTGCTCTCATTGATGTGAAAGCGGCATGACCGGGAGTATCAAGGAATGTTATTTTTTCGCCGTTACATGTTACTCTGTAAGCACCGATATGCTGAGTGATACCGCCTGCCTCTGTTTCTGTAACAGATGTATGTCTGATAGCGTCAAGAAGTGATGTTTTACCATGGTCAACATGACCCATGACAACAACAACAGGGCTTCTTGTTTCAAGATCCTTTTCATCATCAGCACTGTCGTCGATGATTCGTTCTTCAATTGTAACAACAACTTCTTTTTCAACCTTAACACCTAATTCGTCTGCAACGATTGATGCGGTATCAAAGTCGATCGTCTGATTGACTGTTGCCATAATGCCTAAAGTAAAGAGCTTCTTTGTAACCTCTGCAGCGGTCATTTTCATCATAGCTGCAAGCTCTGAAACTGTGATTTCCTCGGGAACCTTGATAACAAGCTGAGGTCTTTTTGCTCTTTCTCTTGCAATTCTTTCCTGTCTTTCGTCTTCGCTCTCGTGCTTTCTTGAACGCATACCCTGCTTGCGGTACTGCTGAGATTTCTGCTTCAGCTTCTGCTTACGGGCCATGTTTTCATTCTGCTTGTTATGACTTGTATTTGCAAGGTCATCATATTTTTCATTGTATTTATCAAGGTCAACATGGCTGAAACGGGTATCAACCGTACGAGCTTCACCCTTTGTTCTTGACTGAGGTACCGCTGCTGCGGCGCGTTCCTTCTTTTCTTTTTCTCTTGCAGCCTGTTTTTCTGCAGCCTTACGGGAAACCTCATTATCGATAACGGGCTTTTTATCTTTGGGCTTCTCTGCTTTTTTCTCTGTCTTTTCAGCTTTCTTTTCTGACTTCTTCTCAGTCTTCTTTTCAGCTTTCTCTGTCTTTACAGGTTTCTTTTCTTCTTTTTCTTCAACCTTATTTGCAAGTGCAAAATAATCATTGAAGTTTGCGACCTGAGATTCCTGTGTAAAAGTCTCGAAAATAATATTAAGCTCTCTGTCCTCCAGGGCAGTCATATGCTTTCTGGGTTCATCGGTATAATTTTTCAAAAGGTCAACAACCGCTTTACTCGGCTTATCGAAATCCTTTGCAACCTCATGTACTCTGTATTTAATAATCATATATTTACCCCTCCTCTTAATATGCCGTCAAAGATTTTTGCAAAGCCCGCATCGTTGACGGTAAGAACAGCTGCTGCCGTATTTATGGAACTCTTTATATCTTTCATTGTGTATTCGGTTTCAACCGTATTTTTAAATTCCATATTTAAAAATTCTTTTTTCAGTCGCGGCGATGCATCTGAAGTGAGAATGCAAAGCTCCGCTTTTCCTGTCTTTATTGATATTTTTGCCGCATCGTGACCGATGCTTAACTTGCCTGCTTTAAGGCATAAACCTAATGTATTTAAAAATCTGTCATTCAATGTTATTCAGCTCCTTTTCAAGAACATCATAAACATCGGGAGATATTTTGCACTTGAAGGCATATTCAAGTCTGTTTCGTTTCCGTGCCTGTTCAAGACAATCGGAGCTTTTGCAGATGTAGGCACCTCTGCCGTCCTTTTTACCGCTCGGGTCAACAAAAATTTCACCGTCTGCGTTTTTGACAATACGGACAAGATCACGCTTATCCTTAACCGTCATACATCCGACGCATTTGCGTTGCGGCAGTTTCCTCTCTTTCAAAAGTCCGACCTCCTAAAAATTATTCTTCTTCAGCAAATCCCTCAAAGAATCCGCTTTCGGGTTTTATATCTATCTTCCAGTTTGTAAGCTTTGCAGCAAGTCTTGCATTCTGACCCTTGTTACCGATTGCAAGTGACAACTGACTATCGGGTACTGTTACGCTGCAAGTATGTTCATCTTCTGAAATGATTTCAACAGATACAACATCTGCCGGAGCCAAAGATGCTGCAATAAACTCTGCCGGGTCTTCCGAATATTTAACAATTTCAATCTTTTCACCGCAAAGAAGGTCAACAATCTTACCGACTCTTGCACCCTTGGGTCCGATACATGAACCTACTGCATCAACATTTTCATCCTTGCTTAAAACAGCGATTTTACATCTTGAACCTGCTTCACGGGATACTGACATAATCTCAACAGTACCGTCTGTGATTTCGGGAACTTCTGTTTCAAACAATCTCTTAACAAGACCGGGATGTGTTCTTGAAATTGTTGTTCTGGGCAACTTGCCTTCGCTTTCCTTAACATCAACAATAAATACCTTAATGAGGTCGCCCTCTTTGAATGTTTCGTTGGGAAGCTG
Organism: Acutalibacteraceae bacterium; assembly: GCA_045540355.1. Classification (GTDB taxonomy): domain Bacteria; phylum Bacillota; class Clostridia; order Oscillospirales; family Acutalibacteraceae; genus RGIG2945. Next base: position 38,664 of record JAZQHB010000064.1, on the reverse strand, counting down.
CTCACTCTTGGGAAGAACGATTGTAGCCTTGCCGATTTCAAGAACGATGTTGCCTGTGTTTGTATCAACCATCTGGACCTTTGCAGTAACCAATTCCTGTTTGCGGCTCTGGAATTCTTCAATCATCTGTCCGCGTTCTGCATCTCTGATGCCCTGTCTTAAAACATGCTTACCTTTTTCTGCTGCAATACGGCTGATATCCTTTGTCTGAAGCGGGATTTCAATGATATCACCTGCCAATGCACCGGGCTTATAAGTTTGTGCTGCTTCTACTAAAATATCCGTATCGGGATCGCTGATTTCAGATACAACATCTTTACGGACATAAACCTTCATATCCTTCTTTTCCATATCTATATCGCAGAAAACGATATCCTTATTATTATAGTCGCGTTTTACTGCTGTAACAATCGCACGCTGAATACCTTCGCAAAGATACTGTGCGGGGATTCCTTTTTCCTTTTCAAGAAGCTTTATTGCTTCAAAAAATTCCTTATTCATTTTCCTGTCATCCTCCAAAATCATTTAATTTAATATTAGCAGTTTCTTTTTTATTTATTACCATTGCTTTTTCGTCATCAAGACGAAGAACAAAATCACTACCGTCGTTTCTTTCAAGAGTACCGACAAATTCTCTCTGATTGTCAACAGGTCGGATAAGCTTTACTTTTATGCTTTTGCCGAGACAAGCTTCAAAATGCTCGTCGATAGATAATTCTCTTTCAACTCCGGGTGAAGATACCTCAAGACAGTAGCTTCTGTCAATCGGGTCGTGTTCATCAAGCGGTTTATCAAGCGCGTGGCTCATATCAACGCAATCGTCGATTGAAACACCGCCGTCTTTGTCAATAAAAACTCTCAAATACCATTCTGCACCCTCTTTTAAAAAGCGTACATCCCAAAGTTTTAAGCCAAGTTCATTCGCAATCGGTTCGGCGATATCCCATACCTTTGCCGCCGCACCGTTTCTGCCTTTAGGTGCCAAAGAAATTTCCTCCTCAAAACAGCGTAAACAAAAGAGCGGGCAAAACCCACTCTTTCTTTACATCATTTATATTCTTACTGTCAAGTATTATAACATACCTCTAAAATTTTTGCAAGTCTTTTTTTAAATCGTCCGAACTTTCTTCTGAAAAGCACCTTATTTGCACAAAAATATATTTACATCTTTTCCAACTCTTTTGGCATGGTGGTGATTTGCCACGAAAGTTTATACTTTATCAAATTCAAATTTGCTGTGCACGACTTTCTGAAACCTATCAGAGAACCGTCCTCTGATAGATTTTTACCTCTTGAATTTATGGAATTCTTAAACAGATTGGTATGTTTCTTTTTATCTTTGATAATCCTTGTAAGTAAAACTTTTTTGATTTAGCCAAGCCACATAATCCCAATCATCTAAATATCTTTTCCCACTTATTCCCTTGTATTTCAATATTTTCCCTATATCTTGTTTACCACGATAAAAATCAAAAGAAATGATATCGGTCACTCCTTCAAAAAATCTGTGCGTTAGTGCCATTTTCTGATAGGGCAATCTATCAAATTCATAGAGTAATTCAACATCATAAATATCATCATAAAATTCCATAATAAAAAACATGTTGTCATAGTGCACTCTTGTAAAGCGTTTTTTCCATGTTTTTTCTGCAACTTCAAATGTTTCATAATGTTGAAAATGAATATTTATCGAAGGTTTTTCACTATCGTTAGACACTAATTCTCCTACAGGATAATTACATTCAAAATTCTTTGTAACATCACGAAGTTCACATTTAGAATAAAACTCAATATTTTTTACGAATGATAGATAATCATCGGTTTTTATAAAAAGATTTATCGTCGGAGAATCAAATCTGCATCCGAGATCATGATATATTATTCCACCAATGCAATTATTTGTTATGAGTGTGAAGTCAGAATTTTTAAGACGTCGTCTAAGTTTTTTTGTCCACATTTTAGCACAATATTCTTTGATACCATTATAGATTCTGTAAAATAGACTTATTATCATTCTTTTCAAAATTATCACCTTCAATACTTTTTATCTTATAAAATCTCCGCTAGGTATGTCTTTTTCTTTTCTTTGGTTGCGATTGAAACATATTTTTCGGTATTACCGAGCATTATGTATTCGCCCTTATCATCGGAGAGAATTTTATAGAAATTATAAAGTGCGGTTTTGTCAACATCAAGGGTTATTTCAAGCTTATCGCCTGCTTTGACTTTTTTGAATGTCTTGTTGAAATAATCATAAGCGATGTATGTATCAACTGCACCGGGAACATTTGCAAGGTCGAGTGTATCCGTTATAACCTTTGCAAAATCGTCCTTGCCGATATTATAAATAACTGCGGCAAAATCGTCGCCTTTTCTGTTCCAGATTTTCAGAAGCTTTTCAGAAGCACGGCAATCCGTATAGAAGCAATCGCGAGTAGGTTGTGCTGCCAAATCGCAACGGATAATTGTTCCGTCATCTTCGATTGTCGGCATAATTTTTTCACGGTCTGTTTTGCCTACGGCATCACTTACATAAATAAGTGAACCGCTGATTGCACGGAGTGTACCGCTTTGTACTGCAGTATCATGCTTTGACCACCACATATCAAAGTCGCAGTTATAAAGCATCGAATGCCAGATAGTATTGTAAACATTCTGAACTGCATGAAATACAAAATGACGCTCCTTCTGCGGATAGTAGTCACCGCTGTTTCTTGAAACACAAGTAATCGGACGGGCAAGCACATCTTCCATATTCATACCCATACAGTTTATAAGTGCACCGCCGAAGTTTTTAACAACGGAGCGTTCAAGTGCTTTGTGTGCGATTCTTGCAGCTTCGCAAGTGGGCATAAGGCCTGTTGTGCGGTGAGAAATTGAGCTCTGATTATCAATCTTAAGGAAATCAACTCCGCTTTCTTTAAGGTATGAATGCCAGGTATCCCAGAACTTGAAAGCTTTTTCTTCATCAATTGCAGGAATTGCGAGATCGTCTGCAACCAGAACAAGATTATCTTTCTGCTCATCATACAATTCGCTTTTGGGGTCAACACCTAACCAATAACCGATGAAAGAATGCCATACACCGACTTTTTCAACACCGTATTCATTTTTGATTTTATCAATACACGCTTTGAGTCCGTCGGGAAATTTTTCATCGCTGACCTTAAATGATTTGAGGCGATTATCTCCTACCATACTCCAACCGTCATCAATAATCATCCACTTGAGCGGAACATTATTTGCTTTGAACTCGTCAAGCTTCTCAAAGATTTTTTCGCTTGAAACATCCTGATAGAATGAATCCCATGTGCACCAACCGAAGCCTTCAAAAACTTCGGGATATTTTCTTTCGTCTGCAAGAGGAATGTTTATTGCTCCGAGCTTTTTCGCATTTCGGTAACCGTCTCTGACGGTTTCAAACGGATCATCTGCAACCGTTATTGCAAGGAAGTCACCCTTTAAAAACTGTCTGCCCGAACAGCCGGGAGAAAGATAAACAATTCCGCTTCCGAGTTCGCAACGGAAATCTTCACCGCAAAGCGGAAGAAGATGATAGTGCTTATCTTCAATCTGCATTACGAGGTTCTGTGTTTCATATTCTATTTCATCAACCGATGAAATAAATTTGGGAGTTATCCAGAACGGATCATCTATATTAGAAAATCCGAGTATTTTTTCAGGTTTTATATCTTCGCAGAGTTTAATTTCAAGTCCGTTTTCAGCACGGAAAGAACGAACCGAAATCAAATCCTTACCTCTCTGCATTTCAATAGAAAATACAACTGTATTTTTATAATATCTTGCAGTGATTTCAAGCTTGGTGATATGATTAAGCGGTCTCGGCAATAAATTATATACAACACCGTTTTCTGTTTCAGTTTCGCTTCTTACCGGATAGCTTGTATTGATAAAAGTTGTCCAGTTTATTTGTGCTTTGAGCGAAGATAAAATCTTCTCCGTTATAAATTTAAGATTTTCTCTCATAGTATCTGCACCTTTCTTTTAATATTACGAACTGCACAGCCGTTAACGCTGTTATTTTTCTTTGCTTACCTCTATACCTTCTTCGTGTCTGCGTCTGTTTAATTCCTCGAGCATTTTTTCATGCTCTTTATCTGTAAAGGGATATTTCCATGTCGGAATAACACCAATCAGACATCCGATTGCGGGCGGAATTGAAACGATGAAGAAAAGTATCATCATGTATGATGAAAATTCCGGGTTGAGCCTCGGAATACCGCCTGCGGCGATAAAGTCATTGACAACCTGTACTTTTTCATCCGAGAAGCCAACCGCTGCATAAGCAAGTCCGCTGATGATTGTTGCAATACCTGTTGAAAGCTTTGTGATGAAAGTCTGTCCCGAGAAGAAAACTCCGTCGGGTCTGATGTGATTGTGATAATCTTCATAATCAACCGCATCGGCAATCATGAGTGAACGGAGAACATCTGTTGCACCTGAACCGAAACCGCAGAAAAGGAAAATTATAAACATAAGTATAAGGTAAACGGGTTTTACCAGATCCTGAGGTGCAATGAGATAAAGAACAAATATCATCAGATAAGGAATTACGCACAAGAGGTTTGAGTAATTGTATACATCTTTTTTCTCAAATTTCTTTGTAAGCTTCGGAACAAATCCCATTCCGATAAACATACCGAGGAACATTCCGCCACCGAGCATTACAATATAAACTATTGCCATAATGGGGTCCTTACTTGCGTAGTAGTATGTAACCAACGGCATTGCGGAAATATTGAGAAGTAATCTTGTGCTTGATAATACACCTGAAATAAGTATCTTTCTGAACGGCTTGTTCTTCCACATCAAACCGAAGTTTTCTTTCAACGAATATGATTTCTTTGAGCCGGGGATTCTTTCTTTGATGAAAAGTCCCGTCATCTGGAATGTCACCGCACCGATTATGCCGAGAAGTGTTATTGTGACAATAAAGCCGTATTTTTCGCCGATGTTAGGAGCAACGCCGTATTTATCGGTAATAACCTCACCAATTGCCAATGCAAGAGGCTGTGTGCCCAAGGTTGCAATACCGCCACCGATAGCAGCAACAATTCTTGCTGCCGAAATAAGCTTCGCTCTGTCTTTTTCTTTTTCACTCATCAGAGCCGTTACGCCCCACAGCGGAATATCACCAACCGTATATGCCATACCCCAGAGTATATAGCTTGTACCGGCAGCAAGGACTACCCATAAATTACTACCCTCGTACATACCAAGCTCAGGATTATAAAATCCGTTTACAAAGCAGAGTATGGTTATAATCAGAAGCGGAATCGGAGAGAAAATAAGGTACGGTCTGCATTTACCCCATCTTGACCGTGTCTTGTCGACGATTGTACCCATCATAGGGTCATTAAAGGCGTCCCACACTCTTGAGATTGCCATAATGGTACTTACGGCAACCGCAGGAATCAGAAGTGTAAACTGCAGATAATACGCAAGTGCCGCAGATATGATGCTGTATGTAACATTTTGACCAAACATACCGACAAGATACATATTCCGTTCTTTTGCGGTATAAGTTTTGAAATCCTGTGATGACATTTTCATACCTCCTCCAAAATGCTTACTTAGATTATACTATCAACTTGATTTTTTTGCAATATGCAGTATAATGTTTATAACATTTCTTTTGGCGGTGTAAAAATGATTACAGAGAAAAAGAAGGTCAACTCAATAATTTTTCTTATGATGTTCACCTATATGGTAAGTTATCTTACCCGTATCAATTTCGGCACAGTTATTTCTGAGATAATCGCTTCTGAGAACATCACAAAATCTGCACTTTCCCCCGCCGTTACGGGTGCCTTCATCACCTACGGCATAGGTCAACTCATCAGCGGATTTTTCTGTGACAGAATCAGGCCGAAAAGACTGATTACTTATGGCTTATTGCTTACAATCTCAATGAATATTCTTATTCCGGTTTGCCCTAACACAATCCTTATGACGGTTGTATGGTGCATCAACGGCTTTGCTCAGGCTTTCATGTGGCCTCCGCTTGTAAAGCTTATGACGGAATTATTTGACGCCGAAAATTATATGAAAGCAAGCGTAAGAGCTAACTGGGGCGGTTCAATCGGTACAATTTTGTTGTACCTCATTTCCCCGCTTATCATCTCACTTGCAAGCTGGAAAGGCGTTTTCTTCTTTTCAGCGACGGCAGGTATTATTATGCTCGTAATATGGCAGATATTCTGTCCTGATATCGAGGTTGCTCATAGGATACAAGCCGCAGAAGAAAACCATACTCCAACTCAAAAATTAAACTACTTTTCACCCATGATGATTTGTATTATAATCGCAATAATTATTCAGGGTGCTTTGCGTGACGGCATCACAACCTGGACTCCGTCATATATTTCCGAAACATACAATCTTTCAAGCTCGGTTTCAATTCTTACAGGCGTTTTGCTCCCGATATTCAGTATCATATCTTTCCAGATAACAACTGCACTCCACAAAAAAGTCTTTAAAAATCCGCTTGTGTGTGCGGGAGTTTTATACGCTTTTGGTTTCATCGCTTCGGCACTTCTTATGATATTCAATAAGAATAACGCCGTTATTTCAGCTTTTCTCCTTGCACTCCTCAACGGCTCAATGCACGGTGTAAACCTTTTGCTTATCTGCATACTTCCGAGATATTTCAAAAAATTCGGAAATGTCGGTTTTATCTCAGGCTTTCTCAACGCCTGCACATATATAGGCAGTGCAATTTCAACCTACGGCATCGCTGTTATTTCCGATAACTTCGGTTGGAATACCACTCTCACCGTATGGTCCTGTGCCGCATTTGTCGGAATCGCCTTGTGTGCCGCCGCATTTAAGCCCTGGGCAAAGAAAATGCAGGACTAAATTTGACAAAACTCGATTTTAATGGTATATTAGTTGCGCAATTTAATATGTGCCGTTGAAGCTTTCAGGTAAAACTGTCAGCGGATGGCACTCTGGAGAATCCCGTTTGGGTGCCGAAGGGGCAAGACTTTATGTTCAATCTCTCAGGCAAAAGGACAGAGGAAAGTAATTTTTATTTATTTTGTTTGAACGGACGGAGATTTTTTCTCCGTCTATTTTTGTTTTTGAAGGAGTAAAAAATGGAAGCATTGAAAAATATCGCAAACGCAATTCTTGACTTTTTTGCAAGCGACTTAAACAGCTTTATCTGGGGCTGGTTCGGTATCGCATTGCTCTTGGGTACGGGTATTTTAATGACCGTGCTTACGAAGTTTTTTCAGGTTTCTCATTTCGGTCACTGGTTTAAAAAAACAATAGGAAGTATCTTTGATAAAAAGGTCAGCGGTCATACCAAGGAAAAAGGTTCTATCTCGCAATTTCAGGCACTTTGTACCGCTTTGGCGGCTACGGTCGGTACAGGTAACATCGCAGGTGTTGCGGGTGCCATCGCAACAGGCGGCCCCGGTGCGGTTTTCTGGATGTGGGTTTCCGCTTTCTTTGGTATGATGACAAAATATTCCGAAAATGTGCTTGGTATCTTCTACCGTCGCAGGGACAAAAACGGCGAATGGGCAGGCGGTGCTATGTATTATCTGCAAGACGGACTCGGAAGCAAAAAAGGCATGAAAACTGTCGGCAAAATCCTTGCCGCTTTGTTTGCAATCTTTGCAGTTTTAGCTTCTTTCGGTATCGGTAATCTTGCTCAGGCAAATACGATTTCAACAAATATGGAATCCGCTTTCAGTATTCCCCGTTGGGTTACAGGGCTTGTCCTTACACTCATAGCCGCTTTGGTTGTTCTCGGCGGTCTCAAAAGAGTTGCTTCCGTTACTGAAAAAATCGTCCCCTTTATGGCAGGTTTTTATGTCATCGGTGCACTCGTTATTATGTTTATGAACATCAAAATAATTGACGATATTTTTGTTTCGATTTTCAAATATGCTTTTTCTGCACGCGCAGTTGTCGGAGGCACTATCGGTGTTGCAATCAAAATGGGCTTTAAGCGAGGTATTTTCTCAAACGAAGCAGGTCTCGGCTCATCGGTTATGGTTAATGCTACCTCAAATGTCAAAGAGCCCGTCAGACAGGGTATGTGGGGCATTTTCGAAGTGTTCTTTGATACAATTATCATCTGTACTTTAACCGCCGTTGTCGTCCTTTCCTCGGGCATTGTCAACCTCGCTACGGGCGAAACGGTTGAAGCTTTTAAAAACATCGCATCCGAAACTTTTGTTGCAGAAGCTTTCTCCCAATCTTTCGGCGGATTCGGAAGCAAGTTCGTTTCAATTTCAATTCTCTTCTTCGCATTCTCAACCATTCTCGGTTGGAGCTACTACGGCACAAGAAGCTGGTCATATCTTTTCGGTGAAAAATCTGCTATAATATATAAAATAGTTTTCGTCGCCATCGTATTCGTAAGCTCCGTTCTTACAGATGTTTCCGTACCGTGGAATATCTCTGACACATTCAACGGTCTGATGATGGTACCCAACTTAATCGGCGTACTCGCACTTTGTCCGATTGTGATGAAGCTGACCAAAAACTATCTCGACAGAAAGAAAGGCAGAGATGTTTCGCCCTTACTTTCATACTCTGCTGAAATTCAAAAAGAAATGGAAAAGAATTAACAATGAAAATAACAACTGTATTTTTCGACCTTGACGGCACACTCCTTCTTATGAATGAGGACGACTTTATTCAGATATACTTCAGAGAATTAGCTAAAAAGGTCATTCCTTTGGGTTATGATAAAGATTTATTTGTTCCGTCTGTATGGCAAGGCACAAAAGCCATGGTCAAAAATGACGGCACAAAAACAAACGAGGAAGCATTCTGGGAAGCTTTTTCGGCTGTTCACAAAAAAGATTGTCAGAAAGACATTCCAATCTTCGATGACTTTTACGAAAATGAATTTCAAGCTGCAAAGTCTATTTGCAAATTCGATGAAAATTCAAAAAATTTGGTGGACGGTGTAAAGGTGCTCGGACTCAGAACAGTCCTTGCAACCAATCCGATTTTTCCTGCCGTTGCGACTAAAGCAAGAATGGCTTGGGCAGGACTTGAGGAATCAGATTTCGAATACATTTCCACTTATGAAAATTCTCACTATGCAAAACCGAATTTGGAATACTACAAGGAAATCTGCAAAAATATCGATGTGAGTCCTGAAGAATGTCTTATGGTCGGAAATAATGTTGATGAAGATATGATTACCGAAAAGCTCGGTATGAAAGTCTTCCTCTGCCCCGAATTTCTTATCAATAAATCACAAACCGATATAAGTAATATTCCGCAAGGCAGTTTATCAGATGCACTCCGATATATTAAGGTGATTAACAATGCTTAAAAAAATGCTCGGCGAGAGAAATCTGCCCGATTTTAAAACAAGAGAGGAAATGCTCGATATTCTTCAGAAAGAAGAATATGGTTATATTCCCGAAAAACCTGAAAAAATCACTTGGAAAACAACCGAAAATTATATCCCGAATTTCTGCGCAGGTAAGGCGACCGCTTCAAAAATCGATCTGACCTGCACTCTCAACGGTAAAGATTTTACATTCCCCATCTACTCGGTTATCCCGACAAAAGAGGGTACATATCCGTTTTTCATTCACATCAACTTCAGAGATGACATCCCTGACAGATATATGCCCACAGAAGAGCTTGTTGACAACGGCTTTGCAGTGATTTCGTTCTGTTACAAGGATGTCACAAGCGATGACGGTGATTTCACAAACGGACTTGCGGGCATCATTTTTGAAAATGGTGAAAGAAAAAATCCCGACGACCCCGGTAAAATTGCATTGTGGGCATGGGCGACACACAGAGCACTTGATTATGCAGAAACAATCGACAAGCTCGATAAAGATTGCGTAACGGTATGCGGACATTCGAGGCTCGGTAAAACCGCACTTCTGACTGCCGCAACGGACGAGCGATTCACTTTTTCTTATTCCAACAATTCAGGTTGCTCGGGCGATGCAATCACAAGAGATAAGGGCGGAGAAAGAGTTGCAAATATCACAGACGAATTTCCGTATTGGTTCTGCGAAAATTATAAAAAGTATATCGGCAAAGAACACGATATGCCCTTTGACCAACACTTTTTACTTGCTTCAATCGCACCGAGATTTGTAGCAGTAGGTGCGGCAAAAAAAGACCGTTGGGCAGACCCCGATTCACAGATGCTCAGTTGTGTTGCGGCAAGCGATTTCTATGAAAAGCAAAACCAAAAAGGTTTTATTTCAGAAAACCGTCTGCCGGAAGTCGGTGACGTTTTCCACGAAGGACATATCGGCTACCATTTAAGAGAAGGTCTTCACTACTTCGGCCGAGAAGATTGGCTGAAGCTCATACATTTCATAAATTTGCACAGATAACAATAATTGAAAGAAATCTTCATAAATAAGAACATTATCTTGTAAAATCCCCCGAAGCTTATCAATAATTGATATTGCTTCGGGGGTGTATTTTAAGAACTATACAATTTTTTCAAAATCAGAACTGTTCTTGTATTTCATTGCGTTTCTTTCTCTTGAGAATAACAAGTATTATAACTGCTGCAACGAGTGCTGCTACTGTTACACTTGTTACAATAACAAATGTATTGTTTGAAATCAATGCAACGAACTTACTTGTTGTTACTGTGAATTCATCAACAGAAGCTTCTTCCTTGTTTCCGGCACTATCAACAGCTACAACCTTGATGTTATGTTGTGATTCGCTGAGTGAAGTTGAACCGTTGATAACGAAAGAGTAGTCGTATCCGTCAACTTCGGGTACTATCTCTTTGCCGTCGAGGAAGACTGAAACTTTTGAAAGACTGAGGTCTGTTACATTAACAACAACCTTGTACTTCTCTACTTCCTTGATGTCGCCGCTGTTCAGGTTTGTAATGTTGATCTTCGGTTTTGTTGCGTCGATACCAAATTCGAGATCCTGATTCTTTGTGTCCAAAGTATTCTGTGCAATATTACCTGCCATATCAACTGACGAAATATCAATTGAGTAGAAACCTTCTTCTTCAAAGTTCTTGCTGAAGATTGTGTATGTATAAACATACCATTCACCATTACCGCCGGCAACCTTAACTGTGTAATCCTTGCCTTCTGCAAGTTCACGAGTTTCTGTGCCGTCCTTATAAACTACAATCTTGTAGCTCTTAAGTTTATCGGGGTTGATTTCTTTAATTTCAATGTTTTCCGGCTCAGTCATAACCTTACCGTTAAAGGCATTTACTTTTTCACTTACCTGGTATGTTGAACCAAACTGGTTAACTGAGAAATCGAATGTGTTATTTTCAATCCTTACAGCCTTACCGTTGGTATCGAATGTTGTTATATACTTGTTGGTTCTGCCTGCTAAATCAGCTGCAACAACTGTTACTGTATATACATCGTCTTCCTTAATCTCATCAACCTTGCCACACTTGCTACCCTTGATTGTTATAGAAATACTACTATTATCAATGTTTGTATCATTTACCTTAACAATCGGTTTTACGATGGTCTTGTTTGCTGAGTTGGGTACTACACCTGTTACGGTAACTTCAGGATCAATATTATCGATGCAGAATGCACTTTCATTTACAACAACCGCCGAATTATTTGCGTTATCCACGCTTGAAATACTCATTTTGTAAACCGCATCAGCTGAGAATCTTACTGTTGCTGAATACAAATCTTCGCCGACACGCTTCCACGCTGAAGGTGCGGGAGTTGCTACAGCTGCACCCTTATTTGTTGCTGCAATTTTAATTGCAGATTTGCCGGGTACGAAGTTATGCTCGCGGATTGTTATTGTTGCAGTTCTTGCCTTATTGTAATACATACCGTTTACAGCTGCATTGTTATCAAATACAACGCTCTGAATTACAGGTCTTGTCTTATCAATAGTGAACTTATTAGGAGTTGCACTGTTACCGTAAGCTACACCCTTATTCTTGTTGCCTGCAAGGTCTGTGTATTCAATGTAGAATGTATAATCACCATCTTCAGAGAATGCAACCTTTACTGTATGTGTTGTATTGTTATGCTTCCAGCTCTTAGCTGAAGGTGTGATTGATGTATAAGCTTCACCGTCTTTTGTTATCTTAATAATAACATCGCTTGCACTGAAGTTAAGCTCTTCAATTACAATGTTTGCAACTCTGTCTGCCTTATAGAAACCGCCGTTTACGCCGTTATTATTATTGTATGTAACCGTGATTTCGGGAGCCGTTACATCTATCTTGTAATTCACCTTGAATGTTCGTCTTGCAAGATGCGGGTTACCTGCGTTATCAACATAAGAAACGATAACTTCAACATTGTTATTATTATTCTTTACAGCATTGACAGTAACATCATTTTTCCAGTTATATACGACATCATTTTCACCTGTGAAATCCACTTCAACCTCATCAGCTGAACCGATTTTGTATGTAAGGTTGTTGATGCCTGAATATTTATCATCAACTATCAATGTTACAGGAAGGTCTTCGTTATAGAATCCGTTTTCATTGGGTTCTTCATTTGCAATAATCTTGATATCAAGTGTTTCTTCATGCTTGTCAACATCTTCAATTACTGCACCGACAGACTGTGTAAATCCGTCTTCAGTATCTGCGGTTGAAGTATTTGTCGAATAATCTGTAGCCTGTGCATAGATATAACCTTTGAAGTTTGCGGGTAAATCAAAGCTATATGATACTGTGTTCTGAAGCTCTGCATAAGTTACCTGTGAAGGTGTAAATTCTTTCTTTTCACCTGCAGCGTTAGCTGTGTAATCAACACCGTAGAAGGCAAGCTTCTGAACACCTGATGTGTTATCTCTTGCAGAGATTGTTACTTTTGATGTACCGTTACTGAAATACTTATAGCTGTTGTAGCTTGTGCTCTCAAAGCTGTCGATATCATCACTATCCTCAGAGAATGTGATACCTGTTATTTCGGGTGCAGTTGTATCCACAACAAGATTCTGTGTTTCATAGACAGCTTTGTTGCCTGCAAGGTCCGTTGTTTCTACATCGAGAGTATAGTTTGCATCATCAAAGAATCTGATTGTTGCAACATGCGTATTTGCAGCAACTTCGCTCCACTTGCTTACATCAGGATTGTTAACTTTGTTACCGAGAATATCCTTTGCAACAATCTTGATGTCATCAGATTTTGCATTGAAGTTATGTTCGGTAACTGTTACAGTTGCAATAACAGCTTCCTTATAATATGACTTGTCTGTTTCTGTGCTTACATATACCGGTTCTTTGTCATATTTGATGTCTATAACGGGATTTGTCTTATCAATTGTGAAGTTAATCTTCTTTTCTTTTGCAACATTCTGTGAACGGTCAGTATATGAAACTGTTACCGTATATTCACCGTCAGCAGTAAATTCGATACTCTTGCTGTATGTATCTCTGTCTGTCATCTGCCATTCAGAAATTACATAAATATTTGCTGAACCTTCCTTCTTGACGAGTGCAGAATCAAGCTCTGTTACAACATTATTCAAATCATCTGCTGATTCGATCTTAATCAGTACATCCTCCGCAAAGAAGTTAGCTTCATTGATTTCGAGATTAAGAATCTTACTTGTGTTGTAATATCCGCCTGATACTATGTCGCTGTTTGCTTCAAGGTCTGTAATTACCGGTGCAATATTATCAACGACAACAACTTCTGTTTCGCCTTCTTTAATATCTTCAGAGAACTGTGAATTTATTGCATAAGTATAGTTACCTGAATAATCATAAACTTCTACAAGCAGAGTGCCTCTGAACTGTGCGGGGATTGAAAATTCTGCACTATAAGTACCGTTTGAATCTCTCAAGGTTGTCACTTCATCAAAAGTGATTTCCTTTTCAAATGCTTTGTTTACCGTGCTTGCATTTTCTTCAAGGATTCCCTTAAGTTTTATAGCTTTAACACCTGCTGTTACATCTGTAACTTTGATTTCAACCTCTGCTGTATTCTTAAAGAATACTCCGAATGACAATGCATTGATAAATGCTTTGCCTACACTATTTGTGAGGTTAAATTCAACAATCTCTGCACCTATTGAATCCACCACGACATTTTCTGTTTCAAGCTCTTTCTTATTGCCTGCCTTGTCTGTAGTCTGAACATCAATCTCATAAATTGCGTCTTTTTCAATCAAAAGCTCCGCTTCGTGTGTATTGCCGTCTTCTTTTGTTGTCCAAGCTGACAATACGGGAAGCTCAACTGTATTTCCTTTAATGTCTGTTGCTTTGATCACAAGGTCAGTTTCTGCATTCCAATTGAAGTTGTGCTCAATAATTCTGATTGTAGCGGTAACAGCTTCTGAGAAATACTTTTTATCTGTTTTCTTGCTGTCTAACGCAGGAGCCTTATTATAACCGACAAGCTCGATTACCGGTGCAGTATTGTCAATAGTAAAGCTTATTGACTTCGCTTCAGCAACATTACCCGACTTGTCTGTATATGTTACTTCTACTGTATAATCACCGTCTTTTGTGAAATTAAGCTCTGTGTAATGCTTTCCGTCGTTATCGGTCTTCCAGTTATCCGAAGTATATACTAATCCGGAAACATCTTCAATATCCTTCTTGAGATTCTTTACCGGAGCTGAGATATCGTTATTGTTGTCATCCTTTGCAACAATCTTAAGCTTAACATCTTCGCCGAAGAAGTTTGCCTCATCAACCTTTACTACAACGGTTTTGTTACCTGTGTAGTAAGCACCGTTTTCGATTTCGCTGGTTTCACCGAGATTTTCGATTACCGGCTTAATATTATCTCCGACAAGTACTTCTTTGTTATTGCCCTGTAAGTCAGTTGCAAGCTTAGTATTTGTCATTTCATCGGTGCGTCCGAGGTAGTCGGTTATCTTAACCTTAAGTGTTCCTTTGAACTGTGCAGGGATTGAAAATTCTGCTACATACGAACTGTTGCCATCTGCTTGGCCGACTTTCTTTTCATAAGTCTTTGTATATGCAAATTCATCTGAACCATCTTCAGGAATACATGTGAGAACAACTTCCTTTATGCCGGATGTCTGTTCTTCCATTTCAACCTTGACCTGAATGGTATCCTTGAAGAATACACCTAAAGTCAGGTTATCTATTACAACTCTGATGATTTCGTTAGGATATGTGAAGGATGTAATTTCCGGTGCAGCTGTATCTACAACTACCTTTTCTTCAAGAAGCTCAGATTCAAGACCTGCCTTATCGGTTGTCTGAACCGTGATATCGTATATGCCGTCCGGTAATTCAACATCAGCTTCATAAGTTACATCAGAAACATTTTTCCACTCACCCAATACAGGAATTTCTAAATCTTTGCCGTTGATATCAGTTGCAATAATCTTAATATCTTCTTTTGCATCCCAATTAAAGTTAAGCTCTTTTACGGTAAGAGTCATTTTGGTTTTTTCGACAAAGTATTTTGTGCCTGTTTCTTCATCTTCAAGATAAGGTTCTTTGTCATAAGAAACTTCTACTGTAGGTTTGGTGTTATCAATAGAGAAATTGACTTCTCTTGACTCTGCCTCATTACCGGATCTGTCAGTAGCTCTTACGATTATTGAATAATTACCTTCCTTGTTGAATGTCAAAGATGTAGTTTGTGTTGCAATAGTTTCTGCTTTTTCATTCCATTCGGTAACTTTGTAAAGGTTTTTGCTTCCTTTATTTTTTTCCAGCTTTTTATCAAATGTGGTAATAGCTTTTCCGTCTTTATCTACTGCATTGATTTCAAACACCACATTTTCTGCGTAGAAATTAGCTTCTGTAACATCAAACTTTACAGTCTTTGCATCTGCCTGATGATAACCCTCAGCCTTTGTTTCTGTTCCTGTTTCATCAACAAAAACAGGAGTGCCGATAATCGGTGCATCACCATCAACGATAATTCCTTGTAATTCATCTTCTATTTTATCTTTTCTTGTATCTAATGTTGAAGTTTTTCCTGCAAAATCTTTAGCAGTTATAAGGAAGTGACCTTCAAATGTATCTACAGGTATTGTAAATTCTGCGATATATTTCTTTGTGCCATCCTTTTTGATTTTGTCAGCATTCGCTGTAAAAATTACTGTGTCGTTTTCGTCTGCAGCTCCCTTTTTGAGTACACCTTTTAAAACGACTTCAGCTACCCCTGTTTCTTCTTCCTCAATGTTCACTTCAACTTTTTTTGCTGAAGGCTTGTAGAAAAAGAAGAGTATATTGTCGATAAAATCGTCAAGAACGCTGTCGACATAATTGATGTTTTTGATTATCGGCTCTTTACCATCAACTCTTACCTGATATACACCGCTTACAGATTCTTTTCCGTTTGCTGCAACTATTTTAAAGATATAATCAGCAACTGTTGACTCTTCTATTTTGAATGCCTTTGATGTACTTGTTGTTGCCGTAATGAGTGTCCAAGTTTCTCCGTTATCCGTTGAATAATAGAAGCTTCGTGTACCCAAGGTCTTCGTTGACTGAGATTCGCTTATCGTAAACTTGATATACTTACTACCACCTAAAGCTACCCACTCACCATTATAGGGCACGGTCTTTGAACTATTGTAATATTCAGACTTAACACCTATTTCCGGCACTGCTTTATCAACATATTTAACTGTAAAGTTTGTTGAGGCACTTTTTCCTGCGTTGATCGTTACCTTAAAAGTATGTGAAGCATTTTTGTGTGCAATATATATATATTCACCCTTATCATTCGGTTCAACAACAGTTTTCTCGCCACCTACCGTAACTTCAATTTCTTTAATACCCGAACAACCGACAGTAGGTGTTATCACAATAGGTCTTTCTGTTCGATAAGTTTTTTCCGGATAATCATCGTTGATAAGATAAGCAACACTTATTTTGGGTGTAACCTTATCAAGAATAACTGTAACCTTAGCAATTGATACATTTCCGTAGTCATTTACCGTTTCAAAAGTAAAGACAAAAGTACCGTTGTTTAAATCAGTTGTATTTGTTTTCTTTGTAATTCCGGGGAAATCCGTATTCGGATTACTTGTGCGGAACGCTGTGAATGAAGCTTTGTTTACCGTAAATCCGGTTTTTTCATCATATTTCAAGCCAAGGTCATAATCTTTGCTGCCGTTGAAGCTCACCTTTACGCTTGCTTTGCTGATATTTGCAACCTTTTCGCCGATTAAAGGTTTTGCTTTTATTACGAAAGCAGTATCTGTTGTAACATAATTGATGCTATCGTTTTTAACAACTTTACCGTCTACCTTTAATTCGATATCAGGAATCACATTATTAACATCAAGTCCTGATTTTCCGTCTTCTTCGGAATTGATAACATAGCTGAGATCGCGTTCATTACCCAATGCATCAATTACCAATATATGCATTGAATACATACCGTCGGTTGTCGGAGCTGCTACTGTTTTTGTAATCTCTGTAAAATAAGGTGTTCCCTCTGTTTTGCAGTCTATTTCTTTCCATGCGATTGTTTCTGCAATTTCTCCGTCTTTTACATACTTATATTTAATTGTAGCTACACCACTACCATCAGCATTGTTCGCAGATTTATCTTTTGCAGTAATTTCAATTTCGGTTTTTGAATTAAGCTTTACCAATCCGAATGTGATGTTTGTAAGAGTTGATGCAATTACAGCTGAATGAACTTTAATTTCAGATTGAGGAGCAATTGTATCTATCTTAAGGTTAAATGATTTTGCTGCAGAAATGTTTCCTGCTTTATCTATAGCCCAAAGATAAAATGTACTGTTTTCAGATGTATCGCTGTTAACAGAAAATGTGCACTTACCGTCAACATCAAAAGTGATATCGGTTGATGTTGCATCATGTCTGTTTTCTTTTGTATAAAAAACTTTTTCTATTCCCGAATTTGTTTCGTTAACTGTAAAATTGATTGTCTTGTCTTTAAACCAATTTTCTTCATCAAAATCAGGAGTATAGACAACTTCCGGTGCTGCCTTATCAATTTTTACACTAACACCCTTAAAATCCAGAACCTTAACAACTTTTTCATCAGCATTCAATGCAAAAATTCTGAGTCTTATGTTAGCATTGCTTTCTTCTGCTGTAACAACTTCCGCTTTAGCGTCAGCGAGCATCGGAATACTTCCGTCTTCAGTCATGCTGAATACATAAGAAAGACCGTTTTCCTTGTCAAAGTCGCCAAGACCGATTTTGACATCTGACTTGCTCCAGCTTTCGGGATTATAATTGCCCGCTGCTTCTGCGTTGTATGAGAATGTAAAATAATCAGCAATTTCTTTATCTGTAATCAAAGAAACCTTAACATCATAAGACGCAATAATTTCTTCTTTTGAAAGGGATGTTGCGATTACTTTGAAAGCATCGTCAGCAGTTGCTTCTTTTCCGATTTTAAGCAAGCCTTTGTTATCAATGGTTGCGATTGTATCGGAAACTGCTTTTCCTTCCGCATCTTTCAAAGACCATTTTACATCACGGACTTTTGCGTTTTCCGGCAATACTTCCGCAGTAAACTGATGCTCTGTTTCAGGATAAAAACTATCTGCTGCACTTGATGTGCTTACAATGACATTTTCTGCAAAAACTTCTGCAAAAACAGCAGTTACATTAAGATTTGATTTTATACCGCTGATTGTAGCTGTTGTAATTTCGCCCTTAGTTTCAATATCTGTTACTAAAGATGTATATTTGCCGCCATCTTCAACAACGATACCAACACATTTATAACCTTTATCAGCTTCAGCTTTAAAGGTTACTTCTTTGTCGTAATCAACGCTGACGCTTGAGAGCAAACCTTCTGTGTCCTTTGATTCTACGCCAATCTTACCGTTTTCGCTCGCTTTGAAATTTACGGTATATTTCGCATCAACTTTGTATAATTCAAAGCTCTCAGGCTTATTGATTTCTGCACTGAATGTTGCAGAAACTGTTTCGTCAGGAGTTCCGGATAAAACTTTCTTTACAAAAATCTTATTTTCCCCCGCATCAGCAGTAAAGCTTTCGCCTTTCTTGATGTAAGCACTCTGTGCTTCACCTTTAACATCGTTATCAAATACAACATACTTAACCTGATGGTAAACATCAGCATTTTCCGTAGCGTTAATGAGATTTATCAAATCTTCATTGTTGCTGTTGTTATAAATTTTAGCTCCGTTATAAGCTAAAAACTTACCCTTGCTTTCTTTGTTGAGATTTACAAACTCACCAAATCTTATAATATCCTTAGATGTAAGAAGAAAATCACTTGTAAGGTTAATTTCCGCAAAATTATCCTTATCTGTTCCTCTTACAATAATCTCTGTACCATCGACATCATTTGTTCTGAGAGTAACTTGAGTATTATCATTTAAAAGTGCAATAGGAGTTAAAGGTTCGCTTCCGAAACCTTCACTCTGCTTCAAGTCAATAACATCATAGCCGAAAACAGGATAAATTCCCCTTACAAAAGCTGCGCCTTTCTTTATTACAAATTTGCCGCTTTGTGTTTCGTTCTTCTGCGTAACTGCAGAACCGTTTTCCTGCAACCATATAGTACCGTAAACTTCAATTTCTTGGTCAGCAGGTACTATAAGAGAACCGTCCTTGACGATAACAATATAGTCTTCGGGGATGTTCGCCTTTACTTCCGTTTCACCTGTAATGTTTACAATTTTCTTGCCGTCAACCGTCTCCTGCGCGTCCCAAGCGGTAATTTCAGTAGCCGCAAAACTAACGGGAATTGCCGAAAAAACAATCAACCCTGTGAGAATTACGGCAAGAATTCTTTTCAAGACCTTCATCTCTTTCATGATTTTTCCTCCTCAAGCTTCTTCTTGTTATTTAACTCTTTAAAGGTTCTGTATATCAGACCGTTAAAAATACAATGGAAATATATTCCTGCTATAAAAGCAAACATACATACAACCTGCACATACTCATTATGAATAAGCAGGTAAAGAACAACTGCAGCAACCACAAAAACATCTGCAATTATTGACTCAACATTTCTGAAAAAGTTCAGAATCCCGGGCAATCCTTTTATTCGTTTCGGAATTTTCTTTCGTTGCTTCGCTGCAAGAATTATAAACAAAATTCCGATAAGTAATCCTGCCCAAAAGGTTATTCCCGATACCAATGACAATGTCTTGCTTCCTTTATATTGGTCAAAAGAATAAGTCCACGGTGTCAACAACACCGATGCCGAACTAATCAAAAAGCCAAGCATGGACATTATAGTAAAAATTTTAAATTTTTTATGCATTGTCATCACCTCAGCTGATTATTTCATTCGTATGAACGAAGCAGATTTCTTCCACCAAAGTTGCACTTGCAACCGTCGGAGCTTCGGGTGCAGTAGTCTGTTCCGTATACTGGTTGTCCAACACAACCGTTCCGTCATTCTGTGCAGACGACTGAGCATCATATCCGCCAAACAAAACAGTAGTCTGGTCGTTATGCTCGTCACTAAGAACAGTAGTCTGATTGTCATATCCACCATTCAACACCGTGGTCTGGTCTCCTTCACCCAATAAGGTTGTATCATTACCAAACTGCGTACCATCAGACAAGACAGTTGTTCCATCAGCTGTGTTATGATGTGAAATCTTTTCTGTTTCAAACATTGTTCCGATACCGCCGCTTCTGCTTTGAACGCTACCGTCCTCATTGATTTTTTCAGTAAGCTTACCTCTCGCCTGGTTCACCGGACTGGGCTTATATTTTTTGTCGCCGCTCTGAACATTTTTAGATCTGATGTTTTCAATTTCCTTTTTCGCGGTTCTTCCGGTCAAATCGCCGAAAACACGGGTAATATCCAATACAAAGAACAAAACAACCGCAACAACTAAAAACAAACCCGCTATACCAAAACAAACAAACTTTGCAATTCCTAATGTTTCAATCAAATTCATTTATTCTTACATAACTAAAGCCTTTTACACTTCAGTTAATTCTCCTTTCAACTCAATATGCAATACAATTTCTTATCTTACATTTGTGTCAAATGCAGCATTGATGTTCTGATACACAGATTTGAACATTTCTCTTGTTTCAATTCTGTCTGCTTCTTCATCACAAAGAACAAGTATTCTTTTCTCCATTTCCTGACAGAGAGATATCATATCTTCTTTCTTTATGCCTTTGACCCTCTTTTTAAATTGGGTAACATATTGCTGAAAGATCTTTGCACCGGATTTATAAAAATTCTGTGCTGCAAGCTCCAAGTTACTATCTTCTTCAAGCTCCTTCTTGAACTCTTCATCATTCATTAAATCATTCCATGTTCTCCAGAACCCGTCGTAACAATTTTCACCGTCCAATTCAGGATCAAACTTCTTATTCGGTTTTGCGATTATTTCGTGATAATATTTACTTATATTTTTATAAATTTCTGCTCCGCTTGCTTTATATAATTTATATTCAGCATCCTCATCAGCCTGTGCAGCTTTTTCGATAGCTTTTTTAAACCAATCATGCGAAAATAAAATTCCGTTAAACCCTCCTGCGGTTTCCCCATTTTCACTATAAGAGCTGAAAATCAATTTACCGCCATAATAATAAATATCAGCTGCATCTTTGGGCTTCAATAATCTTATGTCTGGATCAAGATTTGTCAATTCGTTATATTCGCTCTCCAAATCAAGCTTATCTTCTTCATCAGTTCCCAAATTAGAAAGTATTCCATCTTCTTTATAATAAATATCCAACAATAAATTAAATGCCTCAGATTTATCATCATAGTCTGTTTCTTTTATTGCCTTAAGAAGATTTTCTCTCTTTTCTTCATCGCTTCTCGAGATACTTTTACCTTCTGTGATATAAGATTCATAAAGTTTTTTGGTCTCATTTTTGGCAATAAATCCACAAGCTAAACCACCAAAAAGAAACGCAATTGATAACACAAGTGTTGTAGCAAATATGCTGAATTTTTTCTTCTGTGCATTTCTGTAAATATCATCAATTTCTTCGTAGTGCTCAAGTGCATACATCAGCTCAGCTGCTGATTGATATCTGTCATCGGGATTTCTCTGCGTGCACTTGATTATTATTCTTTCAAGACCGCTTGAGAGCTGAGGATTTATCGAGCGAATCGGTAAAATCTCATACGGAGGTTCACACGGATTACAACCTGTTACCAGATGATAAAGAGTCGCACCCAAACAGTAAATATCCGTTCGTGCATCAGTTTGTCCCATTCCACCGAATTGTTCCGGTGCAGCATATCCTACTGTACCTAAGCAAGTGGTATCCGCCAGATTTTTTTCTTTATATTCACGAGCTGTACCAAAGTCTATAAGCGTCACATTGCCGTCAGGTTTAAGCATAACATTTGCAGGCTTCATGTCTCTGTAGACAATTGAAGGAGTTCTTGTGTGGAGATACTCCAGAACATCACAAAGCTGCTTAGCCCACTCAATAACATATTCCTGAGGCTGTGCACCATACTCTTCCAAAGCTTTATTCAACGGGTTACCTTCAATGTAATCCATTACGATGAGCAATGTATCTTCATTTTCGATAACATCAATGATACTCGGAAGATTAGGATGACTCAGCCTTTTTAACAATTCAGTTTCAACAATCAAGCCCTGACGAACAACCTCAAAGTCCTTTACGCCGTCCTTTCGGACTTCTTTGATTGCCCAAGTCTTATTTGCTTTTTCGTTTATAGCCATGTAAACGACACTCATGCCGCCACGACCGATTTCACTGAGAACTCTGTATTTTCCGTCTACCAAAGAGCCTATTTTCAGCATTCGTTTTCCCCCTATTGAATTGTGCTAACAAGTATTCACGCACTTTTGTCTGTTTTAAATTGTTCGTATGAGTACAACAGATATGTTATCTCTTTCAAGTCTCTGTTTGTTAAGCTCTATCAAATATCCGGCATTTTTGTCCATGGTATCCTTATCATAAAGAGTATTAGGAGCAAAATATGCATAAATCTCATCAGATGTCACCACATGCCTGAATCCATCTGTACAAAGCATGTATACTGTATCAGGCTTAATTTCCTCTAAAAAAAAGTCAGGATAAACAATATCACTAGCACCGCAGCATTGTAATAAAACATTTCTTCTAGGGTCATTCTCCGCTTCTACTTCTGTTATGTAGCCCATTTCGATCTCATGTGCAACAACTGTATGATCTTTCGTTAATTGATATACATTGTCACTCAATTCATATGCCCGTGTATCACCAACATTTAAAAGCAGATACTTGTTTTGAAAGAAAAGCATTGCACAAACTGTTGTGCCTAATCGGAAACCATTTCTGTCCCCATATTGCTTGATTTTTTCATTCATTTCAAAAATGATGTCACTCCACTGATTTTTTACTGACTCAAAATCAATGGTTTGGTTTGAGCCTTGCAAAAAAGTATCAGCAAACCAATTATTAAAAGCATTTACCACACTTGCACTGGCAATTTCTCCACTTTGTAAACCACCCATTCCGTCACACAAAACTGACAATACAACTTTACCGAAAATTGTATCAGCGACCTTTACTAAAAGGCTATCTTGATTAGTACTTTTTGCTATTCCTATATCCGTATTAGCAGAAACAATAAAATCCATAATTTCTCCATCTCTGTAAAATGTTAAGCTTTTATAATTTTAAAATTAAAATCTTCGTTCGCAAGGCGTATAACACAACCATCCAAAAGTTTGATCTCAACATTACTTTGTATAATGGATCCGTTTATATATGTATGATTAGTTGAGTTCATATCTTCTATAAAAAACTCTCCATTACGGTTTATAATGTTCGCATGACTTCTGCTAATTGCAGTATTATCTCCTATGAAATAATCTACATAAGCTCGTTCTTTTCCAATTCTAAAAACAGGCTTATCCATCGTTATCTGTTCTCCGGTTTTCAACCTGATAAGACAAGCAACTTTTTTATCTATCCTTTGTCTAAAAGGTGTATTGTCTGTCAAAACCGTTGTTTCTCCAGCATTTCCGAGAATTGTTGTTTCGCCATAGTTCATTGTTTGAAACTTTGGTGTATTCTGGTAATTATATACCGGCATTGAAGTAACAGGAGAACTGTTTACTTCAGGCGAATCGTTTGACTCATTAACATTTGTCGGCGGATTACTGTCGGCAATACTTGAAACCTGACCCGGTATATCAAATCCCATTGTTTTCCTTGGTTGATTGACATTTTTATTTGATTTAGTCATTTTAGGCATCATCGGTGATGTATTTTGCTTTCCTTGGCTTGATACAACATTTGAATTCTTTTTGTTTTCTTTTTGTTTTTTGTACAATTCCGCATTTTCTTTATTGTAATGCATCAGCAGTTGCATCATCGTGATTTTTTTCTCACAGCTATCTTCGCTACTTGAGATCTGTGTTTTAGGTGTTTTAACTTTTGGTGGAATAATAGCTTCACTTGTTTCCTTTTTTATCGGTACTTTATTATTCAATTGAGTCGCAAATCCGTTTTTAACCGTATCAGTAGCTATAACTTTTTGTGGCACATTTGGTGCGTTAGATATAACCGTTGTTTCATTTGTACCAACCATTGTATTAACGCCTGTTGTCGTGTTTACACCGGTTGGAATGTATGTATTAGGTTTGCGTTCAACGGAAACACTATTTTTCAAGCTATCTAGTAACATGAGGAAATTTGCAAAAG
The DNA here is from genome assembly GCA_045540355.1 of Acutalibacteraceae bacterium. Taxonomy (GTDB): domain Bacteria; phylum Bacillota; class Clostridia; order Oscillospirales; family Acutalibacteraceae; genus RGIG2945. The sequence goes on along the minus strand of JAZQHB010000064.1, from coordinate 14,117 downwards.
AAAAATTAGCACCATTGTTAACATAGTTAATTAACTTTGCAACATAGTCGCAGTTTTCCGTCTGATCAAAATTCGTATTAAACATGATCTGTTTAAAAAACGCTAACGGATCTGCCTTTACACTTGCATCACCAATAATCGGTGTGCAGACTAATGATATTTTTCCGGTTTTTATGTCAACAAAAACATAATCACTGTCAAAAACAATTGTATTTATGTCAATCATATAATCTTCAGCAGAAAGAACCGGTTCAATTATTTCATAAAATGTAGTCAACAATTTTGATTTATTTACAACTCCGGAAAAATATTGTTTCAAAGGAATCATTGATGTGACATTGTATTTAAAAAAACGCATCTTGTCCAATTGCATAAAAGAAACATTCAACAACCCTTTTATGTCATTGTTTGTAAGCATTCCCAAACTAATTGTATCAATCGTTATTTCTTCCTCAATAGAGTAAACCAGGAATCTACTTGTACCTTGAGTCTCATATGTAAAATTATGCATTGATTCTCCCCTTCTCTATTTCCATAGTTTTGAGCAAGTTGTCTGCTCAACATCTGTTGTGTTAACATCCCATATATTGAAATCAAATTCTAATTTATATTTCAAAACAATATACAAGGTATCATCAGCAATATATGAATTTGTGAAATCCAAACCGTCAAGTCCGCCAACTACATTAATTTGTTCAAGCAATTCATCCGCCTTGTCTTCATCTCCACCTGTCAAATATCCTACAAATCGAGTTTTAATTGTCGACGTAACATCATCACTATCATACCATTTATCGTCTGTAACAAAAGAAGGGTTTTCATCTGCATTTCCAAATAGACCCATTGCAAAATCACTAACAATCCCGCCAATTGTACCTGATTCAGACTTTGTGCGTGATGTGGAATATGCGTCCAGTGATAAACTTTGCGAAGTCTGCAAAATTGTATGAGAGGTAATATTTTGTGCCATAAACATTACAAACAAACCGGATAACAAAAGCATCAATATTAAAAAAGATAAAACTGTTACACATGCTTCTAATGTTATTACACCTTTTATATCGCGTTTCTTCACAATCAATACCCCCTATAATGCTCTCTGTCTATGGTAAATAGTGATGAATCTGCCAAAGAGGGAAGCATTTGCTTGACGCTAACATTAGCATTTACAGAAAGATATGTAAAACTTTTTCTAAAATCGAAAGAATATTCTGCACCACTTGATTTATAGTAATTATGCGTCTCCATTTGTATTAAATTGCTCAATCTTGCAAGCTGCTGTTCATCTCTTACTGTCAGTAAAAGTAGTATAAAGCAATGTTCACGATAAGTAAAAGTAAAAAATTTTGCAGCTTTCGAACCTGCGGTACTAGTCGTATTTCCGCTATTCATATAATCGTTTAACTTTTTTTGATAATCGTAATCGTCATCAGTCGCACCAAACGCACCTACAAGTCCGGTTTTAATCGAAGATTCTTGATCAGGTGTCATTGGAAAAACACTGCACAAAGATGTGATCAGCTTCGGTAAGCCTGTTGGTGTTAAATATATTTGAGTAGAATAGATCGGTATCGGCGAATTGTTAACCAACAAAATCGTTTCTGCAAGCGGTTCTGCAAAAACCATAATAAGCATTACTACCGGATATCCGAGAGTAGCTGCTGCTGCCAATGATTGCACTTCAGGGTTACTCATGACTGCAGGAATGTCCAATAGAAGACGCAAAAGATAAATTGCACAGAACGTATAGAGCTGGTTAGCTATTTCACTCTCACTTCCGTAAAGAATATATTCCAGTTCAGCACCGCTGAATGTTAAATCATCTCCTGATCCTTGTGCTGCTGATGTTATCGTTTGCACCAAGGATACTATATCTTCAATCACACCAATTCTCGTTGGACCGTTATCTTGTTTCGGCAATTTAGAGTCTGAAACATTATATTTAGTCATCGTCTCAAATGACACGATGGCATTGTTATTGCAATCTGTTCGACAAGGCAAATTAAAAGTATTATATGCACTGCAATACAAATGATTATATCCTGTAAATATGGACGCTATATTCGCCAACAAGTCTACAATGAAATTTGCAATATTTTTAATCAAATCAATAATATCTTCAATTAAACTTTTTAATTCTTTTAAAGCAGATAATAGTTTCGCTTTTAAAAGATTAGCTGAAAATTCCGTAGCGTTTTTTAAAACACTTCCTATTTCTGTCATAATAGAAATAATCCCACCCTCTTTAGCGGATTCTGCACCAACTAAACCGCCAAAGTTGGTATTGTAATAATTAGTATCAATAAACGCAGATAATTCAGATTTATAAAATAAATCTAATTTGAAAACAGACTCAAAAAATGATACTATTCCGTCTATTACCGCACTCAAAGAACTTGATTCCAGTTCAGCTTTCTGTTCGGCCAAGTATTCGTCTATACTTGCGGCATCAATATATCCTTCTACAGACATTGTTTTATATGATTCCGGAGTAATCTTTGCTGACGAAGATGATATACTGCTTCCTGAAACTGAATTAACTTTGGTTTTTAATGCATTTAAACCTGATATAACAACATCTATATTTTCAGATGAATAACTATTAAAAGCTTCTTCCCATCCTGATGTAGTCGTTTTTAACCCTTTTTCTGTTGCGGATGCTGTTTTACTTTCTGTTTCAAGTTCCGCCATCGTTTTGTCGAGTTCTGCTTTACGCTTGATCGCTTTTGAATAGGCATCATTCGAATCATTAAAGCCTTCACTTTCCATCCGTTTGATATCAGCTTCTAAAGCTTCCAGTTTCTTCTTGGTTTTATTAAGTTCGCTACCTAGATCTATGGCAGTAGAAGCTGCCTTTGCAATATCTTGCTGTATGCTGGCAATAGCATCGTTACAATCAACCATTTTGTTTTTATATTCCGTTAGTTTTGTAACAATCGAACCTATTGTTTTAGCATAATTTGACTTTTTAGTATCAACATTTCTCCTCAGTTTCTCGACATCTTTGTCATATTTTTTTGCTGCTTCCTCATCAACTGCAGGATCCGGTCTCTCAGTATTTAACTTGGAAATTAAACTATTAACTGCAGATGCAAAAGATGTATAATCACTGCTATATTTAGAATTCAAGGTATCAAGGTCATTTGCCATCGTCTTGAGAGATTCGGCAGATTGGACCAATGTGATTGTTGAATCTACTGCATCAACTGTAGATGTTGCCAAACCTAAAATCTTGTCAACATCTTTTATGCCTTCCAACATACCCATTAAATCTGACAAATTCAGTAATTCTGTTCCCAAAGTAGTCGGTGCGTTAAGTTTGCAATATTCCATCACCTGACCAAGCAATATTTCAGATTCCGAAAGAGGATATAGCCCCTTTGCGGTCAACGAATTTAACTTTATTGAATCTCCCAAAACGCCTTGATTGATATTCATATATTTTGAATATAATGTGTTAATATCATTTTTTTGATCCAGCGCAAACAAGCCCCATCGCTTCTGCATATATTCATCATATGCAGACAGTGTTGAAACTGAAGACGCACCCATTGCTTCATCGACAATTGAAACAGCACTGTTATACCTGCCTGTTTCAACAAGAAGCATTGCTATTGTAAGAAACGGAGTTAACAATACAGCTAAAAATAATGCAATGGCACCTTTAGCACAGCGAATAATACTAAAAGATTTTTGTAATTTCAATATTTTTACTTTATTTTTTCTTTCCATATCTTATTCTCCTACATTGAACAAGTCTAATACAGCATTTATAAGGCCAACTGTCTCGCTACCAAAATCGCTTGAATTTACACGAGATTCAACAAAATCTATAGTAGTTAAGTAATCACTGATATCCACACAATCCGCATAAGCAGTAACTTCATATTTAGTAGTGCTTTCGAATCCGAAGTATGACAACGCTTGACCAAAAGGCACTGAATATTCGCCCGTTATTTTTACTGCTAAATGTCTTCTTGCCAGTGCATCTTTCTCAACCAGTATCTCAAATGACGGTTCAACTACATTTTTTGTATAAGTTGTTCTCGATAATCTGTTTTTTGCATAATCTTTTATTTTATCCGAAGCGGAATTTTCGAGTTCTTCTTTATTCCATATGTATCTGTACGGTCTTACTTCCGTTACTTTATCTTCCGAAATATAGCCTGTATCCGCATCAGCCTCAATAAACTTATATGTTTGTGCGACCCGTGTTACGGATTCATTTGCCACCGTATGTATATTCCATCTTTGAAAAAGAACTGAGAATATTGCAAGGATAAAAAAAAGCAAGAAAATAGTTATCGAATATACTATCAATGATTCTAACATCACTTCTCCTCTTTCACTTTTTCTTTTTTTATTTATCCTCTGCATAGCAATTCCTCCCTTTAAATCATGCTTAACAATTTGTTTACAAGTAAAAAAACAATCAATGCGGCAATTGAAGAACCCAGACACCCTGTGCTTCTTTCCATTTCTTCTTCGCAATAACATTTTGATGGTCTTTTAGGGTCATAATAGACAACTATTTCATACGGGTAATTTATCGATATTCTTCCTCCGGAAAAGAATACCAGATTTTTTTTATATGTTTTTCCGTGTACTACATACTCATAACAACATTTCTTTCTTCTTCGTTCAAGTTCTATATTATCACTTTCGTGAAGACCGGATAAAAACTTTGCGCTAGACAAATGAGCTGTAACAAAACTTTTTCGTTCCTTCGCTTTATTTATAAATCTTCGTTTATAAGAACGATCTTTGAAAAGCTTTTTGGAAAAAGAAAGAATAAAAACAGCTAAACCACATAAACCGGCTATAACAAGCCTAATTTCTTCAGTCATGACAAAACCTCCTTACTCAAACATAAAACTCATCAACTGAACCGTATTTTCGGTCATGCTTACCAAACAAGTTTCTTTACTATTAAAATAGAATGCATCTTTGTAGGTATAATCTATGCACAATTTATATTCAGAATTTAAGAAACCCCACAAATTATCTTTACCACATACCGCTGCAAATCCATTTGAATAACTTCTTGCGTTCGTATATTGCGGCTCAACTACAATTTTTCCGCCCACTTCAACAAATCCCCACTTGTTACCTTTTTTGAAAGCAACAGTTTTTCCATCAACGCATATATCAATATCATCTGCTGAAAAATCACCGGTTTTTTTGAAGTTTGCATCGTAAAAATGGTATTTACCGGATTCTTTGGCTATTACTATACCATTTTGATTGTGACAACCATAAAGATCAAGTTTTATATCTTCAAAACCTTTAAGCTCTGTTTCTTTTCCGTTATTATCAATCAACAACCACTTTTCACCGTTAAAAGCAACTGCCTTGTTATCATAAAAACTACCGGCAACTTCATATTCATTACCAATAAATTCCCCTTTTGAATTCATATACTTCCATTTGCCATCAATTTTAACCGGAAGTAAATCAGATTTTTCATTATAACAACCGGCTTCTTCAACCGTTATTTTGAATCTGCCTCTTGTTATTTCATCTGAATCTAAAATTCTCGTATCTATATCATTAGTGTACAAACCTTTACCGTCATCATTTAACAACCCGATAAATTTGTACTTGCTTGTAATAGGTTCACCTTTTTCATCAAGTACTTCCCACACATTTCCATCAAACACCGAAATATATCCGTTCAATGCAGTCTTATAATCATAATACAACTTGTAGTCAGTACGTGTCATGTAAAGCAAAGTTTCATATAACTTATCTAATTCTTTGCTAGAAGCACCATAATTAATTGCTTGATTAATGGTTGAATACGCTTTAGAATAATTTAATGCATCAATGTATAAATTGACCTGCATTTCCCAAAACATGGCGTTTTGAGGAAAATCTGTCGCAGCTGCAGACATATCTGTAAGATAAAGATTCCTGATAAACGCCGTATGTTCTTCCTTGTATAACTTATCATAAGTTTGTTTTATTTTCTCGTATGTACCCTCTTCATGCTTATAATCAAGAGACTTCTTGTAATATTCTATAGCTTGTTCATACAAACCTGCTTCAATGCTATTTTCAGCTTCATCGATACAATCTTTATATTCCGCATGCACACTAGTTGTTCCTGAGAAAAAAGAAACCCAAGAGAGACATAATCCCAAAACTAATACTATCGGTAAAATTATTTTAAAAGCTTTCATTATTCGGTTACCACCTAACGCTTAATATAATGTAAATGCACACATTACTACCATGCCCAAATAAATAAACGGACCAAATGGCAAATGCTCTTTTATTTTTTTCTTTTTAACAGCAACTAAAATTGCCGAAACTATAACACAAGCAATCAAGGAAAGTAATAATGTAGAAAAAACAACATAAATTCCACACATCAATCCGATACCGGACAGCAGCTTGATATCGCCACCACCAATACCACCTTTCGAAACTCTGTTTGCAATTATTAACAGTATTGCACACAATAAACATCCAACTACTGAACTAAGCAAATAGCTCAATGCTGTGTCGGTAAAAATTACTTCGTATATAAAAACTAACACTCGTACACATATAATTGATATCGTAATAAAATTCGGTATTGTGTGTGTTTTAATATCAATTACAGCTGCTGCAAGCGATGCCATATAGCAAACACCAATCTGAATATTAGCAATCAAAGATATGGCATTCTTCGATATCATATAACCGCATATAGCTGATATTATCGCAAGAATTAAAGTAACGATTGCTATTTCTTTTGTCGTATACGGCGTACTCTTAATTAGTTCATCATTTTCATCAGGCTGAATACCTGTCAACCTTTTATTTGTTTTAATGCTCATTAATAGAACAATTGCAACAGACATAATTGTATATATAATCGCCATAATAATCGGAAGCAAAGTATCACCCCTTTAATTTTTTAAAAATTGCAGCGTCTCCCCGATAAAATCGGGGAGCTCTGCGTTCATTTTTATCATCGCCCACCGCGTAAGCCAAAGAAACCACCTATGTTCTGATCAACCCAGCCAATAATCTGATCTTTGAATGCAAGGAACACACCCGCAAGAGCAAGTGCGATGCCCAAAAGCACAAGAATGGAAATAAAGTTTGTGTCGCCTTTCTCATCATGTAAAAAAGAATTGACTTTCATTTGTGCCTTAAGCATAAGCGAATTCACCTTATTCATAAATTTCACAACTACTCCTCCTTTCATTATTTTTAAATATTTATTCGCACATTGATGCGAGCAAATCAAAAAGACATACTTTGCATTGTAGCAGCAACTATGATCAATATAATTCCACCAAACATTAACCCTAGCGGAATAATAAGTTTTCCTGCCGCAATTTCACCTTTTTGTAAAGCTAATTGCCTTTTATGATCCCAAAGTTCAGACGCTTGGTTTACAAGAAAATCAGCAAGTTCGCTATTGCCTTTTTCTATACCTTGAACCATAGAACTAGTAAATTTTTTAATTTCAATTGAATCTGATAAAACACCAAATTTATGTATTGCCGAAACATCCGACTCACCATTATCCATATATTCGCAAGCTTTTTTCATCAATTCATACAAAGAACCCTCTTTCCCGTTCGCAACAAGATACCAAGCTTCTCTCAAAACCATTCCAGATTTAATCAACAATGCCAACTTAGAAACCATATTAGGAAACTCTATAACACATTCCTCTCTGCGCTTATCCACAGCTTCTTTCATTTTTGACATTGAAAGATTCCATATAGCTGCTACAAAAAGAACTGCGATCACAAAAACTATCAGTGCAGCACTTCCACCAAACAGTACACTAAGTATTGTACCAACGCAAAGAACAAGAAGAGAGAGAGTTAAAAACTGTGCCCAAGCTAAATTGGCATAATATTCATAATAAATATTATCCCATACTAATTTTGAATCCTTCTTAAGATCTCTTTCAAGTTTTCCTCTTAATCGAAATAATTTTGTTTCATTCATTGAAAAACCAATCACATATAAGTCTTTAAGAAAATATTCTGACGATGAAAGGTTCTCTACCATGAAACCAAATTGTTTTCCTTTTGCCAAATGAACAATAAAAAATATAGTCAAAAATGTTCCCAATAACAATGTAATTAAAGTTATAACCATACTAATATTACTCCTTCACATCGATAATTTTATTGCCATAAATATATGCTCCAACAAAAATACCAATAGCAACAGTATTAGCCAATACACCAATAGGAGTAGCAAAATTTGTAGCAAAAGCCTCATTTGTAAAGCGCAACATCGCCACAACAACTATTGGCATTACGCTCATAACATTATGCTGCATTTTATTTGAAGTAAGTTTTGTTTCTATTTCATCTGCAACCGCCATTTTTTCACTAATAACATTGTGTGTTTGATAAACTACCGAATTCATGTTTCCACCTTTTCTATAACAGATAGAAAAAACATCCGCAAAACTAATAATATCTTCGTTACCACTTCGCTTTCCGAAGTTCTCGAGCATAGTTTCAATACCAATATTCTGATTCATGCCATTTATGATTTCTTCCATTTCTTTAACTATATAGTCTTCAGAAGAATATTGCATTTTAAGATCTTCTTCTGCTGATTTAAAAGCCATTTGCACATTACTACCAGAAGAAAACGAAGCTGCCAACGATTCTAACATATCTTTAAATTGCTGTTTTAAAACATTTCGTCTTTTTCCCATTCGTCTCTTTTTGTATATGGGAATCAAAAACTTCCCCGCTAACAACCCTAAAACGACAAAAACAACAACATTCGATATATGTGTTGCAATTGTTGCAAATCCATCTGACATAAATAAATTCCCGTAAAATATTAATGCAACTAAACCACCTAAAATAAAGGCAATCAATCTGACAACCAAGCTTTCTGTCTTACTCATAACATAAACTGCATAATTAGGCATAGGATTATTCAGTGGCGAATTGATAAATTCAGGCTCTTGAACTTTTTCTTTTTTAGCTTTTTTGTTAAACATCCATATCCCCCTCATATAACTGTTTTTATTCCGGAAAGTTGCAACTTAAATGTATTAACCATTTTATTTTCAGTTCTTTTCAAAGTTCCCGAAACTTTTTCCAAAGTACTATTTCCATCTTCCTCAAAGACATACAAAGGATTTAGAATAATCTTTCCATCTTCATATCCAACAACTTCTGTAATTTCCATTGTTTTTCTGGATTTATCTCTCAGTCTTGACAAATGAATGATTATATCTACTGCTGAAGCAATCTGTTGTCTTATTGCTTCAAGCGGTAATCCTTCTGCTCCTTGTAAAACCATTGTTTCAAGACGACTCAACATATCTTCCGTAGAGTTAGCATGTCCTGTTGATAATGAACCGTCATGACCGGTATTCATTGCTTGAAGCATATCAAGAGCTTCGCCGCCTCGAACCTCACCGACAACAATTCTTTCAGGTCGCATACGAAGAGATGATTTTATCAAATCTCTGATCGTTATTTGTCCTGCACCGGATGCATTGGCATTCCTCGTTTCAAGACTTACAAGATTTTCAACTCCCCTGATCTGTAATTCGGCGGAGTCTTCAATTGTAATAACACGCTCATCTTTAGGTATGTAATTAGACAACGCATTCAAAAAAGTTGTCTTACCTGAACCGGTACCGCCGCTAATAAAAATGTTGTACTTCGCTTTTACTAATTGTTCAAGCATATCTGCAATTTCTTGAGTAATTGAACCATACGCTATTAATTTTTCTATAGTCATTGGTGTTTTCGAAAACTTACGAATTGTTAATGTCGGTCCACAAAGTGCTATTGGAGGCAAAACAACATTAACACGCGATCCGTCCGGTAATCGAGTATCACATATCGGATTGGCTTGGTTTACTTCCCTACCGGCAAGACCAACTATTCTCTGTATTACATCTTCTAAACGCCTTTGACTTTCGAAATGTTTATCCAGTTTAAACAGCCGTCCGTTCTGTTCTATAAAAACATTCTCCGGACCATTTATCATAACTTCGGTAATGGTGTCGTCACTAATTATAGTATCTAACAACCCAAAACCTCTAATTGAACCGTAGACCTGTTCAATTATTGAAATTTTTTGATCTATTGAACAATATCTATTGCCAATTTTTTCCGTTACTATACTCTCTATTTTTTCTTCTAATTCTTCATCGCTCATTTTGCTTAGCGGAAGATTATCTGTAACAAACCTTTTTATTTCCGTAACAAGCAGTTGTTCTTGTTCCTGATTCATTTATCTACCTCCGATTTTATTTGATAATTTTATCAAATAAAGGTAACGAACATAATTGCTCGATTACTTGCCTTGCTGTCGCATGTTCATACCTTGGTGCACCACCAATATTATTTGCTTCCATATCCTCAATTGCTTTGCTTGATTTATTACTAAATTTATTGTAAGCAAGTAAAATCTTCGAACTCAACGGATCTTCTTCACCATCTTCAATTACACACAGAGCACTGTATGCTCTAAATGTTTTTATGTTTGCAGTCTCCGATCCATCACTCAACCAAACCACCGCACTCATCTGCTTGTAAAAATCTATCATCTTTCTATCGAGTGAAAAATCGATATCAACAACAATGTAGTCATAAAGGCATGAATTTTTAAGTGCTGTCACTAACTGCAAACACTCTTCTATTGATAATTCAAGCATATCTAAAGCAATCTTAGCTTGAGAAAAGAAAAATACTCCACTCTCATCTTTTTTAACGCTAGTTTCAAGTTTAAGCCTTAAATTCGATTTTTTGTTTTTCAAGGCTAATATAATATCACTCATATCACCTTGACCTACACCCTTAAAGAAAACATCAGCCGAACCAAATTTTTCAAGATTTAAATAAAGAGACCTATATCCTTGTTTTGCATATCTCATTGCACAAGCTGCCGCCATATCTGAACTTCCTGTCCCCCCGCTAGCAGCAGTGAACAAAACAAGCTTGCAAAGTTCATTGCTTTTCCCTAATGTGGATGTTCCTTCGGATTTTTCAGAATACATATCTAATATAGCTTTGTAAATAGAATCAACCTTCTGGTATCTTGCTAATGCCGGCTGACCTCTAAACATATCAATTTCGGCAGAATCTACCAAATATGCAAAAGCACATCTTTTGGGAAGATTTTCAGTTTCTATCTCATATACTCCGTCAGCGAGAAAAACATCAATTTTTGAAGACTCCAATACTGCCAACGCTGATTCCTTATCGGTGAATGAATAGATTTCTAATTTTTCCCCATACTTACTACTAAGCGCCGCTAAGACCCTATTAAGATAATTATTATCTTCATCCAACACTACTAATTTAATTTTCATTTTGTTTCCTCTCTGTTTTCACAATATTAAAAATCAGGGTTTAGTATTATTTAGCATATATTCGTTGCGTAGAATAAAAAGTTCTTAACAATTATTGTTCATATATTTTATCTAGTTCTTTCCTCTTTAATTCCATTGATGAATGCACATATATATTTAATGTTGTAGACACACTGGAATGCCCCAATATTTCACTAAGAGATTTTATATCAACGCCACATTCAATGCATCTAGTTGCAAAAGTATGTCTCAAAACATGGAAGTTTATTGAGGGCAAATTTATTGTTTGTAAAATTTTATGAAATCTATATTCGAATGTACGTGGGCTAACAAAACTATTTTTGTGTGACACCAAATAAGGTGAAACAGATTTTTTATACGCTTGATATAAAACGGAAATTAGACTATCATGAATAGGTATTTTTCTTACAGAATATTTTGTTTTGGGCGTATTGATTATTAGGACTGTTTTTGATGTTTCGTTATCACTTTTTATACGAGAAACAGTATGTTTCACAGATAAAACTTTTGTATCCCAATCTATATCACTCCACTTTAATGCACAAATTTCTCCGATTCTCAAACCAAGTTTCAGTGCTAAAAGTATACCTATATTTGTCGGACTATTTTGTTCTCTAAGAAATTCTTCTAATTTGTCTTGATTTTTTTGTTCTAGTACTCTGATTTCCTTTTTCTCGATTTTGGGACCTTTCGTTAAAACACGACTTGACGAGTAAAAACCTTCATTTAATGCAAAAAGCATAATACTATTGATTGTTTGCCTCATACTACAAACATATGATGCAGACAAAGCTCCACTTCTATCAATTCTTCCATTTAATAATTTTTTCTCTAAAAAAGAATTTAAAACGACAGAATCAATAGTGGAAACATCTAATCCACCCAATTCGGGCAATATATGTAAGTTTAACAATTGTTCGTATTTTATTATAGTTGCCCCTTTCCATTGAATTTTTTTGCTTTTGAGCCAAATTTCCGATAGATCCTTAAAAAGTAATTTTTTATTTTCTCTTTTTTTGAACATCTTGATTTATCTCCTTTTATAAAATTTTAATCAAAAAATGTATTAAAAGTACAAAATTTTCTAAATATATTAATCGACAATTATTGACAGATTTCTTTAATAGTGGTACAATTTAATACGCATGGAAATTAGTTAAGAACTTTTTATTCTACGCAATTCTTGTTACTATTACACACCCTTACTTCATTTGAAAACTATGTAAAAGAGATTGTGAAAAATCTTTGTGAATTAACTATAGCCACTATCTCATTTGTAAACAACTACATAAATACTATATAAATGTAAACCAATCAGCTACTATATCTTATTGTAGCTGATTGGTTTACTTTCATTGCTCGTTACCTTTTGTATTCGTATAGTATCTTTTGCATTAAATATGTAATTAACTCATTCTTGTCCATTTTTGACTTTCAAACACCATCATCAAACTTATTCCTATTATATCATAGACCGTTTTATACTTTTAACTAAAACTCTTTTTCCTAGTGCATCCAAGGTTTTGTTAATATCAAATAGTAAAAGGTCGTATCACAAGGACACGACCTTTTTGTAACAGAAAAATATTTCATATTACTACCTTGTCTCATTAATTTTAAGAAACGCGGTTTTTCCCTCACATAATACGAATAATCCCGTATACAATAGTTAATTTTTCACCTCTGTTGGTGTGGGCAAAGCCCACCCGAACCTCTTACCTATTACCTCAAGACAGAGAGCTGTCTCTGTCTTGCTATTCTTCCATCTGGCGACCTAAAAATGATGCTGCCATTTGTGTGAGCTTGATTTCCGTCTGTGTAGGCTCGGCGTCGCTGTTTTCGTCTTTCAACAAAACAACTGCACCCGAAACATCGCCACCGCCGATAATCGGTGCTGCAACGCTTGCTTCTCTCATAAGTCCCTCTGCGGGTGTCAGCTTCTTCATATCCTTTGCAGCCACATAAGTGCTTCGCTTTTCCATTATGCTTTCAAGCATCGGTGTAACTCTTCGCTCGAGTGCTTCCTTTTTGGGAAGTCCTGCCGAGGATATCACCTTGTCACGGTCAAATACTAATACCGCCATATCCGTGTTGCGGTAAAGAACATCCGCAAACTGCTTTGTTATCGGTGATAACTCACCTACGGGTGAATATTTTTTAAAAATTACCTCGCCGTCCGCGTCGGTATAAATTTCCAACGGATCTCCTTCACGGATTCTCATGGTTCTTCTGATTTCTTTGGGAATAACAACCCTTCCCAAATCGTCTATTCTACGAACTATTCCAGTTGCCTTCATATATATCTTTCTCCTTAAATTACAAAGTTTGATGTTAGTATTTGTTATCAGAAGAATTTTATACTGTGCAAATTTGCTTTTTAGGAGTACTATGTTATAATAAATCAAAGGCGGTGATTTTTTGAAGTTAAATACGCACGACCGTACACCAAGACCAAAAATCAGTAAACTGTTAAAGGGATTGTTTGTCTTTTTGACTATTTTAATTTACACCGTTTTCGGAATGGTCTCTTTTGCTTGTTTTTATTATGCTCAAAGTTTTGTGGGCGGTATATCGCTTATACTTATACCTATTTTGCTTACTGCAATTATCCTAATTCATAAAAAAGATATTTCATACGCCTATTAAATAGTAATAAGGAATTTAAAATTACTTTAAATTCAATCAAAAAAACATTCAAACATTTTACTGATTAAAAATTATCAAAACAAGCTCGGAAATTGAGTTTCAATCTCCGAGCTTGTTTTTGTTTGTTATGAATTTACTTGCT
>JAZQHB010000063.1:0-5972 GCA_045540355.1 Acutalibacteraceae bacterium | reverse complement strand
TATGCACAGTGGAATCCGAACTCATATACCATTAACTTTAACGGTAACGGAAACACGGGCGGCTCTACCGCTTCAATGTCTATGAGATACGGAACGCCGAAAAACCTTACCGCTAACGGATTTACAAAAACGGGTTATGTGTTCAACGGTTGGAGTACCTATGCTGACGGCACGGGGACAGGCTATTCCGATAAACAGCAGGTAAACAATCTGACTTCAGCCAACGGCGGTACTGTTACCCTATATGCAAAGTGGAAACCCGCAACTTACACGGTACAATTCAACGGCAACGGTAATACAGGAGGCTCAACGGCTTCTATGACTATGACATATAATGTTGAAAAAGCACTTACCGCAAACGGATTTACCAAGAGCGAATACAAGTTTACGGGTTGGAACACAAAGGCAAACGGTACAGGAACGTCATATACCGACAAACAGAAGGTTAAAAATCTTTCATCCGTCAACGGCTCAACCGTTACTCTTTATGCACAGTGGATTTATGACCCTGTTCTTGATGTAAAGGAATGTGATGCTTACAGCGGAGCAAAGAATAATAAAACAAAACTGTTTGGTATAAGCACAGGTGCAACCTTTGATGAATACGAATATAAAAACGGTTATGCCACCATCGGTGATACAGTATGGTTTAATGTGTATTTCCCCAATGAAACACAGAACATAAGGGTAAGGCAGTATGTCAAAAACGGCGGTGATTGGATTACAAGAGAAGTTAATCTCAATCCCGATTATCCCGAAACACTTTGGTTCCCTGTTCAGTTCACGGATAAATACAAAACCGTAACCGCAGATATTGAGGCTTACGAAGTACAAGCCAAAATGGATTGGATTGATGCTGAAGGTAATGTTCTTAAAAGCGGTACAGTTGAAACCTTCTATATCCCCATAAAACCTGTTCTTCACAGAAACGAGGTTAAAATCCGAGGATATGAGGGTGGATATGTTGCGTATAACGGCAAGAACGGTCTTTATGGTAAGGTATATCACGGTCAGCACGCTCGCATTGAATACTACTACGGAACAGACAGCACTTGGAGTCCCCGTGTCTGTATGAGAGGTTCTTTATATTACTACAACGGTACTGAATGGGTTAATGCCTATACCGAAAACAGCGGTTATGATGCGAGTGCAAACAATCGTGGCATAAGCAGCAAATCATCTACGGGTATAAGCAGTGTTCTTAATCCATATACCATACCAAAAGTAACGAACAGCACATTGAGGTTTAAACTTGAAACTTGGTGGTCAAAAGATAAGGAACATACTCACGAAACCACTTGGATTGAGATACCCGTTATTCCTTGTGACATTGAACTGTATGAAATTCAGTTCAAGAGAAAGGGAACGGGCATAAGACTTGACCCCTATGACCTTGTTGCAGGTGAAACAGTACAGGTTAGTTATATTTACAGAAACAACACAGACTCAAGAGTATATATAAACGGTTTCAGAGATGACAGAACACAGATAGACGGTGTTTGGTCATTAAGTGCCAACTCAAAGGCATTTCTTCCCGGTTACGATTTTGTAGTGCCGAACAAGAGAACATTCGACTTTTGGGGCGGTATCTATCTTGAAGGTATGGGTATATATAACACTCAATACGAAACCAACGGTAAAAACAACGAATTGACATTGAAGTGTAAAGTACGGCATCCGCTGACACTTACGCCTATTGCACAAAATGCAGACTACCGTGAGAACACCGAGGTAATAACGAGCTTTTGGCTCAACAACACCTACACGGACGATTACACGCCGAGCAACAATATATCTATTCTGTTTAAGGTATATAACGGCACAAAACAGATAGCCACATACACCAAAAAACAGGCTGTTGTTCCCGGTCTTGAAAACAATCTTGTATATTTCAAGTGGAAAGTTCCTGCAGGTCTGAATGGTGCAAAGGTAAAGATTACGGGTGAAATCATCGAGGACGGTGTATCGTACAACCTTTCATCCGCAAACTATACCACAACACCTGCAACTGTATCTGAAACAAACGATACACAGTTTGAAAAGACCAAACCCGCAGGATTTACCATTCCTCTGTCAAAGGACAACAAGAGCTATTCTGCTTCTTGGTGGGAATGGACTTATTCATCGGGTGCATTTAAGAAGGTAAGCTATGCCGTAGGTATTGCGGACAGTTCCGCAACTCTCACACCCGCAACAGGCTCAACGGCTGTTAAAAACGGCAGTTCTTGGACTATGAAATCGGGTTACGGCTTATCCTTGGCACTTATGAATAACAATAAATCCGTTTCGGGTTACACTATGCCGTCATCGGCGGCATACACAAAACCGCAGTTTGCCTATGCTCTTATGCCCGAATTTGACTACTCGACCAAAAACGGTGAATACAGAACACTTGATTTGGTATCAAACGAGTGGAAATTCAGACCTAACGGAACATACGGCAGAGTTCATTTCACACCCGTTTGGTATCCCAACGGAAAGTATATTATGAGTATAACTCAGAGTGACTGTTGGACACCTGCAGGTATGATTACAAGAACGATAAACACAAACACAATAAACATTTCCGAATCAGCCTACGATGATTGGTATGTCGGAAGATAAACACTAAAGGGCAGTCAAAAGGCTGCCCTTAACTTTTTGGAGGTAAATATATAAATGGTATGTAATTACAGTAACACTATTGCAATAAAGCACGGTATCAATTCCGCACTTATTGCTGGCTTTATCAACTACCGTTTAACGCATACGGACACCAAGTTTGAGGGCAGACCTTTTGTACGCATAACACAAAAATCTCTGACAGGCACTTTCCCCTTTATGGGTGAAAAGGCTGTGCGAAATGCGATTAAACGACTTGTAAAAGCAAACATAATTACGGTCAAGCAATTCAGAAAATCCAAGTTTGACCACGCAAATTTTTACGCACTTACTCAATACGGTAAAACACTTATGGAAGGAGTTGAAGATATTGAGTGAAAAAAGAGTGGTTGAGGGTTATGAGATAACCCAAGCCTTTGAAATCGGTAAAACCGAAATTATACTCGGCGAAAATCCCAATGCACCCGACAATATGATTTATCTTGTTGCAAGTTGTGAAAACAACGGCATTTTCACAAGATATAACGATGTTCTCATTGGTGATGATTTTGCCGAACTTGCAAAAATCTTTGCAGAAAGGATTGCGGCAGAAGCAGACAGAGTTATGGAAGAAAACGCAAAGATCTCCGTTGATAAAACTCCGCTTACTGCCGAAGATTGCGAAGCTGTTGACTACAGGGAGTCAATCAAAGACAAGGTTGTAGTTATAAAGGCAGATATATTCAAACCTGAATACAGAATTTCTGTAAATCAGCTTTGTCTTTGTACGGGCGGTTTTGGCTCGTCTGCAAATTCAAGAGGTACAGCGTGTTTCTGTACTAATCTTTACACGGGAGTATCCGTGCAGTTCAAACGTCAGGATGTTCTCGGTACTATTGAAAAAGACAAGCTCCCCGATTGGGCAAAGGAAGGTCTTGAAAAGGTACTGAAAGAGCGTGCAGACAGAAGAAAGGAAAGGGATGCAAGATGACGGATTTGTATGTAACACCTATAACTACCAATCTTGAAAAATACACATTCAGACAAAGTCAGCAGTTATATCAGCAGACAGGCTGTATAGGTTATCTCCGTGCGGATATGGGATATAACGGACAAGAGTTCAATTCCACTTGGAATGACGTCTGTACTTTCTTCAAGACAGATGAGTTCAAAAAGGAATTTGACGATGTTATCAATTCACTCCGCCTTGATGATACCTACGGCAGACTGCTCAATGACAGAACAAGGCTCAGCCGTTATTGTCACGAACACGCAAAGCAGTACAGCGGTGCAGATAATCAGTATTACGGCGTAAGAGTTGATACAGATAAGCATACTTATCTTTTAAGGCTCAATCCGAGGCAGGGCGAATACAACCTTTACTGCTACTGCTTTGTAAAGCAGTATTTTGAAACACATCTTGTTCATGCAAGTAAGGGTATTCGCTTTATTACTCCCTCATACAGACCTGTTTTCACCATTCCCGACGGTGATAAAATCAGAATCCATCGCATTGATGGTGAAAAGGTCGATAAATATTGCAGATTTATTGACGAGTACCACACAGAGGTCGGTGACAGACTTTATCACATCTGTGAGTTTGCCGAGATAATGGAAAGAAACGGCAGTAAGGTTATTCCCTTGCGTTCATCACTTCCCGAAAGGTGCTATTCCGTTTCACCCGAAAACGGTCATCTCGTTATTATCACAAAGGGCGAAAACGAACATTCAGATGTAAACGACAGCAACAACTCACCCGAAAGGAACAGAGAACTTGCTGACGGTCATAACAGCGAAATGGGGGTAACAAAAGCACAGGAAGCGGCAATGCTCGCAGGCTCTTTAAACGGTTGGAACACTCCTGAAGCAGACCCTCACAACTATGACGATAACGGCACACCCGTTAAAACAAAACACAAAGACCGAGGTGATGCACGATGACGAAAAATGTTGTCGGACACCATGAAGGTTAATATGAATAAACTCGGCTGCAAAAAATGCATATACCACAATGAAAATGTTTGCAATATTTGTTGGAAACGAGTTTATAAAGAATTTGAAGAAAGGAAGGTAAAGAAGAATGGCGAAAGTACCCAACGAAGTAACCAAAAGGTTGAAACTCCTTGAAAAACTCATTTCTCTCGGATATACCACAGAGGAAGATATAAAGAAGCTCACGCCCAAGGATATTGCCGTAATTGATGATATATCCTTTACGGATATTATTGAAATTCAGCAGTTGCAGGAAAGCGTTAAGTCGAATAAGTTATTCTCTTATCTTGCTAAAACCAATGAAAAGTGAGGTGGTTTAATTGGCAAGTAAACTGCAAATTGTAACTTCCGTATTCAATGATGAGGTTATTAAGGCTACTGAAAATCAGCAGAATTGGACTTCGTTTTTGAGAACTGCAGCAAATAACTATAAATACAGTTTCCCCGACCAAATCCTTATCTTTGCTCAAAAACCCGAAGCAACCGCTTGTGCGGAAATCAGCTTTTGGAATGAAAAATTCAACCGTTGGGTAAACCGAGGTGCAACGGGTATCGCTTTGTTAAATCATTCAAGCACATATCCTAAACTTCGATATGTTTTTGATGTGTCTGATACCAATTCAAGACAAAACATAGAAGTACCGTCTTGGCAGGTAGAAGAAAGATTTGAAGCTGAAATAGCCGAGGCTCTTGAAAATGCCTTCGGTGATGTCGGTGACGGCTCACTTGCTTCAATCATTGATGATACTGCACAGAATATGGTTGACGATAATATCCTTGATTATCTCTACAGCTTGGATGAGGTTAAACACGGCAGTTTCCTTGAAGATTTTGACGAGGATAATATAAGGTCTGTGTTGAGAAATACTCTTGTCAGCAGTATCGGATATATGATGATGACAAGGTGCGGTATTAACGCTGACGATTTCTATGACCCCGAGGATTTCAAAGACCTCTATAATTTCAACACTCACGAAACAATAGTTGCATTAGGCTCCGCTACAAGCGAAATAGCCGAAATGGGACTTCGTGAAATTGAAACAACCGTAAAAGCACTTCAAAGGGAAGAAAAAAATAAAAATCGCACATTTGTCAATTCATATAATTTCGGATATGATGAGGGTGCAAAACAAAAAACAGACACCGAAAGGAGTAAAAAGGATGTCACAGATAACTTACAGACAGGTCGGAGATTACAGAATCCCGAACATCACGCTTCCGAAAGAGGAAATGAACGTTACACTTGGCAAGTACGCTATGATGAGGAAAAAGTACCTGATGAATCACAAGAGAGTGTTATTCAACATTCTGCTGACGAAGGGCGAACTGACGAAACATCTTTCGGAAACAGAACAGCAGGCTCAGAAGATGTTGGAACAGTTGACCGAACAGATGATGAA
>JAZQHB010000062.1:0-6649 GCA_045540355.1 Acutalibacteraceae bacterium | reverse complement strand
GAACTGAACGCCTTTGATAACATCTCCTGTTTCTTCATCAACCTTTGTAATACGGATACCGCCGATTGCTTCATTGTAGAATGTAAGCTCGCTTGTTTCTCCAGATTTAAGCTTGATTGTCTGCGGAGTTGTATCAAGTGAATATCCTTCAGGAGCAGTTACTTCAGTTACGATATATGTATCTGTTGCAAGTCCTGTCAAATGGATCTGTCCGTTTCTGTCAGTTGTGTATCTGCCGTTGGAATTACCTACAACAGTTCCTTCATCGGTTGTAATCTTAAATACCGCACCGTAAAGAGCATCACCTGTTCTCTTATCAAGTTTGGTAATCAAGAGACCACTATCCGGCTTGTTGTAGAATGTGAGTGTCTGCACATCACTCTTGTTGATTGTTACGGTCTGTGACATTGTTTCAAGCACATATCCATCAGGGGATTTTGTTTCAGTTACTACCAAAGTAGTTCCTGCCTCAATACCCGTAATATGAATCTGTCCGCTTGTATCGGTTGTATAAATACCGTTTGAGCTTACAGTTCCGCCGTAGTTATCTACTACAGTTCCGTTTGCAGTTGTTACCTTAAATTCTGCACCTGCAAGCGGTTGCTTTGTTTCGCTGTCAAGTTTACGGATAATAAGCCCACCGTCTGAATAGTTTTCAAATTCAACGGTTATAACATCCTGCTCTTTGCCTGTGATATATACAGTTTCAGGAGCATCATTCATAATGTATCCGTCAGGCGCTTTTGTTTCTTCGATTACATAAGTACCTGCTTTCAAGCGATTAATAACGATTGTACCATTAGCAGAGGTTGTGTATTCTCCGATAACAGTTCCGCCCGTACCACTTACACCTGAAAGGTATCTTACACGGAATTTTGCACCCTGCAGAACCTTACCTGTTACACCGTCAACCTTTTTAATGACAAGCCCTGAAAGCGGAGTGTTATCAAAGGTTACTTCCTTGTTTTCTCCTGCTTTAATGTAAATTTCCTTTGCAGACTCATCAATCTTATAGCCATCAGGGGCTTCGGTTTCAGTTATCTTATACCAGCCATCTTTCAAGCGATACAGTTTAATCTGTCCGTTTTCGTCTGTCTGATATTCGCCCATATCGTTTATCTCACCTGAGAATGTATTGTTTGATGCATAAATAATATGGAATTTTGCGCCCTCAATACCATCTTTGGTAATAGCGTCAACCTTATTGATAGTAAGGCTCGGCTTTGGATAATTCTTGAAACGCACTGTAGATGTTCTGTTCGGCTCTAAAGTTACGAGTTTCGGCTCTGTGTCAAGTAAGTATCCGTCAGGAACACTCTTTTCAGTTACCTCATAAATACCGGGAGCAAGATGCTCTAAGAAAGCTTCACCGTTTTCATCCGTTACAACAGTGTTTTCCGTACTGCCTTCAGCGTGTTTTACTAAAAATCCCACACCCTGTATCGGTTCATCAGTTAAAGCATCTGTTTTCACGATTTTAAGGCTTGGCTTTTCTTCATTGACAACTACAAGCTGAGATTGTTTACCACCAAAGAGTTCTACATGGTATTCAGTTTCATTAAGAACATATCCGCTTGGTGCTTCAATTTCCTTAACTGAATACACACCCGGCTCTAAGTTGTCAATCTCAATGCTACCGTTTATATCGGTTACACGGTCAAGATAGTTGCTTCCATCTTCAATTTTCGCAACTCTGAATGTTGCACCTGCTAAATACTTATCCTTGTATGCATCATATTTAAGGATTTTAATTGACGGTTTTTCAGTGTTAGTGAATACGAATGTGGCATATTCGTTGCCATCAACCTTTACAATACGCTCTGCATCGTCAATAAGGTATCCGTCAGGAGCTTTTACCTCTGTTACCGTGTACGAACCTGTTTCAAGGTTATCAAGCCTTATTTCACCGTTTTCGTCCGTTGTATATTCCTTTTCAAAAGTACCGCCGACTTTCTTGAACTTGAATACGGCATTATGAAGAGGCTCCATTGTTTCAGAGTCGAGTTTTACAAGACGCATATACGGTTTCTGGTCGTTCAAGAATACCAACAATGCACTATCACCGCTGTCTTTTGTAATCTCAATAGACTGTGGTGTAGAATTTACAATGTGGTCGTCATCCGTTGCAACTTCTTTAACTGTATATGTACCTGTTTTTAAGTCGTAAAGCAGAATTTCGCCTTTGGAGTTAGTGATGTATGTGCCGATTAAGGTAGTATCAAGGTAAACCTCGAATTTGGTATCTGCCATAGGTTTGCCTGTCAAACTGTCATACTTCTTAATTGTAAGGCTCGGTTTTCTCGTATTCTGAATGACAATTTCATTTTC
The DNA here is from genome assembly GCA_045540355.1 of Acutalibacteraceae bacterium. Taxonomy (GTDB): domain Bacteria; phylum Bacillota; class Clostridia; order Oscillospirales; family Acutalibacteraceae; genus RGIG2945. Next base: position 4,321 of record JAZQHB010000062.1, on the reverse strand, counting down.
TCCACCTGCTTCGAGTGTTACATGGTAGAGTTCACTGTTTAAGAGATAGCCTGTTGGAGCTGTGATTTCCTGCACAGTATAAATGCCTTCCGCCATACCCTCAAGCACGATTTTACCATCTGCATCAGTTACTTTATCAAAGGTCTGGCTGCCTGACAGATTGCTTATTCTGATTACAGCACCTTCCAACGCTTTGCCTGTATTTGAGTCGATTTTATATACCGTCAAATCAGGGTTTTTGGTGTTAGTAAACACAAGCTGAACGCTGCCATCGGCTAATGCTTCAAAGGTTCTGCTTTCACGGTCTATAACATAGCCGCTCGGAGCAGACACTTCCGTTACTGTATATGCGCCTGGCTCTAAATCTTCAAGAACAATTTCACCATATCTGTCGGTTGTATATTCTTTTGTGAATGTACCGTCAACCTTATCAATTCTGAATACTGCATTTTCCAAAGGTTTCTTTGTTTCGGAATCAATTTTCAGAATTGAAATACCAGGCTTTATCTTGTTGAAGAAAATAAGTCGTGCTTCTTTTCCTGCAACAAGTTCAATAGACTGCGGACATCCCTGCACAACATGACTTGAATCTGTCTTAACTTCCTTAACTGTATAAGTTCCCGGCTCTAAGTCAGAAATCTCAATTTCACCGTTTCTGTCAGTTGTATAAGTGCCGATTTTGGTTGTGTCCTTATACACTTCAAATACAGTACCTTGCATCGGCTCTAAAGTCTGGCTATCGAGTTTTTCGATAATAAGTCCGGGCTTTCTGCTATTGGTTAAAACAAGAACAGGATCTTTATCTACAGCTGGATTGTATGGATCAATATGAACACCGTGTCTTTCGGTATCTAATACATATCCTTCAGCAGCAACAGATTCTACTACCTCGTAATATCCTTCGGTAAGTCCTGATGCTCTTGCATAACCTGCATTATCTGTCGTTACGGTTGTAACTAACTTTCCGTCTTTGTAAATCTTAAAGGATACATCCTCCAAAGGATTGTGGGTATCCTTATCCATCTTTACAATTACAAGTGACGGAGTTCTCACATTCTTAAAGGTTATGGTTACATCCTTTGTTCCATCCCATTTGAAAGTCTGTACGCTGTTATCTTTTTCATAACCTGCAGGAGCTTTTACCTCATATACTCTATATGAGCCAAAAGGAAGCTCTACACCCTCAAATTCGATAGCACCTGTATGTCCCATCGTTACCTCTGTTGAAAAACTGCCATCTGTCTGCTCAATCTTAAAGGTTGCACCCATAAGCGGATTTCCGTTTTGTGCGTCAACCTTTAACAGTTTGAAACGAGAGTAACTTGTATTCGTTACACTTACAGTCTGTGTCTGACCTGCGGGAACACTTATTGTTTGCGATGCTGCCTTATGAAAGCCTTCCGGTGCCTGAACCTCATTTAATGTGTACTGCACATCAGGATTAAGTTCTTCCCAAATAATCTGACCGTTCACATCACTTGTTCCGGTAAACTTGCTTCCATCAGCGCCAACAAGTTCAAATATAGCACCCTGCAAAGGATTTCCCATATCGTCAACCTTGTTTACAACAAGTCTGCCGTAAGGAGAAATTACCTTTTTCCATACTACTTTACCGTTACATCCCATAAACGCATACTGTGGATCTGCGATAACATAGCTCTGTTCGGTTTCATCGGTGTTATTTGCAAGATAAACCGAATACTGTGTTGTTGTTGCTGTTGCAGTAATATTGATTTCACAAGATTCAGGAGCATTTCTTACCGGAATACAAATCTTGAAATCGCCTGCGTACTCTTCATCATTAAGATTTAGGTTAGTAACTGCCGCTTTTGTAGGTACTCTCCATAAAGTTGTACCTTCCCATACATAAGTCTGTAAAGGAACATTATCAAGACCTGTGAAGATTGTACCTTCAGGTGCATCATGTGTCTGCAAATCAATACAATAATCATTCTTGAAAGTTGATGTTGCTGATGCTGCCACAAGTTCTCTTGTGTAATATTCAATACCGTTTATGGTTTCTTTCTTGATGCCATAAGCACCGTCCTGTTCAGCACCCGAAATACCTGATTTATGTTCAATATTAAGAACATTACCCGGTTCGTATCTGCCAAGACGGATATGCATACCTGACTCTAAAGGCTCATCCCAAAAACTTGCGTTGAAAAGAATAACCTTAATTGCTTCATACACTCTGATTTGAGACATATTGCTTGTCGGTTCTTCAAGGATTGCACGACCGCTTGTAAAAGCAGTTCCGTGTACGCCTACCTGACCGAGTGTAGCCCATATTGCAATCTGTGTTGCACTTGCATATTCTTCGCGGGTTAAGTCTGCAAGAACAGGACTTTCAGGGCTATAAAGCATTCTAAAGTCTTCAAGTGAACGTTGCGGATAACCTGATGCAAATGCACCGATTGTAGGCGGTGTAGCTGTATATTTACCACCGATGGTAAGTTTCTTATTGTTTGGCGGATTCTTAAGACCAAAGTTGATACAGTATGCAGGTCCCTCAATACCCGTATCAGTCTTATAGCTCCAGGCATATCCGTTAAGTTTAACGCCATCTGTTGTACTCATAATGCTGAATTTCTCATTCATTGTAATCGTTACAGTTTTTGCTTTGCCGTCAGAAATCGTTTCTGCATTGGCTGTTACGAACATCGAGAAAATCATTGATACAAGCAGCAGCAATGATATTAACTTTCTACCATAATGTTTTTTTGACATCTTAATTCTCCTCTCATTTAGATAATAAAAAAAGCAGACCTTTATTTTAAAAAGTCTGCTAAGTTAAAATATTAAGTTTACTTCGTTGTACTCATTGGTACTAACAATTCTTTGGCAAATTTTGTTTTAGCTGTATTGGGATCAGTTCTCGAATATCTTACAGGGAACAGCGCCTTGTCTGTCCTTGCAACATCATAATAGCTGATGTCGGTTGTGTGCCATTTACCATCAACATAAACCTCATTCCATGCGTGGATATCATCCACTACTGAAATACAAGGTATTTCTGCTCTCTGGCAAAGGTAAACAAAAGCATTTGAATATGTTCCGCAAATCGCATTTACGGGTGGTGTCTCTGTGAACACTCTGTTTATACCTGCAACATTTTCATCTTTATATGCTACCCTGTCGCAGATATAATCCGCTATGCGTTTTACTTTTTCCTTATCGGTTAATCCCGAGATTTCTGCAACGAAATTATCTGTTGCCTTGTTCGCAGGTTCAAAGTATTTATGCACCTGTGGCATACAGATTCGATATCCGGGATAATCGTGAAGATTTTTGGTTGTCGGTTCAAAACCGAAAGTGAACGAATAATATCCCGAAAATGTTGATACTACCGATTTCATTGCTTCATCTGTTCTCCCCGGAGAGTTAAAGGTAAAGTCCTTATCTATGTAATGAGCGTACTTGTAATCTGCATTATAGCCGTATTCGTCCGTATTACTTGTAATTTCAGTTATATCAACTATGGATTGACGAATGGCGTTGTATGCATCTTTTGTGTAAATCTCATTAAAGATTGCCTGATTTGCATTTTGAGAGTAATCTTCTTTTGCATAGGCGTTTCCGTCTAACACCTTATGTTCAGGCTTGGGAGTTTCTTCTTTTTTGTCCTCGCCGAGATATACGCTGTTGGTGTCTTCGTAATACTCAACATTCACACCGAATATCTTTGCCACATCACGAAGTCTTACATAGTTGTAGCCATTTATGTTGTAGGCTTCAAGCTCTATTGCTTCGTTATTCCAAAAGAAAATTTGACTTGTGATTTTCGCTAAAACATCAGAATTTGCCAAAACTGCTGTACCTCCGAAAATAAATGCACCACAAAGCAAACCGATTATAAAGGATCTTATACACTTCATAATGATTCCTCCTCGTGTTTATATATTTCAGAGTTGAATTTGCGAATGTGAGTATCACTTAAAAAACTTACTTAACTTGGTATCCCTGCACACACCAGCGATAATCGTCTGCCTGATTCTTTACGCAGGTGATAAGGGTTATAATATTGTCTGCAGTGCCTTGCAGTCTTGATGTGTCATTTACAGAGATTTTCTTAATGCTGTAAACCTTGTAGGTTCGTGTACCTTTCTTGGTCGTCAGCTTAATTTCATCGCCGTAGTCAAGCTCATGGATTTCTCCGAAGTAGTCGTTTGTACCTCTGTTGTGAGCAGCAAGACAAACATTACCATTCCAGATTGATGTATCCTTGAAATGACCTACACCTTTTGCAAGTACAGAATTTGTTGTACCGTCATAAATTTTGACCGATAAATCAAGTTCAGGAATCTTTAATGTTCCTATA
>JAZQHB010000061.1:0-33113 GCA_045540355.1 Acutalibacteraceae bacterium | reverse complement strand
CGCCGTACCTCTGTACGCCTTCGGGCAAACAAAATCAAGCCTTACGCCTTGATTTTGCTCGGTTTGTCCGTTCTTCATCTTTTTTTCCTATCCCCTAAAAATGAGCTGTAAAAAAACGAAAGTTTTTTTACAGCCCCTTTTCTAATAGTCGATTTTATTGAGGATTCCTGTAAGATATGCAATAACCACGCCGTAATTTGTCATCGGAACATCTTGTTTTTTTGCTCTGTCTATTCTTGACAGCACATATTTTCTGTTAAACATACACGCACCGCATTGTATTATGAGGTCATATTTCGTGAGGTCATCAGGGAAATCCGCACCTGCCACCATATCAACCGTCAACCCCTCGCCCACTTTTTTTCTCAACATGTTGGGGATTTTCACCCTGCCTATATCCTCCGATAAAGGTGCATGGGTACAACATTCGGCAATCAATACCTTTGAATTTTCTGTCAGGTTGTCAATCGCGACAACGCTTTGTGTGTAATAATCAATATCACCCTTGTACCCTGCAAACAAAACAGAAAATGATGTCAACCTTGAATCCTCGGGTTTGTTTTCATACACCGTTTTAAAGACTTGAGAGTCCGTGATAATAAGCTTCGGGGATTCTTTGAGTTTTGACAGAGATGTCATCATTTTATCCGTGGTAGTACATATTACGGTGCATTTTTTGTCAAGCAATTCCCTGATAGTCTGCACTTGCGGTAAAATCAATCTACCCTTAGGTGCCTGAATATCCTGAGGCATTACCAATAATACTGTATCATCCTCGTCAACAAGTGCTCCCACTATACTCTTATCATCAAAATTTTCAGGCAATAACCTTATCAATGCCTGACGGAATTTTTCAACCGCACCTATGTCTTTGTTGCTGATTTCAAGCGGTTTTTCATTGTAGAACGAATCAATTTTCTCTCTGATTTCATCAATATTTTCAATCACATCTGTTTTTGTTATAACAAACAAAACAGGTGTTTTTTTATCTTTGAAAAACTTATACCACTCAAGCTCCTCGGACATTTCAACATCAGATATCGTTATGACCGCTATATTTGCCTTTTCTGCCGCTTCTTTGGTTTTTTCAACCCTTATCTTACCTAAGTCGCCGACATCGTCAAAGCCCGCCGTATCCATTATTTCGCAAGGTCCTAAGCCTTTGATTTCCATAGATTTATAAACAACATCAGTCGTTGTACCCGCAACGGCAGAAACAATTGATACTTCCTGACCCGCGATAAGATTTACAAGTGTCGATTTTCCGCTGTTTCTCTTGCCGAAAAAGCCTATATGCAATCTGTTTGCTCTCGGCGTTTCGTTGAGTGTTGCCATTTAATCACTCCTAAAATCAAAATCTGAAATCTCTTTTTCCTGACTGAATATTTGCAATATATTCCTTTGCAATACCTTTTACCTTTTCGTTCGGGATATTTTCAAGCTCTGTTTTAATTACAGCTTCACCATTTTTCTTTGTATCATCGGAAGCATAATCTTCAAGATACTCTTTCAAGGTCATAAGTGCATTAGGCTGACAACAGTTTGCGATCTGACCTGATTTGACAAGCTGCATAAATCTGTCGCCCGTTCTGCCCACTCTGTAACAAGGTGTGCAGAAGCTCGGGATATATCCGCCCTCAAGCAACCAGTTTACAACCTCATCGAGTGTTCTCGTATCGCTGATGTCAAACTGCTGTGAGTTTTCTTCTTCGAGTTCCTCGTGTGCGTAGCCGCCGACACTTGTCTTGGAACCGCCGCTTATCTGAGAAATACCAAGCTTCAATACTTTTTCTCTTGATTTTTTAGACTCTCTTGTAGAGATAATCATGCCTGTATACGGTACCGCGATTCTGATAACTGCAACAATTTTGTGGAATATATCATCAGGTACCGCGTTTGTAAAATCATTCTTGTCAATGTCATCAGCGGGACATACTCTCGGTACGCTTATTGTGTGAGGACCTACACCCTTTGCCGCTTCAAGATGTTCAGCGTGCATCAGAAGACCCACGAAATCATACTTATAATTCTCAAGTCCGAAAAGTACACCGCAACCTACATCGTCGATGCCTGCATCCATTGCTCTGTCCATCGCTTCTGTATGATACGCATAGTTGTGCTTGGGACCTGTCGGATGAAGCTTCTCGTAGTTTTCCTTGTGATATGTTTCCTGGAAAAGAATATATGTGCCGATGCCTGCATCCTTGAGTTTTTTGTAATTTTCAACCGTCGTTGCGGCGATATTTACATTAACTCTGCGGATTGCACCGTTTTTATGCTTGATGCTGTAAATAGTTTTGATGCTTTCAAGAATGTACTCAATAGGATTATTCACAGGGTCTTCACCTGCTTCAAGAGCAAGTCGCTTGTGACCCATATCCTGCAAAGCCGTTACTTCTTCGATAATTTCTTCCTGACTGAGCTTTTTTCTTCTGATATGCTTATTCTTATAGTGGTACGGACAGTATGTGCAACCGTTTACACAGTAATTTGAGAGATACAACGGTGCAAACATAACAATTCTGTTGCCGTAGAGCTTTTCTTTGATTTTAACTGCAAGCTTCTCAATTTCTTCGTTCAATTCGGGGATATCACACTCAAGCAAGACCGCTGCTTCTCTGTGTGATAAGCCTTTGTATTCACCCGCTTTTTTGAGTAAGGACTCAATAAGCTCTCTGTTTGATTTGTTCTTTTCGGCATATTCAATAGTTTCAAGAATTTCCTCGTGGCTTATAAATTCTTCAGCTTTTGATGACATAATATCGTATTTCATATCTTTTACCCCCTGTAATCTCCTCTGTCAGTTACAATTTCATAACCGATAGATTTTATTCTTTCTTTAAGTTTATTCAAGCTTTCTGCCGCTTCTTCATCGGTACAAAGCTTATTGTCATACAGCATATATTTTTTTCTGACTTCAACGGGTGACAAATTCGGCATTATTACATTTGCACCCGATAAAATTCCTTCTTCTCTGCCGTTTTCATTTGCAGTTGAGAGTGCGGTGGTTGACGGCAGAAGAACTTTTTTCTCCATTATTCTGATGATGCTCAAAAGAAATAATGTCAGCCTGACATTTCCCATCAGCTCTTTTGCAAACGGTGTGTCTTTATGTGGTATAAACGGTCCTATACCCACCATCTGAGGTGTAAAAGAGTGAATATAAAGCAAATCATCAACAATATTTTCAATCGTCTGATAAGGTGCTCCGACCATAAATCCGCAACCCGTCTGAAAACCAAGCGATTTCAAATCATCAAGACATCTCATTCTGTTGTTAAATGACATCTTGGTGGGATGAAGCTTGTTGTAATGTGCTTCGGTTGCGGTTTCGTGCCTCAACAAATATCTGTCCGCACCGGCTTTTCGATATTTTTCATAGGTAGCTTTTTCTTTCTCACCGAGCGACAATGTTACCGCCACATCGGGATAGCTTTCCTTGATTGACTTAACAATGTCGCAGACAATATCATCGCTGAAATGATTATCCTCACCGCCCTGAAGTACAAAAGTCCTGAATCCGAGCTCATAACCGACCTCACAGGACTTCATAATGTCCTCTTTGGTAAGTCTGTATCGTTGAGCGTTTCTGTTACTGCACCTCAGACCGCAGTAGTAACAGTCGTTTTTGCAGTAGCTTGATATTTCAACAAGCCCTCGTATATAAACCTTGTTGCCGAAATGCGACAAGGCAATTTTTTTAGCTTTTTCCCTTGCATAATCAAAAACTTCTTCGTAGTTTTCAAGAAGAAATCTTAATTCTTCTCTGTTAACAATTCCGTTTTCTATGCGGTCAATAATTTCAATTCTGTCCAATGTTTTTACCTTTCAGTATCTATCAGAGAACCGTCCCCTGATAGATTGCTATATTTTTGAATAAACAACCTTTGCTGATACATTGGGTATCATACCCAATTTCCCTGACAAAGCTCCGATGATTTCATTGGGTGCATCAAGAACTACACTTATTACCGATACATTCTTGGGCTTGTAAGGTATACCCATTCTGCCGATTATATATTCGCCGTAATCGTGAAGTATGATGTTGATTTTCTCGGCTGATTCTTTATCATAAACAATTATTGCGATATTAGCTATTCTTGTTTCCATTTCGAAAACCTCCAAAAAATTAAAAACGACGCACTTATGGCGTCGGTAAATATAACATCTATCCTCCGCCCTTGAGTTTGGAAAACCCTCGCCTTCAGGTCAGCACTGTTTTAAACAACTTACGGTCCGGACGAACCATTCCGTTCATTGTTAATATTTTAACACACTTTTTCTGCTTTGTCAATATGGTTTTTACGGCATATACTGACTACAGAAAGGGTGGTTTTATGTGCAGATACTTGTCAGGCTTAATGCTCGGTGAAAAGGCAACAATTGCTGAGCTTTCAGCTGATGAAAATATACGAAGAAGAATTCAGGATGTCGGTCTTATCGAGGGTGCAGAAGTTGAATGTGTTTTGATAAGTCCCTTGGGAGACCCGATTGCTTTTGACATCTGCGGTGCGGTAATTGCCTTCAGAAAAAAGGATATTAAGGGAATCAAGGTGATCTGATGGGTCTTACATATTCATCTGTCGGCAAAAATGCCGCCGACTGTGATTTTAAGATTAAGAAAAAAACTAAAGAGGATATCGTTGTCGCCCTTGCCGGTAATCCGAATGTCGGCAAAAGTACGATTTTTAACGCTCTGACGGGAATGCATCAACATACGGGAAACTGGACAGGAAAAACAGTTGCGTCAGCCATAGGAGAATGTCAGCGTGAAGGCAAAAATTATATTTTTGTTGATTTACCCGGGTGTTACTCACTTATGGCTCACTCCCCCGAAGAAGAAATTGCAAGAGATTTTATTATTTCAAAGACGGCAGATGTAACGCTTGTTGTCTGTGATGCGACTTGTCTTGAAAGAAATCTCAATTTGGTTTTGCAAACGATAGAAATGTGTAACAATGTTGTGGTCTGTGTCAATCTGATTGATGAAGCAAGGAGAAAAAACATAGCTATCGATTTAGATTTACTTGAAGAACATCTCGGTGTTCGGGTCATTTCAACAAGTGCTAAAGACAAATCAAGCCTTGAAGATATTTTTTCAGCGATTGAATCAAAATCAAACCGACATAAAATAAAAATTGACTATGGTTTTGAAGTTGAAAAAGCTTTATCAGTTTTAACGCCTGCAGTTGACAGATATCTTGGTGATAAATACGACCCACGATGGCTGTCTTTGCGATTGTTGAGCGGTGAGGCAGATGTCAATATTATAAACGGAAAAGATGAGCTTGTTTCCGCTTTGGAAGCTGCAAAAAAACATCTCACAAATCTTGAAGATCTGAACGATATTACTGTGGTATCTTTGATTAAAACTGCAAAAAAAATAGCAAACGATTGTGTTTCAGTTGAAAAATCAAAGCATAAAAACCGCGACAGAAAAATTGACAAAATTCTCACAAGCAAATACATAGGTTTTCCACTTATGTTTTTAGGATTGTGTGTGATTTTCTGGATAACAATTACAGGGGCAAATTATCCGTCGGAGCTTTTAAGTCAAGGCTTTGCTTTCATCGAAAACAAATTGTTTCTTCTGTTTGAGCTGATTGGTGTACCCGATTTAATTACGGATATGCTCGTCTGCGGTGTTTTCAGGGTGCTTTCGTGGGTAGTTTCAGTTATGCTGCCACCTATGGCGATTTTCTTTCCTCTTTTCACTTTGCTTGAGGATTTGGGTGTGTTGCCGAGAATAGCATTCAACCTTGACAGATGCTTCAAAAAGTGCAACGCTTGCGGAAAACAAGCCTTGACTATGTGTATGGGCTTTGGCTGTAATGCCGCCGGGGTTGTCGGGTGCAGAATCATTGACTCTCCGAGAGAAAGACTGATTGCTATTATCACAAATAACTTTGTACCTTGCAACGGCAGATTTCCTACCATAATTTCAATCATTACGATATTTTTCATTGGTAGTGCATCGGGAATTACAAAATCTTTTCTTTCTTCGCTTATCCTCTGCGGTGTGATTCTGCTCGGTATAGGTGTTACATTTCTGATATCAAAGCTTTTATCGTCAACTGTGCTGAAAGGTGTACCTTCATCGTTCATTTTAGAACTGCCGCCGTACAGAAAACCGCAGATTTTAAAAGTTTTAAGCCGTTCGGTTGTCGACCGCACACTTTTTGTTTTAGGGCGTGCTGCCGCAGTTGCCGCACCCGCAGGGTTGATTATCTGGATAATGGCTAATGTTGAAGTCAGCGGTGTCACAATTTTAAATCATTGCTGCACTTTCCTTGACCCAATCGGTAAACTCATCGGACTTGACGGAGTTATTCTGACTGCATTTATTTTAGGCTTTCCGGCAAACGAAATTGTAATTCCGATTGCAGTTATGGCTTATATGGCAAACGGACAGATTACCGAATTGCCTACGATTGCCGAACTCGGACAGATTTTCATTAACAACGGTTGGACAGAAGTTACCGCGATTTGTGTAATCATATTCTCACTTCTGCATTTTCCGTGTTCGACTACCTTGTGGACAATTAAAAAGGAAACCGACAGCCTTTTGTGGACTGCAATTTCCTTTATATTACCTACCGTTTCGGGTATGATTATATGTTTTCTGATAAATTCAATCTCAAAACTTCTTTGAGCCGATATCGGTTCTGTAATGAGCCTTATCAAAGTTGATTTTCTTAACTGCGGCATAGGATTTTTCAAGTGCTTTTTCAAGAGTTTCTGCAGTTGCAGTAATACCTAAAACTCTGCCACCGTTTGTTAAGAATTTGCCGTCTTCAAGCTTTGTGCCTGCGTGGTAGACAGTTGCACCATCAACCTGACCTTTTTCATCAAGGCCGAAGATTTCTATGCCCTTATCATATTTTTCAGGATAACCGCCTGATGCCATAACAACACAAGCAGCGGGTGTATCATACCATTCGATGTTGAGTTCGTCGAGTTTTTCGTCGATAACTGCTTCAACAATATCAACAAGGGGTGTCTTAAGTCTGGGCAGAACAACCTGGGTTTCAGGATCACCGAAACGAGAGTTATACTCAATAACCTTTGGGCCGTCAGGAGTAAGCATCAAGCCGAAATAAAGGCAACCCTTGAAGCTTCTGCCAAGCTTGTTCATAGCCTCAACTGTGGGTAAGAAGATTTTTTCCATGCACTCTTTTGCGGCATCGTCTGTGTAATAGGGGTTGGGGCTGATTGTACCCATTCCGCCTGTGTTAAGACCTTTATCATTATCAAGTGCTCTCTTGTGGTCCATGGAAGATACCATCGGGCAAACAGTTTTACCGTCAACAAAAGCTAAAACGGAAACTTCGGGACCTGTAAGGAATTCTTCAACAACGATTCTGTTGCCTGCTTCAGAAAAAACCTTGTCCTCCATTATGGATTTAACCGCTTTTTCAGCTTCGTCAAAATCGTTTGCAATAATAACACCCTTACCTAATGCAAGACCGTCAGCCTTGACAACTGTAGGATATTTATTTTCGTTTTTGATATATTTGATAGCTTCTTCGGACTTATCAAAGACTTCATATTTAGCTGTGGGAATACCGAAATCTTTCATAAGATTTTTTGAGAAAACCTTTGAGCTTTCAATTACAGCCGCATTTGCACGAGGACCGAAAGCACGGATACCTGCTTTTTCAAAAGCATCAACCATACCTGCTGCCAACGGGTCATCGGGTGCAACAAAAGCTATATCAACATTTTCATCCTGTGCAAGCTTAATCATTCCTTCAATATCCATAACATTGACATTGAAACAGCGGGCATCACAAGCGATACCGCCGTTACCGGGTGCACAGATGATTTCATCTACTTTTTCACTTTCAAGCAGCTTTTTGATGAGAGCGTGCTCTCTGCCGCCTGAACCGACCATCAGTATTTTCATATAGTAAGCATCCTTTCTGTGATGCAAAATGCAATATGCAAACTTCGAAATGCAGAATGCAGAGTGCAGAATGCAGAATAGTGTTTTGAGATAAAAATGGTGCTATGGTCAAATTTAGCCATTCTATAATATTTTAGCCAAAAAGAAATTAGTGATGGAAAAGGCGGATGCCTGTGAAAGCCATTACCATATCATATTTGTTTGATACTTCAATAACATTATCATCTCTGATTGAGCCACCGGGCTGTGCGATATATTTAACACCGCTTCTCTTTGCTCTTTCGATGTTGTCACCAAACGGGAAGAATGCGTCTGAACCGAGTGTTACACCCTCAAGTGTGTCGAGCCATGCTCTTTTTTCTTCTCTTGTAAGCGGTTCGGGTTTAACTGTAAAGAAGTTTTCCCAAATGCCGTCTGCAAGTACATCTTCATAATCATCAGAGATATAAACATCAATTGTGTTATCTCTGTCAGGTCTGCGGATATCCTCACGGAAAGGAAGATTCAATACCTTTTCATGCTGACGGAGATACCAGTTGTCAGCCTTATTACCTGCAAGTCTTGTGCAATGTACTCTTGACTGCTGACCTGCACCTACGCCGATAGCCTGTCCATCTTTTACATAACAAACTGAGTTTGACTGTGTATATTTAAGTGTTATGAGAGAAAGAATCATGTCCTGAATTGCGTTTTCGGGAAGTTCTTTATTCTCTGTTACGATATTTTTGAACATTTCAGCATCAATCTTAAGGTCGTTTCTGCCCTGCTCAAATGTGATGCCGTAAACCTGCTTATGCTCGATTGCTGCGGGTTTGTAATCGGGGTCGATTTTGATGATGTTGTATGTACCCTTTCTCTTTGATTTCAATACTTCAAGAGCATCGTCATCATAGCCGGGAGCGATGATTCCGTCGGAAACTTCTCTTGCGATAATCTTTGCAGTCTGAACATCACAGACATCTGACAATGCGATAAAATCACCGTAAGATGACATTCTGTCTGCACCTCTTGCCTTTGCATAAGCACAAGCAAGCGGAGATAATTCCATATCGTCTACGAAGTAAATCTTCTTGAGTGTATCTGACAAGGGTGTGCCGATAGCTGCACCTGCGGGGCTTACATGCTTGAATGATGCCGCAGCACATACACCTGTTGCCGCTTTGAGTTCAGCGACTAACTGATAGCTGTTGAAAGCATCCATAAAGTTAATATATCCGGGTCTGCCGTTGGGAACTTCAATCGGAAGCTCTGTGCCGTCTGCCATAAAAATCTTTGAGGGTTTCTGATTGGGGTTACAACCGTATTTTAATTCTAATTCTTTCATCGGTCTCTCTCCTATTATTTATTCTTATTAACAATCTTTGTTTCTGTTTCGCCTGTATTAATATCAATGAAACGAACGAAAAGTGAAACCTTGTTATCTTCGTTAAGGCTTTCCCAGAGCTTATCTGTGAAAACATCGATATCATCTTCAAGTGCAACCTTTTCAGGCTCACCTTCAAATGAGGGAATCGGATTTCCGTCACACTTATATGTATGAATAAAGTGACCTGTTCCGTTTGCTGTTGTATGATATTCGAAGAAATACTTTAATGCAACAGCATCATTGCCGTCATCACTCTTGAGGATTGAAAGCTTATAGTCGCCGTTAGCAGCAAGAATACCTGAAATACGAGGCGTAAAGTTCGGTGCATCGGGTTCAAATGTTCTTGTTCTCAATGCTTCTTCAAAGGTCTTGCCCTCTTTCAGGAAATCACGGATTGTATCTGTCTGGTCGCCGTTTGTAACGATTGTATCAGTACCGAATACTCTTACGGGTGAATAAATGATAAGTGAGGGATCTTCAAGCTTTGATTCGTCAAAAGCCTTTGTTTCTATTCCGTCATCTGTTTCTGCAAAAATTCTGTTACGGCTGTTTTCGCTTCTGCCCATTATAAAATAAGCGATAACTGCTTTGCCGTCTTTATTTTTACCGATTACTATTCCTCTGCCGGGATAAGCATTTGTACTTACTAATTCATAAAGATTATACATCTTAATACTCCTTATTTATCTGATTTTGCCCTCGCAGAACATTGATACTGCTTGGGGTAATATCTTCCACTCAGCTTCCTCCATAACTCTTTTCTGGAGAATTTCGGGTGTATCACCGTCTTTGACTTCAACTGCTTTCTGAAGAATAATTCTTCCTCCGTCGGTGATTTCATTGACAAAGTGAACGGTTGCACCCGTTACCTTGACACCCTTTTCAAGTGCCGCTTCATGTACTTTCAAACCGTAGAATCCGTCACCGCAGAAGGACGGTATCAACGACGGATGCACATTTATTATTCTGTCTCTGAATTGATTGATGAAATTCTCACTGAGGACACACATAAATCCTGCAAGAACAATCAAATCAATACCTTCGAGCTCTTTCAGAATTGCTTCTTCAAAGCTTTCCTTTGTATGAGCTTTTCTTTCAACAACTGCGGTCTGTATGCCTGCTTTAGTTGCTCTTTCAAGTGCATAAGCACCGCTTTTGCTTGAAATTACTTTAACGATTTTTCCGTTTTTGATTTCGGAATCTATCAAAGCCTGGAGGTTTGTTCCTCCGCCTGATACGAGTACGGCTACATTCAGCATATTTCTACACCGCTTTCGCCCGCTTTGACTTCACCCATAATAAATGCGTTATCGCCGCAAGCTTTAATTGTTTCAACTGCTTTATCAGCTTCGTCCTTTGATACTGCAAGACAGATACCGACACCCATGTTGAATGTGTTGAACATATCTCTTTCGGGAATACCCTCTCTCTGCATAAGGTTGAAGATGGGTTTAACCGGTACTGCCGCTTTTTCAACAACTGCAAGGCAGTTATCGGGCAACATTCTCGGAATATTTTCATAGAAACCGCCGCCCGTGATATGTGAAATGCCGTGAACATCAACATTTTCCATAAGCTTGAGAAGTGTTTTTACATAAATCTTTGTGGGAGTGAGTAACTCTTCGCCCAAAGTCTTTGAAAGGTCGTCTATATACATATTTACTCTTTCTTCGGAGATGTTGAAAATCTTTCTTACCAAAGAAAAGCCGTTTGAATGAACACCTGATGATTCAATACCTACAAGTACATCACCGGGCTTTACTTTACTGTTATCAAGAAGCTTATCCTTGTCGCCGATACCTACGCAGAAGCCTGCAAGGTCATATTCATCAACAGGATAGAAACCGGGCATTTCTGCTGTTTCACCACCGATAAGTGCACAACCTGCCTGAACGCAGCCTTCCGCTACACCTGAAACGATGCTTGCAACTCTTTCGGGAACATTCTTACCTACTGCAAGGTAATCGAGGAAAAACAACGGCTTTGCACCTGAACAAGCGACATCATTTGCACACATGGCAACACAGTCGATACCGATTGTATCATGCTTGTCCATAAGAAATGCAATACGAAGCTTTGTTCCTACGCCGTCCGTGCCTGATACCAAAACAGGAGTTTTGATACCTGTGAGGTTAGGCTGGAACATACCGCCGAAACCGCCTAAATCAGAAACGACACCGTCGATGTTTGTGCGTTTAACATGATTTTTCATCAACTCAACAGCTTTGTAACCGGCAGTAACATCTACGCCTGCTTCTTTATAGCTTTCGCTGAAACTCTTCATTTTTTTCACCCCTGCGAACTCAGTCGCATCCTTTCAGTTTATAATCAGTTGTTAATTTTAATTGAGAACTTGTCAACCGGTACTTCTTCAGGTATTTCCATCGGATAATTGCCCGTGAAACACGCATCGCAGAAGCAGGTTGATGAGCCGTCGCCTATCTTATGTAAATCTTCAAGGCTTAAATATCCTAAAGAATCAACACCTATGGACTTTGCAATTTCTTCTTCGGTCATCTGACAAGCTATGAGGTTATCTCTTGAGCTTATATCAGTTCCGAAGTAGCACGGATTTTTAAACGGCGGTGATGAAATTCTGAAATGAACTTCCTTTGCACCTGCCTTTTTCAGAAGCTCGACTATTCTCAGGCAAGTCGTGCCTCTGACTATTGAGTCATCTACCAATACAACTCTTTTACCGTCGACAACCGTTTTAATCGGATTAAGCTTAATCTGAACTGAACGGGATCTGTTCTCGCTTGTATTCTGAATAAAGGTTCTGCCTATATATCTGTTCTTTATAAATCCGATTTCAAATGGGATTTTTGCTTCCTTTGCATAACCCATTGCCGCTTCAATACCCGAATCAGGCACACCGATTACGACATCTGCTTCAACAGGATACATTCTTGCTAAATACTTACCCGCATCGTGTCTTGCCTTCGAAACGCTGACACCGTCGATAATTGTATCGGGCCTTGCGAAATAAACATGTTCAAAGATACAAGCTGATGTTTTCTTACCGCAATGAGTTTTAATTGAAGTTAAGCCGCTTTGTCTGATTACTACAATCTCACCGGGCTCAACATCTCTTACAAATTCACCGCCGATGCTCGTAATCGCACAGGATTCACTTGCTACTATGTAACTGTCTTTAAGCTTACCTATGCACAAAGGTCTGAAACCGTTCGGATCCCTTGCCGCAATAAGCTTTTTAGGCGACATAAGAATAAAGGAATATGCACCCTTGAGCTTGGGCATTATCTTCTCAACCGCTTGCTCGATATTCTCACTCTGAAGTCTTTCCCTCGCAACAAGGTAAGTGATAATCTCTGCATTTGATGTGGTCTGGAAGATTGAGCCTTTCTGACTTAATTCATTGATAAGCTCCTGAGAATTTACCAATGAGCCGTTGTTTACGATTGAAACTGTACCTGCCGCATAACGCATTACAAGCGGCTGAGTATTTGCCTGCTCTGAAAACTTGTCCGACGCATACCTTACATGGCCGATACCCATTTTGCCGTTTCCGTTCGAAGCAAGCGACTGCAATGCTTCCGCTGTGAAAACTTCAGGTACAAGACCGAGACCCTTTTTGACTTCTACTCTTTTCTCTTCAAAAGTAACCGCTATACCGCAGCTTTTCTGTCCTCTGTGCTGAAGTGCATAGAGACCGAGATATATTTCTTGAGTGACATCGAAATCATCATTATTGAATATCCCGAATACACCACATTCTTCATGAATTTTACCAAACATTGATATGCTCCTCTTATGCGAACTTTTCCTGAATTGCAGCATCTTTTTTCATTACTGCTTCTGCCATATCTTTTTTCATCTGCAAAAGCTTCACAGCTAAAGCTTCATCTGAAAGTGCCAACATCTGTACTGCCAATATCGCAGCATTCTCGGCACCGTCAACCGCAACCGTTGCTACAGGGATACCTGAGGGCATCTGTACTGTTGCAAGCAAAGCATCCATACCGTCAAAAGTTGAGGATTTAATCGGAATGCCTATTACAGGCAATGTAGTATGACCTGCAATAACACCTGCAAGATGTGCCGCTTTACCTGCTGCACAGATAATTGCACCGAAGCCGTTATCTTTTGCTTTATCTGCAAACTCAGCTGCTGCAACGGGTGTTCTGTGTGCTGACATAACATGAACTTCCGTTTCCACACCGAAGTCTTTGAGCTTTTTGATTGCCTTTTCAACTACAGGCAAATCGCTGTCGCTTCCCATAATTACTGCTACTTTAAGCATACCGTTTTATACCTCCAACAAGAAAATAAAGCCGCGGAAACCCGCAGCTATGCTTTACACTTTTAAATTTTTGCAGACGGGTGCAAAAGCCCCTTTTTTGAAATAAGAAAGCTTATCAAAAAGAATCATTTTTACACCGCCTCCATGTATAATATTTTATTGCAAAACGAGCTAAAGTACAAGTATAAAGTCCTATATTTTGTTTTTTCTACATATATATTAACTAAATCTTGTACTCGTCACAATGATTTGTATAATTTGACAAAGGTCTGGAGTTAAGTTCTATGAAAATAAAGTTATTTATCGTGATTTCAGCATTATTTTTTCTGTTCGGGTGCAGTAAAAGTCCTAACATCGACATAAACCTCTTTTGCAATGATTTCAATAAAGCATCGGAAATCATCGACATTTCGGCTGAAGGCTCGTCTTTAAAACTTGAAAATAACAATGCAACTCATTACCTGAAAGCCGACAAAAATGTACTCTTAACTCTCAGCTCTCTACCCGACGGCACAATTCACAGATGCACAGTAACTTATAATCACTCGGGCAATTATGATATTTTCCTTGATTCGATAAAAGCAAGCATTGTTTCATTCTGCAATGAAGAACCGGAAAACATTATAAACAAACTAAAACTTAACAAAAATTCAACTGACGGCTATAGTGTTAAAGTAACAAGCGATTGGCATACTTTCGATATTGATGTCAGTAAAAATACCACCGTGTTTATAATCCGTTCAAAGAAATACTCGCCCGAAACGAACACTTCGCCGACACTTAAAAATCATTGATTATTCTCTGTGCCACTTGATACCCTGAGGTGTATCTTCAATTACGATACCCTGTGCTTTGAGGTCATCTCTGATTTTATCTGCAAGAGCCCAATTTTTCTCTTTTCTTGCCTGTGTACGCTGTTCGATAAGAGCTTCTATTTCACTATCGAGAGACTCTTTCTTTCTGTTATAAACAAGGCCTAAAACATCACAAAGCTCATCAAAAAGCTTTGCAGCTTCAGAGCAAAGGAGTTTTGAAGGCTTATCTGTGATTACATTCGTATTTATATCACGGACAAGGTCAAAGATAGCTGCCAATGCATCTGCTGTGTTGAGGTCGTCATCCATTGCTGAAATAAACTTTTCTCTGTATTTTGTAAGTGACTCAGCGATTTTTTCATCACCGTCATTTTTTTCGATTTCTGTATTTTCCATAGCAAAATCGAGGTTATCTCTGCAATTGTAAAGTCTTGCGAGAGATGCCTTGCATTGCTCAATAATATCCGCACTATAGTTTATCGGACTTCTGTACTGTGAAGATATAAGCAGATAACGGATAGGCTCATAACCATACTGATTTGCAACATCACGAACAGTAAAAAAGTTGCCTTTTGATTTTGACATTTTTTCATTGTCAACATTTATATAACCGTTATGCATCCAATAATTAGCAAACGGCTTTGCATTGCAGCACTCACTCTGTGCGATTTCGTTTTCGTGGTGAGGGAAAATAAGGTCCTGACCGCCGCAATGAATATCAATAGTTTCACCTAAATAGCGACGAACCATTGCTGAACATTCAATATGCCAACCGGGTCTGCCCTTTCCCCACGGTGAATCCCAATAAGGCTCATCGGGTTTTGCCGCTTTCCAGAGTGCAAAATCCATGGGTTCTTTTTTGCTTTCGCCGACACTTATTCTTGCACCTGCTTCGAGATCCTCGAGAGGCTGATGTGAAAGCTTGCCGTATTCTTCAAACTTTTTGGGGCTGAAATATACATCTCCGTTTGATTCGTAAGCATAGCCTTTTTCGACGAGTGTTTCAACGATTTTTATAATTTCATCAATATTCTCTGTTGCTTTGGGATGGTTTGTTGCCTTTTTAACATTAAGACCCTCTGCATCTGTCCAGAATTCTTTGATATATTTTTCAGATACTTCCGTGAAAGTAGAATTTTCTTCTATTGCTCTCTTGATAATTTTATCGTCAACATCTGTGAAGTTCTGAACAAAATTCACATTATAACCGCGATATTCCATGTATCTTCTCATTGTATCAAACACACAAAGAGGTCTTGCGTTACCGATGTGTATGAAATTGTAAACCGTCGGTCCGCAAGCGTACATCAACAGTTCATTTTCCTTTATTGTTTTAAGTTCTTGTTTTTCTCTTGTGAGTGTGTTATATATTCTCATTTACGAAGCTCCTTTTCAAGCAATTCTATTCTTTCCTGAAGTTTTGATATCTCCTGTTTAACCGGGTCGGGAATGTGAACCTGATCAAGATATTCCACTCTTTCTCCGTCTTGTTTAACAACTCTTGCGGGAACACCGACCGCTGTGGAGTTTGGCGGAATTTCTTCAAGCACAACAGCACCTGCGGCAATTTTGGAATTATCTCCTACCTTAAACGGTCCCAGAACCTTTGCACCCGAACCGATAACGACATTATTACCTATAGTCGGATGTCTTTTACCTGTTTCTTTACCTGTACCGCCGAGAGTAACCCCCTGATAAATTGTTACATCATCACCGATAACGGTAGTTTCACCTATAACCACACCTGTCCCGTGGTCGATAAAGAATCTTCTTCCTATCGTTGCAGCAGGGTGGATTTCAATTCCCGTCTTTCGTACTGCCCTCTGCGACACGAATCGTGCCATAAAATAAAATTTATGACGGTAAAACCAATTTGCAATTCTGTGCATTCTGATGGCTCGTAAACCGGGATATAAAAAGTAAATTTCTAAAAAAGATCTCGCCGCAGGATCTCGCTCCTTAACGCAAGCGATATCTTCTCTTATTCTCTTAAACATAAAGCATCTGCGACAATGTCGCCCCTCTCAAACTACTATTTGGAAAAGTCTACAACCTTGCGTGTATCCTTGACATATATGACACCCGAAATAATCGTCATAACAGCAGAAGCCCAGATGAGAACTTCATATAAGATCCAGATATTCTGTGATATAAACTCCGGCAATACATTGAAATCTGCCAAAAGTCCTGTTAACCAGGAAAGGCTGAGAATAGTTATAATCGCAACCATCTGCAATACAGTCTTGATTTTTCCATAGATATTTGCAGGAATTACCACACCTTGAGTAGTTGCAACCATTCTGATTGATGTGATAAGAAATTCTCTTGCAAGTATTATCATAACCGCCCAGACATCACATAAACCAAGCTTTATAAAAGCAAGCAAAGCAGCGGTAACCAAAACCTTGTCGGCAAGCGGGTCAAGAAGTTTACCGAGTGTTGTTATAAGGTTGTGTTTTCTTGCGATTTTACCGTCTATTAAATCGGTCACTGATGCTATGATAAACAAAAGTGTCGCAACAAGATAATGCTGCGGAAATTCAATCAGCAAAGCCAATAGAAAAATCGGTGTAAGTATAATTCTGAAAATTGTAAGTTTGTTTGGTGTGTTCATAAAACTCTCCTCTAAAACGGTAATTTATATCATTTCTCCGAGCAAATCGTAAGTGTCGCTTATGCCGAGAACTTCAACATTAACAAAATCGCCGTCGTTCAAATTTTCGTCGCTTGTAAAGAATATGCTTCCGTCAATTTCCGGTGCATCCATATATGACCGACCGTAGTATGTATCTGTATATCCGTCATAGCCTTCAACCAAGACTTTCAAAACGGAGCCGATTTTTTCACTGTTGTTTCTTTCAACAATAGTCATCTGTTGCTCCATAATAAGCTCTGCTCTTCTCATTTTGAGATTCTCTGCAACCTGATAATCCATCTTTGCGGCAGGTGTATTTTCCTGCGGTGAGAATGTGAAGCAACCGAGATGTGTGAACTTTCCGTTTACAACAAACTCTGCAAGATTATTGAATGCCTCTTCATCTTCTCCGGGGAAACCCGTCATAACAGTTGTTCTAATCGCCATATCAGGCACTTTTTCTCTGATTCTGTCAAGCACCGCATAAAGACTTTCGTTTGTGCTTTTACGATTCATAGCCTTTAAGATTTTATCATCTGCGTGCTGAATTGGCAAGTCTAAATAGTGAACAATTTTTTCTTGTTCTGCAATTGTATCTAAAAGCTCATCTGTAATTCTTTCAGGATAACAGTATAAAAGCCTTATCCATTCAATTCCGTCAATCTCGCACATCTGATTTAAAAGCTCGGGTAATTTAAGCTCACCGTAGAGATCTTCACCGTAACGAGTTGTATCCTGTGCTACAACGACCAATTCTTTTATACCCGTAATTGCAAGCTGCCTTGCTTCTTCTATTATGCTTTCCATAGGTCTTGAACGGAAGTTGCCTCTGATGTCGGGAATTGCACAGTATGAGCATCTGTTTGAGCAACCTTCTGCAATTTTAATATATGCCCAATGCTCGGGAGTGGTCAAAAGTCTTTGCCCATCAAGAGGAAGTTTTTCTTTTTCCGGGAAAAGAGATATACTTTCACCCTCAATTACTCTTTTACAGATATCAGCAATATCACCGTTTGCACCGATACCGATAACTGCATCTATTTCGGGCATTTCATTGAGAATTTCACCGTGATATCTTTCAGCAAGACAACCGGTTACAATTACCTTCTTGATAACGCCCTCTTTTTTTAATTCTCCCATATCGAGAATGTTTTCTATTGCTTCTTTCTTTGCATCATCAATAAAACCGCAGGTGTTGATTATAACAGCATCTGCACCGTCAACATAATCAACTATTTCAAAACCTGCCGATTCCAATGATGCAAGCATCATTTCGGCGTCAACCTGATTTTTAGGACAACCTAAAGATATAAGTCCTATTGTATATGACATCAGTATTCATCCCTTTCAGCACATAAAACACTCATGATGTCAGAGTATTTATAACCTAATCTGACAAGTGCATTATATGCCCGTCTTATTTGTTTTTCATCATTGAGCTTACCCGCATATTTTTTCTCGACGATCTGCCTTATTTCTTCCTGCGGGTCAAATTCGATATCATCAACAACCCGTCTTACAATATCTCTGTCAATACCTTTAAGCATCAATTCCTTTGATATAGCATAAGGTGCCATGTGTTTTACTTCATGAAGCTGCTGTGCATAATCTGCTGCAAACTTTTCATCATCAATATAGCCAAGCTCCTCAACTCTATCAAGTGCCGCCTGAGATGCTTCTTCGGAGTATTTTCTGCGAAGCTTCCTTCTTAACTCCTCTTTGGAATGAGCCCGCCTTGAGAGTATGTCCAAAGAATTATTAAACGCTCTGCGGGTCTCAACCTTGTTTTTCAGTCTTTCGAACTCATCACCGTCAATTTCATCGCCTGATGAAATACCGAGGGAATACCAATACACCGCATCAACGGTCATCGAATACTCTCCGTCGATGCTTATATGTATCTTATCGCCTTTTCCTTTTTTTGCGGTGACTATCATTTAATCAATCCTCAACATCTATGTCGATTGTGGTTTTAATTTCTTTTCTCGGAGCCGCTGCCGGAGCTTTTTTTGCTGCTTCATCAGCTAAATCCTTTTCTTTTGCCGCAAGCTTTGATGTAGCATCCTTGATGTCTTTTTCAATCCTTGCAGTAAGCTCGGGATCATTTTTAAGTAATTCTTTAACTCTGTCACGACCCTGTCCGAGACGCTCGGGACCATAAGACAACCATGAACCGCTCTTCTGGATAACATTAAGCTTGATACCCATATCAAGAAGCTCGCCCTCACGGGAGATACCTTCGCCGTACATGATATCAAATTCAGCCTCTTTGAACGGAGGTGCAACTTTATTCTTAACAATCTTTACTCTTGTTCTTGAGCCGATAAATTCATTTCCGGGGCCTTTGAGCTGTTCAATTCTGCGGACATCCATTCTCATAGATGCATAGAACTTCAAAGCACGACCACCTGTTGTTACTTCGGGATTACCGTAAACAACACCGACTTTTTCACGAAGCTGGTTGATAAATATTATAACTGTATTGGATTTTGAAATAGCACCCGCAAGCTTTCTCAAAGCCTGTGACATAAGTCTTGCGTGAAGTCCGACATGGGAGTCACCCATATCACCTTCAATTTCTGCTTTGGGTACAAGTGCCGCAACCGAGTCAACAATGATGACATCAATCGCACCTGAACGGGTAAGTGCTTCGGTGATTTCCAATGCCTGCTCGCCGTTGTCGGGCTGTGATACTAAAAGTGAATCAACATCAACACCGAGGTTTTCAGCATAGACGGGATCAAGTGCGTGTTCAGCGTCGATGAACGCTGCATCGCCGCCCATTTTCTGAGCTTCCGCTACTATATGGAGTGCAAGTGTTGTTTTACCTGATGATTCAGGACCGTATATTTCAATAATACGACCCTTCGGGACACCGCCGATACCGGTTGCCGCGTCAAGTGCAACTGAGCCTGTCGGTACTGCCTCTACATTCATTTCGTTACTTTCGCCCAAACGCATAATTGCACCTTTACCGTATTGTTTTTCAATCTGTAAAAGTGCGGTTTCAAGTGCTTTTTTCTTATCTGCCATTGTAATTTCCTCCGTCAAAATATTGTGCACAAATGTTCGTTACGGATTATTATAACTTATTATACTATAAAAATCAACTTTTTTAAAGTAAAAATAAAAATTTTTTAAAAAGTTCTTGCAAATTTTGCAATTATCTGTTATTATATCTCTTGTTGTTTAGTAACTAATTATTATGTGACTCGTAAGGAGGTGCCTAAATTATGGCAAAATGCGAATTTTGTGGTAAAGATGTTTCTTTTGGTATCAAGGTTTCTCACTCACACAGACGCTCCAACAGAACATGGAAACCCAATGTTAAGAGAGTAAAGGCTATCGTTAACGGAACACCCTGCCGTGTTCATGCTTGCACTCGTTGCTTGCGTTCCGGTAAGGTCACTCGTGCTATCTGATTAACAGAGCTGATGAGACTGTCTTCGGACGGTCTCTTTTTCTTTAGTGAAGTCGAGGTGTTATTATGAGCAAGCTGAAGCTGCTGCTTAGGCGATTTATTTTCAATTTCCTCTGCCCCGCAATCTTCAATCTTTATTCTAAGAAAACTGTTGATAAAAAACTCATTCTGTTTGGCTTCAACGGTAATTACAAATCATTCCCCGATAATTTAAAGCCGCTTTATGATAAGTTAAAAAACGACGGCTACAATTGTATGGTTTTCGGAAATTATACTTCAAGACTTAAGGAATTACTTGACTCTGTCCGTTTTCAGAAGTACTACGCTCAGGCACACTGTATTTTCGTTTCCGATACATTTCAGCCTGTCTATTGCCATAAAGCAAGAAAAGGTACTCAGGTAGTCCAGGTTTGGCACGCTTGCGGTGCTTTCAAAAAATGGGGCCATTCCACTCTCGACAAAAAATGGGGTGCCTCAAGAAAAGACGCTGACACTTTCCCGCTTCATAACACTTATACTTTGGTTAGCGTTTCTGCCGAAACGGTTGCTCCTTGCTATGCCGAAGCATTTAATTGCAATAAAGATATAGTCAAGGCACTCGGTACACCACGCACTGATGTATACTTTGATACTGCCTTTGTAAACAAACAAAGAGAATTACTTGAGGACAAGTACCCTGCAGTCAGGGACAAAAAAATCATTCTCTATGCACCGACATTCCGCGGTAACAGTCTGATTGAGTCTTATGCGGAAAACAAGCTTGCTGTTGAGGATATGAGAAAAAATCTTTCAGATGATTATGTTTTACTTTTGAAGCTTCATCCGCTTACAGCTAAAAGCTTCCATATTGAAGATGATGATTTCGTTATCAATATCTCAAAGACAATTGACATTGACACCGCACTTTGCTCTGCCGACATTCTTATCAGCGATTATTCCTCGGTTATTTTTGAATACGCTTTACTCAACCGACCGATGATCTTTTTTGCTTACGACCTCGAAGAATATGACCGTGACAGAAGCTTCTATTTCGATTACAAAGATTTTGTCCCGGGAAATATTGTTGTTGATACAGAGGAAATCATAAACGAAATAAAACGCCTTGAAAAAGAATTCAACCCTGCAGTTGTTACCGAATTCAAGGACAAATATATGTCCGCTTGCGACGGTAATTCAACTGACAGGATTGTTAATTTCATTAAGTAATTTATTTATTCCATCTTTTACCGCAGTTATATCAGCTGCGGTAATTTCATTTGTATCTGTATTGGTTTTGCAGATAATTTCACAAACCTTTGTGTTAAGAATACTTAAAAACTGCTTGGATTGTGCTATTACAAGCTCCATTTCAGTCTTATTATCAGACCCCGCTGTAAATATCAGCAGCGAGGGTCTGTGTTTTTTTATCGGCGGTTTTATGTTATGAGTAAACCGCATAGCATAATAAACCTGTAAACGGTCAATCAAAGTCTTCATCGGTGACGGAAAAGATGAAAAATAAACAGGACTTGCAATTACAAATGCATCACATTCCTCGAAATCAACTCTGAATTCATCCATATCTCTGAACGCACACATCTTATGCTTGTCGCAATATCCGCAACCGATGCAAGGCTTTATATTCATTTTATAAGTATCATACTGTTTCACTTCAAAATCATCGGGCAAGATATCAATTATTTTTTTTATAAATTGACTGTTCATGCCGTTTTTTCTCGGTGAAGCATTGATTATAAGCAGTTTTCTCACTTTTTCTTTATCCTTGTATCACAGTATTTACATACCAAATCTCCGTCAACCTCTTTAAAAAGCTTCGGAAGATAATCCTCTGTCTGGGTAATACATCTCATGTTAGTACACTTTGCATCATGTGTGCTTTTCTTTGCCGGCGGAATATCTGCGGTACGGTTTTCAAGCATTTTGATAATAAGTGCCATTCTTGCATACATACCGTATTCTGTCTGTTCAAAGTATTTCGCTCTCGGGTCATCATCAACCTCAACTGTGATTTCATCAACTCTCGGAAGCGGATGAAGAACCTTCAAATCAGGTTTTGCAAGGTCCATTTTTGCTTTATCAAGTACATATACACCCTTCTGTGCTTCATAAGCTTCAATGCTCGGGAATCGCTCTCTCTGTATTCTTGTCATATAAAGAACATCAATCTCGGGCATAATTTCTTCAAGAGTATCTGCATAAGCATATTCACAGCCATGTGCTTCCATATAATCAACAAGATACTGCGGTAATTTAAGCTCGGGTGTTGATACCATGAGGAATTTGTTATTCTCATATTTTGACAAGCTTTTAATGAGTGAATGGACAGTTCTGCCGTGCTTCATGTCTCCGCAAAGTCCGATTGTGAGATTATCAAGTCTGCCCTTTTCATAAGAGAGTGTAACGAGGTCTGTCAATGTCTGCGTCGGATGAAGGTGTCCGCCGTCACCTGCGTTTATAACAGGGCTTCTTGAATACATTGATGAAGCAAGTGCCGCACCCTCAAAAGCATTTCTGATAACGATTATATCGGCATAGTTACTGATAACTCTTACTGTATCTTTAAGACTTTCACCCTTTGATACTGATGAACTGCCGGGGTCATCGAAACCTATAAGCTTACAACCCAATCTCAAGGCAGCAGTCTGGAATGACATCTGTGTTCTTGTTGACGGTTCATAGAACAATGTTGCCATAATTTTTCCGTGGCAGACATCAACAAAGTATGTCGGATTTTCTTTAATAACACCTGCAAAACGAATTATTTCATCAAGGTCATCAAGTGAAATATTATCAAGATCAATCAAATTTTTTGCTTCCATTTTCAAGCTCCTTTTTTAAGTATTCTATTGCAGTAAAAATCTGCTCATTCTTTTCATAATTATCATTGTAAAGCTCAACTACACCGTCACCTTTATATCCGATTTCATCAAGCCTTTTAAATAATTTTACAAAATCGAAATTACCTTCACCCGGCGGCAGACAATCGTGTTCTGAATTATTATCACTCACATGAACTCTTACGATGCTGTCACCCATAGCGTCAACATATCTGTATATATCTGTTGCCGCTCTTACTGTTTGCTTAATATCAAGTATCGCCCTGAAATCATCACCAATAAAGCTTTTCAGTCTCTTGAGGAATTCAGGCGATGACGAAAGACAGTTTACAACATTCTCCTGTGCAGGTAAAACACCGTGCTTCTTCCCTATTTCAACAAGCTTTGCAAATCGCTCGCAGTAAAGCTCATCTGTCAGATGCTTCTGCGGTCTGCTTCCGTGGATTACCAGACATTCTGCACCGAGTATTTCGCCCACCTCAAAAAAACGCTTATAGGTTTCCATAATGTCCGATACACGGCGTTCGTAATTTCCAAAGTAAAAGTATGGTTCCGTTGCAGATGTAAACGGATGAAGCGTTCTTACGGTCATTCCGTAATGGTCTTTAATACATTTAAGCTCAGAAACAAATTCAGGTGCAAGCTCACAAGGACTGTTGAAGAAAATCTCTGTTGTTTTAACTCCCTTTTCAGCAAGGTAACGAAAGGCTTTTTCTGTTTCCAACGGATAAAAACAAGAAGTCGAAACTCCGATTTCCATAAACTGCCCTCCTTTTTACCTGAATTTTTTAATGGTTTTGTTCTGAATAATATGCTATAATGCAAGTATGAAAAAGATATTTAACGAACTGAAGAATTTAAATAAATATGCAAAATATATACTTTTAATCGGTATTCTGATAATAGTATATACTTTCATCGCATCAATAGTATTCCATTTCACCGCAGGTGTGTGGGGTGAATACTACACCTTTATGAGCATATCCTCTGACCTTGCAACATCAGCAAAATCAAGTGCAGGAATTGTTTGTATATCTGCATTTGTTTGTCAATTCATAAACCTCGAATAAAGCTCACTTTTTAATATTATACTTTAATTAAATCAACATTTCAAGAAAAACTGTATTTATTTTAAAAATCTGTTCTTATTTGAAAAAATTGCTTGATTTTTTTGAAACAATCGTTTATAATATTCAAGGTCGATACGGAGAGTTGTCCGAGCTGGTCGAAGGAGCACGATTGGAAATCGTGTAACAGGCTAAAACTTGTTCGAGGGTTCGAATCCCTTGCTCTCCGCCAAATAAAGAAAGAGTTGCACAATGTGCAACTTCTTTTCTTTTTTTCTTAGTTTGAAGCAAGCGATTCGAAGCCTGAGAGGGTGAGAAGCGTTAATAAAACAGTCCAGCGGACTGTTTTTAGCTTCGATGCGTGAGGCGGGTACTGTTGCGTAGCAACGGTCGCCGAGGGTGTTATCTGCACAGCAGATGTTCCCTTGCTCTCCGCCAAAAACAGCCACAAACCTTGATATTAAAGGGTTTTTGGCTGTTTATTTTTTGTGTTTTTGTTTCGTTTCCGTTCGTTGAATTTCGTAAAAATCCGAATAAGTGTCCTACTTTTTGTCCTACTTTTTCAGCTCATAGTTTTTGTAAAATCATGAAAATGCACACTAATTTTCAGAATAATTATGCATTTAATAAAAATCAAAATATTTGTAACGCTTTTGCTGTTTTTGAATCTAATAAATGAAAGGTGGTGATGGTGTGTTGGATTTTGAAAAGGTATTTCAAGAGAATAACTCATTTATTTTTCGCTATTTGATGAAGCTTTGCGGCGATGTATCTTTAGCAGAAGAGTTGACACAAGAAACATTTTTTCGTGCGTACATGAATTTGTCCGCTCTGAGAAACGAAGAAAAAGTATCTGTGTGGCTGTGCCAAATTGCAAAAAATACATATTTTGCATGGTATAACGAACAGAAAAGAAAGCGACCAATTACACAACTGACACTTACTGACAGCACACCGGATATCGCTGACCTTTTTGAGGAAAAGGAGCTTGCCGGCAGAGCCTTTTCCTGTCTGAACGCACTGGAAGAGCCATATAAAGATGTGTTTATGCTTTATACCTTTGGAGGTCTTTCGTTGAAAGATATCAGTGCATCGTTCGGAAAAAGTGAAAGTTGGGCAAGAGTCACTTTCTATCGTGCCAAACAAAAAATTATGGAAGGATTGGATAAATAGAATGAATTGCGATATTATTAAAGATTTATTACCTTTGTATATTGATGAATGTTGCTCAGAAGAAAGTGCAAATCTTGTTGCGACGCATCTTGAAACCTGCTCGGATTGCCGTAAAATATTTGAAAGCATGCAAAAATCCTGCACAACAATACAACCAACAGAGCAGAAAGATTTGTGCTTGAAAAGCATCAGCAATTGGAAGGCATCTCTGCTGCAATCAGTTATGTTGTTTGTATCCTTTGCAATTATGACATTGGGTGTAGTTTTAGAAGGAAATACCCCCTCCGGTAAAACAAACGGATTATGGGCACTGGCACTAATCATTCCTGCAACCGGATATCTGTTATCCATTGCAAATTGGTTTTTTATCCGTGTTTATAAAAACAGAAAGACATTTTCCAACGGGTCATGCATCGCTACCTTGGCAATAACCATGCTGGGATATGTTTGGGCAGCGTTTCATTACACAGACGGCATTTTTTTGACTTCCCCGTTGGCATGGTGCGGCGTAGTGCTCAGCGTTGCGTTCTGTGTACTCTCAAAAGTTTTATCCAATCGGTATGCATTACTTTTAGGACGGGAGTGAGAACATGC
Organism: Acutalibacteraceae bacterium; assembly: GCA_045540355.1. Classification (GTDB taxonomy): domain Bacteria; phylum Bacillota; class Clostridia; order Oscillospirales; family Acutalibacteraceae; genus RGIG2945. Next base: position 7,035 of record JAZQHB010000061.1, on the reverse strand, counting down.
TAAAAAAAGTATTATGCCTGCTTTTGTCGGTAATCATGCTGTTTTCTCTGTCAGGTTGTTCGGAAATTTTGGGTGGTGCTTTTTTCCTTTTCCTTATAGCAACAGGAGATGACCGAGCCGACAAAGATAAGGTTTTCGAATTTGTATGCGAAAATGAAGAAGCATTGCTCAAAGCAATTGAAGATGACGATTTTTCCGCCTATGAGAATAAAGGTTTCATTAAAGATATAGACAATACTGACGAAGATGTTGTTGATTTTTCCTGTGGCGGTTTCGGTGTCGGCTCAGGCACTTCCTATGTAGGTTTTTATTACACCCCGAACAATGATATGTATGCTGTTTGGTGTGCACCTTCAGGACCCGGTAGACTCAAACCCGCCGGAAACGGGTTTGAGTGGCGAGAGCTGAACGGAGACAACAGGTACTATACGGAGCACATTTGCGGAAATTTCTATTATTATGAGGCTTCGTTTTAAAGTTAACAACCTCACCTGAAATTTTATCCTAATATGCATAAAAAAGTAGTTCCGTGAAGAACTACTTTTTTTCATAATCAGAATGTATATGTACCGCCTTTTGTTATTTCGTGGCTGTTATTGTTAAAGAATACTGTTGCGGTGCAGTTTTCGGGAACCGTTACCGTATATTCTGTTTTATCATTTTCGGTCTTCCATCCTGCTTTTACTGTACCGTGTCTTGTTTCGATTGACGCTTTAGCATAGGTTATTCTGCTGTCTATGCACGGATTAAAGATTATATGCTTAAATCCGGGTTTTTCTTCATCGGTGTTTATACCTGCCATTCTACCGTATAACCAATCACCTATTGCACCATAAGCGTAATGGTTAAATGAATTCATATCTTTGCTCCATAACTCTCCGTCGGGTTTGATTCCGTCCCAATGCTCCCAAATTGTGGTTGCACCCTTAGTTATAGGATAAAGCCATGAGGGGTACTCTGTTCTCAATAATAAATCGTATGCCAATTCAGGATAACCGTTATCTGACAAAACATGAGCTAAATAAGGTGTACCGACAAAGCCTGTTTTAAGATGACCGCATGATTTTATATCTTCAACGAGTTGTTTTACTACATTTTCCTTGTTAGTATATAAATTAAAATATACGGTTAAAAGGCAACCTGTCTGTGTCATATTCTTCATTGTTCCGTCGTCGTTGAGGTACTCGGTCTGATATGCCTTTACAATATTGTCATAAAGTGCTTGATATTCCGTAACATCTTCACCTATAACTTTACCTGCCTTTATAACCAAAGATGTTGAATAAGCATAAAATGCCGTTGCTATCAACTTTTTATCTGTTGCACCAACATACTGGCCAAACGGTACATCAAGTGCCAGCCAATCGCCAAAGTGATCACCCTTGCACCAGATAAAATCTTCCGAAAGTGAAGCGATGTAACCTACCCACTTTTTCATTGATTCAAACTGATTGATGAGGATTTCTTTGTTTCCGTAGGTCAAATAAACCTGCCACGGGACAATTGTTGAAGCATCTCCCCAAGCAGCAGAGCCATACTTATCGTCAAAGCATGTCGGGATAACATGAGGAACTTTTCCGTCTTCTCTCTGGTCAAGTGCTAAATCTGCAAGCCATTTTGTAAAAAACTTTTCAACATCAAAGTTATATGTTGCAGTTCTGCAGAAAACCTGTGCGTCACCCGTCCAACCGAGGCGTTCATCTCTTTGCGGACAATCTGTCGGCACATCAAGGAAATTACCTTTCTGCCCCCAGATGATGTTATGATAAAGCTGATTAACCATAGGGTCAGAGCACTCAAATGAACCTGTTCTTTTCATATCAGAATGAACCACAATTGCAGTAAAATTTGCAAGCTCGACCTCATCAGGCCAGTTGATTAGTTTTATATATCTGAATCCCTGGAATGAGGTTTTCGGCTTATATGTATGCGGATTTCCGTCGCAGATGAACACAATCTTTTCTTCTGCCGCACGAAGGTTTTCGGTGTAAAAATTTCCGTATTTATCTAAAATTTCAGAGTGAAGAATTGTTGCTTCATCACCCATTTTACCACAGATATTAAACTCAACATATCCGGTTAAATTCTGACCGAAATCAATTACGGTTTCACCGTTAGGAGTGATAATAAGCTCCTTTGCGGGTATGTGTTCAAATTCTTTGATTTTTTCACCTTGTCTTCTGACAAGAATGTCTTTGGTTTCATTTACAACACAGGCATTTCTTGCTTCACACGGTACAAATGTTGCATCGTAAACATCGCCATTATATATGTTGCTGTATCTGATTTTACTGTCGACAACTTTCCAAGTATCATCAGTCAATATATTTTCACTACCGTCTGCATATTCAAATTCAAGAGCTGCAATCAAAGCAGTATCGTTATAAGCTAAAGCTTCAGTTGAATCCTTTTCCGACATACGAAAACGCCAACCGTTGCCGAGCAGAATTTCTATTTCATTTTCACCTTTATCTGTATAATCGGTAATATCATAAGTTTCATAGAATACACGATTTTTGTAGCTCGTCCAACCGGGTGCTAATACAGCATCGCCGACCTTTTTACCATTAAGAGACACCTCATAGATACCCAAAGCGGAAACCTGCAAAGTAGCTTTTTTCAAGTCTTTTTTAGCATTAAACTGTTTTTTGAATATTACACACGAATCATCACATTTTTCGGGATTTCTAATCCAATTCGCATCAAAAATTTTATCCATAAGTACCTCCTGAAACACAACTTCACTCTACCGCTTTTTCAGTTGAATTTCTCTGCAAAATTTTTAAAGTATTTCTGCAAAAGCTTAAATAAAAGTATTCCCAACAAGGTTCCCGTTGTATTTAATATCAAGTCATCTATATCTGTTCCTCTGGCTAAAAACAACTGTGTAAATTCAATAAGCAATGAAGAACAAAAACCGATAAACAGTGTTTTCTTCGTTGATAGTTTCCACAATAACGGAATTATCAAGCCAAACGGAATAAATAAAATAATGTTACCTAAAAAGTTAATCAAAAAATAATTTATATAACCGTTCACAAAAACTTCGTAGTAGGTTTCATACAATACCTTAAACGGTATAAGGTTTGTTTTGTGAATGCCGTCGTCCACAATATTAAAGCCATTTACTCCGAATTCAAACTTCGGAATAATCGTTTGGGAGGCCAAACCGACTAAAAAAACTACAAAAATAAATAAGATTATTTCATGCAATAAGTTAATTTGTTTCTTTTTTACTTTTACGAAAACAAACCTTGCAACTATGTATACCGGTACTGCAATCAGCATATACGGCATCATATCAAGCAAGTAGTCTATTATCGCACTCAACTCTCACACCACCTTGCAATTGATTACACCGTAGGTTATTTTATATCTATAGTTGTATATATCAATTGATTCACTTAATCAGTTTGAAAAATCACTAGTCTTTCTTTTTCATTATGATACGAACAATAATACCTAAAAGAATTTGAATGGCACTTATACCAAGAGGTATAAAAATCATATATTTCCCCAATAAATGTGTATCAGGATCTGGTGAGATAATAGCAAAAACACCTACTCCCATTATCAAAAAGAGCAAAGCAGAAAATATCCAAACAAATACCTTTAAAACAATTCGAAATGTTCGTGTAATATGCCGTTCAGGAATTATCCATTCCATCAAGTAAAACCAACCTTCAATAATACCGTCAACCAATAATTCCAAAGGAAAAAACAAACAGCCCATATCTGTATTCACCTCATTGGGTATTGTAACACAAAATCAGCAAAGAATCAATTTAATCTGAAGAAGGTAAAAAGTGAAACCGACCTATGAACTTAATTTTCTTGAAACATTACTTACTTTCCATAAAGTAGGGACCACACATATCTTCGTGAGTTTTAATATATGTCCATTTAAAATCCTTGTCAACTACATACAGTTCCACAAAGTCATCTATATCTTTCGCTGTATTCAAATTCTCAGTTATATCTTTAGTCTTTTTATCTTTAAACCAATCTATGTATATTGCACCTTTTTTATCAATTTTATCATAAGCCTCTTTTGCAATATTGCCCTCAAGATATTGATTTTCATTCAATAACTCCCAAGAGAAAATATGCCAAATATAATTCCCTGTAGATTTTACATACTTTTCAATATCGTGTTTGGGTATGTTAAAAGCAAATGTCTTCAACCATTTACTGTAAAATTCATCTTTTGTCATCTAAAGTCACCTCCATGGGCGTATTATAGCAAAAAAGTGTATACGAGTCAAGGTGAATCCTTGTATATCATCAATCTCACAAGAAATTGCATACTTCGCATAATGATGTTGCCAATTTATTCGCAATGATGCGATGTTTGCATATCATTAGCGAAGCGACATCATTTGCCGAAGGCAATCATTATTGAAAAAAGCAGTTCCGAAGAACTGCTTTTTTCTTGGCTCTCTTGTACGAAAAAGAACTGGTCGAAAAACCGAGGATTTTACTTAATATATATCAACATTTGAACATTTTGTCTTTATAAATTCAAAAAATTCATTATACTGTTCACTTGACTCAAAACAAGAAAATGGTAATATGTACGACATAATATTATTAACATGAATATAAACTACTTTGTTGTCAACAACACTTACTCTTTCAATAGCTGAATATTTTTGTTCGGTCTTATTATCGGGTGTTGTTTCTATAAAAACATCTTCGTAAAACTCAATGACAGACGAAGGAGAATATCCCATTTTTCCTTTTTTCTTAAGACTCTTTAGATGGCTTTTTAGGAATAAAACAAATAACGGAGAAAGCAACAGCTCAAATAAAATCAACAAAATAGCCATTGGAATTATTCTAATAAAAGAATCAAAAGTAAAGTTGCCTCCAGACAACAAGAAAAGAATACATACACCAATAATTACAGCAAAAATAATTCTAAAAGTTGTGATCTGCTTTTTCCCATAATGCGACCGCAACATCCAAAACTTGTTATAATCCAAATAATCCTGATCGTTAGTATTCACATTAAATTGAAATTTCATATTATCACTCCTTTGAATGTATTATAGCATGAAAGCGGCGAAGACACAATACTTCTTCACTATTAACATATTACGAGCAAAGCGAGTAAAAAGGTTCTGGGGCACCAGACACAATTTTAATTGCGGTGGTGGATCAGATTCTTATTACTTCTTACTTCCCAAAAATCCCGTGCAAGACCTTATTTAAGGTAAGGATGAAGAGGTAAGAAGTAAGAAGTAAGAAGTAAGAAGTAAAATATCGCACACTTTCTCCGCTATCGGTCAGAAACATTGTCGCGCTGCTCGTTTGGAGCACTTCGCATCGCTCGTGTTTCTTCCTGCTCAGCCTTCGCCTGTATCTGACACTGTCAGCGGCTCGGCTGACCCAGTTAACAGCCGTGCGTTGTTAGCCTACACAAGTTCATTGCTCAAATTCAATATAAAGGCAAAAAGAAAAACCACTCTGTGAGTGGTTAATGAAATCGTTCGCATTGCTCACGGTGAAATCAAAGGCTTTCGCCTTTGGTGAAATATTTTGCTAACGCAAAATGTGAAATTAAATCCACCCACCGCCGCAGCGATTTCACTCGAGCGAAGCGAGAATTTCACATTGCGAAGCAATATTTCACCCACCCTTCAAGGTGGATTTAGTTGAAAAAAGCAGTTCTTCGGAACTGCTTTTTTCTTGTGAAAGACTACCTAAACGGAGCAGCAGTTGGGGTAAAAAAGCCCAAAAGTACATCCACACTACATCTCAAGTCACTTTGCGTATTACTTAATCTTCAAAATTGTATTTTCTATGACACTATAAAACGACGATACATCCTCCAAAACAAATTCGGTTGCATCATCCGGTTCACCTTTATCGTAAGCGATAGAAAATGTTTCTGGCTCAATTTGAATATCAAAGTAATAATCACTGACTTTTCCTTGAACATTAATACATTTATAATCAGGCAACCAATCAATATGGATACTGATCTTTTTCATAGCCAGTTCGTGCAATCTTTTTTTCAATGAACCGGAAAGATAGTCTGAAAGAATTATTTCAAAGATAGTTGATGATTTGTCTGCTTGCTTTTTTGATAAATATTTATTTATCTTTTCCTTTTTACCGAATAACAAAGCAATCACCTCTTTTGTTATATTGTATCACAAAACGATAATATTCTCAATGATATATCGCTGATGCGATATGATATACGGCGTTGCCGTATGATATATTTCCACTTCGTGAAAATATGATATAATATCCGTTCCCTCATATGCCGAAGGCATATATCATCGCTCGCAGAGCGATATCATATCGAAGATATATCACCCGTTCCGACGGGAACGGATATCATTGTAAAAACCATCTTTTGTCTTCCAAACAAAAGATGGTTTTTACATGGCTCCCCCTGTTGGACTCGAACCAACGACCCTGCGGTTAACAGCCGCATGCTCTACCGACTGAGCTAAGGAGGATTATTCAATTGTGAAAACCGGCTCAGTTGTCTGAACCGGTTCTCTCTTGTGTCGGCATCGTCCTATCTTCCCGGGTACTCCAAGTATTTTCGGCACCGGTGAGCTTAACTACCGTGTTCGGTATGGGAACGGGTGGACCCTCACCGTCATAAACACCGACTAGATTGAACTCCAATCCAATCTCTTATCATCAAGCTTTCGCTTAATCCCTTTGCTGGTGACCCGTACGAGATTCGAACTCGTGTTGCCGGCGTGAGAGGCCGGAGTCTTAGGCCACTTGACCAACGGGCCACATCTCTGCTTCCATCGGTCCTTCTTGCACCTTTAAGCAGCTTTGGTACACCATCACGGGCTCGAACCGTGGACACCCTGATTAAGAGTCAGGTGCTCTACCAACTGAGCTAATGGTGCTCATCTTTACATACACCCTGAAAACTGAACAAAGATTTTTAGAAAAGACTTACTGTGGTCAAGCCATCGACCTATTAGTACTGACCAGCTAAATACATCACTGTACTTACACCTTCAGCCTATCTACCTCATAGTCTATGAGGGGTCTCTC
>JAZQHB010000060.1:0-7668 GCA_045540355.1 Acutalibacteraceae bacterium | reverse complement strand
CTGATTAAGGCATAATTACAGCTTTTATTTATGGTATTGAAAATTGCATTTTCAATACCAACATTAGCTTTTGCCGATAAAATCCCAGTCAATTTCTTCGTTTTCGGTATTACTGTCATTGCTTTGTATGGGATTTTGAGCAATACTCGGAGATATTTGCAGATTGGCAAAGCTCGCAATACACGATAAAAGAAAGCTCGGTAAAGCCTCATTCAAGGCTTTTTCAACGGCTTCAACAATTTGTGTCACAAATTGTTCCTCTCGCTGACGGGTTTCAAGATAAGGATCAGCTTGCAGTTTATAAAAGCGGTCAAACATTTCCGTAATCGAAAGTGCCGTTGCGTGTGTGTATGACTTAAACTGTGATTTATCCATTGTTTGCAGATATTCCCAAGCCTTTTGGTGCAGGGGATTATCAAGATTAAAGCGGATATTTGTGCATATAATATTGTCTTTCATCGGCTCTGCTCCTTTCGTAGCTTGTTGTACGCAAGATACTCATAGCCCTTTGCCGTTGCACATATATCGCTTATAATAGTTGCTCTGTCCTTGTCATACTTACCAAAGTTTTCAACAAGACAACCTCCACCGCCGATAATATATAGCCTCATCAAGCCGGAATTGTATTCATATCTGCGGAGTGCTGAAAATATCTGCTCTGTATATTCTGTTGCAATGCTATTCAGACAGTCAAGATATTCCTTGCTTATATCCGCTTTTTTAAAGCGTAAATACTGTTCCACAACAGAATCCTCAATCTTTACCCCGAACTTATCCATAATGCTGTTTTTAGCGGCAATCATACATTGATTAACGCCGAGCTTCTCCGTCCAGCACTTGCTTTCAATCGGCTTTTTGTTGTTGATATACATAATATTCATTGTGCCGTTGCCAATATCTGCAAGGATGTTTGTGCCTGTAAACTGTGATATTTTTTCAACTATTGCCGGATAGCCTTGCGGAAATATACTGCTCCCGACAATACGAATATGGTATTGCTTGCCGTTAAAACGGAAATCAACCTCGTCTTTCTGCATAAGATACTTGCGGAATTCCTCTCGCTGTGAGCGTACCCAAGTTAAAGGAAGTCCGGCAGCAATATGCACATCAGCAGAAGTAACACCCACACGGCTTAATTCTCTTGCAATAGCCATAAGGGTAAAGATATAGTATTCATCATCGGTTGATTTGTCGGCAATAAATTCCTTATGACCTTCACCCACACGATAATATGTACCGTTGTATTCAAGAATGTTCCCTGTAAATATAGGCTCGGTTTTATACTTGAAAAGCCCTGTAGGTGTAACGGTGCAACTGCTCTTGATATTGCCGTATCCGTGGTCTATGCCTATAATTTTTACTCCGTTAAGCTCTTTCATAACCTTTACTCTCCTTTCTCCGTATTCTGTTTCTAAAAGTGTTCATAATGCGTTATCCTCCTGTGGCTTTAATTATTCAGGAAATGGTATTTCCGCTGTACCAATTTCCTGTGATTTTAGAATATCAGCAAGAACAACAAAACTCATTGAGTACGATTTGACCGAAAATTGAGCAAAAGAAAAAGGACTAAGCTGTAATTTAGCTTAATCCTCTTTCAATAATCAGATGTTTATTTTGTAATAATAACTTGCTGGGTATCTTCTACCCATTCAACTTTTGCACCAAGATTCTCTGAAATAAATCTTAATGGCAAGTATGTTCTGTCATTTTCTATAAACGCTGGACTATCCAATTCTACCTTTTTACCATTAACAAGTGCGGCGTCACTTCCGATATTGATAATAATTTCAATATTTTCTTTTTTAATTAATACCTTGTTAGGCTCTGTTTCTGTCCAAAGTACTTCTGCTCCAAGAGATTCAGCAATAAATCTGATAGGCAACATAGTTCTGTTATTTACAATTTTAGGAGCAACATCATTTTCTTTGCTTTCTCCGAAAACAAGAGCTTCTTTATCGCCAATTGTTAAAATTATCTGTGACTTCTTTATATCTTCCCATTTTGCATATAAAGTAAAGCCCTTTGTTACTTTTGCATAAAAATCATACGCTTTGGTAAATTCCTTATCAGTATACCAACCTTCAAATGTGAAACCATCTTTTGTTGGTGCTGTGGGTTCTGCAAGGGTGTTGTTTCTTCTTACACTCTTGTTTGAAATTTTGTTTCCGCCATTTGTTTCAAATTTGACAGTATATGATGATGTTCCGCCACCACCTGATGATACTTTTGTATATTTTAGATATACGAAAGTATCATCTTCAAATATGGTGCTTTCATCAATAAGATTAGTGTAATTTATATCAGCATAATATCCGGAAAAAATGTAACCTGTTTTAGAAGGAGCTTCAGGCAACGATGCTGTCATTCCTTTGTTAATTCTTTCTATATTGATGACACTATCATTATCAATAAAGATCACTTCACATGTTTGATTTGTAAATTTGGCAGTCAAACCAATGTCGCTTTCAACAGAAAAACGATATTCCAAGTCGCTTGAAATAAGAACATCACCATTATACCAACCTAAAAATTCTTCTCCATCAAAAGGCATTGCTACGACTTTTGCAAATTCGCCCTTGTAAAAATCACCGCCACCTAATACATTTCCGTTTCCATCACAATTAACGGTTACTGAAAGCTGCTGTGCATTCTCTATAATTTCTGCTTCGCTAATTATTGCAGTGTTTGAAGTAAGTGCATATGTTGCGTTTTCAACTAATGTAAGATTTTCTACCGTCCCGGTCATAGTATCATTTGTAGACACATTCATATTATTATAATTGATTACTCTTGTTTCTTTCGTATCGGCATTATATTCTTGAACAGAATATGTAACCTCACCATCATCTGTCGCAGTTACTTCAATTCTATATTCTTCATCCGTTGGCAAATGAATAATTTTTTGTTCATTTTCGTCCAAATATGCTATTACCGTGCTTCCTGTTATTTTTTGAGGAACATTATTGTATATAGCTGCAACTAAAGTATTATTACCATCATATACTTCTATGTCAACGGGACAGTTTATATAAAATGTTCTAAGGTTTTTATCTCTAAAATCATCTTCATCCATTGCCTCAAGCCATGCTAGACATAATTCGGGATAATGAGCTTGTGCCAAAAATCCCAGACTGCCTAAATTTTCCGAATTATCTTTTAATATGTCTATGGTTCCATTTAACCACAATCTCGCCAATAACAAAGTTATTCTGTCTATTTTAGTATCATCAAAAAAGGTGATGTTCATTTCTTGTAGCGCTTCTTTAACAATCATTCTCAAAATAATGTAATCAGAAGCTAAAACTGCGGAAGTTCCTACAATTGGTCCCATTGCAATCTCGGTCGTTGCCGAAGCAACAATAAGTTTACTACGATTTTCCTCAATCTTATTCAAAACCTTCTTTAATAATTTATCAACTATTTCAGCATCTCCACCAAGAGCATCTCCTGCAAGTGTCATAATTGCATCTTCAAAATATATACTGTACTCTGTTTCATTTACCATTGCATCTGCCAAATCATCCATTACATCTTCTAAAAACAGACCCATATTATTTCCGTGCATTCCAGATACAAAATCATCAATTAAATAATCATTATATTTTTCTTTTGTGAGATTTTTATAATTTGTTTCCATTTTTTCAAACAATTCGTTATATTTTTCAGTATGCATTGTTAATTCGCTTGGTATGTATTTTGTAACACCATATCTACCAAATTCCCATTTATCCATAACTACCATAGGAACAAAATCGTTGGTATTTACAATGCTGAATATATTTCCGTACAAAGATTGATTTCGGTTTGTCTCGGATGTCCCTGCTGGTGTTTCAAAGCAGTACGCATATAAATCTTTAGCTTCCAAGCTAACTGCGTTTCCAAACATATCTAGATGTTCATCTATGTAAGCAGCAGACAGGTTTGTTGTTGCAGCAGCACGACTAAAACCTGTAATCCACAATTTTATCTTGCCATTAATATTGTTATTATCAATATAATCCTTTATATGTTGAAGAACCTGATTACGCGCAAGTGAAAAACCTAAATGAGTTTTACCTCCGCCTACATTAAAGTTTCCTCCCCATTCCGCTTCGTAACCATTACCACGAATACCCACAGCAATTAATGTATAATCGTCATCTGCATATGCTATTTTTTTAGAACCACTGATAACACCTATTGAATTTGTTTCCGGTTTTTCAATATAACAGTCGTTATAAAATATATTTTCAAATCCAACTTCATCAAGCAACGCATAAACATTTTTATATTGCTGACTATATTTACCTGTAACACCGGATGGTATATCAGTTTCAGATAACTTGTGATTAGCAAAAGCCGACATAGCTAAATTCAACGACATTTTTGCTAAATCGTGATTATATATGTACGCACTATTGGCAAAATAATTATCATTATATATATAATATCCTATGCTATTTCCATCTTCTGCTTCTCCGTTACCATAAGATGATACGAATTTAAACTCTCCACTTGAATAACTTGGTTCTTTGTATTCAGACGCAGGAGGTTCTATTGGTGGGAGATCATCTCCGTCCGCATCAGCATAATGAATCGTTGCATTCGAAAAATAGTTGTCATATGAACCAAATATGATATCCTTCCAATCCTGTGCGCTTCCACCATAATATATGTCCGTTAAATTAGTACAGCCATCAAAAGCAAAATCTTTTATTTCATCTACATTTTTAGATATTGTTATCTTTGTCAAATTATCACAATTTACAAACGTTGATTTTGATATGACTGTTAAGGCATTGGGGATAGTCACTTCCGTCAAACTATCACAATCTTGAAAAGCCCAAGAACCAATATTTGTTATATTATTGTGCAAATCAACATGTTCTAATTTAGTACACTTCCAAAACGCTAATGTTCCTATGCTTACTATGCTATTTGGAATGGAAATGTTTTCGAGATTGCTACAATCAGCAAATGCGTTATCACCTATAGTTGAAGCACCTTCATTAATTACTATTGATTTAATATTATTTCGCAAATCATACCACGGGGGATTATCAGAAGTTGCATTATTCCAATTTGTCATCGCACCTGTACCGTTGATTGTAAGTACTCCGTTTTCAAGTACCCATGTTAAATTAATTCCACAAGTGTTTTTTGCTTCCGAATCATTATTGGTGTTATTAAAAGTAATTGTAACATCGCTTATGCTACTCTTCCATGCTTCAAAGTCTGCCCAAGGAACATAGTATGTATCAAGATAACCTATCGGGTAACTTTCAGATTCAAAAAAGTTAGTTATATTTATCATTTGCCATTGTGTTTTTGTTCCATTATAAATAATCTCTTGAAGTGCAGTTAAACTTTCAAAAGCGGTTCCCCTAATTGAAGAAATAGTTTTGGGTAAACATATCTTTGTTATGATATTTGCTGCATTTGCATTGGATTCCTCGGTAGCAATAATTTTTGTTACTGGATAACCATCTATTTTTTCTGGTATACTTAATACTCTTGTAGCTCCGGTAAAAGCATCATTCTTTGTATGTATTCTTTCTATGGTTACTTCTCCATTGGTAATTGAATAATAGTATGTTTCATAGTTTTCACCCGCAAAAGATAAAGTATTCGCACTAACCGAAATGGGCAAAACAAACAAATTTATCATTATGCAAAATGTCAAAATTAAAGTTAATAATCTTTTCATATATTTAATTCCTTTCATAAATTATTATTTCATTTAATTTAATGGATTAATTGTATTCTACGAGGTGTCAAACATTTCAAAAATCCTTTCTAAAGTTAATAAATTCACCGTCAAAAACACATAATAACACTAATACAGCATCAATTATATCTTGCTTTATTTACCATTTGTCCGTAAACAAGGTATTTACGGACAGAAAAGCGGAAATGCACTTTAAAATCTGCATTTCCGCTTTTCGTTGACTATAAATTTTGACGGAGAATTTATCCGCTGAATATTTCACCTAATTTGTTCATTTCTTTAATTTTATGCTCTTTTAATGAATGTGCATATAAATCAAGTGTAATTCCTACAGAGGAATGTCCGAGAATTTCTGATAATGTTTTATAATCCATTCCAACCTCTAAAGCACGAGTTGCGAATGTATGGCGGAGTGAATGATATTTCATATCCGGCAATTTTGCTTTTTTCAAAACATTCTTAAAATGTCTGCGATAGGTGCGGACATCAAAAGGGTTACCATATTTTGATAATACAAATTCGCCATTATGTGATATTTCTTTTATTTTATCTTTTAAAAACGGCGGTATAGGTATTTCACGCTTTGATGATTTGCTTTTCGGAGATGTGATTTCTATACCTTTTTCTGTTCTTGCCTGTGTTCCGTTTACTGTCATAGTATTATTTTCAAAATGAATATCACACCATTTTAAAGCACACACTTCACCAATACGAAGACCTGTATATAAAGAAATAAGAATACCAATGTCAATTTTATCATTTAGATAACTTTCCAGTTGTTGCTGTTCGGTAACACTTAATACCCGGACTATTGACATTTCCTTTTTGGGTAACTTGACTTTACTCCAAATATTCATTATAATTCCCTTATCTTCAGCACTTTCTAAAGCTGATTTTAATATTGTAAATACTGTTTTAATTGTTGCAGATGATAATTCCAACTCGTTCACAAATTCTTGCAGAATATCTCCATTTAACTTTTTCAGCGGTATATCCCCGATGTAGGGAATAATACTGTTTTTTATGTGACTTTGATAAACTCTTTTTGTTGTAGATTTTATTGCACCTTGCGTATTTATCCAAGTCGTAATCCAATCACTCAATTTTATGTTTGAGCTTGATTTTGTCTGCCTTTTCTCTGTTTTACATTGTGCGAGCTTTTCTTTGATTTCTGCATAGCTTTTAGAATAAATATATCCATAGACAGCCTTGCCCGAAGTATCATAATACTTTATGTATCTGCCTTCGTAACGACCGTCTTTTCTTTTATAAATATTTTCGCCTCTGCGAGCCATAATAACACATCCTTTCTGTTGACTACAATTTTGACGGACAATTCAAAAACTTTCTTTGTACAAAAGGGAGAAATTTCCGCTAAATACTTGTTTTACCGACACTTCTGTGGTATAATAAATTATATCATTGTAGTCGAATGTAAAACACAAATAGCGATAAATTCAGCATTTACGCCAATTTCCCCTTGTCCGTAAATACCTTGTTTACGGAAATTGTAAGTTTGCAAACTTCTATTGTAATTCTAACAGATAGGTTGTCAATATACATTGAGTATAAATTGAGCAAAACTTGAAAAAGCATCTACAAAAAAACTCACAGACATTCATTTTGAACATCTATGAGTTTTTATTATTGTGTTATTCTAATTATGTTTACCAAATAATTTTTTTAAATCAATTCCTACACCATTGAAGTTAGGTTCTAACAATAATGAATCTTTAAGATTCTGCCAAAATGATTTTTTTATACCATCGTCAAAAAAATAATCATGCATATCAGAGTCCAGAAAAATTTCTCTTTCTTCATAATTAAGATATTTTTCTTCTTTTTCAATGGCAGCTTCTCCTTTTACTATAAATGAAAATGAACCTCTTCCTGAACGCAACTCCATTTGAACGATTTGAAGTTTAGAATCTTTGTCATATGCGACAGAATATCTGAAATGT
>JAZQHB010000059.1:0-18945 GCA_045540355.1 Acutalibacteraceae bacterium | reverse complement strand
TCAGTTACCGTAGTAACTAATCACCTAATCTAAAAGCTTAAAGCTCATTTCGTACTGACGTACTTCATTGTTTTTTTAATGGTCAATGTCCATTTCCGTTTTACTGTATGCTTATTTAGCATCCATCTTAACAGGGTCCTTATCTTCGTCGTTGTTTAATTTTCAAGGTGCGTGCCGTCTTCTCTCGACGACTTGAACATTTTATCACAGTAAACGACTGTTGTCAACTCCTTTTTTGAATTTTTTTAAATTTTTTGTATTTTTAAAAAATATTTACAAAATATACTGTTCATATTGCAATTTTATGTTACAATGTATGATATTACATTATTATATTAGTACGCGAGGTAACTTACACTATGATTTCAACCTTAATAAAAAAATACTCACCTTATATTGCTGATTCATTTATTCTCAGAAATATTCCAAAGTCAGATAACCATAACACATATCAAATTGAAGCTATCGACGGTAAAATACAACTGAGTGGTGACAACAACATCAGCCTTGCGATGGCATATTACCGCTACATGAAAGATTACTGTAATGTCTGCATGACGCATTGCGGTGACTTTTCTTTTAATGTAAAAACAGCTCCGTTACCTGAGGGAAAAATCACGGAGGTTATTCTTCAGGATAAAAGAATTGCACTCACTCCCTCTTTTCAAAGCAATACCGCTTGCTTTTGGGACTGGGACCGATGGGAAACAGAAATTGACTTCATGGCGATGCGTGGTGTTAATATGCCCTATATTTCTGTTGGTTTGCAAGCTGTTTTCTATTACACCTTGCTTGACTTGAATGTAAACGAAGACCTTGCTTTAGCTACCGTTTCAGGTCCGGCTTATTTTGATAAACAGCTTACAGGTTGTATTTCCGGTTATGTCAATTCACCTACAGTTGAATATATAGAGCATTCAAAAATTCTCGGTAAAAAGATTTTTGACCGTGAGGTTGCTTTTGGCATGACACCGATTTTGCAGGGATATTGGGGACATGTACCATACATTTTCGGTGCCTCAAGCGGTAACAAGCTCCTTCACTCAAAAGAGTGGTACGGTTTCACACGAACATATTTCCTTAAACCATGGGAAGATATGTTTACTACTTTCGGACGAGCTTTCCTCGAAAAGCAAAAAAAACTTCTCGGTGAAAGCAAATATTTTTCTCTTCCGTTATTTACCGATAATGAAATTCCCCATCCAACATCAAAATATATCAACAACCTGACAGTAGCATTGCCTAAACTTCACTCTGAAGCTGCGGAAGATTATAAGTTAATAATACCAGCTACAGTTAATAAGAAAATTCTATCAGAATTACCTGCCCAAAACATAATACTAATAAAGGATAAGCTTGATGACAAGTACACAGAAATGCAATTTGTTTTGGAAAACAAGGCACATATAGCTGACAGGACGGTACTTGAAGGCTCTCTTGATAAGTTAGCTGACTTTGATTACTCCTTACATCTTTCTGAAAATTCTAACCTTTGCGGTATGGCGTTGACTTCAGACGGATACGCACAAAACCCGTTGTATTATGACCTTGCTTTTGATTCGCTCACAACTTCAGGAAAAACAAATATATCAGCATTTTTGAAGTCTTACGCTGAAAGGCGTTGGGGTTCCTCTGATACTTATAATGATATCGCAAAAATTCTTTATAAAACCTGCTATGGTAATTACAATTTACCTCATCTCGGGTCAGCTGTTTGTGCAAGACCGGCTGTATTATTAAATCACACCGCACCTTATGATGCTCTTAAAATACCTTACGATAACGAAGAATTATTCAAAGGTCTGAATTTGCTCCTTGAAAACAAATCGGAAACTGACGGATATCTTTACGATGTTTGTGATATACTCAGACAAGTTCTGTCAAACCTCTGCTTAAAAAAATTCAACGAAGCAATGTTCAAGTACAAAAAACAAAATGTTGACGGATTTGAAGATAACTCAAACAGATTCCTTGAAATCCTTGAAGACCTTAACCGTTTACTTCTGACACGAAATGAATTTTCTCTCAAAGCAAGGGTTGACTCTGCCCGTTCAATCGCCAAGAGTGATGAAGCCAGAACATTCTATGAAATAAACGCACTTGCACAAATCTCAATTTACGGTCACATTGACAAGGCTCAGCTTTATGACTATTCGTGGAAAGAATGGGGCGGTCTGATAGACACATATTATGCCGTCAGATGGAGAAAATTCTTTGAGCTTATTGCAGAAAACTTTTTCAGGGTAAAGAAAGTTCGTGAAAAAACCAAAAAGCAACTCAACGGCAGAAATACTTTCGATGATGATTACTTCTACAATCAGATGGCTAAGTATGAAAGAACTTGGATTACTCAGGAAGAAGCTGCTGCTGAATCTGATGAAGATACTCTGACTGTAGCTCTTGAGCTTGTTGAAAAATACAGAGATGATATTACAGGTAAAAATTAGTCTTATATATTATTGTATAACAAGTTTTAAAAGTATTGACAAAAAATAAACAAAGTACTACAATATACTTTGTTAAAAAATTGAACAACTTTGGAGGTTTTATCAGTTATGGGCTATACAATAGCACAAAAAATCATTAAAGAACACCTTGTTACAGGCGAAATGAAGCAGGGTGAAGAAATCGGTATCAGAATTGACCAGACACTTACTCAGGACGCAACAGGCACTATGGCCTATCTTGAGTTTGAAGCAATGGGAGTACCTCGTGTAAAAACAGAACTTTCAGTTGCATACATAGACCACAACACACTGCAGACAGGTTTTGAAAACGCTGATGACCACCGTTTCATCGCTTCTGTATGTAAAAAAAGAGGCGTCCGTTTCTCAAGACCCGGTAACGGTATCTGCCATCAGGTACATCTTGAACGCTTCGGTATTCCCGGAAAAACTCTTATCGGTTCAGACAGCCATACTCCCACAGGCGGTGGTATCGGTATGTTGGCAATCGGTTCAGGCGGTCTTGATGTAGCAGTTGCTATGGGTGGCGGCGAATATTACATCACTATGCCCAAGATGGTATTGGTAAGACTTTCAGGTAAACTCAGCCCGTGGGTTGCTGCTAAAGATATTATCCTTAAGGTTCTTCAGATAATGAGCGTTAAGGGCGGTGTCGGTAAGATTGTTGAATACGGCGGCGAAGGTGTTAAGACACTTACAGTTCCCGAAAGAGCTACTATCACAAATATGGGTGCCGAACTCGGTGCTACAACATCTATCTTCCCCTCTGATGAAATCACAAAGCAGTTCCTTATTGCTCAGGGTCGTGGCGAAGATTACAGAGAATTATCTTCCGATGAAGATGCAGTTTATGATGAAATCATCGATATTGATTTATCCGAACTCGCTCCTATGGCAGCAATGCCCCACATGCCCGATAATGTAAAATCCGTTACCGAAATCGGCAAAATTCCCGTTGACCAGGTATGTATCGGTTCTTGCACAAACTCATCTCTTTTGGATATGCTCAAGGTTGCTGCTATCTTAAAAGGCAAGACTGTAAATTCCGATGTAAGTCTTTCAATCGCTCCCGGTTCAAAGCAGGTTCTTAATATGCTTGCATTAAACGGTGCACTTTCAGACATGATTGATGCAGGTGCAAGAATACTCGAATCAGCTTGCGGTCCGTGTATCGGTATGGGTCAGTCACCTAATTCAAAGGGTATCTCACTCCGCACATTCAACAGAAACTTTGAAGGTCGTTCAGGTACTGCTGATGCAGGCATTTACCTTGTAAGTCCAGAAGTTGCAGCTGCTTCAGCTATTACAGGTTATCTCACAGACCCGAGAGACCTCGGCGAATATCCGAATATTGAAATGCCCGAAAAATTCCTTATTAACGATAATATGGTTGACCTTCCCGCGTCAGTTGAAGAGGCCGATTCGGTTGAAGTTAAATACGGTCCTAACATCAAGCCTTTCCCGCAGAGCGAACCTCTTGAGGAAAACATTGATGCAAAGGCAATCCTTAAGGTCGGCGACAACATCACAACTGACCACATTATGCCCGCGGGTGCAAAGATTCTTCCCTATCGTTCAAACATTCCCTATCTTTCAAACTTCTGCTTCAAACAGTGTGATGAGCACTTCGCAGAGAACTGTAAGAAAGAAGGCAAAGGCATCATCATCGGCGGTGCTAACTATGGACAGGGTTCATCGCGTGAACATGCTGCACTTGTTCCGCTTTATCTCGGAATTAAAGCAGTTGTCACAAAGTCATTTGCAAGAATCCACTGTGCTAACCTTATAAATGCAGGTATCCTTCCCTTGACATTCAAGAATCCCGATGATTATGATAAGATCACGCAGGGTGATGAATTATATATTGAAAATGCTCGTGAGTGTGTTAAGAACGATCTTCCGATGACACTCAAAAATAAAACAACTAATGAAGAATATGCACTCTGTTCAGAATTTTCTGACAGACAGAAAGCAATTATCCTTGAAGGCGGATTGCTCAACTATACAAGAAGTAAGATATAACGGAGGTATTTACAATGACAGAACAACAAATCAAAGCTGCAGTTGAACATTTTGAAAAACTTGCTCGTGAGCAGTCCGAACGCTCAGACAGAATTAAATCTCAGGGTGATTTTGTTGATTACAGCAAGCTCGACACCATTATTATCGGTGTTTGCGGCGGTGACGGCATCGGTCCCACAATCACAAAAGAATCTGCAAGAGTTGCTGAATTTCTTTTAGCTGACGAAGTTAAGGCGGGCAAAGTTCAGTTTAAAGTTATCGACGGTCTTACATTAGAAAACCGTATTGCAGCTAACAAAGCTATCCCTGATGATGTGCTTGAAGAATTAAAATCATGTCATGTTATATTAAAAGGTCCTACAACTACTCCCCAGGCAGGTGACGATTGCCCGAACATTGAAAGTGCTAATGTTGCTATGCGTAAGGCTCTCGACCTCTTTGCAAACCTTCGCCCTGTTAAAGTTCCTGACGAGGGTATTGACTGGACTTTCTTCAGAGAAAACACAGAAGGTGCTTATGCAGTAGGTTCTTGCGGTGTCAATGTAACAGATGACCTTGCTATGGACTTTGTTGTTACTACAACAGAGGGTACTGAAAGAATAGCAAAGCTTGCTTACGATTACGCAAAGAGAAACAACAAAGAAAGAGTTTCCATCATCACAAAGGCAAATGTTATTAAAACAACTGACGGTAAATTCCTTAACATCTGCAAAAATGTCGGTAAGGATTACCCCGAAATTATCACAGACGAATGGTATATTGATATCACAACAGCAAAGCTTATCGATAAAAAGCGTCGCACAGACTTCAAGGTATTCATTCTTCCTAACCTTTACGGTGATATCATCACAGACGAAGCTGCTGAATTCCAGGGTGGCGTAGGTACTGCCGGTAGTGCTAATATCGGTAAGAGATATGCAATGTTCGAAGCTATCCACGGCTCAGCTCCACGTATGATTAAAGAAGGTCGCGGACAGTATGCTGATCCTTGCTCAATGCTTCGTGCAACAGTTATGATGCTTTCACACATCGGTTATCAGGAAAAAGCTGATTTGCTCGAAAAAGCTCTTGATATCTGTATGTATGAAGAAAAGAAACTTACTATCACAGGTCGTGATACAGGTTGCACCTGCAGCGAATTTGGCGACTATGTAATGGAAACCGTAAGAGGTGTTATTGGTGAATAACAATAAAATTTCCATGTCCGTAATCAAGAGGTTACCGAGATATTACAGATTCCTCGGTGAACTGAAAAAAAGCGGTACATTGAGAATTTCATCAAATGAGCTTTCCATGAGAATGAAGTTAACGGCTTCACAAATTCGGCAGGATCTCAACTGCTTCGGCGGTTTCGGTCAGCAAGGTTACGGATATAATGTAGAGCAGCTTTATAATGAAATCGGTAAGATTTTAGGCGTTGACCGTACTTGTAAGACCATTCTTCTCGGTGCAGGTAATCTCGGTAAAGCGGTTGCTTCCCACATGTCCTTTGAATCAAGAGGTTTTTCACTCACGGGTATATTTGACAATAACAAGGAGCTTGTCGGCACAAAGCTTAAAAATATCGAAATACTTGATATTGAAAAGCTTTCCGACTTCTGTCTTGAAAACAAGCCTGAAGTCGCTGTCCTTTGCATTCCTACCTCTGCTGCTTCTGCACTCGTTGAGAAGCTTATCGAGTTAGGGGTTACAGGTTTTTGGAACTTCACTCACTTTGATATTTCAAGCAAATATCCTGATGTTACGGTTGAAAATGTTCACCTTAATGATTCACTTATGACTTTGAGTTATCAGATGAAAAACAAATGACACAAACCCCATCGAAACAAATTCGATGGGGTTCCTTTATGTATAATAACGGCTTGCAGTATTGAGCTGCAAGCCGTTATGCTAATTATTTATTCTCAATTGTAAACTCATGATTTTCGCCTTTGAATCTGCGTGCTATTTTTACACTCTTCCATTCATCGGGCATACATGGTTTAACTGTTTTGATACCGTCAACTGTTGCCTGAACGCCAATCATGTGCTCTAAAACTACCCATAAAAGCCAAGCTATTGTGCCTGTGCCGTAATTGTTGCTTGTTCTGCCGTAGTTGTCGCCCTCTAATGTGAAGTAATAATTCGGAATGAATGTCGGTAACTGTTTGTTCTGTTCGGTGGGATTCTGCGGATTGTGCGGAAGTATATCAAGAACAGTTCTCCAAGCCTTGTTTCCGTCACCAACATGGCAATCTGCCAAAGCCTTGAACATATTTGCGTGGCAGTAAACTGCACCGTTTTCTGTTGTTCCCGGGTGCTTAACGCTGATTCTGCCCCATGTTTCGTTATACTTATTAAATTCGGGTGCAAAAAGTCTGTAACCGAAATCAATGTGCAATTTTTCCATTGAGTTCATTATTGCTTCAAGTCTTTCGCCCTTTGCAACTCCTGAAAATACTGCCCATGTCTGTGCATTAAGGAATTGCTTTGCTTCTTCATCTTTATGTGAGCCGTAGGGTTTGCCGAAATCATCAATACCGGCATAGTACCATTCACCGTCCCAACAATGCTCATTAACGGCATCATCAAGCTTATCGGCAATCTTTTCAAGCTCTTCGGAATATCTGAATTTATTAAGTCGGCGGATAGAATAAATAAGTCCGAGCGTGTTCCATGTTGATTCACCCTTACCAAGTCTGCCGGGGCCGTTGAGAGGATCTGTCCAGTCACCGTCAAGCATCAGGCACAAGCCGTGTTCACCAACGGTGTTTGCCATATCAAGTGCAGCCTTCTGAAGATGAACATATAAAGGTTCTTCGGTATCGTTATCAACATAAGGTAACATCATATCGAAATATTCATCTTTACCTGTTTTGTTGATAATTTCAACAAAACAGAGAATCAACCATATAGCAGCATCACTATGCTTTAAAAGACAAAGCTTCTGCGGTGCCGAACCGTCTGTCATTACCCATTGCTTGATATAGCCGCTATATTCCTGATTTTTAATAACCTTGAGAATCACTTTGAAAGCATCTTCGGGGTCAACAAAGGAATAGCCCATTGCATCCTGCAACTGATTACGAATCGGGCAATATGTGCCGCCTCTGTTGAGTTTACCTAAGAATGTTGATTGCTTCTTAATCCAGAAATTCATTATGTAATTGAGCTCTTTGTCGGGAGTTTCAATGCTGAAGCTTTCTGCTCTCTGAGCCCAGAGTTCTTTTACCTTTTTATATTCTGCTTCAATATCAACATTAGTTTTGATGTCTTCTCTGTTTTTCTCAACACCGATAATAAAGTTGATTGTTTTGCTCTCACCTGCTTTGAGAGTAATATCGTGCTGAAGTGCACCGCAACCGAATTCGTTTTGTGCCATCTTGCAGGGAAGCTTATCTTCCTTGATTGTTTTCGGAATTATCGCGTGGTCGTCTGTTCCGAAGAAACGACTGACATTACATTCATAAGCGTCAACCTTAACATCTGAATACATATAAATGAAGTTGATTTTTGCCTTTGCTTTTTCATAGTCTTCATAGAATGTATAGAACGGAAAACCTGTTTTGAAAGCATAGTTATTTTCTTTATCAAAATCGGTGGTCTGTGCCATAACAGTACCTTTTTCAAAGGGCACATAAGAATAAAGAGAAAACTTTCCGTCTTTATCACTTGTATTTTTAAGAGTTGCCGTCCAGATTTCATAAGTACCTTCTGTCGGTACAAACGCTCTGATTGAAGTTTCAAAATCAGCAAACTTTTCATTTACAACAGATTCATAAAGACGCTGTTCGCACTCATAAACACTTCCGTTTTCTCTGAGCAATTCAACGATGTTACCGTCTTTCTTTACATAAAACTTTCTTTCTGCACCGATTACGGATTCTCTTACAAACACATCGGAAAGTGTTTCGCCAACTCCCTGCATTCTCTGAGAAAGGTCGAGCAAATAATTGTCATTAAAAAGTAAGTTTTTCCAAGTCAATGGTGTGAATGCGGTGTTGATTACATAAGTTGCACCGTTATCTTTAAAATAGCCGTACGACATAATTGTTCCTCCTATTGAGATATTGAAATAACATATCCGTTAATACTTTTATCTGTAGTCATCTGAGCATATTTGTTACAGATGACTTTATTTTCTTCAATAAAAAATTCTACTGATTTCAAGTCTGACGATATTCCTGTTCCGAGCATTTTGAAATAGGCCTCTTTCAAAGTCCATATCTCAAAAAAGCGTGAAAACAAGTCAATCGTTGATTCATTGAAATCTGCTTTAAAATCATCATCTTCAGGTATTTTACCAAAGATGTATCTGAGCTCATTTTCTGTTGCAAATTTAATTGAAGTCTTTAAATTCACATTGCGTATTTTCTCAATATCCGCACCGATTTCCTTGTCAGATACTGCACAGATACAGATATCTTCCGAGTGACTGATGTTGAAATAATACGGTGTATTTTTGATATAAGGCTTGCCTTTGGCGTTTTTGTAAAACTCAGTTGATACAATGTCTTTTTCACTCAATGCTTTTTTTAAAAGCATATCTCCTGCTACCATGAGCTTTTTGTTTTTCTCATTTTTGTTTCTGTCGACTCTCGATTTTTTATCGGCAGATAAATCATTATATGAAGAATCAAAAAGCTCATCAGTAAAATCGTTTATATTAAACTTGTAAAGCTTCATCAGTTTTTAAAAGCATCTTTCATTATTTCAAGTGCCTTGTCTATGTCTTCCCAAGAAATATTGAGTGCAGGAAGCAAGCGGACCTTTTCCTTCGCACTGATAACCAAAAGTCCGTTATCCATGCACGCTTTAATACAATCCGGGGCTGGCTTTTCGGTTTCAATTCCCATCATAAGACCCATGCCCGAAACACTTTTCACACCGTCAAATGTAATAAGCTTTTCTTTGATGTATTCACCTTTTTTCTTGACTTCTGCAAAAAGTTCAGCATCAAGTCTTTCGACAATACTTACTGCACCTGCTGCACAAATCGGGTTGCCGCCATAAGTAGAACCGTGATCACCCGCGGTGAGAACATTTTCAGTTTTCTCGGAGAACATGGTTGCACCTATAGGCAAACCACCGCCGAGACCCTTTGCAGTTGAAACGATATCAGGTGTAAAACCAAAGTTCTTATAACAGTACATCTCACCTGTTCTGCCGTTGCCTGTCTGCACTTCATCAACAATAACCAAAATATCGTTTTCCCTGGCAACACTTACCAACTCATCAACATAAGCTTTTTCAAGAGGTAAGACACCACCCTCACCCTGAACAAGTTCAAACATAACTGCACAGACATCACCTTTTGCGATTTCAGCTCTGAATGCCTCGATATCGTTTGCAGGAATATATCTGAAACCTTCTGTGAAAGGTCCGAAGCTTACATGCATTTTGTCCTGACCCGTTGCTGTAAGAGTTGTAACAGTTCTGCCGTGGAAGCTGTTGATAAGCGTTAAAATTACTTTCTTATCGGGATTTTTCATATCCGCATATTTTCTTGCGGTTTTGATTGCACATTCATTTGCTTCTGCCCCCGAATTTGAGAAAAATACTTTCTTCATACCTGCTTTTTCACAAAGCATTTTTGAAAGCTTAATCTGTGGCTCTGTATAATAAAGATTTGATGCGTGCTGAATTTTGCCGACTTGTTCATTGACTGCAGAAATCCATTTTTCGTCAGCAATACCGAATGTATTAACTGCGATACCAGATGCCATGTCAATGTATTCCTTGCCGTCAGCATCATAAACCTTTGAGCCTTTTCCGTGTGTTAAAACAACACCGAATCTTTTATATGTATTTGCAATATATTTACTGTCATCAGAAAAATAGTTCATTACTTATCCAACTCCTTAACAAACATTGTGCCGATACCCTCATCGGTAAGTAGCTCAACTAAAATTGAATGGGGCATTCTTCCGTCAATGATAAATACCTTTTTTACGCCGTTATTGACCGCATCAACACAACAACCGACCTTGGGTATCATACCGCCTGTTACAATACCGTCATCTATAAGTCCCTGCACTTCACTTGACTCAACCACTTTGATAAGTGAGTCAGTATCGTATCTGTCTCTTAAAAGACCCACGATATCAGTCATAGAAATCAAAGCTTCTGCTTCAAGTGCTATTGCAATTTTAGCCGCTGCAGTATCTGCATTGATATTGAATATATTTCCGTCATCATCACATGCCATTGTTGAAATAACCGGTATGTAACCTGAATCAAGAATATTTTCAACAAGTTCTATGTTGACCTCTGAAATTTCACCGACGAAACCTAATTCCTTGTCGATAAAAGTAGCCTTGAGCATCTGTCCGTCAACACCTGAGATACCGACTGCCTTACCGCCTTTATTACCTATAAGATTGACAAGACCTTTGTTGACCTTACCGCACAATACCATTTCAACTATTTCTGCAGTCTCGGCATCAGTAACACGAAGTCCGTTGATAAATCTTGTTTCCTTGCCCATAGTTTTGATTGTGTTGGAAATATCAGGACCGCCGCCATGTACCAAAACAACGCGAATACCGATTAAAGCAAGCAATACTATGTCGCCCATAACAGCATCTTTCAGCTCATCACTAATCATTGCATTGCCGCCGTATTTGATAACAACTGTTTTTCCATTGTATTTTTTTATACTCGGGAGTGCTTCAATAAGCACCTTTGCCCTGTCATTATTTGAAATTCTCATTGTATATGCCTTCTTCCCACAATCAAGTTCTGTAGTCGCCGTTGATTTTTACATAATCATAAGTAAGGTCACAACCCCAAGCTGTGGCTTCACAATCACCCATGCGTAAATCAACTACTACGGTGATTTCATTTTCCATAAGAACCTTCTTTGCTTTTTCTTCGGAAAATTCTACAACCTTACCGTTTCTGCACATTGCAATTTCGCCTGCTTTGCTTGAAAAATCAAGGTCAATTTTGTCAATATCAATATCTGCACCGCTGTAACCGACTGCACACATAGCTCTGCCCCAATTAGCATCTTCACCGAAGATTGCAGCTTTAAAGAGATTTGAACAAATAACTGCTTTTGCAACTGTTTTTGCTGTTTTGATGTCTGCAGCATTTTTTGCGATGCAAGTTATAAGCTTTGTTGCACCTTCACCATCTTTTGCTATTTCACGGCAGAGGAAAGATGTTACCGCATTGAGTGCTTCTCTGAAAATTGCATAATCAGCATTTTCCGCATCAATCATCTTGTTTTCAGCCATACCGTTAGCAAGTATGCATACCATATCGTTTGTTGAAGTATCGCCGTCAACACTAACCATATTAAAGGTATCCTGAATATCGGCAGAAAGTGCCTTCTGAAGCATTTCGGGTGATATTGCAGCGTCTGTTGTGATAAACGAAAGCATAGTTGCCATATTGGGATGAATCATACCCGAGCCTTTGGCAATACCGCCGATTGTGCAGACTTTTCCGTCTATTTCAAAAGAATATGCAATTTCTTTTCTGAATGTATCTGTTGTAAGTATGGCATTTGCGGCATTTTTTCCGCCGTCTGTCGATAACTTTGAAACAAGCATATCCATATTCGTTTCAAAAGGCTCAATGCTCAAAGGTAAACCAATAACACCTGTTGATGCAACAATGACATCTTTTACATTAAGACCTGTTGCTTTAGCTACGAGTTCACAAGTTTTTTCAGCAACCTCAACACCGTCAACATTACAAGTATTTGCATTACCGCTGTTACAGATAACTGCCTGAGCATAGCCGTCAGAAATATTATCTTTGGTTACCAATAAAGGAGCACCCTTTAAGAGATTTGTTGTGTATACGCCCGCAGCCGCAGCTCGTGTTTCGCTGACAATTAAAGCCACATCTCTTTTTGTCTTATTTTTTCGGATTCCGCAATGCTCACCTGCTGCTTTAAATCCCTTTGCGGCACATACGCCACCCATTACTTCTTTCATTTTATAATCATACCTTTCTGTATAAACGGAAAATTTATTATATGTTTAATGTTTTACTTTCTTCTACGCCTAACATCAGATTCATGCACTGTATCGCCGCACCTGATGCACCTTTGCCGAGATTATCAAAACGAGCACTGACAGTTATCCTCTCATCATTACCTTGAACAAAGATTTCCATATCATCAATGCCCGTGAGATTATTTGAGCCCAAGAATGCTCCCTCTGCTTCGCTGACTCGGAGCATAAGATTTCCTTTGTAGTATTCTTTATAAAATTCCCTGAGCTTTTCAACACTGAGTTTTGTTTTCATATAATCTCTTATTAGCGGAATTGTAACAAGCATACCGCTGTAATAATCAGCTACATAAGGCATAAACATCGGAGGATTTTTAAGTCCGCATACATGCTTCATTTCTTTAAGATGCTTATGCTCCTGAGTAAGTCCGTAAACTCTCGGCGATGAAAATTCAGGATTTCTGTTCACTGCTTCATACTCGGCAATCATCTTTTTACCGCCGCCGGAGTATCCTGTGATTGAAGTAGCCGCTAACGGATAGTCGTTTGCAATTATACTGCTTTTAATCAAAGGGTATACTATAGCTTGAAAACCGCTTGCATGGCAACCAGGAACTGCAATTCTGTTGCCTTCAGTGATAGCCTTGCGGTGTTCTTCAGACAATTCAGGAAATCCGTAAGCCCAACCGTCTGCCGTTCTGTGTGCAGTAGATGTGTCAATAAGTCTGACATTTGCATCCTTCGCAAGCTCAACCGACTCAATCGCAGCAACATCAGGAAGACACAAAAAAGCTATATCTGCAAGCTCAAACATTCTTCGTCTTTCATCAGGATCTTTTCTTAATTCAGAGCTTATTCTGATAAGTTCGATGTCATCTCTTTTTTCAAATCTTTCAAAAATCCTGAGACCCGTCGTGCCCTCCGAGCCATCAATAAATACCTTATACATTATGTCCTCCAAAAGTAAAAATCGAAATTCGGAACAATGTCCGATAATAAAGTATATTATAACCTATATTGCTTCCAATTTCAACTTTTTTATTATAAAAAATGAAAAAAGATACATTTCACAAACAAAAATGTATCTTTTTAGAATTTTTATGCAATTTTTACCTTAGTTTATATATTTATTGATGAAATTTTCAACCCTTTGTCCGTAAGCATCGCCCGCAACGAGTGCAGAAACGGCATGACCTGCTCCCTCAACAACATATTTTTCCTTTTCACAAGCAGCAGTTTCATAAATTTTATCAAGCATTTCAAAGGGTACAAAATCATCTTTATCTCCATGAATGAAGAGCGTCGGTGTGACGGACTTTTTAACTTGTTCAAGACTTGACGCATCTTTCAAACTGAATCCCGACCGCTTTTTAAATTCAGCATTTGCGGCATCAAGAAACGGAAAAGACGGTAATTTATATTTGACCTTAATCTGTTTTGAAAATTCATCCCAAACAGAAGTATACGCACAGTCGGCAACTGCACATACAACATTTGAAGGTAATTTTTCACCTGTTGTCATAAGTACGCAAGCCGCACCCATAGAAACACCTGTAAGAACAATCTTTGCGTTGGGATTTTCTTTGATAATATAGTCAATCCACTTCAAGATATCAAGTCGCTCAATCCAACCCATACCCGTATATTCACACGGACTGTCACCATGTCCTCGCATTGTAGGTAAAAGAACATTAAATCCGTTTTGTGAAAAGTTCTGAGCAAACCTTCCCATATCTGACGGTACAGAAACAAAACCGTGACATATTATCGCCCACTTATCCGAATTATTTTCAAGTCTGATTACATCGGCTAAAATTTTATCACCAAGAGAAGAATCAATTTCAATCCTCTCTTTTTTCACATTATTATACCAACTCTTACCGCTTATATGACTTTCATTTGTCGTGAAAGCCTCGATTTCTTCGGGAGGTCCGCCTTCCTCTGTACCTCTCATATTTTTAATCGCTTCTTTTGTAAGAACAGACTCAAATAACTTTTTACCAATCAATTTGTACGCAAGTACGCCTGCACCTGCGGTTATTGCGGTTGCTGTTAAAATTTTTCCTAACATTTTCATTTTCCGTCCTTTCGGATATTTTTAATGTATTCCCAAGCTTACAGACAAGGCTCTGTCAATACGGTTCATGTCTTCGGTATCAAGATTACCCATTCTCTCTTTCAATCGCTTTTTATCAAGTGTACGGACTTGCTCTAAAAGTACAATTGAATCTTTTGACAAACCGCAACCGTCTGCATTAACTTGTATATGTGTCGGCAGATTTGTTTTGAACCGCTGACTTGTAATTGCCGCAGCAATTACGGTCGGACTGTATTTATTGCCAACATCATTTTGTACTATAAGTACCGGTCTTACGCCGCCTTGCTCGGAGCCTACAACAGGACTTAAGTCCGCGTAATAGATTTCTCCCCTTTTAACTGTCATACTATCACTCTCCGTAATTTTGATTGACAATGTTATTTTTGCCAATCGTACGCGGTATTAAACATTTCGGGGAGCAATTTTTACCGTCGTTACATTATATTCAATTTAGCTTCAGATGTGTGACAGTTTTCGAGTTTATTTTTGTGTGAATTTCACCTCACAATTTTGATAAGATATCTCTTTGATTGTGCCGTCAATATTCTGATAGATTGTATAGTCATCAGTTATTCTTTTTATAAGTCCGTTTTCCTCGGTTGCTTCAACAGTTTCATTATTAACAATTATATCAGAAATTGTATTTACAAGCATATTTCCGAGAGAAGCTTGTAAATACTCTCCCTCACCTGCTTCAAATACCATATCAGAATAACTCATCGAGCATTTGCCGTTAATTATTGATAACTTCAAACCTTTGACTGATGCCGGTTTTGTAAAAAGAATTTCCGTTTCCGCCATATAATCAAACGATATAACTCCACTGAAATTACCGCTCACAATATTTGCAGTGAACTTGCTCGGCGGTGATATTTTCTCTATCATAGCATCTGTTGAACATCCTGAAAATAAAAAGATACAAGTGATAAGACAAAACAATCTTTTCAGAAAAAGCACTCCTATTCAAAAATTGCAAAAACACGCGATAATTCTTTTATCATATCGGTCGGCGTAAGTCCTCTGCGTGAAAGTCTTTTTGCCGCTTTATCACCGCAAAGACCGTGTATATACACACCTGCCGCCGTGGCATCAAATACCTTGGTCGATTGTGCAAGCAACGAAACAATAATTCCTGCAAGCGTATCTCCGCTACCACCCGTTGCCATTCCGTTATTACCTGTGGTATTTATGAACACAGGCAAAGAGTGGCTTGCAACAACTGTATTTGCACCTTTGAGTGCAAGTACAACATTGTATTCTTCGGAAAATTTTAATGCAGTCATTATTCTTTCAGCCACACTTATTCCGACCGTCTCTCCGATAAGTCTTGACATCTCACCGGGATGCGGAGTCAATACTACCGGTGCTTTTGCTTCCCTTAATATATCTATATTTTTAGAAACTGCATTTATTCCGTCAGCATCAATAACCAGCGGGCACGCCGCATTCCTTATGACATCATAAACTATCTGATTGGTTTCTTCATTATCGCCGATTCCGCAACCGATAAGAATTGCGTCCGCCTGCTTAACCGCTTCAAGTATTTCCCATTTTGCCATTTCCGAAAATGTACCGTCAGCATTTGATGCGACCGGCAGCAATATCGGTTCAGTCACCTTTGATGCAATTGCCGAATATGCAGCTTTCGGAAATACCAATTGTGTAATACCCGCACCGCTTCTGACGCAAGCATTTGCAGAAAGTACGGCTGCACCCTGATAATTTACGGAGCCCGCTATGATAACAGCTCTCCCGAAATCCCCCTTGTGTGCATCGTCGGATTTTTTAGGCAATACCTTTTTGATGTTTTCATCAGTAGGAATTATTACATTTGCCGCATTTTCAGGAAAACAACTTTCAGGTATATTTATATCGACTGTTACAATTTTACCGATTCTGTCAATATTCATAAGGTGAACAGGCTTTAAAGCTGCAATGGCAATTGTAACATCAGCATGAACGAAGGTATCATCGTCACTCTCACCTGATAAACCACTTGGAACATCAATGGAAAAAAGCTTTGCTTTAGATTCATTTGCCGCTTCAATTATCGCCCTTGTAGCTTCGTCAAGCTTGCCTTTGAAGCCTATTCCGAATATCGCATCAACAATAATATCAGCGGTTTCAATTTCAAATTCAACTTCATCGTAATGTAAAGACGCCTTGTAAAATTTAATATTAAGGCCGTCGGTTCTTGCATACATCTCAATTGTTTCCTGTGCTTTCATACGGTCATATAAAAAAATTACCGAAACATCAAAGCCGAATTGTTTGAGCTTTCTTGCTATTACCAGACCGTCACCTGCATTTTTACCGCTGCCGCAAAGTATTGTGATTTTTCTGTATCTTCCGCCATCAAATTTTATGTAATCATTTATATATTTGGCACAAGCCGCACCTGCATTTTCCATAAGTCGCATAAATGTCATACCGAGCTTAACGGCGTTTTCTTCTGCACTTTGCATCTGACGAACTGTTAAAACCTTCATTTCCTGTCCTCCTTACGCAACTTTGAGTATATTGTAGCATATTTTTTAAAATAATTACAGAACTTTAATAAAATTTCTTTCGTTTTCCTATTGTTTTAATAAAAAAAATATTGTATAATATCTTTGTGTTATTCTATAAATAAAGTGGAGGTGTTCAGAATGACTGATAAAACTTTAACTTTCTCACTTAAGGACGATGCTGATACACAAACAAAAGAAACCATGCAAACTGTCTACGACGCTCTTAAAGAAAAAGGTTATAATCCAATCAGCCAGATAGTTGGTTACATTCTTTCTGAAGATCCGACTTATATCACAACTCATAACAATGCAAGAAATCTTATTCGTCGTCTTGACCGCGATGAGCTTTTAAGTGCACTTGTAAAAAATTACCTCGATTTATAATTCAGAAAGGAAACGGTTAAATACCGTCGGTGATATTTATGGCTACTAAACAGAAATTTTTGACCTATAAAGGTCGTCCCCTCGTAAGATGCGGTAATACAATTTACTATGGTAATCCTGCTGATAAATTTGTCCTTGTAATGCAGATTATCACTTCAAAGAAAATCAACGACCTTGATGTTGCTGATAAGGTCATGGTACAGCTTGTTAATACAGACAGCACACTCCCCCTTAATGAGCAAATCGTTAAAAAGAGTGAAAAACGCGGACTTTATGCCGCAATGGATATCGGCTCAATCTGGTTAGAAAGAGCCCTTTCGCAAGAATAATTTTAAAAACCGCTTTTGGCGGTTTTTTCTTTTGCAAAAACGCTACCTCAACATTGTATTGAGATAGCGTTTATTTTTTATTTTACGGAAATTGTTGTAATGTCTGTATAAATAGTTACAACCTCTCCTGTTGTCTTATTCAAGTAAACAACAAATCCTCTAACATATACTGTATTGTCATTAGATGTATTTACAGTGATCTTATACTGGCCGTTATTTTCACTTTGAATAGTTCTGAATAGTTTAATCTCGTTTGGATTGTCTGACTGACGCTCAAAAGTAAGGGTGTCATTATTAGCAAAGGTTGAAACTTTTGTTAATAAAACGCCTGAACTTACAAGCACAAAATCTTCAGGAAGATATCTCAAAATCATAATTTCAGCCTTGAAATCATTTTCATTCTCTTCCTCAATTGAAGTATCAATAGTTACGCTTGCCTCAGGTTTAACATCTGCTTCGACAAATACTGCAGTGAGTGTAACATTCTTATAAGCATAGAATTTGTATTCTTTGTCATAAGAAATAATCGTACCTCCGTTATCAAGTGACCAACCTTTAAAGCTCTTGCCTTCAGGGGTCTGTT
Source organism: Acutalibacteraceae bacterium (assembly GCA_045540355.1). GTDB lineage: Bacteria > Bacillota > Clostridia > Oscillospirales > Acutalibacteraceae > RGIG2945. The sequence goes on along the minus strand of JAZQHB010000059.1, from coordinate 608 downwards.
CATCGGTTATTTTGACTATAACAGGAGTATTATAGCGATATGTGTCGCTTGTCTGCTCACCGTTAACATCAATTGTTACGGTTATGACTTCTTCTGAATTTGCATAAATTGCTTTTACAATAATATTGCCTTCAACCGCTTCAAAAGCCTTATCCCAACCGATAAAAGTATAGTCGTTATATTTTGCGGCCATTTTGGGAGCTTGTGCACTCTCTCCTACTGCAACTTTTTGTTCACTGATTACTGTATTCAAAACAGAATCAACAAACATCACACTATAGTATCCTGAGTTGTTTTTTTCAGAGTACACAGCTGTCAATATTCTGTCGGCTTCAAGGATAAAATTGAGTGTTCTGCTGTAGGATACGATTCTTCCTCTGTTATCCTTCCAGTACAAGAACTCTCTGTTTTCTCCGTTCGGTACTGCTTTGAGAGTTACCTTTGCTCCGTAAGGCGTTTCTTCATTGATGTAATAGTTGCCCTGTAAATCTTCTGCATAGCCATCAAGGATTACATCGATGCTTGAATTTATTGCTGTAACTTCAAGTGTGAATACAACAGCTTCCTTTTCCCATCGAGCATATAGTATTCTGTCTTCTGTGCCCATT
>JAZQHB010000058.1:0-54712 GCA_045540355.1 Acutalibacteraceae bacterium | reverse complement strand
AGGGCTTCTGCCATTGCATCAACATCTGCTTGATTCTTGATGCCCTTACCTTCGACTATTGATGCTACTGCATTTTCAAACTCTTTGAATGATTCCTCTGTGAAAGTATCCTTTGTAACCTCATAATCAGTTCCGTTGTAGTTGAATGTATGTGTATCTGAATACTCATCATTCGGGTCATTCAAGGTCATTTCATAGTAGTATTCTCTGTACTGTTCTACTACTGTGTAGTCTGCGGGGGTTTCTATCAATGAATCAATTGCAAGTTTGAGTTCTGCTGTTGCGGTATTGACATCATCGATAAGTTCCCAATCATAAAGCTTACCGCCTTGTTCGCCTACTCCATAGAGGGCATCTGCTTCGGCTTTTTCATTGATTGCGTTTGTCTTACCGGGTTCCTGATAATAGTAAACATCAACGCCTTCATCAAACTCTTTGTCACCGTCGTAATCAACAAAACCGTTGATGTCGCCGGGGTATCTTCCAAGCTGTTCGCTAAGAGCATCCATGCTCCAGCCTGCATAGAGGTCTATATCATCCGCCGGGAATGTTGTCGGTTTTACATATTCTACGAAACCGTTTTCTGTCAACTCGTACCATGCGACAAATGAATAACCCTGCATTACTTCTGTCTTTTCAGGAGTGATGAACAATGAGCTGTCAAGTGCTGATTCATATTCACCCTTGATTTCAGTTGTTACATCCTCAGTTGCGCTGTTGTTGTGGTGGAGAGTGATTGTTGTCTGTCTCTTCATCCATTCAGCTGTGAATGTAATTGTTTCATCAGTTGAATCAGGAATTGTGTATATGCCGTTGAACAGAGTTGTTCCGTCATACGGTGTTGTCCAACCGATGAGAGTGTAGCCTGCTCTGTAATATTCTGTAGCTGTCGGGAGAATTACATCATCACCGCAATTTACAGATGTATTTGCAGGTGTATACTCACCATCACGCCATTCAGCGCTGATGCCTTCACCGGCACTGTAGAGAACTGTCATTGCCTTCTTCTGCCATACTGCATAGAGGTTAATTGACGACTTCGGTACACCGTTAAGTGTATCTGTGTATGTCGGAGATGTCGCACTTGTACTTCCTGCCCAGCCTAAATGTCTCCAACCGTTTGCTTCCATCTTGAACGGTGTAAGATCTGCGTTTGAGCCGATTGTAAATGCTTCTGTGAAGTCTTCTTTCGGACCGCTCGTTGTTTCAGTTACACCTTCGGGAAGGTTGATGAAGAATCTGATTTCTGTCTTAGATTCAATCCACTGTGCGTAAAGTGTTGCAGTACCATTGTTTTCTGCTGTGAGGTTCTTGAACTCTGCACCTGCTTCATACGAATCGCCTGAGCCGTCAGGCTTAGTATTCCAAGCGATGAAGTCATGGTTTGATAACTGCGGTACCTGAGTTGAAGTATTGTAGATTGTACCATACCTCAATCCTTCCTGATCTGCAGGAACACCTGTTACTGAGCCCTGAACATTTGCGTCATACTTGACTGTGTATGTGTTCGGGTTCCATGCTGCATAGAGGATTACTGCCTGAGAAATCGCACCCTTGGGTAATGTGAGATAACCTGAAATCATATCATCCTCGGTTGCATCCTTCTTGAGTGACCAGCCCATGCACTGATAGCCTGCTCTTGTAATTCCATCATAAGGAGCAAGGTCAGTTGTGTATACATCGTTGAGATAATATGTGGGTTCAACTACTTCACTTGAGCTTACAGTTACATCTCTGTAAATCGGAACATTCTGAGGTTCGGGAATTGTACCTTCACCGCCGTTGAGGTCGTACTTAACGAGCGTACCAAGACCTAAAACTGCTGCTAAGAATTGTTCGAATGCTGCATCGATTGTTTCCTGAGGTACACCACCCTGAAGTACCTGAGCTGCATTGAGATATGCTGCTTCATAAGCTGCCCATGCTTCGGGGTTAGCCTGCTCATAAAGAGTCTTATACTCGAATCTGTTGGTACCGTTGATCTTCTTTGTTTCCGCGTTGTAAAGATTCCAAAGAGCTGTTGTATCAACCTGGATAATATCAACAGTGAATTCCGAGTAGTTATAGATAGTGTTCGTAGATTCATCATTAGCCTCGACACGGAAGTACATTGTGTATGTTATAGTATCATTCTGTCCGCTGTCGACATCTTTGTTGTAAACATACTGTGTTTCCTTGGCACCGTGAGTAATAACTTGTTTTTCTGTTAAATATGATGTCGGCTCAGCTGATAATTTAGCTACCTCTTCTCTCTGATAAGAACCGTCACTTTCCGGAATAAAGGCAACACCTACAGTTGATGTCTTTGTTGAGCCTGTTGCTACACCTAATTTGTTACTGTTATTCTTATCGTGATAGAAATAACCGGTTGCACCTACAGCTGTGGGAGAACCTGAAGAACCGTAAGTTTTGGAGCTGCCCTCACCGTCATCAGTACCATAATCTATATAATAACTGGTCTTTGCAGGATCTGTATATCCATGCAAACCTACGATTGCATAATGGTTTTTCAAGTATGTTTTTGTTTCAACAGAACCCCACCAGTCTTCACGGTTGTACTGACCTGCAATTCTAACATCAAAGGTTTTTCTGCCTACACCTGTCAAGAATGTACTTGTTGCTGATGCTGATGCATCAAGACCATTTGATGATGCTGTTGCGTTGAAGGTTACAGTTGTGTTCTGTTCTGCGCCTTCTGCAGCAGCTTCAGGTGTACCGCCTGTGATGTTGAAGGTGTAGACATAAGTTGTCTCGCCTGTTTCATCATTTTCTTCCTCATCATAGCCGTCAACGCGCTCAAGTGTAACGTTGTTTGTTGCAGTATTGTTACCACCCTTGAGTGTAAGGTCGCCTGTGATAAGATAATTAGACTTAACTCTTACAGACTGACCTGTTGCGTAAGTGCCGTCTGAAGCCAATGTAAGAATCGGCGGAGCAAATACAGTAATGTTGAGTGCTGCGATTGAGCCGGGGTTATTTATATATTCCTGATCAGCTGCTCTGATAGCTTCGATTGTAGCATCAATATCATCAATATATTTCTGCATACCCGAATTATCTGTTGTTGTATCTGCCGTGAGATAACTCTTAGCAGCTTTTATTGCAGTATCAAGTGCTGCGATAAGCTCGGGGTGATATTTGAGGATTGCTGCGAAATATGTAACACTTGTTCCGTCAGCATATTTTCCGTTAAGAACAGGTTCGCCCTCTTCTATCTTTTCAACGAGATCCTGGAATACGTTTTCACACCAGAAGATCGGATATCCTGCGTTGATTTCAAGATAGTCGTTTTCAAACTCTGTACCGATTGTCGGACCGTTTGCTTTAACTGTAGCTGCAGGGTAAAGACCTGAGGTTGTCGCTGTTACGGTTTTACCTGAAACTGCATTTGACAATTTTGTTTCAGCAATGCCTGAATCATTTACACCGAAGCAGTTTGTCAATGTCATATTTTGTGTTGACAAGCCAAGAATTGCAGCCTTTACTGTCTTGGAGCCTGTTACTGCAGTTGTTGATGCAGAATAGCAGTTTGAAATTTTTGATGATGCTACATTGTTGTAACCTACAACACCACCGGCTGAACCGTTTACACCTGTTGTTGTTGCGGTTTCAGCCGCCGGGATACAGGTTATGGTTACACCCTGTGAGTAAACATTCTGTACTGTAGAAGCAGTTGAAACAATTGAACCAACTACACCACCTGCTCTTCTGCCCTTGACTGTACCGCCACGAACGAATGCGTGCTGAACTGTACCACCATTGAGTGAACCTACCAATGTACCGGTACCGTGGTTGCTTGTTATATCAGTGGAGTTAACTGACGGATTGATAAGTCCGATATTCTTTATAATACCGCTGTTTCCGACATAGCCGAAGAGACCGTTCTGAGTAAAAGTGGTGTCAATAAAGAGACCATAAATCTTCTTATGCTGTCCGTCAAATGTTCCGCGGAAGTGGTAATCGGCATTGTATGCACCGTTTGCATCACGACCGCCGATGGGTGTCCAGTTGATTTCAGCAAGGTCAATATCCTTCTGAAGCTCAACGGTTTTGTCGATAAGCTTGTGTGTAACATCTGCTGCAGTTGCAACATACTGTGATACCCATGCAAGCTCTTCTGCTGAATAGATCTTATATGTTGTGCCGTCGAATTCGGGTTCAACTGCCGTTCCGTCCCACGGTACTGTTACAGTCAAATCCTTATCATAAGCTTCGCGGAGATTTGCAACTGCTGCTTTGAGGTTTTCAAGAATTACCTGAGCTTCAGCAGATGTCAATACCTTTGTATCGTTTGCATTTTCTTCAGCAATTTCCATAGCTGCGAGGTATTCAGCATACTCTTCAGTATATTTAGTCATAAGATCTTCTCTTGTCGTTCTCGGACTTGAGAGTTCAAATGCATAATACTTTCTGAATTCAAATTCGGGATCTTCCCAATAAAGTATCGGATAGCCTGCGTTGATTGATGCATCACCGTTGAAGTCATCACCAAAGTTTGCACCGAGAGTAGTTGAATAACTCTTGAGAGCTTCCGCTTCTACCTGTGCTGAACCGCCTGAAACTGTCGGAGCAGTTGCTGCCGCAGAATCATAAAGTTCTTCATTTGCAGAATACGAATTAAGGATTGTTGTTGCTGCTGTTGCATTACCTAAAATACCTGCTTCAAGTCCTGATGCAGCAGTAGCTGTTGCATTTGAATAACAGTTTGTAATTGTTGTTCCTGCGAATACGTTAAGACCAAGAATACCTGACGCAGGTTTATTAGCACTTGCATTTTCAAGAACTACATTCTGTGCATAACAATCCGTAATTGTCGATGCTGCTATTGCTATACAGCCAACAAGTGCTGCTATCGGTCCGTTTGTACCTGATACGGTACAGTCACGAACGAAGCATGCTTCGATTGTTGAGTCTGCCGCACCACCAACAAGGATAGCACTACCGTTGTTTGTTGAAGTTGCAGCTTTTTCAACAACTGTTGAATCTTCAATACCGATATTCTTGATAGTTGCACCGCTTGCATAACCAAACAAACCAACCAAGGAAATATCAGTTTCAACGCTCATATTACGGATAATGTTGCCCTGACCGTCGATATTACCTGAGAAGTATTTTGTACTATCATAAGTTGTACCTGTTACATCTCTTCCGCCGAAGGGAATCCAGTTGTGTTCATCACCGTTCAGGTCAATATCCTTCATAATCTTGAGGTTTGCACCTGAAAGATTATAGCCTGAATTTACATAAGCAGCTGCAAACGCGAGTTCATCTGCTCTGTAAATGTAATATGTTGTTACGCCATCAATTACTTCGCCGGCAGGAGTTTTGATTTCACCGTTCCAGGGAAGTATAACTGCCTTGGACTTGTTGTATGCATCCTCATAAGCTGTGATAGCTGCTGTCAATCTGTCGACAACTTCTGTCTGCTCATCGTTGGTTGCAACAACATCGTCAGAAATCATATCCTGAGCTGCTTTCAATGCTGCCTTGTATTCAACATAAGCTTCATTGTCAGCACCTAAACCGTTTACGATAAGTGTTTCGTGTTCTGTTCTTTCAGATACGCGTTCATTCTCAACAAGTGCCTTTACTCTTGCTTCAGGATATTCACACCAGAATACGGGATAGCCGTAGTTATGCTCTGCAGCATCACTTAATGCATATACATATTCCGAACCGAGTACGGGTACCATTGTCTTGAGCTCGTCAGCTGTAACCTTTCCTGAGAAGAGGTCAAGTGAGTGAGCCGCATTCTGCGTGCCGTGGAATGAGTAATCTGTTGTATGGTATGTGTTTTTGATAAAAACTGCATTTGCTGTTGTGGAGTTGGATGCAATTGATACATACTTAGCACCCTTACCTGATGTAAGTGTTACATCTGCAACATAGCAGTTTTCAAATTTTGTAGGACCTGCGTTGTTGTATGCAGAGAGTGCACCTACTGATGCATTGTCATAAGATGTGCTTGTGTATGTTGATTTAACCTCAGTACCTACAACATAACAGTTAGTTACATTCTGTGTGCCTGTGATTGTTGAACCTATGAGTGCTGCTGTTCTGTATGTTGATGTAATTGTACCGCCTGATACGAAGCAGTGGTCCATATCTGCGTGGTAGAACGAACCTACAATCGCACCAACACCCTGATTTGAACGTGTGCCTAATGTAAGGTTAATTTCAGGATCAATTACACCGAGATTTTTGATTGATGCACGGTCAGTTGCCGATATACCGACTACATAACCGAACAAGCCTGCGCCTGCTACGGTGATAGCAGTAATTTTGAGACCGTAAATCTTATGGTGGTGACCGTCAAAGTGACCGCGGAAATAATACGTTGTTCCGTTGCCGCCGATGGGTTTCCATTCACGGTCTGCCAAGTTGATGTCCTTCATAAGATGAACAGTTTTGCCTGTCATATAGTTGCTTGCCGCAGTACCTGCGTTTACATTCTGAGCGATCCAAGCAAGCTCTTCTGCTCTGTAGATGTAATAGTCGTTGCCGTCTTCGCTTACATACTTCGGTTCCATAACGGTACCGTTCCAAGGAAGAACAACATCCTCGGATTTGTGGTATGCAGGATAGAGAACTTCGTCAACAACTCTGTTGAGGTTGTCGATTGCTGCGTTGATTTCAGCTTCATCGGAAACTCTGTTATCATCAAGGAGTGTCAGAATTGCGTTCATAGCATCCTGATACTCTGCCCATTCTTCGGGGCAAGCCTCAGCGATGATATCAGCATATTTTGCGTGTTCTGTATCTGCCTGGTTGTAATAGAAATCAACAAGTGTTGTTTCCTTTTCTTCGCAAACGAAGATGGGATAGCCGTTATTGATTGCTCCGTTGCGAGCATCTGTTGTATGGTCAAATGTAAATTCAGTACCGAGAACAGTTGCATAAGACTTCATTGTTTCTGCATCAAGTACAGCTGAATTTGTAACTGTCGGAGCAGTTGTATTTGTCGCAAATGTAAGAGTTTCGCCTACTGTGTAACAGTTATTAAGTGTAATGCCTGAGCCATGACACATACCGGTGATACCTGCTGTGTAGCTGTCATCAAGATTGGGAGCTGTTACAACTGCGGTTGAATATACATTGGTAAATGTACATGTTGCCTGAGGATAACCGACAATACCGCCGGCTGTGGGATATGATGTTGTGTTTGTAAAGCCATCCACTGTTGCCTGAGTTGTTGTAAGTATAACTTCAGTACCTTCAACATAACAGTTTTTAAATGTTGAGTTGGGTGCACGACCTACCAAGCCGCCGACCTGTGTATTACATTCTACTCTACCGCCGCGAACGAAGCAGTGCTGAATATCAGCATAAGCCGATTGACCAATCAAGGGTGCGAGTGCATTGTTACCAAATGCATCCTCTTCTACCTTGAGGTTTGGTTCGATAATGCCGACATTTTTAATCTGGGGTCTTAATGAGGTTGTACCCAAAACATAGCCGAAAAGACCTGTCTGATATTTATCAGTATCAATCTTGAGACCGTAGATCTTATGATGCTGACCGTCAAAGTTGCCACGGAAATAGCGAGCGGCACTCTGTGTACCGTCAGAAAGTCTGCCGCCGATGGGTGTCCATTCAAGTTCGTTGAGGTCGATGTCCTTCATCAACTTAACAGTTTTACCTGAAAGGTTGTTTGCTTCTGCAGTATTTACATACGATGCTACATAAGCAAGTTCTTCTGCTCTGTAGATGAGGTAGTGACCGCTTTCGTCAGTCTTGGGAACTGCGTCAACACCGTCTACCTGATGTGTGCCGTTCCAGGGAAGAATTGCTTCTTCTGAATAGTAATATGTTTCATACAATTCAGTCTTGATTGCAAGTAATGTTTCATAAGCAGCTGTGATTGCAGTTGCATTGTCAACCATAGGATTGTCAACTACGATTGCTTTTGCAGCAGCCATTGCTGTGTTATACTGAGCGACAAGCTCGGGATAAAGCTCTGTGATATAAGCGATGAGATCTTCATCAGTTGATCTTTCAGATGCAAGCTCAGCGTTATATAAGTTTCTGAGATTGTATTCGGGATCTTCCCAATAGAGAATCGGGAAATTGTTGTTGATTGCGGGGGTAAGATCCATTGCGAATGCTGTGCCGAGTGCATCAACAGCTTCCTGAGTGATGAATGTAGATGTCGGATACATACCTGTTGTGACAGTTGCAGCACCAACAAGTGTTGTTGCTTCGTTGCCTGCAATATCATTTGCTGCATAGCACTGTGTTGTTGTAACCTGGTTGGTGAATGTCGTTGCCATTCTACCAACGATGTTACCGATATATGTTGAAGTGCTGTTATTTGTAATCTTTGCTGCTACATAACAGTTCTTGACTGAAACCGCAGCATTCTTTGTATAACCGATGATACCACCAACTACTGATGCAGTGTTTGTTGATGCGGAGGTTATGATTGTATCGTTTACATAGCAGTTTGAAATTGTGGGATTATATGTATGTGAGGTACCTATAAGACCACCGACATACAAAGCCTGATTTGTATATATCTTGGAGCGTTTTACAAAGCAGTTTGTTACCGATGTAGCATTTGACATACCTGCCAAAATACCGACACCGAAGTTTGTTGCGTCAATAAGTCCTGTTGCCTCAACAACTGCGTTTTCGATGCCAAGCTCGTTGACTGTTGTTGTAGATCCGATACCGCCGAAGAAACCAACATTGATATCTGCGGCTGTTTCGTGGATGTACATATTTTTAACAACATGACCGTGACCTTCAAATTTAGCTGCAAGGTAAATACCGTTATTTGCAACACCTGCTAAAGTGCGGCAACCGATAGGTGTCCATGCGTTTGTGGGAACAACTGTATAGTTTCCTCTTGCATCGCCTATTACACCGCCAAGGTCAACATTTTTCATAAGGTGGAATGTTGCACCTGAATATGCAGCACCGCCTGATTTTGCTGTCTGGTATGATACCCATGCAAGTTGTTCAGCAGTATAGATATAATAATCTGTACCGTCGATGATGGGCTCCTGAATTGTGTTACCGTCCCAAGGAATTACAATGAACGGAGAAACATCATAAGCATCCTTGAGAGCTTCAGCAGCTGCTGTCAATCTGTCAGCAAGTGCCTGCTGAGCTTCAGGAGTTGCAGCTTCAGTTGCTTCTACCATTGCTTTTGCTTCTGCAAGAATATCTGCATATGTCTGATATTCGTTGGGGCAAGCGTTTCTGATATCATCTTTATATGCTTCTCTTTCAGAATCCATTTCTGTCAAGTATGCATCTCTGATGATATCTCTGTCCGTACCTTCACAAGTGAAGATCGGATAGCCGTTATTCTTATTTGTGTCGTAAACATATTCCGCACCAAGTGCTGATGCAAGAGTTTTGATTTTGCCGTCAGCTACTACTGCTGAGGGGTAGTTAACTGTGGGAAGTGTAGTTGCACCTGACAAACCATATATGTCATTGTCATTTTCAACATAAGAGTTGTTAACAACGCAAACCTTTGCCGAACGACCGATGATACCGCCTGTGTAGTCGCCGCCTGTGTTTTCTGATTTAAGAATTGCTGTTGAATAACAGTTGTTAAACGTATTGTTTGCAAGATTTGTAAGACCGACAATACCGCCGGCTACAGAATAAACTGAGTTAGTATCAAGGTCATCCGTTGTATAAACAGTTGTTCCCTGAACATAACAGTTTGTTACAGTTGATACATTGGTTACTGCAGAACCAATCAAACCACCTGCTCTGTAGGTAGATGATACGCTACCGCCACGAACGAAGCAGTGTTCAACAGTTGTTCCTGCAAGTGCACCTACCAAAGCACCGACGCCGTTATCGTCAGCTGCTCCACCTGCAGCAGTTCTTACAACTTTGACATTTGGTGCTATCATATGAACATTCTTGATTGTACCTTTTAATACATAGCCGAACAAACCGACTGCGTATTTGTCAGTACCTTCAATCTTCATATCACGGATTTCTTTGCAGTTACCGTCAAAAGTTCCTGCAAAGCCGTTTACCGCACCGGTATTACCGCCGATGGGTGTCCAGAGCTTCTTATCGCCCTCAAGACCATTGAGGTCGATGTCCTTAGCAAGTCTGATAACTTTGCCTGAATATGTGTTTGCAGAATTTACCTGACTTGCGATATATGCAAGTTCTTCTGCTCTGTAAATAAGGATTGCTCCGTCTGTGTCTGTTTCCTTGGGTTCAGCTGTAGCATCTTCAGTTGCAGCTACACCGTTAATTGTGTTTGTACCGTTCCAAGGAAGAACAACATCTTCGGATTTATAGTATGCGTTATAGAGTGCTTCTATTTTATTCTGCAAATCTTCATAAGCTGCTTCGATTTCTTCAGTAGGATCTGAAGTGAGGGTTGAAACAATTCTTTCAGCCTCGTCTAAAGCATCCTGATAATCAGCATATAAATCTGCAAAGACTGATTTTATGTCTTCTTCATAAGTTTTTCTCTCAGAAGCAAGTTCATAATTATATAATTTTCTGAGATTGAATTCGGGATCTTCCCAATAGAGAATCGGGTATCCGTCATTTCGGTAATTACCCTCTGTATCAAGAACATCAATTCCGAAAGAGTCACCAACTCTTGCAGGGAAGTCCGCTGTTTTCATAACGGATGATGCTACGAAGTTTTCAGCATCATTTGCCGCTGTGATGTTTGCTGCTGCTGAGCTCGAACCGATAAGCTGAACAGCTAATGAACCTTCAACATCATTAGCAGCATAAATATTCTGAACTGTGTGTGCTGAACGCAACCAACCGGAAAATGCACCTGTATAATTTGCTTTTACAGCCTTTACGTTTGCAACTGCATAAGAATCTTTAATTGACGCAGATGTGACATATGTGTAACCAATAAGACCACCGGCAACACTGTAAGTACCTGTATAGGTGTTTTCTACAGTTACATTCCGAGCATAACAATTACTCAACTTAATAGCAGCCTGGCTACATGTACCGATAAGACCACCGGCTATGTTTGCTGTCGCGGTGTACGATATACCGTTTCTTGCAAAACAAGCATCAACGGTACCTGCGTTAGCATAACCTATCAAAGCACCGGGACCGTAATTTGAAGCATCTGTAGTCTGTGAATAGAAGCCATCAATACCGACATTTCTGATTATAGCCGCAGTATGTGTATAACCAAACAAGCCTGTGTATTCAACTGAAACAGCATTCATGTTACGGATAACATGACCATTACCTTCAAAAGTACCGTTGAAATAATATGATGTATTGCTAGCTGTTGAAGTAGCCTTAAAGCCGCCGATCGGCAACCATACTTTGTTTGTGCTACCATCTTCATTGAAACCGTTGAGGTCAATATCCTTCATGAGGTAAACTGTTTTTCCTGTAAGCTTGTTTGCATCTGCAGTACCTGCTGCTACATTCTCAGAAATCCAAGCAAGTTCATCTGCTCTGTAGATGTAGTAGTTGTTACCTTCGACTTTGGGTTGTGTTGCAGTTGTACCGTCCCAAGGAAGAACGACAAGCTCTGAATAATTATATGCTTCATAGAGATTATCTATAGCATCATTTAATGTTTCTATAGCTTCTGCAACTTCAAGATCAGTAGCACTCTGACCCTTTGCTATAATAGCAGCTGCAGCATCATAAGCCGTCTTGTATTCAGCATATAATTCGGGGAAAACAGCTATAATTCTACCTGCCGACACTTCATCCATTCTTTCAGATGCAGTTTCAGCGTCATATAATACTCTGAGTTCTGATACGGGATCTTCCCAACGAAGTCTCGGATAGCCAGCATTTCCGTTCACGCTATCCGGTACAAACGCAGAACCGAGCTTTGTTGCATAGGTTTTGATTGTACCTGCGGCTAATTTAGTTCCGGATCCTGTTGTGGTTATTGTACCGCCACCGGAACCGTAGATAGCATAAGTTTCAATATACGAATTAAGAATATTTATGTTATTGCCGCCAACACGACCGACAAGACCTACAAGAACAGTAGAAGATGAATTCTTTTCAGTCAATGTGGCTGTTGAATAACAATTCTCAATTGTAGATGTTGATACATTTGAGCAACCGATAATACCACCGGTTGATTCACCTGTACCGGAGCTTGCAGAATGTGTTGATGCGATTGTACCGCCCTGAACATAGCAGTTAGTAATCGTTGATGCTGTACCGCCTGTATAACCGACGATACCACCGACACGGTAGTCACCAGATATCTTCGGAGTACGAACATAGACTCCGGAAATTGTGCAGTTTGAGGGAGCACCGACAATACCGCCGACACCCTTGTTTGATTCACCGTCTTTACCGGTTATAACGGGAGATTCCAAACCGAAATCTTTAATTGTTGCATTCATAGCATAACCAAACAAGCCTGTACGCATAACGCTTGAATTAATATACAAACCGTAAATCTTATGATACTGACCGTCAAATGTACCGGAGAATTTATTATCGGTCGTAGCTGCACCGGCAGAAGTTCTTCCGCCGATGGGTGTGAAATTGCAAGCGGTATTGTTTGTTCCGTCTTCATTTTTACCACCGAGGTCGATATCATTCATAAGTAAGACTGTCTTACCCTCGAAGGTATCACCTGCAGCAACCTGCTGTGAAATCCAAGCAAGTTCAGCACCGTTGTAAATTTCATAAACAGTACCATCGTTATGAGGCTCAGTTGCAGAACTACCGTCCCAGGGAACATCCTGGTTTGTTGCAGCTACAAACGCAAGTTTTAATGCAGAAAAAGCTGCATTAAGCTCTTCTGTTTTTGCAACAGCTTCTTCCGCAAGCATCATAACATCGTCGGTAAGAAGTGTGTTTACTTCTTCCAACTTATCTGTCAATGCCTGATATTCTGTGGGGCAAGTTTCTGAATACTTACTGTTAGTGATATATTCACTTGCATTAACTTCATTATATTTAGTTCTTAAACCTGCTTCAGTATCTGTAAATTCCCAAGCAAGCATCGGATAACCGTCGTTAATGTTAATAATGTCAGCAACATAACCTTCGCCGAGAGTTGCAACAAATGCAGCATCTTTGATTTCTGATTCAGTAAGCATACCTGTTGTTGTGTCCAGCTGATACTGGTTAGCTATACCCTTTAACTGATTAGCTTCGTTGCCTTCAATGTCTTTTACAGCATAACAATTTGTCATTGTTCCTGCAGCTAAATTACCGACAATAGCTCCGACAAAAGCGCTGGAGGTTGTGAGATATCCGTCAACGACCGCAGAGCTGTAACAGTTAGAAATAGTTGTCAGTGATGAGCTGGAATAAGCAGTAATACCACCGGCTGTTACACCCCACGCAACAATTGTGTGAGTAATCTCTGTTCCCAAAACATAACAATCAGTGATAGAGGTTGATCCACCCGCAGCAGCTACAAGTCCTGCTGCATTATATGTACTTGAAGCAGAGACAGCGCCACCCTTAACATAACAACCTGTAATTGCAGTACTGGTGGCATAAGTTACCAATGCGGCAGCACCTGCATATGAATCAGAACTACTTACTGTCTGTGTAACGGTAGGTTCGATTATACCGAGGTTTTTGATTGTTGCTCCATCTGTACAACCAAAAAGACCGGCATAAAGCTCAGTAGCGGTTTCAACATTCAATCCGACAATCTTTTTGCCGTTACCGTCAAGTGTACCCTTAAACGCATTAGCTGTACTTGTACCGATTGGTGTCCAATTATGACCGCCCAAGTCGATATCGTTCTTGAGTGTCAGAGTAACTCCTGAAAAGTTAAGAGCTCCTCTGTTAAGTTGATAAGCAACCCACGCAAGTTCAGCACCGCTAGTTATATCATAGGCAGTTGCCTGTGCATTTGTAACCGTTGGTGTTTTTGTGGTTGTACCGTCCCAAGGTTCGCTTTCAACATCTTCCTTGACGACAAAATCTCCGTCTTTAGCCTCCTGACCAAGGCTTTCGACAGAACCGTCAACGGAATCCGCTGATTTCTGTGATATACTCTCAATAATGTTGCCAATTTCCTCTGCAACACCGCCGAACGGTGCTGAAGTTATCAGCATACATACTGAAAGTACGAGTGCGAGAATCTTCGTAAACATAAAATCTCCTCCTACTTTCTTTATTTGGATAATAATTATGTATTATTTCGTTCTCAGAACAATAAAATAAGTACAATTATCCAAATATATTCAATTTATTCTAACACAAGATTTTGTATTTGTAAAGCGTTTTGTTCATATTTTATACAAAATTTACACTTTAATGGATAAAAAAAGCATCAACACAACTGTGTAAGTGCAAAACGAAAAACGAAAAGCAGTAACAAACACTACAAGAATGTTTGTTACTGCTGTAATTATTAAATCAAACGCCGAGTTTTGATTTTCTCATCTGTTCAACAGATGTGAAGTTTGTTGTGGGTGTGTAATCCTTGAGAGGAACGATTTTTTCGTTAATTGCATCAAGAATCCACTTATCCTGCGGGAAGAAATACTGGTCGAACTCGAACGGAGGTGTAATCCAGTTCTGTGCACCGACTACTACCGGTGGTGCATCGAGATAATCGAAGCAGAGCTCAGAAATGTTTCTTGCTACATCATTCAAGAATGAGCCTCTTGCACAAGCATCGGAAACAAGGACTACCTTGCCTGTCTTCTTAACTGATTCGACAATCTTCTCGTAGTTAAGCGGCACAAGGCTGTGAAGATTGATAACTTCTGCCGACATACCGTATTTTTCTTCAAGCTCTTTTGCTGCATCCATAGCACGGTAAAGAGTTGCACCGATTGTAAGAATTGTAATATCTGAACCTGATTTTACGCAGTTAACATCACCGAATTCGATTTCGTAAGCTTCTTCAGGTACTCCGCCTTCGTGGAACATTTCACCCATATCATAAATTCTCTGACTTTCAAAGAAGATAACGGGGTCAGTGCCGTTGAGGGCTGTCTGCATAAGACCTTTAGCTTCATAAGGTGTTGCGGGGAAGCAAACTTTAAGTCCGGGAATGTGTGCACAGAGTGCAACCCAATCCTGTGAATGCTGTGCACCGTATTTTGAACCGACGGAAACACGAAGAACGATAGGCATCTTGAGAATACCTGCACTCATTGCCTGCCATTTGGACATCTGATTGAAGATTTCGTCACCTGCACGACCGATGAAGTCAGCATACATAAGCTCGATAATGCTTCTGCCGCCGCACATACCGTAACCGACTGCAGTACCAACGATTGCTGCTTCGGAAATCGGTGAATTGAAAAGTCTTGAATAAGGAATAACATCTGTAAGTCCACGATAAACTGCAAATGCTCCTCCCCAATCTCTTACATCTTCGCCGTAAGCTATGAGTGTGGGATCTTCATAGAATTTATCAATAATAGGCTCAAAGAGAGCGTCACGGATATTGAATAATTTAAGTTTGGAAACAGGTTTGCCGTCTTTGAGGTGGAATCTTTCCTTGCCTGCAATCTGCTGAACTCTTGAGCATGACTCCTTGGGTCCTAAAACTGAGGGTTCTTCGTCAAGCATCTTCTCAACCTTTTCGTTTGAGAACATCATATCTTCGATTACATAGTAATTCTTTTCAAAGTCAACATAGGGTGAGATGCTTTCATCTGCTGCTGCCTTGCAAATCATTGTCATGCGTTCCTTAGTTTCTTCAAGGATATCGTCAAATGCAGCGTCCTTTTCAATCTTAGCGTCAACAAGTGACTTTCTGTAAGTTACGATAGGATCAAATTCACGCCATGCTTCGATTTCATCCTTTTCACGGTATGCGTTCTGGTCAGATGTTGAGTGACCTGAGAAGCGGTATGTGATAACATCGAGAAGAACGGGACCTTTACCCTCCGCGAGGATTTCCTTCTTGCGTCTGTAAGCATCGATAACTGCAAGAGGATTGAAGCCGTCAACGCGTTCTGCATGCATCTGAGAAGGTGTGATACCCGCACCGATACGAGCGAGGAAATCATAAGCCATTGTTTCACCGCGGGTCTGACCGCCCATGCCGTAGCTGTTATTGAAGATGTTGAAGATGATAGGCATACCCTTGTTTTTGCCTTCTTCCCAGAGCTGTGTGAGCTGATCCATAGCAGCAAAGTTAAATGCTTCCCAAACAGGACCGCAGCCTAATGATCCGTCACCGATGTTACATACAACGATGCCGTCCTTCTGATTGCATTTCTTAAAGAGCGCTGCACCTGTAGCAACAGTTGCAGAACCGCCAACGATAGCGTTGTTGGGATAAACACCGAAAGGTAAGAAGAATGCGTGCATTGAGCCGCCCATACCCTTATGGAAGCCGTTTTCCCTTGCGAAGATTTCTGTCAATGTGCCGTAGATTAAGAATCTGATTGCAAGCTCTTTAACATTGTCTGTTTTGCCGAACTTTTCAACTGCTCTCAAAGTCTTACCGCCGAGGAAGTTTTCCATGATATCCATAAGCTCCTGGTCGGATAACTTCTGAATGCAAGAAAGAGATTTTGAAAGGATTTCACTGTGGCTTCTATGGCTACCGAAGATAAAATCGTTCTTTTCGAGAAGATATGCTTCACCGACAGCGGCAGCTTCCTGACCGAGTGACAAGTGAGCAGGACCCGGGTATGTTGTTTCAATACCGTTGTAAAGTCCCTGTGTCTTGATGAGATTAAGCATTGACTCGAACTCACGCAAAATTGTGATATCTCGGAAAATTCTTACAAAGTCATCCTTTTTGAAATTCTTCTTTTCCTGGGAAATAGTTTTGTTGTAAGCATTTACGGGAATATCCTCGAATACGATTTTGCCCGATGCTCTGATTTCATTGGGATCTACATAAAGTGATTTTGGCATTTTTTATTCCTCCTATTATAATTCAAATAAAGCTTCTCTGATTACTTCACATACTGTCGGATGCGGGAAAACAATCTTTTTGAGCTCATCAATTTTCATTTCTGTTTCGAGCATCATTGCTGCCCCGTATATCATTTCTGATGTATATGAACCGATGAGATGAACTCCGATAAGGCGGTCGTTTTTCTTATCTGCGATAAGCTTTACAATTCCCTTTCCGCCTTCAACCTCAGCCATATATCTGCCTGAGTAGTTCATTGTAAGTTTTGCAACTTTTACTTCAATACCTTTAGCTTTTGCACTTTCCTCGGTCTCACCCACTGTTGCAACCTCTGGATTTGTGTAAATAACTGCGGGGATTGCGTTATATCTCATAATATCCTTTTTACCGAGAATGTTATTAACAGCAACCTCTGCCTCTCTGTAAGCGGTATGAGCTAACATTGACTTACCGTTAACATCTCCTACAGCATAGACATTGGGGATATTTGTTTTCATCATATCGTCTGTTACGATTGCACCTCGTTCGGTATAAACATTTATATTTTCAAGTCCTATACCCTGAGTGTTGGCTCGTCTGCCGATTGAGACAAGTACCTTGTCCGCTTTGACCGACTTAATTTCACCTTTTTCTTCAAAGAAAACTTCTCCGTTTTTAACTTCTGTTACCTTGCAGGAAAGCTTGAAATCTATTCCCATTTTCACATATTCTTTTAAGAGAATATCGGATATTTCTTTTTCTGTGGGACCTGCGATTTTGTCAAGCATCTCGATAACAGTAACCTTAACACCGATTGTGCTGAAGTACGATGCCATTTCAAGTCCGATAACACCGCCGCCGATAACAGTAAGGGTTTCCGGTAAAGTTTCAAGGTCGAGAATTTCTCTGTTAGTCATAACAAAGCCTGACTGATAATTTTCTTTGAGTCCGGGGATTCCGGGAACTAAAGCTTCAGAACCCGTTGCGATAATAAGCTTATCACAGAAGTATGATTCATTATCTGCAACAATCTCAAAACCGTCTGTAGTTTTGCCTTTGATAGCAGCTTCAGCCGTAACAACAGTTACCTTGAGTGCTTTCATCTTCATTCCGATGCCTGAAACCAACTGTTTTACAACTTTATTCTTTCTCTGAACAACCTGCTTATGGTCGATTCTTACATTGTCAGCATAAACACCGAAAGCTTCACTATGCTTTGCGTGTTCAAACATTTTTGCTGAATTCAAAAGTGCTTTTGAGGGGATACAGCCTTCATTAAGGCACACACCGCCGAGTGCTCTTTTTTCAAAAACCGCGACTTTTAATCCGCCTTCAGCAGCTCTTTCGGCAGCTAAATATCCGCCGGGACCGCCACCTATAACTATTAAATCAAATTTCAACATTTTTCACCTCGATTATTTAGCAAGAAGAAGTGTGAAGTTTTCAAGATTCTTAATAAGAGCCTGCATGAATCTCGCTGCGGGTGCACCGTCGATTACTCTGTGGTCATAGGTCAATGAAAGACCCATTGCAGGATATGTCTTGATTTCTCCGTTTACTTCTTTAACTCTTGTGATAATACCGCAAACACCCAAAATTGCAGTCTGCGGAGGATTGATTACGGGTGTAAAGCTTTCAACACCAAGTGAGCCGAGATTTGTAACAGTAAATGTGCCGTTTGTAAGCTTTGAGGGATCAATTGCTCCGCCCTTCGCCTCAT
This sequence comes from Acutalibacteraceae bacterium, assembly GCA_045540355.1. Taxonomy (GTDB): domain Bacteria; phylum Bacillota; class Clostridia; order Oscillospirales; family Acutalibacteraceae; genus RGIG2945. The sequence goes on along the minus strand of JAZQHB010000058.1, from coordinate 36,218 downwards.
TTATAAGACCCTTTGCTTCTGCAGAAATCTCTGTGAGTGATTTCTTATCAGCCGCAAAGATTGTGGGTACCATAAGTCCTCTTTCTGTATCGGTTGCAACACCGAGATTTACACTCTTGAACTGTCTTACTGTGTCACCGTTTATGAGGTGTGCGTTGAAATCGGGGAACTGAGGTAATGTTCTTGATACCGCATAGAGAATAATATCATTGATTGTGATATTCGGAAGACCGAGTGCTTCAGCATTTGCTTTGAGTGTCTTTCTGTAATTAAGAATTTCTGTTGCATCAAAGCTATGATTATGTGTAAGCTGAGCCATTTCCGTGAGTGATGTCTGCATAGCTTTTGATATTGACCTTCTGATGCCTGAGAATTTAACATCTGTGTATTCGCTCTCAACAACTGCTGTTTCAGTAGCTGTATCAGGTGTTTCAACAACCGCTTCGGGTGTGTATGCTCTTACATCTCTTTCGATGATTCTGCCGTAAGGACCGGTAGGTGTTACCTTTGAAATATCAATGTTTCTCTTCTGTGCGAGATTCTTTGCTCTCGGAGATATTTTGATTTCGTCATCATCTGATTTTGTGGAAACAAACTCCTCTTTTACTTCTGCCTTAACTTCTTCAACAACTGTTTCTTCAACTACCGCATCTTCGGTACCTGCATCAGGACGAAGTGAAGACACATCCTCGCCTTTCTCGCCAACCGCACAGACATTTACAAGTACGGGTACCTGGTCGCCGTCGTCGAAGAAAATTTCAAGCAATTCACCCTCTGCAGTTGATTCACATTCAAATGCTGCTTTGTCAGTTTCATAAGAGAAAAGTATATCACCGATTGCGACTTTATCGCCGACTTTCTTTTCCCATTTTGTAATCATACATTCTTCAACCGTAATGCCTGCTTTGGGCATTAAAACTCCGCTTGCCATTTATAGTCCTCCTTATTTTAAACATGAAAGTAAATATTCTTCTGCTTCAGGATTCCAAAGACCTTTTGTTTTTGAAGTAATTTCATGCAACTTCTTAAACATCGGATCTGTTTTTCCTAATTCTTCAAAATCAGAAATTGCTGTCAAGGGCATATCAATTTCTGTATAAATCAATTTCTTACCACCGGGGATTTTAGGCAGATTAAGAGTTGCCTCAGCAACTGAATCAAGTCCGCCGATGTGTGTTACAAGAATTGAGGGGTCACAAAGACCTTTGCTCATCATATCAATTGATTCTATCATATCATCTACATTACCGCCTGATGTGCCGACGATGTGTGTTGACGCATAATGGACATTATACATATTGAGATTTGCAGAAAAGTTTGTATCTGTAGGACCTGCAAAGAAATTAAGACAACCATCATCACCTAAAAGCTTGTCGCCTAATTCAACAACGGGTGCTACGGGTGCAAATACGAAAACATCATCATATCCGCCACCCGCGATTTCTCTCAAATATTCATCTGCATTCTCAATGCCGGCTGTATTAACATATTTAAGCTCAACACCGTTTTTCTTCGCTTCTTCGGGTGATAAGAGAAGCTCTGCTCTTTCAAGTCTTGCAGCATCAATATCTGTAACAACCAAAAGCGAAGGTCTTCTCTCACAATGGATAATATAGTCAATTGCAGCAAGTCCCATCGGTCCGACACCTGCAAGTATTGCCATTTTGCCGCCTTCAGCTATTCCCATAGTGTGTTCATAAACACCTCTTTTTGTGTGATACATTGCGTGGAACGTACCTACAACACATGAAAAAGGTTCAGCCAACGAGCCTTTATAGAATGCATCGCCCGAATAAGGCAAAAGACAATCAAGCTCCATTACCTCATGGGGAACTATGATATATGTTGCGTCACCACCGATATACTTATATGAATAACCGGGTGATGCCAAAGAACCTTTGTAGTTGAGTGCAGGCTGAATTACATATTTGTCTCCTGCTTTGTACTTATCCTGCCACTTTGCACCTACTTCAATAATCTCTCCGCAAAATTCGTGACCGATAATTACAGGGTTTTCCGCAACATCTGCAGGTACTCTCTTATGATTTTCTCCCTGCTCCGCTGCTTTATACGATGACATACAAATACTGTCTGAAACGACCTTTGCAAGTATTTCGTCATCTTTAATCTGCGGAAGTTCAAATTCTTCAAGTCTTAAATCTTCTTTTCCGTAGAGTCTTACCGCTCTTGTTTTCATAAATAATCTCCTATTCTATATCAATATAACATTTTTTTCTTTAATGCTTTTAATCACATCTTCAGGTAAATTTCCGTCAGATACGATGTGTGTAAAATCTTCGATATGAGCAAAAGTGTAAGGTAAAACAACCGATAGTTTTGTCGAGTCCATCAAAGCTACTCTTACTCTCGCCTTTTTCAAAACTGCTTGTTTTACAAGGCTTTCCGCTTCAACACCGCAGGTAAATCCGCTATCCGAAGAATAACCCGCAACGCCTATAAAAGCAGTGTCAATATTTATATTTTCAATGTCTCTGACTGTTCTGCTGCCTGACAATGCTAAATTCATTTTGTTAAGCTTTCCGCCGCAGATGTTAACAGAAGGAGAATTGAGGATTGATAACTTAATCGCAATGTTAGGTGCGGTCGTAAAAACACTAAGCTCTACATCAGGTATAAGCTTAGCAAGTGCTGTAACCGTTGTACCTGCATCAAGAAACACGGAGCTTTTTGGCTTTATAAGCTTTATCGCCTTTTCAGCAATTTTATCTTTAAGTGCTGAATTTGAAAATTCACGCACTTCATATTTCAGCTCAGTTGTGTTATTAGGCGACATTGCACCACCTCTTACGCGTATAATGGCACCTATTTCTTCAAGATATACCAAATCACGATAAATCGTCATTGGAGTTACATCAGGAAACGCTGCAGTAAGGTCTTTAATTCTGACAGCACCTCGTTCGTTAACAAGATTGCAAATCTTTTCATGTCGTATTGAATTCAAGGCTTCACTCCCTTTTATAAATTACTAACATAACCGCACATGATTATAACATTTTATAACACCAATGTCAATAAAATTATAAATCTTTATTGATTTTATTTTTTAAAGATGATACAATAGTAAAAAACTTTTTGGAGGTACTGTTATGAACTTTGCTTTTGCAGGATTCCGTCACGGTCATGTCAACTCACTTTACAAGCTTGCATCCACAACGGATGAAGTAAATATAGTCGGAGCCTGGGAGGAAAATGAACCTGCTCGTAAAGCAGCCGAAGAAAACTTGGGTGTTACATTTACTTATGAAAAATATGAAGATATGTTGAATGATCCTAATGTTGATGTTGTTGTTTTAGGCAACTACTATGGTGCAAGAGGTCAGATGGGTATTGATGCTTTAAAAGCAGGAAAGCACATCATCGGTGACAAGCCCCTCTGCACATCCCTCGATGAGCTCAATGAAATTGAGAAGTTGGCCGCCGAGAAAAATCTCAAGGTAGGTTGTATGCTTGATTTAAGAAACACACATTACACACATTGTGCAAGAGAGATAGTTCAAAGTGGCAAGCTCGGTGAAATCCACAATGTTCTCTTTGAGGGTCAGCACGCTTTGATGTACGGAAAACGAGCTTCGTGGTACTTTGAAAAGGGTAAACACGGCGGTACAATCAACGACATCGCAATTCACGGTCTCGACCTTGTAAGATACATAACAGGACTTGAAGTTGAGGAAGTTCTTGCCGCTCGTACCTGGAATGCATTTGCAACCGAGGAACCTGATTTCAAAGACTGCGGTCAGTTTATGACAAAGCTTTCAAATGGTGCAGGCCTTATGGCTGATGTTTCTTATGCAGCACCTCAGGGTTGTGAATTTAGCTTACCGTTCAACTGGAGATTTGTTTTCTGGGGAACTAAGGGTGTTATGGAATTCAGCCATGCAAGAGATGATGTTTATATTGCTTATGAGTTCGGTGCTGAGCCGATAATACTCAAACCCGAAAAACCTGCTAATACATATCTTGATGATTTCCTTTCTGACATAAAAGGTAAAAAAGTTGATTTTAACACCGCAGAAGTTATAGCTTCAACTCGTACAGCACTTACAATTCAAGCTGCTGCCGATAAATAAATCTAAAAAAATCGGGCGACCAAAAGGTTGCCCATACTTATGCGAAAACCGCCGACATAAAGTCGGCGGGTTCTTTGCATTAAATTTAATTCAATCAAATTACAACAGCATAAACATCAGTATAGATTGTATGAATCTCACCATATTTATCAACAAAAGCATAATATGCAACTGCGTAATATTCTTTGTTGGGTGTCGCATTGATTGTTACCTTATACTGTCCGTCAGCAGCTGTTGAGGAAGTTTTTCCGTGCTTGATTGCATCATAATCCGATGCATTTTCAAGTGTCAACTTATCAGCTAACTCCGCATCTGTCGTGAGAAGAATACCGGATTCGATAAATTTATATCTGTAATCAGGCAAGCTTCTTTCTGATACAAACGACAACTTGTTACCGTTGATTATTGCTGAAAGATAGAGTGTCGGAGTTTCATTTGCTTCGTCAGCATATACCGCAACAAGATTTGTGTTTGTAACAACATAGAAGGAGTAGAATGGTGCATACGACACGATTGTCTTGCCGTTATCGATTGACCAACCTGCAAACACTTTACCTTCAGGGATTGCTGTTTCATCAAGTGTTACGGTAATCTTTGTGTTATATTTAACAGCATCAAGTTTGGTGTTTTCGTTAACTTTGCCGCCTTGAATGGTTACCTTGTAGTAGTCAACAGTTCTGATATAAACTGCATTTACATTCAAGTCACTTGTAACATTTGAGAAATCCTTATCCCAACCGTCAAAGACAAAACCGTCATAGTAGAAATATGACATATCGGGAGCAATAGCAGCTTCACCTGCAACAACTTCCTGCTTGTCAACAACTACACCGTTTTTATCCTTGAAGATAACTGTATATGTTTCTTCAGAAATCGGTGCGAATATCGCAATCAACCTGTAATTAGAAACCAATGTTGTGCCTATTGTCGCATCTGTTGAAACTATCTTACCCGAAATCATATCCAACCAACCGATGAATTCTGAACCGGACAACGGAGATGCTGTCAAAGTTATATTGGTATATTTATCAAATGTTTCAGCAAAATCAGTAAATTCAACAGAACTATTGTTCAGGGACACAGCACCTTCGCCATCGATATAAACCTCTACCATGAACCTAGGTGTATCTTCAAGCCAAAGGGCATAAACCTTGGTGTCATAGGTCGCAACCATATCACCAACCGGCATTGTGCAGTTTTCGTCAATGAACCAACCTGCAAACTTGTAACCGTTTCTTGTGGGTACTTCAAGCAAATCGATTATCTTTGTTCCGTATGTCACCGTAAAAACTGTGTTCTGTGTTTCCACATTTGTACCGGTATCCACAGAAATCTCGAATTGGTCAAGGTTGTTCGGATTGGTCATATTCTGATAAATGCCATACATATCAGTATAACACTTATTGATATCAGCCTGCTGAGATTCAGTCAAAGTCCAATCAACCGCTTTGTACGCATTAACAAACTGTTGTCTCAACTCAAGTTTATAGGGAGTCGTATTGCTGGAAAGATATTTATTCCAGAGATCAATAATTGCCTGATAATCGCCACCCTTTTCAGTTGCCTTGATTTCATCTATAAGCTCATTTAAAACAGCAACTGTTTCGTCAAGGTCAAAGGTTGAGGCATCAATTTTATCCGTGAGAAGAGCTCTTGCTGAACGGAAGTATTCATCAGCCAAAGCTAAAAGATCTTGATCAAAGGATTCCTTGAAAACTTTTGTTTTATCCTCATTAAGCTTACTTACATACAATTCATATGTCGTACCATTGATCGTAAGGGATTCTTTGCTTTCTTCACATTCAGTAAATAATTCTGCATAATCGTTGAGAACCTCTACAAGCGGAGACCAGTCTTCTTGATCTGATTTGAGCATAAGTCCTGAAATTGCTTCGTCAATATTTGAAGCAAAGATATTAACTGCTCCCTGCTGAGTTGTATTGTAATCATATCTAACCTTACTTTCAGCAATCTCAACCTGTCTCCAAGTAGCTGCAGTAAATGTACTAATTCCGCAATCTTCTATTTCAGATACTAAATTTCCGTTACTGTCGAATATTTTGTGGATAAATGTGCCTTCTCTGATTTGATTGATTCTCTCAATCTGTGCTTCAACACTTGAATAATCGGCAGGATTGAAAGCCATCTGATTTAAAGCTTCATAAATACCATCAGCAGCCTGTTCGATTTTTCCTTTAAGAGAATAATCAAACATCAAATTCTTCGTTGAGTTTGGAGTCAAATCCACGAGATATTCTATTGCAACATTAAATGCCTCTGTCAAACGGTTTCTCGACTCTTCGGTATAATAATAGAGTATTCCGTCAGGATACAATTCCGGATCACGTTCATCAATGAATAAGAAATCAAGCACTCTCAGCTCCTTATTAACCGTGACATAATCAGACATACCCATTTTTTTGTTACAGTCATTACATACAGCCTGTGTAAGACGTTTCATATTCCAACCGCAGTAAAGCTCAACACTTTCAGCAGGGAAAGTTGTAATCGTTCTGTATGGCGTGTATGTATATGTTCCGTCAGCATTCTGAGTTCTTGTATACCAAGAATTTGCTGAAGCGGTAAAGTCATTCATTCCTGTAGTGTCGGGAGTAAATTTAACAGCGTGAATTTCGGGCACTTCATCGCCGTAGAGACCAGAGAAGGTCGTTACATTTGCATCGTCCGGAGCATTGTTATAATGAAGCGTAAAGCTTGTTGTATTTCTCTGCCAGATCGCTTTGAGATAAATAGTTGTGCCTGATGTACCGAAATCTGTTACCGCAACCTGAGCTCCCGGCTCATACTTTACACCGTTCAACTCCCATTCATAAAATGTATAACCCGTTCTCTGCATACATTCGGCACTGGGGAGATTAAATCTCGTACCGTAAATTACTCTTAAAATTCTGTCTTCAATTTTGATAATATCCTGACCGTCAACAACACTGTTAAGCCACGCCTGATAAGCGTTTGTTAATGAACCTCCGTTAACTTCAAGGTTTATATAAAACACTTTCTTTTGCCACTGTGCATAACGGATAAGTTCGGGATTTTCATCAGTCGGTGTTGCCGCATTTGAAAGCGACGGTTTATCGGGGTCAGAATGCCAGCCCGTGAAATCATAACCCTCGCGGTAGAAAACCTTATACGGATGATCATTCAATGTCCATGTAGTATTAAGCACCATAGTCTTGAATACGGTTCGTGAGGTAAGCGATTTCATCTGATAGTCTTTGATATCAGAAATTGTACCGTTATAATTAAAATCGAGTGTAACAGAACCGATATTATTCTTCCAAAGTGCGTAAAGAGTTATTTCTCTCACTTCATCTTTGGTTCCCTCGAAGAAATCACTTGCATAAATCAAGTTGCCCGCCAAGTTGGTATAACCGCTAGCAGAATCTTTGATTACGGACCATGCACTGAACTTCATATAGTTAAGCATTTTATTTCCGTCTTCAAGCTCTTTATGTACCAACCATGTACAAGACGGGTAAACCTGTGATTGGTCTTCCCATGTAACAGTAATTGAAGAAATTGTAGGAGCACCGACAGTTTCACCATAGAAGCCGTTACCCGTCGGACGGTTTTCATCAAAATAAATCGTGTATGTCAAGGCTTCCCATGTAGGTTCAATTACAACAGGAGTCGTATATGTATCCTGTACGACAAAAGTATACTGTGCGTTTGTTCCTTCATTATCAAAGTACTTTGTACTTGAATTATAAGAGTTAAAGCGTTTCCACTGCTTGAACTGATACCCCGTTTTTTCGAGCTTGTTTGCATCAAGCCAGCAACCTGCAGGTGTTGTTGGAGTAATTGTATTGTAAGTATAAGTCGGAGCAACATAGGATCTGTCGTCAGGAGTTACGATGTCCTTGAAAAGGCTTACATTGAAATAGTACGGCGCTACTGAATTTGTACAGCCTGTTGTTCTGAACTGACATCTAATCTTTAAATTTAAAACAGCCTGTCTGAGGTTGTTATACGCTGCATTGATTTCTGTCTGCGGAACTCCGCCGCAAAGAACCATTCTTGCTGCAACAAGTGCCTCCTCATACTTATTCCAAGCCGACGGATCAGCTGCGGTATACGCAGCCTTATAAGAAGCTCTCTTTGATGTACCGCCACCTGTGTTTGCTTCTGATGCGTAAAGATTCCAAAGAGCAAAAGTATTAACATGGACATAGTTAACTGTCATTGATGTGCCGCCGGTAATAGAAACAGCAGCTTCATCTCTATCCTGTCCCTTAATAGCAAACGAATATGTAACACTTCGTGTAGTTCCCGTAGTCGCTGAAGAAGACGAAAAAGCCGGACCTGCAATATCATATGTGTTTCTGACATTAATCGTAAGTGTTGAAGGTGTGAACGAGAATGATGAGTTAGATGCGCCTACGGTAACAGTTCTGCTTTGAGACTGAGAACTTTGGTTTTGAACATATATACTGAGTGATGAAAAATCCGTTACGCCGTAATTTTTACCTATATCATTTTTGCTGTTAAGATCATAATAGAATGTACCCGTCAAGCCGGAGGAGACCGTACCGAAATTATGAGATTTAGTGCTACCACTACCGCCGGAGAGGTATACAGTTTTCAGGGCTGAGCTGGAAACAGCATGAAGTCCGTCAATTTCAAAATATGTATTAATTCTTGCAGTTGTATCAACTGAACCCCAAGAGTCAGTTCTCTTGTAAGTACCGTCAACCTGTGCTTTAAGAGTCATACCGTCAGTAGGGTCTCGTTCATCGTCCATTGCCTGTTCGGAGACTTCATATTCTTCTTCCTTGGAGGTATCGGTTGAAGAAATATCGGTTTCAGGCATAGCTTCGCCGGATGCAGAATTGTCCTCCGCATCGTCTGAACTGCTCAAGGCGTCCGCCACCCATTCTATAGCGTTATTTACGGCATCGGTTATTTTCTGTGCCGTTTCACCTGTTACCGGAATTGATGTAAATGTCATCAGCACCGATAAGATTAAAGACAATAACTTCATAATCATAATAATACCTCCGATTTATAAAGTAGATATTTTTCAAATGGAATACCTTCACACTATAGTATATAGTACACCTACTCTATTTTCCATTATTATCTTAGCATAACTTCATAAATTTTTCAAGTATTTTTTTGAAAAATGTTTAGTATTGCCAATGCAGTTTTATAATCAGGTTTGGACGATGTGCACTATTCATTATTCATTAGTACAAAACAAAAGGTGGCTATCGCCTTTTCATCGTAGCCACCTCATCTATTTATATTAAATTTTACTTTACCTGAGTTATGTTTCCGGATATCTCTGCCTTAGATTTAGTCTTGAATGAATTATTTAAATTCAGCCTACTCACAGGTGAAGTGATTGGATTCTTACCTATTGTGATCTTGTGCTGCTAATCTGACTAATCAATCGCACCTCGATGTCCTGCGAAACACGATTTTTCTTCTGTTTTCATTGGAATCGCCTCCTAAGATACTTGTCGTATCATTATTTTCTCGGTTAAGACTAAACAACATTCCTTACCAATTCATTCCCGGTATTTTAATTTTGTTGTTCATTGGAACCGCCTCCGTTCGATGCGCCTTCATCGGCATCTGCTTTTGTTTTTTATCTTCTCTCTTGGTTCGTCTATATAATATCACACTTTTTATACATTGTCAACACTTTTTTTGAACTTTTTTCAATTTTTTTATTTAATACGAATAACCTAAATTTAGATGTTGACTAAAATGCAATTTGAGAGTAAAATTATGATATAATATCTATATAAAATACCGATTGGAGAATACTAAATGAACCAGGAATTTGAAGCACCCGATATCGTCAGCGTTGTTGATGACGACGGTGTTGAGCATTATTTCGAAGAACTTACAAGAGTTGAAACTGATGACGGCAAGTATGTTGCACTTCTTCCCTACTACAGCGATGACGGTAGCATCATAGAAGATGATTTCGACGAAGAAGATGATGGCATTATAATTCTCAAGGTTTTTGAAAAAGGCGAAGAAGTTTACCTTGAAGAAATTTCCGACGAAAACGAAATGAACGAAGTAGTAGATATTTTCTCGGAAGTTTTGGCTGAACAATTTGATATTCAGTTAGAAAATTAAAAATTTCCCTGCCACTCTCGATTTTGCGGCTTATATTAACCCAACACTTTTTTAAAGGGAGCTTATCTCTTCCGTCGGATTGCAGACCTCCCGAGTTTACTCGGACGAAGGGAGCGTGAAAACGGAAGGCGGCACCCACCTGCTTATGCTGCAGGTTATTATCGGTCGCATCCGGTTTGGCGGGGTTTTGGTTTGGTGATTCATTTTGAAAAAAGTTGCACCCGGCAGGGTTATAGATGTTACGCCCTTTTCAGAGGGCTTTTTATATGTTGTCGAGGACGAGCTCCCCGACGGCAATTTCAAGGCATCATTTTATTCTTACAACCACCTTACACTCAACACAACCGCAGTTACAAGAGTTGAATATCAAAAGTATAAGTTTGGCTTTGCTTATGAAGAAATTGTTAAAGAGATTGTTGATTATATCTTTTGTGATGTTTGCAAGTTTTCCGACAACACTGTTCTGGTGAATTCACATGACGGATACATAAGTGTTTTTGACAACCTCGGCAAGCTTACATTTGACGGTGAGATACTTTATAAGGACTCCAACCTCTACGGGGCTTGTCTTGATAACGACACTCTTTGGTTCGCAGTAAAAGGCAGAAACTGCATTATCAATTATTCACCCCTGAAGAAAAAAATTCTTACAAGAGTCGGTGGCGGTATAAATACGGAATTTGCCGGTCCGGTCAATGTTTTCAAGAAAGATAAATACATATATGTTTGTAACGGTGAGAACAACAGTATTAGAGTTTTCAATACTGAAACGCTCACTTCAAGCGGATATCTGAGCTTTAAGGAGGATTTAAAAAATTTCTTTAAAGTCGGTACAATTGAATATGTTCATTTGACATCAGGTATCTACGCTTTGGATTATGTTGATTTGCCACGATTAGAATAAGCTTTCCCGATAAGGTTTGACACCTTATCGGGAATTTTTTATGCGTTATCTGATTTTCTGATTTCTGCTCTGCGGATTTTACCGTTAACGGTTTTCGGAAGTGCATCTACAAATTCGACTATTCTCGGATATTTGTAGGGTGCAGTTTCCTTCTTGACATACTGCTGAAGCTCTTTTTTGAGTTCGTCGGTACCTTCATAACCGGGTTTTAAAACGATTGTTGCCTTAACAACATTACCTCTTAACGGATCGGGCACGCCTGTTACCGCACATTCAAGTACCGAGGGATGCTCTGTTAAAACGCTTTCAATCTCAAACGGTCCGATTCTGTAACCTGAAGACTTGATAACATCATCAGTTCTTCCGACATACCAGAAATATCCGTCTTCATCTTTCCATGCGGTGTCACCTGTATGGTAAACATCATCATGCCATGTAGCCTTTGTTTTTTCCTCATCTCTGTAATAACCCATAAACAAGCCGATCGGCTTTTCTTTGGTGTTAATGACGATTTCGCCAGTTACTCCCGGAGGAACTGAATTTCCGTCCTCGTCAACGATATCAACATCATACTGCATTACTGGTTTACCCATTGAACCGGGCTTCGGTTCAGTACCCAAAAGGTTTGCGATTGTAAGAGTTGTTTCAGTCTGTCCGAAACCTTCCATAAGCTTGATACCCGTCTGCTTATACCAATTGTTGAAGACATCGGGATTCAACGCTTCACCAGCGATTGTGCAATATTCGAGATTTGATAAATCATAGGATGCGACATCTTCCTGTAATAAAAATCTGAACATTGTGGGCGGACAGCAAAGTGTTGTGATTTTGTAGTCCTGAAGCTTCTGAAGAATATCCTTTGCCTCGAATTTATCAAAATCATATACAAACACACAAGTTTCCATGAACATCTGACCGTAAAGCTTGCCCCATACCGCTTTACCCCAGCCTGTATCAGCAATTGTAAGGTGTCTGCCGTCGGGCACGACCTTATGCCAATATTTAGCGGTTGAAAGATGACCGAGTGCATAAAGATAATTATGCATTGCCATTTTGGGATTACCTGTTGTGCCTGATGAGAAATACATAATGCTCGGTTCTTCAACATTTGTATCAACTCTTTCAAAGTTGTCATCAGCCTTTTCCATATCTGTCATAAAGTCATCCCAGCCCTCACGAGTGCCGTTAACCATAACTCTGACTTTAAGCGAGGGACATTCAGGTAATGCATCATCAACATGAGCAGCAGTTTCTCCGTCACCTGTGCAAAGTACAGCTTTTATGTCAGCTGAATTTACACGATAAACGATATCATGCTTTGTAAGCAAGAAAGATGCGGGGATACAAACTGCACCCAATTTATGAAGTGCAAGAATTGTGAACCAGAACTGATAATGTCTTTTTAAAATTACCATTACCATGTCGCCCTTGCCGATACCCTTTGCTCTTAACATATTAGCAGTTTTATCGCTGTAATATTTCAAATCACCATAAGTAAAAAGATGCTCTTCGCCTTTCGGATTGCACCATAAGAGTGCAGGTCTGTCAGGCTCACCCTTTGCAATTTCATCAACAACATCATAAGCAAAATTGAAATTGCTTTCATATTTAAATTTATAACTTTTTAACACACCGTTTTCGTCAAAAACATCATCAACAAATCTTTCGTTTATATTAAGCATTTATAAAACCTACCTCTTCATTGTTATTGCAAGGAATACGCAATCCTCGCCACCTGTTGCAATCATACCGTGACCATGACCTGAGTCATATAATGCACAGTCACCTTCGTTGAGAATTTCGATATGGTCTTCAAAAGCAATTTTCAAGCTGCCTTTTAAAACATAGTCGAATTCCTGACCCTTGTGGGTTGAAAGCTTAATCGGCTTATCCTGTTCTTCCTCGGAATAAGGTGCTGTTACCAAAAACGGTTCGCAAATCTTACCCTTTAAATTGTAACCAAGGTGATAATAATTAAAGCCCGATCTGCGTTTCATCGGCAAGCCTTTATCTTTTCTTACTATCGTGTAGAAAGAAAGTCTCGGATTGTCGCCTGTCAAAAGCTCAATCATATCAACACCAAACTTTTCAGCACATTTATAAATGAATGTAAAGCTGAAATCCGTTTCACCCTGTTCTGCATTCTTGTATTCTTCTACGGTGCATCCAATGTGCTCCGCCATCTCCTTTTCGGACAAATCAAGAATGTCTCTCAATGCTCGTATTCGTTCTGCAATTTCTCTAATTTGAAGCTCCATGTCACAACTTCCTTTCTTAAAATTATTTTTGATAATAAAAAAATCCCGTCCTAAGTAAAACTTTAGGACGAGATATTATCCCGTGGTACCACCTAAATTCAGTGCATAAGCACCCTCAGACTCTAACAAGCCTTAGACTTTAACGCAGTCATACGATGACGCCTACTGTAATTTCGGGCCACAGCTCGGGAGTGATAAGCTTTCAGCTGACATTATCTGCTTTCACCAACCGCAGACTCTCTGAAATGTCTTTATGCCTAAGCCGTCTCCGTCTTTGCTTTTATGTTATGGATTATATCACTTGATTTTTTGTTTGTCAAGAGTTTTTTAAAAAAATATTTTCACCATTAGAATCGATCGCAACAATCAAAGGAAAATCTGCTAATTCGAGCTTCTTAACCGATTCACACCCTAAATCTTCAAAAGCAATTACTTTTGAACTTTTAACACATTTTGCCGCCAAAGCACCTGCTCCGCCTATTGCACAAAAATATACTGCTTTGTTTCTGACAATTGCATCACAGACCTCTTTGTTGCGTTGCCCTTTACCTATCATCGCAACAAGTCCACGGTCAAGCAACAATGGTGCAAAGCTATCCATTCTGCACGATGTTGTCGGTCCGCAGCTGCCTATCGGTAAGCCTTTCGGTGTCGGGGTAGGACCCGCATAATATATGCAAGCCCCTTCCAAATCAAAAGGTAAGTCACATCCATTGTTTATAAGCTCAACTATCCGTTTATGTGCGGCGTCACGAGCAGTATAGACAATACCGGAAAGATAGACCTTATCTCCTGCTTTAAGGTTTTCGGTTTCAATTTTTAAATCTCTTGTATTTATATAATATTCAGACATCAATTTTCTGCCTTTTCCTTTTTGGTGGTGCGTTTTTTAGTTGTCTTTTTCTTTGTATCGCTTTCTGACTTTTTAGTTTCAGTCTTTTTAGATTTAGCGGCTTTAAGGGCTTCAAATTCTGCTTCAAGACTTGCAATTTTGTCCTCAGCATCCTTCAAAGCTCTTACTTTTTCACCGATTACCTTTTTATCTTCCACGATTTCGGATTGTAGCTTTTCAATATAGCTGATTACATCTTCCCTCTTAAATCCACCGAACATTGCAGATCTGAAAATTATTTCTTTACTCACAAACGCTTCCTCCAATAAAGAAATGTCGTCACCGACGACGACATTTCAGTTAAATGTACTTATATTATTTCTTTAAAGCAATAGCCGCTTTAGCTTTTTCTACGATATTGGCTGCAGTAAGACCGTAAATCTTAAGCATTTCAACTGCAGGACCTGAGCCGCCGAATTTATCCTCAACACCAACTCTGATTACAGGTACGGGAACCGTTTCACAGATAACCTCTGTTACTGCAGAACCAAGTCCGCCGATGATTGAAGCCTCTTCAGCAGTTACAATAGCACCTGTTGATTTAGCAGCTTCGATGATAATATCACGGTCAATAGGTTTGATCGTATGGATATTGATAACCTTAGCGGAAATACCCTCACCTGCAAGCAAATCCTTAGCAATCAAAGCTTCGTTTACCATAAGACCTGTTGCGATAATTGTTACATCGCTACCGTCTGCAAGCTGAACACCTTTGCCGATTTCAAATTTATAATCTTCAGCATTAAGTCTGGGGAGAGCAAGTCTGCCGAAACGCAGATAGAACGGTCCCTCTGTTTCTGCGGCAGCCAAAACTGCTGCACGAGCTTCGACATCATCACAAGGATTGATGATAGTCATTCCGGGAATAGTTCTCATCAACGCAATATCTTCACAA
Source organism: Acutalibacteraceae bacterium (assembly GCA_045540355.1). Lineage (GTDB taxonomy): Bacteria > Bacillota > Clostridia > Oscillospirales > Acutalibacteraceae > RGIG2945. Next base: position 21,067 of record JAZQHB010000058.1, on the reverse strand, counting down.
CACTGATGGCTTGCACCGTCTTCACCAACAGAGATACCTGCATGAGTTGCACCGATTTTAACATTAAGATGGGGATATCCGATTGTATTTCTTACCTGTTCAAAAGCTCTGCCTGCAACAAACATTGCAAAGGAGCTTGCAAAAGGTACGAAGCCGACAGTTGAAAGACCTGCTGCCACATTAACCATATTACACTCAGCAATACCTGCATCAAAAAATCTGTCCGGATATGCCTTTTTGAACATACCTGTTTTCGTAGCTGCCGCAAGGTCAGCATCAACAACTACGACTTTATCATTCTTTTCACCAAGCTCAACTAAAGCTTTACCGTAAGCTTCTCTTGTAGCTAATTTAATTGCTTCTGCCATTCCTTACGCCTCCTCTACCTGTAACAATGCTGCGTTTAATTCTGCCATAGCCTGATTGTACTGTTCTTCGTTAGGAGCAGCACCGTGCCATGAAACCTGGTCTTCCATGAAAGAAACACCTTTACCTTTTATACTCTTGGCAACGATAGCAGTAGGTTTACCTTTAAATTCCTTAGCTGCCTCAAAAGCTGCCTCAATTTCATCAAATGAATGTGCACAGATTTCAATAACATTCCAACCGAATGCCTTGAATTTTTCGCCAATCGGATAAGGTGAGTTAACCTGAGCAACAGTACCGTCAATTTGAAGGTTGTTATTATCGATAACTGCAACTAAATTATCAAGACCTTTTGCACTTGCAAACATAGCTGCTTCCCAAACCTGTCCTTCCTGTAATTCACCGTCACCAAGGATTGCATAAGTTCTGAAAGCTTTGCCGGCAACCTTTGCTCCGAGTGCCATACCGACTGCAACAGAGATACCCTGGCCGAGTGAACCTGTGCTCATATCAACACCGGGTGTCATTTTCATGCTCGGATGACCCTGAAGAATTGAACCGGGCTTTCTCAATGTCTTCAATTCTTCAATCGGGAAAAATCCCTTGAGTGCAAGAACTGAATAGAGAGCCGGTGCGGTATGACCTTTTGAAAGCACCAAACGGTCACGATCCTCGTTTTTAGGATCCTTGGGATCAACATTCATTTCATTAAAATACAGATAAGTCATAATATCAGCGATAGAGAGTGAGCCGCCCGGATGACCCGATTTTGCACTATACACCGCCTCAATTATACCCATTCTTGCTTTGCAAGCCTTGATTCTAAGCTGCTTTTTTGCTGCTTGTTCCAAAATTTACACCTCCAAATTATTTGCAACTTCCTAAAAACTTTGTAAAGTATTCGGGAAGCTCAGATGTCACTTCAATATATTCATGAGTTCTCGGATGAACAAAACCGATAACTCCCGCGTGCAAGCACTGACCAAGGAGCTTTTTTTCGGGTTTGCCGTACACTTCGTCGCCCGCAACCGGATGACCCAAGTATGCCATGTGAACTCTGATCTGATGTGTTCTACCCGTTTCAAGGCGAAGTTTTATATAAGAATATTTATCAAATTCCTCTAAAACCTCGTAGTGAGTCACCGCTTCGCGAGAATTTTTCAAGGTAACGCACATCTTTTTTCTGTCATTAGGATTTCTGCCGATTGGTTTATCAACAGTTCCCGTTTTCTCTTTAAAATGACCTTTTACGACTGCTCTGTATTCTCTTAAAAAGCTATGCTCTTTAATCTGTTCAGCCAAGCCTATATGGGCAAGGTCATTTTTTGCGACGATGAGAAGACCACTTGTAAATTTGTCAATCCTATGGACAATGCCGGGTCGCATTACACCGTTTATACCGGATAAACTTCCTTTGCAATGATAGAGCAATGCATTAACAAGAGTATTATCCGGATTGCCCGGTGCAGGATGGACAACCATGCCTTGCGGCTTATTCACAACCAAAAGGTCATCGTCTTCATATCTTATATCTAATGGGATATTCTGCGGTACTGCTTCAGCTTCAACCGCATCCTCTGTAGTCACTTTTATAATGTCGCCGCGTTTTGGTTTATAGCTTTTAGTTTTTGAAAGACCGTTCACCGTAAGATTATCGGTGCCGAATAATCTCTGAACTGAGTTTCGCGTCAGCTCGGGTATTGAATCAACAATCAGTTTGTCAATCCTTATCCCCTCGGTCTTTTCATCAACAATAATTGTATAGGTATCACTCATCAGTTACACCCTTTTTGCTTTTAATCTCTTTTATAAGGTCGATTGCGGTATAAACAATCATTAACCCCGCACCGATACAGATAAGACAATCAGCAAAGTTGAATATCGGAAAATCACAGAAAAGGGTCTGTATATAGTCTATAACAAAACCTCTGAAAATTCTGTCGATAAGATTACCTATACCGCCTGTCAAAGCTAAGCAAACACCTATATAAAGCAGATTAAACCTTGTTTTTTTATGAAACATAAAAACAAAACCTGCAATTATAATCACCGCTGTCACTATTATGAGAAAATTAACCTTACCCGAAAACATACTGAAAGAAGCACCTGTGTTTTCGGCGTAATACCAACCTAAAACTTTTGGTATAGCAACGACTGTTCCTGCACCCACAAGTTTTGAAGCGGCGATATATTTAATAAACTGGTCGATTGCTACCAAAACCGCCATTATTACAAGACTGATAACTTTTATCATTTATCGTTGTTATCTGTAAAGAATGAAAAGAAATCAGAGTTACCGCTGTCAGTGAGATTTTCAAGATTTACTTTAAAAGACGCAAAATCAGGCTCACTTGATTCTTCAGCGTTTGCCTGAGCTTCAACCTCAGCAACAACTTCCTCTGAAACTGCAAAACCTGCGGGTTTTACAGCTGTTTCTTCTGTATCAACAGTAATTTCCTGTGCAGCCTCTGCCTGAACTTTTTCAGTTGCTGCAACTACCGCTGCTTCAACTGCTGCTTCAACTGCTTCCGGATTCTTTGTTTCAGGGAGTGCTTCTTCAAGTACAGCTTCAGGAGCTTCTTCCGCTACAGCATTATAAGCTTCATCTTCTTTTTCAACAATACTGCTAAGCTCTTTGATTTCAGCAATATGATTTGTGTAAATATCCAATGCTCTTGTTTTGAGTTGCTCGACCTTTGCTTTCAAAGCCTTAAGCTCTCTTGTTTTTTCGTTAAGCTCTTTCTTTGTTATTGCCAGCTGTGCTCTTGCATCTTTATCTGTTGAATTGACGATAGAGTCGTGCTGCTTTTTAGCTTCTGCAACCATCTGTTCACTCTTGTCGTTTGCAGCAGATATGATTTCTCTTGCCTTTTCAATAGCTCTTTCTTCAAGCTCTTTTGCCTGATTCTCAGCTTTATTGTTGAGCTCCTGTGCGGCATCTTCAGCATCCTTTGTAAGCTTTGCAGCCATTTTCTGTGCATTAAGAAGTGCTGCACCTATACTGTCTTCATCGGATCTGTATTCCTGAATTTTGTCAGCAAGCATTGTAATTTTTTTAACAAGCTCTTCTCTTTCTGCAAGGTGTTCCTCGAGCTGAGAAGCTACCTCTGATAAATACTCATCAACATCTGATGCTTTATAAGCACCACGGCTGATCTGAACAAAGCTGTGAGATCTGATCTGAATTGGCTTAATCATGATTTTTTCCTCCTACCTATTATTCAAATAATGTGACACTGCTGCCACCGCTTATTTCATCTAAAAGCTCTCCGGTGAAAGGAATGTTATGCGGAGTGATAACAAATGTTCTTGTTGCAACTCTCTTAATCTTTCCGCCCATTGCAAAAATAACACCATAAAGGAAATCTATTATTCTGCGTGTTTCTCGCTCGTCAGCATTCTCAAGGTTGAGAATCACAATTCTTTTTTCGGTCAGGCTTGACGCAACATCACCGACATCATCAAAGCGGGACAACTGTGCAAAGACAACATGAGGTTTTGCAGTAGTTGAGCTAAAATCAACAACTCTTGATGAATCCTTCGGAGTGCTGCGGAGCGGTTTTGTATTTGAGCTTGATCTTGAAGATACATAATCATCATATCTGTCATCAGAATCAGAGTTATCAAAATTCACATCAGTTGCTTCGCTCTGCTCAACATCGTCATAATACTCCTCTTCGGAAATTGTGAAGTAATCTTTCAATTTGTCAACCAGTTTCATAATTTATCCTCCTAATCTCAATAAGTCCTGTCGCCAAAAATCGCAGAACCAACTCTTACCAAATTAGAGCCGGCTAAAATTGCCGGTACATAATCAGCAGACATACCCTGCGACAATACGCTTACTCTAACATTATCGCTTTTTTTTGCCTGAATGTCAAGAAACAAGCGGTACATATTTTCAAAAAAACGCTGAGTTTTTACAATATCGTCACAAATCGGGGGTATTGTCATCAATCCGCGGACTGTAATTGACTCCAATTCGGCAATTTCGTCAATAATTTCATCGAGTGACTCGGGTGAAATACCAAATTTTGCATCGTCGTGTCCGATATTGACTTCAAGTAAAATATCGGTATTAACATTTTTCAAAACGGATTGCTTTGAAATTTCTTTTGCAACTTTAACACTGTCAACAGATTGAATGCACTTTACTCTGCCGACAATCTGTTTGACCTTGTTGGTCTGGAGATGTCCGATAAGGTGGGCTTCACAAGGCAAAAGCTCATCCTCTTTTGATAAAAACTCCTGAACCTTATTCTCACCTATCAAATCAATCCCGCACTCAGATATTGCGTGATTTATAAAACAAGTGTCGACTGTTTTAGTTACTGCCATCAATCTGACATCTTCCGGTCGTCTTCCGCTTTTTATAGCGGCTTCTGCAATTTCGTTCCGTATCCTCTTGATATTTTCAGAGATTTGTTCACATCGTAAATCAGTGTACGACTTTTCCGTCATACAATTCCTTCCCCCTAACTACAACAGAATCATGCTGTTTTATAACACCGTCAGATTCCGTATCCTTTTTGACGATAACATAATCTTCGCCCGTATAAATAATCTCAACCTTTCTGAAGTTGATAAGATTACCGCGTCTTATATATACACCTTTTTCACCGTCAACCTCGCGAATTGCTTCTTTCCCTACCTTAAAGCCTTTATGCTCCTTTAATACAAGCTGAGCCTTTTCAATTCTGAGGTTAACAAGATTTTCATTCATAAGATTGGATTTAAGAACTATAACTGTTCTTCCGTTTTCCGTGTTCTGTAACGCTTCAAGCGTAACAGTAACTTCACCTGCGGTCGACTCGGGAAATCTGACTTTATACTCACCGCCTTCGTGAAGTGTTCCGATACTCAGGGTATCAACTGCTGCCACAACATACCAATTAAAGCCTGTTATAAGCTTACCCATAACATCAGGGGCGACATCCTTCGGCTTAGCTTTAAGTGCCGCTTCAACTTGTCCAACAGTAATTTCGGACAGGTTTTCAATTGAGAAATAATTCTCATATCCGTCAGCATTGCTTACAAAATAACCGGAGTCGGTTGTTGTGATTTTCTTCGAGTTGTTTGCAGATGCCTTGATGCTTTCAAGGTCACCTTTTGCTTTTGCAATCTTTGCATCAAGATCCATTTCGCCGTTAAGAATAATATCTCTTGATATAAGCTTATCCCTCAAAGCACCTGATGCATCAGTGATATCTGAAACTACACCGTCATCAGCAGCATTAAGAAACTGAGTGAATAGTTTATTTATATCATCTTCAAGCTCACCTGCATCAAATTCGCCGAGTGCCTGATTCGAACTGATCTTTTCATACCGTTCAAGAGCTTTTTCAAGCTTAACGGAGTTTGCATAATTCGCCGCATCTGTTTCGTTGTCAAATACATAAGCAACAGTATCACCGTTTGCAACCATGCTTCCGTCCTCTGCAACAGAAACATTTATGCCTTCGTTTTTATTAGTAATGTAACTTTCTTCCCTCGCCACAAAAACATCCATATCAAGCGTATCCGCAACCGAGTAATCAACCACAAGTTCGGTTTTAACTTCTTCGTGGTTAACCTGATAAACCGTATGTATAAAATGTGCTACTACAAATATCGCAACTACCGCTGCAACTATTCTGAATATAGCTTTGGTTTTCATTCTATTCCTCCGTAAAAAATGACGACTTACTTATTATTTCAAGAGCTTCTTGAGTAATTTCTTCCAAGCTTTTGCCGTCTATGTAAATCCAGTTGATATCCTGATTTTTTCTGAACCATGTCAGCTGTCTTTTTGCATATCTTCGCGTTGACATTTTGAGATTATCTATGCACTCATTGAGTTCTTTTTCGCCGTTGAGATAAGGTAACAATTCCTTGTACCCGATAGCTTGACCTGAAGTGTCGGGTGAATAGTTATCATAAAACCACTTAGCCTCATCTAAAAGTCCGAGTTCGAGCATTTTGTCAACTCTTAAATTTATGCGATTATACAAAACTTCTCTGTCAAGTGCATTAAGACCTATTATCAACGGTTTATACGGCGACGGATTGAGCCTGGAATTTTCATTCTGTTCGGTTTTGGTGATGCCTGTAGCTTCATATAATTCAAGTGCTCTGATTATTCGCTTTGAATCATTTATGCTGATTTTTTCCGCCGCTTGTGGGTCAATAATTTTCAATCTGTCATAAAGCTTTTCAATTCCGTCTTTTTCCGCTTCAAGCTTCAATCGCTCTCTGATTTCGAAAGACATTTCATATTCTGTGAGTTCAATTCCGTTTATGAGTGTGTCAGCGTATAAACCTGTGCCGCCCGCAAGTATAGGAATTTTTTTGCGTGAAACTATATCTTCAATCGCCTTATCAGCAAGGGCTTTATACTGTGAAACACTGAATCTTTCATCAGGCTCTAAAAAATCCATCAAATGATGTCTTATCCCCGATTTTTCTTCTTCATCAGGTTTTGCTGTTGCGATATTCAGATATTTATAAATCTGCATAGAATCGGCAGATACAATTTCACCGTCAAGGCGTTTTGCAATTTCTACAGCAAGTGCCGTCTTACCCGACGCAGTCGGTCCGACAACGGCTAAAATCGGTATCTGCATAAATCCTGTCACCCTAATCTTCCGAAAATTTTCTCTATTTCATATTTGGTCATTTCTATCATGACCGGTCTGCCATGCGGACAATACCTTATTTCAGGCATTGACATAAGCTTTTCAACAAACTTATTCATCTCATACTGTGTTGTGTTATGTCCTGCTTTTATTGCCGCTTTGCAAGCAATTGATTCAAGAAGCTTGTCCTGTAAGCTTGAATCGAGTCGGCTTTTGCCTGCAAGCAAGGAATCCGAAAATTCCTGCAAAATATCTTTAACATCTTGAGTATCAAGATTCATCGGACATTCCGATACTTTAACTGTTCCGACACCGAAATCCGCTGCTTCAAAACCATTCTCAGCCAGAACTTCAAGGTTTTCAATTACCGCGGAATAGTTTTCTTTTGAAAGAGTTACATAAACAGGCGTAAGCAAAATCTGAGCAGAATTGTCTTTTTGCTGATTTTTAAGCTGTTCATATATCATTCTTTCATGTGCAGCGTGCTTGTCTATAAAGAAAAGCTTACCTTCCGATTCAACAATTATATAGGTGAGAAATGCTTCACCAATTACTCTGAAATCAGGAACAAGAACCTCTTCTTTTTCAATTTTTTCTTCATTAACCGGGATTGTTTCCTCGTGCCGGACAGCTTCGACAACAGGCTTAGTTTCGATTGCCGTATATGTTTCTTTATTATCGAGAACGCTGTAATCCGAATGCGGTGCTGAAACTTCCGATATCGGCTCTGTTTTTTCAAGCAAAACATCTTTTTCAGCTTTTATGATGTTCGGTGTTTTTATAAAAAATTCTTTCTTTTGTTCAAAATTGTCTTTCTCTTTTTTATCTGCAACATTTACTGTCTGCCAAAAATTATCATTAGGTTTTAATCTGATTTGCTCAGGCTTTCTGTTATCGAACTTAAAGTTCTCCGCTTTTGCCTTAACCGGTGCAACCTTAACATCTTGGTCATCTGTCAAAGCATTTTTAACCGCATAGTAAATTACATTGAATACATTTTTGTCGTTTGCAAAACGGACTTCCGTCTTTGTAGGATGAATATTTACATCAACAAATTCGGGAACACATTCAAGATTCAGGACACAAGCGGGAAATTTACCGACCATGATTGAATTTTTATAAGCTTCTTCGAGTGCCTTCATACCTGTAAGTGATTTAACTGTTCTGTTATTTACAAAGAAATATTGAAGGTTTCTTGAAGCCTTTGAAGCAGTTGGTTTGGTAACATAACCCGAAACAGTTATGCCGTCTATTGTATACGGTTTTACTTCTATCAACTCATCAAAAAAATTCTTTCCGATGACGGAATATATCGCCGACGAAAGCTTGCCGTCACCCGGTGTTGACATCACACGGTTGCCGTCACGGACAAACTTAAATGATATCTCCGGGTGTGAGAGTGCAATTCTGTCCATTATTCCTGCGATTGCATTTGCTTCAGTAATATCCTTTTTGAGGAATTTCATTCTTGCAGGGGTGTTAAAAAATAAATCTCTTATAATCAGAGTTGTGCCGACAGGGCAACCTGCATCATCTGTTAAAATATGCTCGCCACCCTCGACTACATATCTTGTGCCGATTGATTCTTCTTCGGTTCTTGTGAGTATTTCAACCTTTGAAACTGCGGCTATTGAAGCCAGAGCTTCACCTCTGAAACCAAGGCTTGCGATTGAATTAAGGGATTCCGCATCTGTTATCTTTGATGTTGCGTGCGATACAAATGCCAACGGTACATCTTCTCTTGAAATACCGCAACCGTCATCGGTGATTCTTATGTAAGTCGTTCCGCCTCTGCGAATTTCAAGTGTTATGTTCTGAGCACCTGCATCTATGGAGTTTTCTAAAATCTCTTTCGCAACATTAAGGGGTCTTTCGACAACCTCGCCTGCCGCAATAAGCTCTGCAACATGCTTTGAAAGTAGGTTAATTTTCGGCAAGCAAATCCCTCCCTTTATTCTTCGACTGCCATTTTTGCAAGCTCGTAAAGCTTTGATAAAGCTTCAATCGGGGTCAATGTATTTATATCAATCTTCTTTAGTTCATCAATTATTCTGTCTTCAGTTTCCGTGGTTATTGTTACTTGTTCATCAATATCAAATTCAAGCATTTCCTTTTCAAAGACAGGGCTCGACTTTTCAACTGACTCAAGGTTCTTAAGTATAACTTTTGCTCTGTTGACTATCGAATCAGGTATGCCTGCCAATTTAGCTACCGCTATACCGTAGCTTCCCGATGCAGGACCTTTTACTATTCTGCGTAAAAATGTAATTTCATCGCCTCGTTTTTTTACGGATATATTGTAATTCTTTACGCCATCGACCTGACCTTCCAATTCAGTCAGCTCATGATAGTGCGTTGCAAAAAGTGTTTTTGCTCCTAATTTTTTTGCGTTTGCGGTGTGCTCCAAAACAGCTCTTGCGATGCTCATTCCGTCAAAGGTTGATGTACCTCTGCCGATTTCATCATAGATTATAAGACTGTTTTCAGTTGCGTTTGCAATGATATTTGCAACTTCAACCATTTCAAGCATGAAGGTTGATTGACCTGCCGCAAGGTCATCAGATGCACCGACTCGAGTGAAAATTTTATCCACAAGGCACAAATCTGCAGATTTTGCAGGAACAAAGCTACCCATCTGTGCCATCAGGACTATGAGTGCAACCTGACGCATATATGTAGACTTACCCGCCATATTTGGTCCTGTTATTATCATACAGCGGTCAGTATTATTATCAAGGTAAGTGTCGTTGGGTACAAACGGTGCACCGTCAAGCACTTGCTCAACTACAGGGTGTCTGCCCTCAACGATGTTTATTTTTTTATCAATTCCGATTTTGGGCCTTGTGTAATTGTTGTTTACCGCTACAACCGCAAATGACGCAAGTGTGTCAAGAACCGCCAAAGCCTCAGCCGTTCTCTGAACTCTTAAAAACTCTTTTGCAACTGTCTGTAACACACTCTGGAAAAGTTCGCTTTCCAGCTTACTGACCCTTTCCTCAGCTCCAAGAACCTTTGTTTCAAGCTCTTTAAGCTCGGGAGTTATATATCTTTCGCTATTTGTCAGTGTCTGCCGTCTTATGTAATCGTCAGGCACAAGAGCAGAATAAGATTTAGGGACATCTATATAATATCCTGCTACTCGGTTAAATCCGATTTTAAGTTTTTTAATACCGGTTCTTTCAATCTCTCTTGCTTCCATTCTTGTAAGAACTGCGGTATTATTCTCAAAAAGGTCTCTTAATTCATCAAGTTCTGCATTGTAGCCTTTTCTGATGATATTACCATTTTCAAAATTTTCATCAATAGCTGATGTGATAAGCTCATATAAGTCTTCAAGATTGTCAATATCGAGATATGCCTTGTAAAGCATTTCAGACTTACAGTTTTTAAGCATTGCTTTGATTTGGGGAAGCCTTTCAAAAGTAACCGCAAGAGAAACCATATCCCTCGGATTTGCGGTTTTATATACAACTCTTGTCATAACTCTTTCAATGTCTCTGATATCTTCAAATTCATTGACAAGATCTTCTCTTAAAATTGTTTCATTGACAAGTTCATCAACTGCATTATGTCTTTTAGAAATCATCGCAAGACTTAACAGCGGTCTTTCAACCCAGGTTCTCAATAATCTTTTACCCATAGCGGATTTTGCCTTATCAAGCACCCATAAAAGTGAGCCTTTTCGCTCACGGTTACGCATTGTTTCTACAAGCTCAAGGTTTCGTCTTGAAGAAAAATCAAGCTCAAGGAATTTCCCATCGGTGTAATAATTTACATCTTTAATATTTTCAAGCTCTGATTTCTGTAATTCGGTCAAAAATGCAATCATTGCACCGAGTGCAGAAATCGCATGGTCACTGTCAATTTCAAGCTCTCTGTTGAAATGCTTTGAAACAATATTTTTGTTTCTGTTAATATCAAAATGAACATCTGCAACAACATTGACTATACATTTTGTCTTCTTGTCGAGTTGCTTTACAATGTCAGATGTTTCCGCCGCAGTTTCATTGATAATAATCTCTGTCGGCATATAGCGACCAAATTCATTTATAATTCTGTCAGTTATTTTCTTTCCGCTGATTGAAGTCAGAAAAACCGCACCGGTTGAAATATCGGTGAAACATAATCCACATTCACTGCCACTCATACAAACACTTGCAATATAGTTATTTTTACCGTCATCAAGCATACTGCTTTCAATAACAGTACCGGGCGTAAGAACCCTAACAACCTCTCTGCGGACAATTCCTTGTGCAGTTGACGGATCTTCAACCTGTTCGCAAATTGCAATTTTATAGTTTTTTGCAATAAGCCTTGAGATGTATGTTTCGGCAGAATGATACGGGACACCACACATTGGTGCTTTTTTGTTGTTACCGCACTTTCTTTCCGTCAATGTCAATGAAAGCTGATTTGATACCAACTTTGCATCATCAAAAAACATCTCGTAAAAATCACCGAGGCGGAACATCAAAATGGTGTCCGGATACTCTTTTTTGATTTCAAGATACTGCTTCATCATAGGTGACATATCAGACATTTCGGTGTTCCTCCTCAGAAAAAATTTTTAATTAGTGGCAGTCGCTGCCGCAAGATGAACAGTTGCCGTTGCAACCTGCATGAGCGTTGGGGTCACAAGTTTCGGGATCTTCACCGCATACACAAAGTGTAAGAATACCTGTGAGATATTTCATCATTTCATCAATTTCTTTATGTGCTTCTTCATAAGCCTGCATATTCTTGTTGCCCATAATAAGTGTATATACTTCGTTAAATTCCTTATCATAAGCTTCAAGCTTCTGCTCGTTCGCATCTTCCTTTGCTGCCTCGTGCTGATATGATGCATGGATAAGCTGAATTTTGCCCATAAGCTCGTTCAATTCAACATCAGCATCGTTTGCTTCGCGAGCTTTAACAAACTTGATATAACGCTCGTCTTGCTGAATAGCTTTACCTAATTCTCTTGCCATTTTTTCTAAATCCATTTTTATCTTCTCCTTTGAAATAAATTATATAAGCTCACCTTTAACTATCCATGTCAAAGGTTCTGTTACCAAAACATCAACAAATTTACCTATGAGACTTTTATCGCCGATAAATTCAATTATTACATTTCCCGAGGTTCTGCCCGAAAGATAATTTTCGCCTTGCTTTCCGGGTTCCTCAACAAGTACTCTGTAAGTCTTACCTTTCATCTTTGCGGTTCTCTCTCCCGCTTTTTTCTCTTGTAAATCAAGAAGCTCTTTAAACCACTTTCCTTTTTCTTCACGGCTTGTCGGGTCCTCCATTGAATATGCCTTTGTGCCGTATCGAGGTGAGAAAATAAATGTAAAAAGTGAAGTAAACCCTACTTCATCGACCAACTTCAATGTATCCTTAAATTCATCATAAGTCTCACCGGGAAATCCGACTATGATATCACTTGTAAAAGACACATCAGGCATAACCTTGCGAGCATAGTTTATTAAGTCCATATACTGCTCTTTGGTATATCTTCTGTTCATTTCTTTCAACACTCTGTTGTTGCCTGATTGGACAGGTAAATGAATATGTCTTGCAACCTTTTCACATTCCGCCATTGTGTCAATGAGCTTGTATGTGCAGTCCTTGGGGTGTGAAGTCATAAATCTGATTGTAAACTCACCGTCAAGTGCATTTATCTTTTTGAGCAAGTCTGAAAAGTCAATATCCTCATCAAGATTTTTACCGTAAGAATTTACATTCTGACCCAAAAGGGTTATATCCTTATAACCCTGTGCGATTATATCTTTTGCTTCTTTTAAAATATCTTCAGAGCGTCTGCTTCTTTCTCTGCCTCTGACATAAGGTACAATGCAATAACTGCAGAAGTTATCGCAACCGTACATTATGGGTAACCATGCACGGATATGCTCATCTCTGCTTACAGGTAAACCTTCAGCTATTGCACCGTCACTATCGGGTATCATAAAGACTCTCTTGCGGGTGCAAAGTGCTTTATATATCAGTTCAGGTATTTTGTGAATTACATGAGTACCGAAAACAAGATTAACATAGGGATAACTTTTTTCAATTCGTTGTGCAACTCTTTCCTGCTGCATCATACAACCGCAAAGTGCGATGATTGCATCGGGATTATCTTTTTTGTAAGCCTTGAGTTTGCCGACATTACCGAAAACTCTGTCCTCTGCGTGCTCTCTTATTGCACAGGTATTATAAAGAACAAGCTTTGCTTCTTCAATGTTATCACACATACCGTAACCGAGGTTTTCAAGTATTCCTCTGATTCGTTCACTGTCAGAAACATTACCCTGACAACCGTAGGTGTGAATATATGCAAGCGGTTTTTTATCACCGTATCTCGAATCTAAAACCGTTCTTACTTTGTCTGCATACGAATTCTGTATTTCAAGTTCTTCTTCGGAAATGAAGTCTGTTACTTTTGTAGACAACTAAACAACTCCCCAATATACATATATATTCATAATATTATACTATATCTTTTTTCTTTGTTCAAGTAAGTTTTTTAAAAAATTATAGATAAATTTTTCTAAAATTCACTTGAAAATAAATCCTTATGATACTATAATGTTATAGATATTAAAATCTAACGAGGTGTTAAAGATGAAAAATATTCCTAACGGTGTATTCCCAACCATGATTACTCCCTATACTGCTGACAACAAAGTTGATTATGATGCAGTATTAAAAATCCTTGATTGGTATGGCAAAAAAGGTGTTGAAGGTATCTTCGCTATTTGTCAGTCAAGTGAAATCTTCTTCCTTTCTTTTGAAGAAAGACTTGAGCTTATCAAGTTCATTGTAGAAAACGCTCCCAAGGGTGTTTCTATAGTTGCTTCAGGTCATACAGCTGACGATTTGGACAAGCAGGCTTATGAAGCTGAAAAGTTCATTGATACAGGCATTGATGCTTATGTGTTTATTTCAAACAGATTTGCAGCTGCAGAAGAAGATGACAGCGTATTCCTTAAGAATATGAATTATGTTATGGATAAGATTACAACTGATATCGGTTTCGGTATCTATGAATGTCCTTACCCCTACAAGAGACTTCTCTCTGTTGATGTTATGAAAGAAATCGGTCACGGCGGCAGATTCCAATTCCTTAAGGATACATCATGCAACACAGATGATATCAAAGCAAAGCTTGCTGCAGTTGAAGGCACACAGTTGAAGATTTACAACGCTAATGCTGCTACACTTTTAGAAACACTCCGTGCAGGTTGTGCAGGTTTCTCAGGTGTTATGGCTAACTTCCACCCCGAAATTTATGTATGGCTTTGCAAGCACTTTGCAGAAAATCCCGAAAAAGCTGACCTTGTTCAGAGCTTCCTCGGTTTTGCTTCACTTACAGAATGTCAGCAGTACCCCGTAAATGCTAAATACTACCTCGGTACACTCGAAGGACTTGATTTCGGTTATTCAAGCCGTGCTCGTGATTGCAGTGCTTTCAAGAGAAATCATAAGCTTGAAATCGAGCAGTTACATACATCAACACAGTTCTTTAAAGAGCAGTTGGGCATTAAATAATCAGCAGACATAAAAGGGGATGTAAAAAAAGCGAAGACCGCATAAAACAAGATAAATCAAGGGGGCTTACAAGCATCAGACTTGTAAGCCCCCTTGAAACAATCTAAAAAACGGAAAATATTAAAAATTTTGTGTTTTATGCTACGAACAAACCTCGCCTCTCGCCGTACCTCTGTACGCCTTCAGGCAAACAAAATCAAGCCTTACGCCTTGATTTTGCTCGGTTTGTCCGTTCTTCATCTTTTTTTCCTATCCCCTAAAAATGAGCTGTAAAAAAACGAAAGTTTTTTACAGCCCCTTTTTATGTTCTTGTAACACTAATTGTCTGAAGATATTCAACGGTTACATCTATCGGATATGTCACAACTATCATGGAGAGTTTGCCGAGCATTTTCACTTGATAAGGTATATTATAATCTGCGGAAATAAAATCACCTGTAAAGCTGTTATATCTGCATTTTATCGTCACACCACTATATGTTGCAATAACAGATGTGTACCAATTTTCCTGACCTGATTCGGGAACAAATTCGCAGGCATCTATTATCTTCCCGTGTTTAGTTGCAGAAGCTTTTGTTGTGAGTGCATCATAAGATTCATCAGGCATCTCTACTGTAATTGTAAAGCTTCCGTCACCGTTATCGGTCGCTGAAATGTCTTTGATGTCTTCAAGTGTCAACGCACTTGTCCATGTCTTTTTTGCAATCGGAATTGCATCATCATGTGACTTGCCTTTTTTATATTCCTCCTCAGAAGATGCTTCCTTGCCCTTAATTGAATCAGCAATCTGCTGAGAAACATATCCCTCTCCTACAACCGATGGAATCAAAGAATTTTTAACAGTTTTTACACCCGGTCGTTCAGCTTTAACTGAATTCATAGTGTCGTTGAAAATCTGCAATAATTCCGATTTATCTTCAGAAGTTGCGGATTGAGGATTCTGCGGAATACTGTCAGTCATCAGACCCGAATCGAAGCAAGCCTGAACATCCCATTCTGACAAACCATCTAATCTGTCGGCATAAACTGCGGCAAGATAGTTTGAATGATCAAGATCGCTCTCATAAAGCTGATTTGACAACAGCATCTCAATCAAGAGTGCATCGGTACCATCAACAAGTCCGTCAGAATTCACATCTCCATAAACAAGTATAATCAAAGCATCAGAGCCATCAGTAGTTATAGCTGCGTCATTTGTAGAAACATTATCCTGCAGGTCGCACAAATTTCCGTCAGTATCATAAAAATCAACATCAACAATAAACTCATCAACTATGTCTGCATATTTTGTTCCGGGTAAAAAGCCGCTTATGCAACCTGCACTTCGATCAATAAATAATACCGAATCTTCCTTAACCCCTATCAGTTCAGAACTTACTGCTACCGAATCGACAGACAGCGGAGTTATGATGAGCAAAAATGAAATAATAATGCTAATAACAATTCTAATTTTCATAATTATATATTCTATTTATCAGATTTTTTGTTTTTAGTTAATATAAGTACAACTATCACAAGCAACGCAACGCAAATGAGCACAACCGGAAGCACCCAATTGTGAGTTATTCCCGTGTCAACAACCATGTCAACAGCAGAAGCTGATATCATCTGCGATATAACAAGAGTAAATATCGCTGCAAAAACGCCTACAAGTTTTTTCATAACAATTCCTCCTGAAATTCTTATATAACAATTTTATTGTAACACATCGCACACTGATTGTCTACTCTTACTTAAAAACTGAAAACCTGATACTCAAAACAAATTTATAATGAGTATCAGGTTTAAATATTATCTGTTTTCAATTTTTCCGATAAAAGCTTTTGTTCTTTCGGATTTCGGATTTTCAAATACTTCTTCAGGTGTACCTTGTTCAGCAATAACGCCGTCATCCATAAAAATAACCTTTGAAGAAACCGCTTTCGCAAAATTCATCTCATGAGTAACAATTACCATTGTTGTGTTTTCTTCGGCAAGCTGTCTTATAACCTTTAAGATTTCACCTGTCAATTCAGGGTCAAGTGCCGATGTAGGTTCGTCGAAAAACAAAACCTTCGGTTCGAGCATTAAGGCTCTTGCAATAGAAACTCTTTGCTTCTGACCGCCCGACAATTCGCACGGATAGTTATTAAGCTTCTCCGAAAGTCCGACTTTATCAAGTAAAGCCTTCGCTTTTTCTTCGATTTCAGCAAGTACCTGTTTTTTGTTAGCTTTAAAATCAGGTTTTTCTTCTGCTAAAAGCTCAGGTGCAAGTGTAACATTCTTAAGAACATTATACTGCGGAAACAAATGAAAATCCTGGAATACAAGCCCGACAAGAAGCTGCTTGCGTCGTTTTTCTTCCGGACTTTCCTTTGCAACTTCACCGTCGAAGAATACTTCGTCTGCTACGGAAATAAATCCGCTGTCAGGTGTTTCAAGCTGATTTATACAACGGAGAATTGTTGTTTTACCGCTACCGGAAGAACCGATAATACTCAAAACCTCACCCTCATCAAGGGTAAAGCTGACACCTTTTAAAACTTCGGTTTTTCCGAAGTTCTTCTTTAAATTTTTAACCTCTAAAATTGCCATAGCTTAACTCCTGAAATAGCTGAGTTTCTTTTCTGCTCTGCCGAGAACGATAGTAAGTATACCTACAAACAAGAGATAGAACACACCTGTGTAGAACAACGGCCAAATCATCGCCTTTGTTGCTGCCAGCTCTTTCGCCTGCTTGATGATTTCGCAAACCATGATACAGTTAGCGAGTGCAGTATCTTTAATAAGAGTGATAATCTCGTTTGACATCGGAGGTACAATTCTCTGCACAACCTGCTTGAGTATAATCTTTCTGAAAATTTGCGATTTTGTCATGCCAAGCACGATACCTGCTTCGTACTGACCTCTTGAAATACTCTCAATACCGCCTCTGTATATTTCAGAGAAATAACAAGCGTAGTTAATGATGAATGCGATAAGAACTGCAAGTATTCTGCCCGCGTCCATTATATCGTAGTTAAGCAAAAAGAATCTGTCAACCTGTCCGAAAAGCTGAAAATTAAATAAAAGACCGGGTAAATAATAGATAATAAAAATCTGAAGCATTAAAGGAATACCGCGGACTACCCAAACGAACACTTTAAATATATACTTTATAGGTTTAATTTTACTCATTGAGCCAAAGGCTATAGGCAACCCAAGGGGTGCCCCTAATAATAAGGTCACCCCAAAAATTAACAATGATAATTTAAAACCGTCAAATAAAAAACTTGTAACTTCTAAAAAAGTCATAAAATACTCCGTTTAATTATTTCTGATCAGAGAAATCCTTGATAGCTGTATTAGCTACTCCGTATTTTTCAGCAAGCTTCTCAATTGTACCGTCAGTACCTAATTTTTCAAGCTGCTCGTTAACTTTTGCTGTAAGTTCACTGCCTTTTTCAAAACCGATAGCATAATATTCAACATCACTTGAAAGAGAATCAACAGTTGCAAGATTAGCATAGTCGCCCTTGCCAACATAACTCTTTGCAAGCTGTGCGTCAAGTACAGCAAAATCCGCTGTTCCGGACAAAACTTCAAGTAAGCAGTCTGTCTGCTTTGTTACACCCTTGTATTTTGTATCTTTAAAATCCTTTGCGTATGATTCACCTGCAGAGCTGGCTTCAGCAACACCAATCTTACCCTTAAGATCTGCGGCACTCTTAATGTTTGCATCTTTCTTGACAACTACTACCTGGCGATTTTCCATATAGTTGTATGAGAAATCAACTTTTTCTGAACGAAGAACTCCGTCATCATCAGCTGAGTTAGCTGTAAATCCGTTCCAAATACAATCAATTGTGCCTGATTCAAGGTTAGTATATCTGTCATCCCAAACAATTTCCTTATACATAACTTCATAGCCGAGGTTTGTAAATACCGCATCTGCAAGCTCGGTGTCAAAACCAACAAGCTTACCGCTATTGTCACGATAATTCATGGGTTCATAAATTGTGTAACCCACTATAATAGTTTTCTGATCGCTACATCCTGCTAATCCAAATGTAAGGACCACAACGATTGCTGCCATTACCAATGCTAAAATTCTTTTCTTCATTATGTATTCCTCCAAAAAATTTACTGTATTACTAATTTATCATATTACCACGCTAAAGTCAATATTTTTTTAATAATATTTGAGATATTCAAAAAAAGAAAAATGCCACCATGCGGTGGCACAATTTAAAATTATAAGAAGATTTCAGCTAAAATTGAAAATATAAAATCAAGATACTCTTTTAAGACAAACACGAGAAACTCAACAACAGTCGTTACTGTTACCTTACATGTTTCAAATACATATCCGTTTTCTTCTGCATAAGTCTTGGCATAACATTCAATTGATTCCGAACAGATATAAGCGTTTGTATCAGCCAAAATTGCAGTACCGATTTTCGTTACACTTGAAGGAATGTGAACATACTCTAAAGCTGTGCAGCCTTTGAAGGCGTTGTTTCCGATAAGAGTAACTGTGTCGGGAAGCTTTACTTTAGTAAGCTTTACGCAACCTGCAAAAGCACTTCCACTAACAAGCTCAAGACCGTCTGCAATATCAATCTTTGTAAGATTAACGCAATTTTCGAAAGCAAAATTGCCGATACTTGTAACACCTTCTTCAATTGTTACACTTTTAATCTGCTCTGCATAACTCGCCCAAGGTGCATCTGTCAAAATATAAGTTGACATATTACCTGTACCGCTGATTGTTAACTCACCTGATGCATCAAGTGTCCAAGTTAAATCTGCACCACAAGTACCCGACTGCTCCTCAACTGCAAATGCACCGATTGAGAAAACAGTAAGCATAAGCACTGCACATAAAAATACAGATAAAACCTTACTAAATACCTTTTTCATTCTAATACCACCTATAAAATTATTTGATACTATAATAACAGATAATTCCTCTAAATGCAAGTGGAAGAAAAAGGGTTATATCAAAAAATTCCGATATAACCCAACTTCATTTTAAATTACTGCTGTAAATATCATGCTGAGAAGTTTTTTAATAAACTCAAAGATATACGCAATCAATGTATTAAAGTCTGTTATAGCAACAGCTTCGGAGTCATCTGTGCCATCACCTTCAGGATTCTGGTCAATAAGTTCGATGTATTCGATATAATTTGAATCCGTTGTAAGTTCTTGTTCAGACTTTGTCTGGTCAATTTCTGAATACAAAAGACCTGCCTGGTTAAGAAGTGTAACATCAACAGCGTTGATTACACCGTCGTGATTACAGTCAGCCGCCATGTAAGCCGCCTCACCTACATCAGCTTTTGTAAGCATACCGTTTGCGAGACATTCAACGATAGTAGCATCCATACCGTTGTACCAACCGTCACCGTTTGCATCACCGAAATATATAACTGTATACGATGAAACATATCTGTCCTTATAATATATATCAATATACGAACCGTTTACAATTCTCTGAATGTTACTTTCATAAACAAATTCAGAATTCTCAATAAGATTCAGCTCATCCAGATTTGCTATACCGTTTACAAAACCTGAAACAGTTCTGTTGTCATAATCAACAACAAGGCTTCCGCCGTCTGTAACTTCGAGTCTGTCAACAATTACATAAGGAATCTCTTTTTCCTGAGCATAGACACTCATTGCTGAATTCATGCAACACATAACTGTTATTGTATTTGCATCAAATATATTGTAGTTACCTGTTCCGAAGGTTGTGACTGACATAGGAACAAAAATCTCAGTTAAAGAACTGCATCCTACAAATGCATAATTATCAATTGAAATAAGTCCGTCCGGTAATACAATTGTTTCAATGTATTTAGCATTATAAAATGCATAATCGGGAATTTGCTCTGTATCTGTTATTGTAACTTTCTTCAAGGTTTGCGGAACATACGCTGTATTTGTTGATCCGAAAAGTGTTCCGAAATCGGATTGGCTACCGTCGGTCGTTCTGTCTTTTCCAACGAACGGTATCGTTAATTCTTCAAGCGAAGTCATGTTACCGAAAGCATTTCCGCCTATTGCCGTAACACTGTTCGGAACGATAACTTCTGTTATTCCTATGCAATCTCTAAAAGCGCAGACACCAATAGTCTCAAGTCCGTCGGGTAAATTGAGTGTACCCGTAAAGCCTTTACAACCGTAAAAAGCATAATTTCCTATAGCGGTAACATTTTTGGGTATTTCGAGTGTACCCGTTAAACCGGCACAATTTTCAAAAGCTTCTTCTTCGATTGTTGTTAATGCTTCGGGGAGTTCGAGTTCACCTGTAAGTGAAGTGCAGTTACAAAAAGCTGCTGAACCAATATATGTTATATCTCTCGGAATACATATATCGCCGGAAAGACTCGTGCATCCTCGGAAAGCATTGTCACCTATGGTTGTAACTGTTTCAGGAATTATAATTATTTTTATCTTCGAGCAACCGTTGAACGCATCGTTGGGAATCATTGTTGCTTTTGTAATAGTTACCTTCTCCAAAGTTGCAGGTACATAGCCTGATGAATTGCCACCGAAAAGTTTTCCGAAATCGGTACCCGATTCATCAG
>JAZQHB010000057.1:0-194820 GCA_045540355.1 Acutalibacteraceae bacterium | reverse complement strand
AGGGCTTCTGCCATTGCATCAACATCTGCTTGATTCTTGATGCCCTTACCTTCGACTATTGATGCTACTGCATTTTCAAACTCTTTGAATGATTCCTCTGTGAAAGTATCCTTTGTAACCTCATAATCAGTTCCGTTGTAGGTGAATGTATGGGTATCTGCATACTCATCATTCGGATCATTCAAAGTCATTTCATAGTAGTATCCTCTATACTGATCTACTACTGTGTAGTCTGCGGGGGTTTCTATCAAATTATCAATTGCCTGTCTGAGTTCTGCTGTTGCTGTATTTGTTGCAGCAAGCTTCGAGTAATCGTAGAGCATACCGTCAAATTCGTTATATATCGGTGTCGCTTCCGAGAGTTCTCTTTTTGCGTTTTCTCTACCGGTTTCCTGATACCAATATACTGTTTCACCTGTTGAGGGATATATTGCCGTATTATCGATATCCGTGGGGAATCTCTGTATTTCCGCACTCAGGGCATCCATGCTCCAGCCAGCATAGAGGTCTATATCTGCTTCGGGGAAGTTTGTTGGTTTGGTATACAGTGCATAACTGTTGCCGTCCTTTACATACCAACCTGTAAAGCTGTAGCCTGTCATTGCTGTCGGGGTCGGGAATGCTTCTGTGATTGCTGCATTATACTTTCCAGAGATTGTTGTTGTATAGTCTGAGTCAGCGTTATTATTGTGGTGGAAAGTATATGTTGTTGTTCTTTCTGTCCATTCTGCCGTGAATGTAATTGTACCTGTTGTATCGGGAACCACATAATTTGTTCCTGCTGCGAAGAATGTTGTACCTGATGCGTTTGCTACGCTTGCATTCCAACCTGCGAGGTTGTATCCTGCTCTTGTAATCTGGTCTGCATTCGGAAGGTCAACTGTTGCACCGTACTGTACTGTTGAGTTGCTTGCGGTGAAGCCGCTTGTGCCCAATGTACCGCCGTTGGTTGCATAAGCAACTGTTATTGACTTTTTCTGCCATACTGCGTAAAGTGTCTGTGCTGAGTTCGGTATAGTGTAATTTGTTGTGTAAGCAGCTGTTGTTGCACCTGCACTTGTTGCCCAACCTATATGATTATATCCTACTGCGGTCATCTTGTAGTCGCCTGTGTAGATATTCTGTGTTGAGCCGATTGTTAATGCCTTTGTTGTATTTGATTTGAAACCGCTTGTTGTTGCACTTACACCTGAGGGAAGATTTATATTGAATGTGATATTCGAGGTGTCAGGCTCCCATATTGCGTAAAGATTGACTGTTGCACCGTTGGTTGTTGTGAGGTTTTTGAATGATGCACCTGCGGCGTAGGTTGTACCTGTACCTGCTGCGTTTGTGTTCCAATGTTTGAACCTATATGAGCTTACAACAAATGAGTTTGCACTCGCTGTATACGATGTGTTGTATGAACAAGTCTGGTTTGCAACACTACCTGTCGAGGTCTTACCTGACGGCGGGTTTGCGTTGTACTTGACCGTATAACTTATCGGTGACCATGCGGCGTAGAGTGTAGCTCCTGCAGTTGCATAAGTTGCATTCATTGTCAGCTGGGATACCCCTGAAGTCTGTGTAGAGGTTGTCCCCCAACCTTTACAGATGTAACCGGATTTTGTAAGATGGCTAAATGTCGGAAGATAAGCTATTGCATAATCGTATACTAGTGCTCCCGTTGTAGCATTTGCAGATACATTAGAATAAATTGAATAATACTGCGGTGTTGTGACCGTGCCTGAGGTTGCACCGTTTGTATTAAAATTGATTTTTACTTTAAGACCTTTAATTGCATTTACAAGATTAGTATAAGCCGTATCAATAGTGCCTTGAGGTACACCTCCGGCAAGGACACTTTCAGCGTTTGTGAGAGCATTCTGATATGCTGTCCATGTTGTCGAATCATAAACCGAGCTTGCTCGCTTCAAAGTATTCAACTCATAGTTATATAAACTCCAAAGTTGTGTTGTATTAACAAGCTTATATGTAATATCAAATGTAATTTTTGCATTTATTGTTGCTTTCGTGGTAGTTCCTGACGATTCCTTGTTATAGGAATAGCCTTTTAATGTGTATGTAACAGTTGTACCTGTCGCAGACGGAGTAGGATGAGATGAAACATTTGCGTATATTACTTCCGATTCCATGTCTATCATGTCGCCTTTGAGATTCAATCTCATATATGTATCTTTATTGCTAAAGTAAGTAGATTCATAATAGGTAAAATAATTTGTATCACTTACTGAAAAGTCGACTCGTTCGCTGTCCGGACGCTCGTCATCATCTTCATAATTTATAAACTCGAAAGTAATGTCATTTATTGATGTTGAGCCGAATCTGGAACCGATAGAATTAGCACTGTTTTTATCAAAATAATATACACCGTATATCTTATTTGTGTTAGTTCCGGTTTCTTCTCCGTCATCGTAATTATAAGCACCTGTTGTTGCATTGATTTCCAAATCCCATGTTCTGTCTTTATTAGATCTGGAATCATCAAAGGAATACTCTGCATACGAGCTTCCTATTTCGTGCAAACCTGTAATATAAATTCCGAAATAAAGCTCAGCGGTTGATTTTTTCAAGTAGTTTGCCGTACCCTCGAAATCAAATTCCATGCCCATTGTTTTTCTTGGATCTGTTGCATTTTCACTAACAATGAAATCCTTTTCTTCGGTCGTGCTTGAAGCGTCGGTTGTTTGCTTTGTTGTACTTTCAAAAGCTTTGCCGAGTTCATCAACTATCGTGCCAATAGGTGATGATGTAATCAGCATGCATACAGAAAGTACAAGCGATAAAATTTTTGATAACATAAAAGTTCCTCCATCCATAAAAGCTAACTATATCCAATAAAGGTATTTTATCACAGACATATTCCATTGTAAATACTTTTTCCACTAAAACTCATTACTTCCCCTTGATATTTTTGTGCATTTCGCAAATTATTTTGACTGTTTTTCCCTATTTGCAAAAAAAGAGAAGCTTTCACGCTTCTCTGTTAAATGCATCTTTAAATTTACTGCTGGGATCTTTTGCGGGAAAATCCACCGTGTCTCGCTTCGGTTGAGCGTTTGAGGTCGCTCATTTTTTCATCACTAACCTGCTTAAAACGAGCCATCATATCTTCAAAGGACTGACCCTCTGTTGACGCGGTAGTTTTGGGACCCTGCCATACATTATCTCTGTTATATCTCTTACCACCGTTGTTATAAGGTTTGCGGTTGTTAGTTTCTTTATTTTGGTTTTCTTCAGCTTTTTTGATTGAAAGGCTGATCTTGCCGTCGTCACCTATGGTAACAACCTTAACCTTAACAACCTGACCCTCTGTCAAGAAATCTCTTATCTCTTTGACATAAGTGCTTGCAACTTCGGAAATATGCACCATTCCCGTCTGATTATCACCAATCTCGACAAAAGCTCCGAAATTAGTGATGCCTGTAACTTTTCCTTCAAGTATTGCTCCTACCTCTACCGGCATAAAAAACTGCTTGCCCCCTTAATTATTCATCAGCAGATATATCAACATAAACTCGTTCATTGGGCTTGACATATCCGTTTGCACGGGCAACACGCTCAATGTATGCATCTTCATCACCGGAATCAATTACTTCCTGCAACTCGGCATTTTCAGCCTCAAGCTCGACACATTGTTGCTTAAGACTTTCAAGCTTTTGTTGTTGTTCATTTATCTTTGATATTTTATTTACATAAATAAGGCTAAAGCAAGAAAACGCAACCAAACAAGCTACAACTATAATTGCGCTTGTTTTGTAAGATCTTTTAAATTTTCGCTTTGTTCTAGTCTCTGTCATTCTCATTTTTTCCAATCTTTTTGTATAAAAACTGAAATCTTAATTTATTATATAACACTTCACCTGTATTTTTCAAGTGTAAATTTGAATTTTTTTTAACTTTTTTCAACTTTTTTACAAAAAATTTTGCCATCCTCTTTACTGGTCGAAAAATTATTCTGAACGGGAATAAAAATATCTTTATAATTATTTTAAACAAGACGATAATTTTATTAAAAATAAAAATAACAAATGCACCGAAAGAGAGCCTGTAAAGCAAAAATCCCATAGCGATTGACAAGAACAAAAAGCCTCTGAATTCACCTTTATTTACAACGAGAAAGAAATTAAAAACCGCAAAGAAAGTTATCAGCGAAAATACTATATCCTGAACTGCAATCAGCTTTTTGGTATCTGCAAATAACATTCTGATGACACGCAATGTATCATAGACAATACCTAAAAGAAAACCAAAACCGAACGCAAGGATAAATACCCTCGTTTGTTCTGCAATACCGAATCCGAACATTCAGCGGAACACTCTTCCAAAAAAGCCTTTCGCTTGCGGCCTGTTTTCGGTGTAGGTCAGTGAGTCAATTCTTCCTTTCAAATCAAGCTCTCCCGCCTCGGTTGAAAGTGAGTTGATATGAAGCTCGTCACCGCGGATTGTGAGTTCTCCCATGTCGGTAAAAACTGTAACGGTTTTATCGTCAAAACTGTCGACATCGGAAACACCTGTTATTTTCAGTTTTTCTCTGTTCTCCATATTGAGATTATGAAAAATCGGCTCTTTGTTTCTGTCATCTGCCATAAAAATACCCCTTAATATCTGTTACTAAATAGTATGAGATATTTAAGGGGTTTATGACTTATATTCTTTTATACATTGTGTCAGCATCGTCTTTGGTTGCGTGCTCAAGTACCTTCAAAACCTGATATTTCGAGAGGTTTTCACCCATTGTGATTTCAATGATATCCCCTACCTTTACATCAAGTGATGCTCTTGCAACCTTTCCGTTGACCGTGACATGCTTTGCATCGCAAACTTCATTTGCAACAGTTCGTCTTTTGATTATTCTTGAAACCTTTAAATATTTATCAAGTCGCATAATTTTCTCCTTTGTCTGTACTTTCAAATTTTTCTTACAAAAACAATACACAAGGGGGGCGAATTGTTGTGTTATTCACCACACAAGAGAACCGTTCCCTATGCTATTTATTCCAATTATCAAGTGAAATATATAAATCACTATCAATAGTTGAAAACTCAAATTCGCCTAAACCATATTCCTTTTCCGCATCAGCATAAGTTTCAAAAATTAATTCTCTGCTTTTTATATTATAAATCTGTATGGTATTTGAGAAAATGAATTTTCTTGTCTTGATTCCTATAAGCTCACCGTCATTTGAAAACTTAACATCTTCAACATCACCTTTTTTGAGCTTGTAATCTGTCTTTGTCAGTTTAATATCATTATTATCATCAAAATTGATGTTGCCCTTAGGAACAAACATTTTCTTTCCTTTGACAACAACAAAAGTATCACTCGGTTGATGATAAAGTATTTTTGAAATTGAAAAAGATTTATATGTTCTGATTTTCTTATAATAAACTCTTGAGTCAAAATAAAAATGAATTATATAACAATTGTTTTTTATGGTTGCTGCCATATACACCGAATCGGAATCTGCTTTTATAATTCTGCATAACAACACATCTTTTTCTGAAAAAATAACTTCGATATTATTTGTTTCTCGGGAAAATCTGAAGAGCTTTTCTCCTGCACACCAGATACAACCGTCATCAAAAACTTTTATTTCAGAAAAACATTCCGCTTTCGAAGTGTTCGGAATTTTCTTTAGGCTTTCATCAGCTATATCATACAGATAAAAATTACCGCTTGTGTCTAAAATGTAAATCAAATCTTCCTGCTTGCTTATTGCACTATTCGAAACATGTTTACATTTTATCTTTGCAATCGTTTCTTCTAAAGCTCCCCTTTTATATAAAAAAATCTTATTAGCACTACAACACACAAGGTATTTTCGCGAATCAGAAAAATCGTATGATATATGTTTCAAATTAGAAATAACTCTCATTTATCAACCTCTTTAAAAATAGATTCTATTTATATAACAGACAGAACCGTACCCTGTGCTAAATTAGCATTTACATTATTATCTGTAAATCCTGGTCGCATAAATCGAAAAAAAATCTTTCTACTATGTCTGAAATATTTTTATCATTACCAAACCCTTTTTCGGCTTGCAAAAACTTAAGAATTACCTCAAACAGGCTTTTGAAATTGATGTTATTACAGATGTTACAAACATTGTTATAAATGTTTGTAATCTGTTCTTTCGCTCTCGGATTTTCAATTAAAATCTTAGTAGGGTTAAATAGCAGATATATAAAATGAATATCTGCTATTTCATACTTGCCATTGAGAAAAGCAGTACCTACGCCTAACAAATGACTTATCATCTGCTTAATATCAAAACATTTGATTTCCTCACCGTTATATCTGAAAACAACTTCCATTTCATGTTCTTTACCCTTGGTCAAGTCCATATCAATTGTAAGAGATGTTTTATCGCTTTCAGTTATGAAATCATAAAGTTCTTTATACTTTTGACCATAGATTTTATCTTTAACAGAATAGGGCTCTCTGCATTTTGCTTCAACAAATATATAGCCGCTTTCTGTTTTTCTGAAACCGTCAAGATTTGCTATGCCACCGACAGTAGTGGGAAGTTGTTCCTCAAAACTGAAATTGGTGTCATTTTTCATAAGATTATAGATAAATCTGCTTGATGACCCAAAGGAAGCCATCTTGGGCGGATAAATATTTGCACCAACCTTTCTTTCGTCAAGCTCTTTTCCGTCACCATTCTTGTAGTTCTCGTAGGCTTTCGGATGATTGATTTGCATATCTGTGCAAAAATCTGCCCACGAGTCATTGCTGATATAGTTAGAGTATGTTCTGCCGTTAACAATATAGCCTGCAGTAATATCTGAATTTTTACTTGTTTCGTGAATACGAATAGCTTCATCTAAAATTTTGTTTAATTGCATTTTTTCTCCTTGTGTTTTTGTTATGATTTATTTCTTGCAACAAAAAGGAATAAAGTATAGTCGATTAAAGATACAAGTGAATCAATATCATCACTACTGTCTAATGCGCGATTAAAGTCAACTTCAATGCCGTAGTTTGTTCCGTTTGGAAAAGTATTTACCTTATAATCCTTATAGGCAGATTGCAGTCGAAGGGCAATTTGAACTGCAATTTTTTCAGCATCGTAATCAATGCCGCCTCTTTGATTAAAGAAACTCTTATTGATATAAAAACTAATTTTATTCGGTGCGTTTTCATCAAGTTCAAAAATTCTTTCAGGTGATTTTGCTGAACCTGAAAATACTGCATCAGAATTACTCGCAATGTTATATCTGATAATTCCTTCTTTTTTATCTTCAATAAGCAGCGGATTGTATTTATCTTTAATAGTGTTCATAGCCTCATTGAATTTTTCTTTGAAATTTATCGGTCTGCGAATCAGTACGCTGGCAGCGACCAACAGAACCAAAACATCAATAAGAATACCTGATATATCTTTAATTCCGCCTACAAAGCTTTCTTTTGTAAAACCACCTAATATAATTTCGCAAACAATAGAAATAAATGCCAATACGGCAAATATGCCTGCTAACAAATCGTGCTTTTCTTCCAGAAACTTTTTCATCTTTATTCCTCCACTTTATAAATATTTTTTTCTTTCGTAATGTAAAAAGGTTTACTGTCAAGCAAAGACATCAGTTTGAAGAGATACGGACGTTTCTCTCGCATCTGCTTATGCTGTATCATGTCTTTAAATACAAAGGGACTCGCCTTAATAATTGTGTCTTCCGGAAGACCAAAGTCTTTTAGCAACTTTTTATGGTCTGCATTTTTCATATATGTATAACCTTCGAGCACACAGCGCAACATACTTTCCTCGCTATCAGGTTTTTTCAACTCTAATATATACAAAGTAGATCCGTCATAAGATAATAAATCTATTTTTCCTGCTGCATCGGTTCTCTTATTTTTCAACGGTGTCTGATAATCAATCATTTCACCTATAAAATCATAAACGCATCCGTTTAATGACTGCTTATACATTTCCATTGCTATCTTTTCTTCTTCACGAGGAGTGTCAATATTAAAGCAACCATCATGACCAACTGTCTTGTATGTGATTTCACGGGTTATTTTTGGAATACCATTTTCAAAATCCGATATATTTTTACATAAAAACGCAGCAATGATTTCTGTATAAAACTCATCTGTATCAGAAGTCTTGCCGTTGTAGTTAATAAACGGTTGCTTATAAAATGTTTTCACATCTTTAAAAGAAGTCTGAGATTTGATTAAAATATCATTGCGTGAATATCCCAAAATCGTTACCTCAATTACTTTAACATCTAACACAGGGGACGGTTCTCTGTGTTGAGTTGTCCCTTGTATCATCTCTTGTTTAACAATATCAAAGCTTCGTTCTTTTTAACACTATTTTCTTCAAAAAAGACGATCATCCTTCAATGCCGAAATAATTAAAAATCGGGCCAGTCTCATTAGTAATACCTATTCGTTGGCGGATATAAACAAGCGGGTCATCTGCATACGGATTAAGTTGAAGAATTTTTATCAAAAGCTCCGGAATTTTATCGGGTGGAAGCATTCCCGATGTAAGGTTTTCAAATAATCCCGTGGCACTCTCGTTGCTTGCTTCGTCCGGGTACCAGACATCCATACCTTTTCTGTTAAGTTGCCATGTCAGAGACAAAAATACCCTCCAATAATCAACAAAAGCTCTCTCCATCAGATTTTCGGTATTAATTCTTCCGAATATCTCGGCTCTTTGTCTTTGAGAGACATTTGCATTTCTTATATCTGCCTCTGCAATAGCGTTGACAGCAACATTCATCGCAAGTGCTGCTGCAAAGCCGCCTATACCCGAAAAAACTACTCCGGGCATCATGTTATACATTCTTATCTTTCTGTCCTGATTTGCTTCAATTGTAAGATTGAAACTCTCAACCGCAACATCTACATCTTCAGCACAAAGGCAAAAATCGGCTGTGTGTTGTTCTTCGAACTGTTTAGCAGAAATGTCATAAACACCCGATTGAAGCATAATAGACATTGCACAATCTAAAAGAGGTTGTCTGTATTTTGCATAAAGAGCGGGAAATTCTATAAAGAAAGCATCAAGATTGGTTATTGTTGCACGATATTCAGCCTCAAGTGCAGCTGCTTGTCGTCTTGCAAAATCTCTGAATGCTTTTCTGTAATAATTAAAAGTGTCCATTCCGGAAGAAATCACAAGTTCTTTATTCAAAAGAGAAAAACTCTGCTGAGAACCATTGTGCACATTGACCGGGAAATTTTTAGATATTGATTGTTGAGTATTAACTACCGGAACAGGTGCTGTTGCCGTTGTCATCGACGGAGTTCCGCAACTCATACAAAATCTATCTTGTTCATCCATCTTCGAACCGCACATACCACAAAACGGCATAACTACATCTCCCCCTGAACAATTATGTTCATTTATTTTTTCGTTCGAACAATTTTAACACACATTTCTTTGTTTGTCTATAAAAAATCGGCAGTAATCCTTTTCAGAATTACTGCCATTTGAACAAAAGGTTTACTTATTTGATTGCGTTTTTGAATGCTGCACCGGCTTTGAATGCGGGAGACTTAGAAGCAGGAACGATCATTGTTTCACCGGTCTTGGGGTTACGACCCTGTTTTTCTGCACGGTCGCGAACTTCGAAAGTACCGAAGCCGATAAGCTGAACTTTTTCACCCTTTGCGAGTTCTGCAATGATAGTGTCGAGAACACCGTTAACTGCAAGTTCTGCATCCTTCTTTGTGAGACCTTTCTCTGCTACTGCGCTGATAAGTTCTGATTTGTTCATAATAAATTCTTTCCTTCCATTTTTTATTTAAACATCCTTAACAGATATCTAATTCAAATTAGTTTTCTTTTGCTTTATCCCAAAGTGCATCAAGCTCCTGTAAGCTTGCATTATTCATATCAAGCCCGATTTCATTCGCCATTTTCTGCACCTGAACAAAGCGGTTTATAAATTTGTCGTTTGCCAGAGTTAAAGCTTCTTCCGCATCAACATCGACGAAACGAGAAATGTTGACTGCCGAGAACAGTAAGTCACCCAACTCTTCTTTGATGTTTTCTGTATCACCGTTTTTGATTGCATTTTCAAGCTCCGTTGTTTCTTCGTGCAATTTTTCAATTGCTCCGTCAACGGAATCCCAATCAAAACCTGCCTTATGAGCTTTCTGCTGAATCTTATCTGCACGCATCAATGCAGGCAACTCTTTCGGAATTTTGAGCATTGATTGTGCCTGATCTTTCTGTCCCTTTGATTTTCTCTTGATGTTATCCCAATTTGTGAGAACTTCACCTACAGAGTCAACTTTTATATCACCAAAAACATGCGGATGGCGTTCAATAAGTTTTTTGCATATTCCGTCAGCAACATCGCTGAAATCGAATGTGCCTTCTTCCTTTTCCATCTGTGCGTGGAAAACAACCTGAAGCAACGCATCTCCGAGTTCTTCGCAAAGTAAGTCTTTATCGTTTTTATTGATTGCCTCGATAACCTCGTAGGTTTCTTCGATAAAATTTTTCTTTATACTCTCGTGTGTCTGCTCTGCATCCCAAGGACATCCGCCCTCGCCTCTGAGTATTGCCATGATACTCACCAGGTCATCAACACCATACTTGCTTTTGAATGAGAAATTATCAATCATGCTTTGAGCTTTTCCTCTCATTTTAACATCAAGATATATTTTAACCTATAAATCCAAATTTTTCAAGTACTTTTGCTATTTTTTTGCCTTTTGGTATCATTTCAAGGTCATCCTTTGATATTCCTTTGATTAAAAGCAGAGCAATTGCATATACGATTACTGCTATTCCTATCGCAATTACTGCCGAAATTGTAGTCCCGTTGAGCTTACTTGACATATCACCCGCCGGTATAACCTTGAGTAAAAGACCGTTAGATGCCCATGCCGCTACGCCGCAAAGCACCGCAGCAACGGTAGGCTTGATAAACACAGACATGAAGTTGAGCTTTACGCCTGATAATCTTATCAGTGCAATTAAATTCCACAAAACGACAATTACATAACAGACAATTGAGCCTATTGCCGCACCGTTGATATTGATGCTCGGTGTACCTACCAGAACATAGTTGCATATTATTTTTACCACTGCACCGACAACAATCGCCTTTAAAGGAATGTCTGCTCTGCCTATCGCTTGAAGCATATTTGTAATCGGAGTTGAGAGTGCAAAAAGAAATATTGCATATCCGTAAGTAGCCATAATCGGTGCTGCAATGGGAATTAAGTTCTGTGCATCACTGCCGCCGTAGACTATTGTCAATATCGGTTGAGCGAGTACCGCCATTCCGATACCTGCGGGCATTGCAATAAGCATTGTTATTCTGAGAACAGATTCAATCGTAACCTTTGACTGTTTTTCATCTCTGACCGCCCATGCTGCCGAGAGTGCAGGCAAAGCACTTACACCCAAAGCCATTGTAATAGTCGGTATAAGATTTTTGAAGTCAAGTGCCGCACCGTAACATCCGTAAAGATATCTTGCAATATCCTTATCAAGGGTTCCGCTTGCAAGCAAAGAGTGCTCATACATTCCCTTTATCGTAGGTAAATCTGTTTCTATCGCATAAGCCAATCTGTTCTGTATTGTAGTTGTATCAATAAGATTAGTGATGTTAAGTACAAGTGAGCTCAGAACCATAGGGATTGCCAATGATATGAGCATTTTGGTCGTTTCTTTTAATGTAAGCGGTTCGGGTGAACCGAGCAATTCTTCCTTTGTAATCGTGTCGCCCTTTGCCTTGTGACGAATTACGAGGTAAACAAAGCTTGCTATCGTGCCCAATGTTACGCCCAATATTGCCGCCGCTGCGGAATACGGATATATTGCACTCAAAGCTTCAGCTTCACTTGTAACAGCTTTTCCGAAAATCACTTCTGCTCCGCTGTTAAACTGTGCCATTCCGTATTTAACTACACCAAATGCCAATGCAAGACCCACAACGAGCTTACCCAAAGCTTCTATAACCTGAGATACGGCGGTTGGTGTCATGTTTCTCAAACCTTCATAATATCCTCTGTAGGTCGACATCACACAACAGAAAAATATAGACGGTGCTATCGCTAACACACTTGCGATGGTGTCAGGTGATTTCGTTATAAAATTCGCATAAGGATATGCAACTCCTAATAAAATCAAAGTGCCGACAATACCTGTTATAAGAAATATCTTAGCGGCAACACTTTTTATCATGCGAACATCACGATAGCGTTTCAATGCCATCTGCTGAGATACCATCTTAGAAACGGCTATCGGCAAACCCGCCATTGATATTGCATAAATGGGTGTATAGATCTCATACGCTGAATTAAAATATCCTCTGCCGACTTCTCCGATAAGAGCCGTAAGAGGCATTTTGTAAAGTGCACCTATTACTTTTACAAGCATTGTTGCTACAACGAGAATAAATGCACCGTTCAGCATGGATTGTTTTTTTCTTTCAGCCAAGCAAAACACTTCCCGAATAATATTTTAGTTGTTATATTCTATCATTTTCAAAGAGAAAAATCAACTGTCTGTTCCCGACCCCAAAAACTCTCTCAGAAGAGAGTCCTGCGGCACCATTGTATCATTGACAGACGCAAAATTTTCGTAGCCTTTGATTATATCCTGCACCTGTGTGTAAAACTCAGAATCCTCTTTGACTTCTTTTAAAAGAGGTAATGCAATATCCTTAAACACACAAGGCTCGTACAGATGAATTGAATTTATTCTTACATCTGCCAAGTCCTGATATGGGAAAAGATATTCCTTTTCGCCTCGTCTGACATTTTTCCACAATGACAAGGTGTGTTCAATCGGGCTGTTTCTGAATTGAAAATCCCTCACCATTCTTCTGACAAGTCGGATATTTTCACGGCGTAAAAGAAGTTTTCCGCTATCATAAATTCTCGATGCTACGCTGATATAGATTTTAAAGAGGTTTTCAGCGGGTAATCGGTCGCAGATTTTCGGATTGAGTGCGTGCAAGCCCTCAACGATTATCACATCACCTTCGTCGATTTCAATTTTTCTTGTTTCCTTGCTTCGTGCAGGTATCTGAAAATCAAATATCGGCAACTCGCTTTTGCCCGTTGTTATCAGCTCATTAAGAGTCGATGCAATAAGCGGTAAATCAAGAGAATCAACCGATTCAAAATCTCTTGACCCGTCGGGTAAAATCGGCATCTGATTTATTTCGAGATAATAATCGTCAAGCGATATTCTGCAAGCATCGTGTCCGCGTTTTTTCAATTCTTCAACGAGCTTGTTTGCAGTTGTTGTCTTGCCCGACGCACTCGGACCTGCGAGCATTACAACCTCATGACCGCCCTTTTGGCATATACTTTCAACGACGGAGCTTATTATCCTCTTGTACCTGTTTTCACAGGCGGTAATAAAATCCTGTGCGTCTTTTTGTGCATTTGAATTTATTGAGATGAGTGTATTACTCGCTTTTATCATAAGGGTACTCCTCATAGAATTCTCTTATTCTTGCCTTTCGCTCCATAAGAGTATCAAAATTATCAAGATATTCATAGGGATATTTATAATTGAAAACTCTTTCAATGTAAGGTCCGTCGGGTTGCTTGAGCTTTGTAACCCCACCTGCACCTACTGCTAAAACCGTATGACATTCTTCCATCATATAGATATTATAAAGACATTCATAGCCGGGTTTACTCCAACCTACATTTTCAAGATTCCCTATACATCTGCTCTGTCTATACATATAGTATGGAAAATATCCGCTTTCATACAAAAGCTTGCTTGCAGTTTCAAGCATCTGTGCAGTAAGCTTTCCGCTTGACATTTCAGATTCGTTTTCTTGGAAAAGCTTTGCCGAACGCTTCAAAGCCAGAGTGTGTACTGTTATATTTTCGGGTTCTAACTCGATTGTCTGCTTCAATGAATTTTCAAAACTTTCCAATGTATCTGTCGGCAAGCCCGCAATCAGATCCATATTGATATTCTTGTGTCCGACATCTCTTGCCACTCTGTACGCTTCAAGTGTACGCAAAGGACTGTGTGCTCTGCCTATTTTTTCAAGCACATCTTCGTTAAAGGTCTGCGGATTGATGCTTATTCTGCTTACTCCTGCCTCTTTCAAAGCCTCAAGTACAGATTGAGTTATTGTATCTGGTCTGCCTGCTTCAACTGTGTACTCGCTTATCGTTGATGTATCGAAGTTTCTTTCGATAGCTTCAAAAATCTGCTTGAGTTGGTCGGCATTGAGTATTGTCGGTGTACCGCCGCCGAAATAAATACTTTCAAGCTTAAGCCCCAATCCCTTGACCGTTTCGCCGAGAACATCAATTTCCTTGCAGAGATACTCTGTATATACGGGCATCAGCTTATGTGCATTTTTGATTGAGTGTGATACAAACGAACAATAGCTGCACCTTGTAGGGCAAAAAGGAATTGATACATAAAGACTTATTGAATTAGGTTTTGAATTTGCAATTATTTTTTCTTCCGCTTTTGCAACATTCAGTGCAAGCTCAGTCTTTTTTTCCGACACTTTAAGCTTTTGAGTGAAATATGCTTTTGCAGTTTCTTCGCCTACTTCTTCGACTATCGCTGTCATAAGCTTTGACGGTCTTACACCTGTGAGTATACCCCAATCAGGCACATATCCCGTAAGCTCACACAAGGCTTCAAAAAGCTTCTGTGCCATTATGATTTCAAGCTCATCTTCCGTCGTTTCAGAATCGGCAGAATGGCTTTTTTCAATTGAAGTACCGTCGCATGTCACCTTTACAGATATATTATACACACCGTCTGTTTGCGATAGACCTGTTATCACCTTTTTATTATCATTTTCATTCTCTGTAGTCACAGAGATTTTTTCATAAGGAAAAAACACTCTGCACAAGTTCTCCATTTCATAATGGAATTTATGATTATCAATTACAAGTATCATTCTGACATCCTCTTGTTCATTCTTCTTACATATAAATTTGCAACTCTTTCGTCATTCAGAGTTGTTTCGGGACCGTGACCCGGTAAAACTTTATAGTCTCCGTCAAGGTCAACCAACCTTTTGAGCGTCGCATACATTTCATCGATATTTCCGGTTTTAAAATCGGTTCTTCCGACAGTTCTTTTAAAAAGCGTGTCACCTGAAAAGATTACCCTCTCTTCTTTGCAGATGTAACATACAGAACCTTTTGAATGACCCGGAGTTTTCATGACATAAAACCGTGTGTCACCAATTTTTATCTCATCGCCCTCATTGACGATTATATCAGCCTTACTTTTTTCAATCGGTAATTCACCTGCCATTTCAGCAAGATTTTCCTCGTCATCATAAAGGCAGATTTCATCTTCTTCAGCAATGCAGATTTTTGCATCTGTCAGCTTTTTAAGCTTTGCAACACCTGCAATATGGTCAAAATGACCGTGGGTCAGTAAAATATATTTTATGTTTTTACTCTCAATGGCTTTTCTCAAATCTTCATTAAAAAATCCGGGATCTATAACTAAAGTCTCATCGCTGTTTTCATCGGTTACAATGTAGCAGTTTTCGCCCATTTCAAGAGAGCTTAATATTTCTATCTGCAAAAAATCACTTCCTAATCCACAAATCGGTATCATAAAGAATCGTAACAGGTCCGTCATTGTGAAGTGCTACATCCATATCTGCACCGAATTCGCCCGTACCGACATTTTTAATCTCTGTTCTCAGCTTGTCTGTGAAATATTCATAAAGTCTGTTTGCTTCATCAGGTGCTGCTGATGATGTAAATGAAGGTCTGTTACCCTTTTTGCAATCCGCACACAAAGTGAACTGCGATACAACCAGAATATCACCGTCAACATCCTTGATTGAAAGATTCATCTTTTCATTTTCATCTTCAAATATGCGGAGCTTAAGAAGCTTTTCCGCCATAATATCCGCTTCTTTTTCGGTATCTCCGTCAACTACTCCGAGTAAAACGAGATACCCTTTTTCTATCTGTGAAATCACCTTTCCATCAACAGAAACAGATGCTTCACTTACTCTTTGAATCACTGCTTTCATTACATCGTTGCCCTTTCTACCATCAGTACGCCGTCAATTTTTTCAAGCTTTGAAATAACGCTCTTTAAGTGTTCTGCTCCGTTGACGGTTATTGTTATACTCATCATACATCTGCCGTCTTTGATGCTTCTTGTATTGGTTGCATGAATATTAACCCTCAATGCCGCAATAAGACCTGAAACATCGGCTAAAAGTCCCAATCTGCTCAACGCGGTAATCATGAGCGTTGATTGGAATTCTTCCTTGACATTCTTATCCCAATATGCATTTATCCATCTTTCGGGCTCGTTACAAAGAGGTATTGATTTCGGTACATTGGTGCAATCTCTCTTGTGGACAGACACGCCATGCCCTCTTGTGATAAAACCGATAATATCATCACCCGGCAGAGGATTACAACATCTTGCAAACTTGACAAGGCAGTTATCAACACCCTCGACAACTATACCTTCCGAGGATTTTGTTTTCTTTACAGGTTTATGGTCAAGCAGCTCGGTTTTGGGAGTTGCTCTGTAAGCTTTTGTGTAGTCCTCTTTTATCTTAGGCATCATCTTGTTAAGACTGATGCCTCCGTATCCTATCGCCGCAAAGAAGTCATCCATAGTCTTGCATCTCTGTCTTTCAGCAATAGCCATAACAAATGTGTTAAACTGTTCATCATCAAAACGCATATTGTTTCGACGGAATTCTCTTTCGAGCTCCAGCTTTCCTTCGATGATGTTTTCTTCTCTTTTTTCTTTTTTATACCATGAACGGATTTTATTTCTCGCCTGACTTGTTTTTACAATCTTCAGCCAATCTCTGCTCGGACCTTTTCCCTGCTGAGATGATGTCAGAACATGAACAATTTCACCTGTTTTAACCTGATAATCAAGCGATACGATTCTTCCGTCAACCTTTGCACCCACCATTTTGTTGCCGACTGCGGAATGGATTGCATAAGCAAAGTCAATTACCGTTGCACCGAGCGGCAGACAAATAACATCACCTTTGGGTGTGAAGACAAACACTTCTTCGGGTACAAGGTCGGTTTTGATTGTGCGGACAATATCCTCAACATCGCCGCTGTCTGTCTGACTTTCAAGCAACTGTCTTACCCATACAAGGCGGTCTTCTATCTTTTCTTTGCCTGTGTTCATTCCCGCTTTATACTTCCAATGTGCGGCAACACCGTATTCGGCGGTATGGTGCATATCCCATGTTCTTATCTGAACTTCAAAAGGTATTCCCTCTTTGTCGAGAACAGTTGTATGGAGGGATTGATACATATTCGGTTTTGGAGTTGAAATATAGTCTTTGAATCTGCCGAGGATAGGCTGAAACATATCGTGGATTATACCAAAACAATTATAACATTCTTCAACTGTATCTACGATAACCCTTACCGCATAAACATCATATATTTCATCAAAATTTTTATTCTGCATATACATTTTCTTATATATGCCGTGAACGCTCTTGATTCTGCCGTCAATTTTTGCATGAGGCATAGTATGATGCACTCTTTCACCGATTTTTGCTTTTATATTTTCAAGGAACTCCATTCTTGTTCCGCTTTGCTTTTCAAGGGACTGTTCGATTTCGTGATATGCTACCGGGTCAAGGAAGCTGATTGCCAAATCTTCAAGCTCTTCCTTTATCGCTCTGATACCTAATCGGTGAGCAATCGGTGCATATATTTCGAGCGTTTCCAAGGCTTTGTCAAGGCGTTTCTGCGGTTGCATAAACTCGAGTGTCCGCAGATTGTGAATTCTGTCAGCAAGCTTTATGATGATAACTCTTATATCCTTGTTCATGGCAAGGAGCATTTTTCTGAGGTTTTCTGCCTGTACTTCTTCTTTTGTTGAAAGCGGCACTTTACCAAGCTTTGTAACGCCGTCTACCAAAAGTGCTATATCCGTACCGAAGTCCTGCATTATTGTTTCTATAGAAAGGTCTGTATCTTCAACCGTATCATGAAGTAACGCAGCTATTACTGATGATGCATCCATACCCATATTTGCAAGTATTCGGGCAACACAAAGCGGATGAGAAACAAATTCCTCACCTGAAAGACGCTTCTGACCTTCATGTGCCTTAGACGCAAGCTCAAAAGCTCTGTCTATCATCGACAAATCTTCTTCGCTGCAGCTTTTCTCCATAAGAGAACGCATTTCAAGAAAAGCTTTTTTCATATCATCGTTCATTTGCTATCTCCTTCAAATCAACCAGAACAGCAGATAAGTTTATATCCGTCTTTTCCGTACTGTCTATAACAAGTGTATTCTTTTCTGAATATTTTATAAGTCGTCGTTCAAGCAAGGCTTCCGTTGCGACTAACACGCTTCCGTATTTTTCGCCGAAAGAGCCGATTTTTTTACATATAGCAAGGGGATTTGCCGACAAGTTATTTCTGATATATCTGTATGTCGCTTCAAGAACATTTCTTTCAGGGATAATATACAAGGCTTCATCAGGTGTCAGCTTTTCGCCTCGCTTATATTTTTCAAAAATTCTTTCACCTTTGAAAACATCCTCAAAATTCATGCTTGACAGTTTGATATCTCTGATATATACCGCAGGTCTTACCCTGCCCATGTATTCATTTCTTTCAAGATTTACTGCGATATCAACGACATCGCCAACACTATAATCGAACATATCTGCACTCATTCCGAAATACATAGCTTGTATTCTGTTGTTGCCGTGAGAGAATGTAAGTCTTAAATGTTTGCCGTTCGAAACAGGTGATATGTTTTCTATTTTCAGTTTAAAAATACCGAATAACGGCTCCTCATTGCCGACTCCGAAGGGCTCCATATTCTTCAGAAAATCACAGAGTTCAATATTTATTTCAGATATATCTATATCGCAATCAAGTGTCAATTCCACGCGAGGCATTTCAACATCTTTAAGGCTTGAATTAAGCTCTTTTTTGAATGTATCTACATCATTAGATTTCAGAGAAAATCCCGCCGCTTTTTCGTGTCCTCCGAAATTACTGAACAGATGCGAAACCTTATTGAGAGAATCATAGAGAGAAAAACCGTCGATGCTTCTTCCCGAGCCTTTTGCAAGGTCTGTGTGCTTTGAAACAATAACTGCGGGTTTGCCGAATCTGTCAACAATTCTTGAGGCTACTATTCCTATAACTCCGTCATGCCAATCATCGCCGTCTGCAACAATGACTTTCTGATATCGGTCTGTAGTATCCCCGAGCAGATTTTTCTCTGCTTCTGCGGTAATTTTAGCCTCTGTTTCATGTCTTTTTGTATTTTCTTTGCAAATCTGTTCTGCTAATTCGTCAGCTCTGTCGGGATTGTTCGTTATAAGTAATTCCAAGGCAGTCACGGCTGAACCCATTCTGCCTGCTGCATTTATCCTCGGCACTATACCGAATGCTATCGAGCTTGCAGTAATTGCTCTTTGACCTATGTCTGCAAATTTTACAAGAGATGCAATTCCCGTTTTTGGTGCTCTTTCAATCAGCTCTATGCCTTTTTTGACTATAATCCTGTTTTCATCAATCATCGGCATAACATCACCGACTGTGCCTATTGCAACGATGTCTGCATATTTTTCTAAAATTCGCTCACTGTTACCCTCTAATGCACAGACAAGCTTAAATGCCACGCCTACTCCGGCAAAGCTTTTGAAATTGCCCTTATAACCCGCCGTGTTGCAATTAAGTATAGCTACAGCTTCGGGAATTTCATCACCGCCCAAGTGGTGGTCTGTTACTATCAAATCCATTGATAATTCTTTTATAAGCTTTGAAAGTGTAATAGAACCTATGCCGTTATCAACCGTCACGATTAGGTTTGTTCCTTGTGCTTTTAACATTCTTACGGCATTTTCATTAAGACCGTAACCCTCATTCATCCTGTCCGGGATATAGGTGTCAACATCAGCACCGTTTTCTTTCAAGTATAAGTAAAGTAACGCCGTCGCGGTTACACCGTCAGCGTCATAGTCACCGTAAACAGTAATTCTTTCTTTGTTACTTATTGCAAGCTTTATTCTGTCAACCGCTGTCTTCATATCGTCAAAAAGATATGGGTCAGCCACACTGCAGACATCTTCTTTTAAATCTCTTGCGGCGGTCAATACAGCCTGCACTCTCGGCAAGTCATAATTCTTTTGTATGCTGAGGACTTCGGAAATATCATATTCCTTTGTTTTCCAAAGTTTAGATACCACTTATACCACCCCATTATAACTAATTTATTCTAACATTTTTATCGGAGTTTTACAAGTATTTTGCTTTACAAAAGAGCCTTATTATGTTAAAATTTTCTTAACTTTTCAGAAAGGTTATAAAAATCATGATTAAAACAATAGAAAACGATTATTTATCAATTAAAATTTCGGATTTAGGTGCTGAACTCAAAAGCATTTACAACAAACAAAATGACTGCGAATATCTTTGGTACGGCAAAGAGGAAATCTGGTCGGGTCAGTCACCTATACTTTTCCCGATAGTCGGTGAATTACATAAGCAGACTTTCAAATATAACGGCAAAGAATATCACCTCAACCGTCACGGTTTTGTCAGAAAAATGAATTTTGACCTCAAAGAAGAGGGCGAAAATTACGCAGTTTTTTCAATAGAAAGCAACGAAGAAACACTCAAGATTTATCCCTTTGATTATGAACTTCAGGTTAAATACACACTCGATAAAAACATCATCTGCGTATCTCATACCGTAATCAACAAAACTGACGGTGATATGTATTTCTCACTTGGTGCTCATCCCGGATTCAACTGTGAAATCGGAGACAGCCTTTATTTCTCTGAAAATGAAAATCTCCGCACAGAAAGAATCAATGAGGACGGCATAAGAATCGACGAAACCTTCCCCGCATTGGATAACAGCAACGAAATTCTCATCACGGAAGATATTTTTGAAACAGACGCTTTGATTCTCAAAGGCTTTAAATCAAAAAGCATTACTTTAAAAAGTCCCAACCACAACCGCGAAGTCCGTTTTGACCTTGGTAACGCTCCTTATCTCGGAATATGGGCAAAACCCGGTGCACCCTATGTCTGCATAGAGCCCTGGCACGGTGTTTGCGATACAATCCACGGTAACGAGGATTTCACAAAGAAACAGGCAATCGAACACTTGAACAAAGGCGAAACATTTAACTTCACTTGGAAGGCAGAAATCGTTTAAAAAAGCTTTACCCCTCAGCTGAAAATGCTGAGGGGTATTTTCAATGAAAAAAATTATTTAAAATATTTCCGCTTTTTCTCGGTTGCGGTTGAGGCGGTGATTTATAATGCACCAATATTATGTCATCACCGATTACATCAACATCTTCCCAACAGATGCGTATATCCTCACATCTGCCCATAATTCCGCCTAATTTTGCTCTGCCGTAAATCAGAAGCGCAACAACTTTTCCATCGCAGGTATTTATTTCAACATCGCTTACATTTCCCAGTCTGCAACCGTTGTCTTTATTTATGACTTCCTTATCCCTTAATTCGGTCACGCAACAATGCACACTCTAACCTCCTATAATAGTCATTTCTTTTTTCAGCTTTTCTATTATACGCTTTTCAAGTCTTGAAATATAACTTTGTGAGATGCCTAAAATATCAGCTACTTCTTTTTGCGTGTGTTCTTTTCCTCCGCCGATTCCGAAACGCATCTCCATAATCAGTCGTTCTCTGTCATTTAATTTTTCAACGGTTTTCCGTAATAAATCGCACTCATCTTCTTCCTCAATTCCTCGGTTTACAAGGTCGGGCTCACTACCTAAAATATCTGACAGCAACAATTCGTTTCCGTCCCAATCAACATTCAATGGCTCATCAATGGACACATCATTTCTTGTCACATTGGTTTTTCTTAAGTGCATAAGTATTTCATTTTCAATACATCTTGAAGCATAGGTTGCAAGCTTGATTTTCTTCTGCGGGCAAAATGTTCTTACTGCCTTGATAAGACCGATTGTGCCGATTGAAATTAAATCTTCTACGCCGACATTTGAGTTTTCAAACTTTTTTGCGATATATACCACCAATCGTAGGTTGTGAACAATCAGCTTTTCTCTAATACTTTCGTCGCCGTTTTCAAGTTGTGCCATCGCCGCT
Source organism: Acutalibacteraceae bacterium (assembly GCA_045540355.1). Classification (GTDB taxonomy): domain Bacteria; phylum Bacillota; class Clostridia; order Oscillospirales; family Acutalibacteraceae; genus RGIG2945. The sequence goes on along the minus strand of JAZQHB010000057.1, from coordinate 172,757 downwards.
TCTTCTTCCTCTTTTGTAAGCGGTGGCGGTAAAACTTCGGGCCCGTTTATGTAATTGATTTCCCTGACATCAAGTTTAAATATGCGTTTTAGCTTTTTAAATAGATTTCTCAAGTTGATTACTAGATAATTCTTCATATTTTTCAGAAGCCTCCAACATTTCTCCGCTTATCAATGCAAAATATTCTCCCGATGACAATGGGTTTTGTGATACCGCGATAAACGACCTTTTTGATATATAAATTTCTTTTTTATAAAATATCCTGACACTTTCACTTCTTACAGATGCAAGCACACCTTCACCGTTAACTGTTGAGCAAGGTATCAATCTCACCTGTTTTATGTAATCCTCGTTCTCGGGGATTTTTTTATTTTCGGCAAATTTTCTCACTTCGTCAGGAAGAATGCTTTTTATGTAATCTCCCTGCACTACAACAACCGGATCACCTGTAAAAGAATCTTTCAGAGAATTGCCAGTATCTATCAAGGCTTTAAGCCTTACCTTTTTTGAGAACATCTCAATCTCTATTTCGCAGATATGACTGTCAGGTGCATTTTTTGCGGTGAATTTTGAAATAGCACCCAGTATCACATAACATATTATCGTGCCTATAACAAGTGTGAGTGTATTGACATTCAGATAAATTGCACCGTTTGAATATACCATTCCGGGTGGTTTCAACGCAAACCACACCGCAAGCATTATACCTGCAAATGCAAAATTGCTGAGAAAAAAGCTTCCCCAATACCTCAAAAAGCTCCGCAGATTTTTAATTCTGAATGCAACCGCTACAATAATCAGTGAAAAAACAAACCGCAACACTCCCGATAAAACCGAAGAGCTCATCGGCAGAAGAATAGACAGCGAATATATCCCTCCGACTACCGATGCACAGAGTATTCTTAAGCGTTTTACATTTGTTTTTGTTATCAATGCAGTTGTCATCAACAAAAAGAAATTGATAAAAATATTCAAAGCAAGCAAAACATCAACATATACAACCTGACTCATTCGCTCACCTCGTATATATTATAATGTGTCAGTTTTAAAAATACTGTCGCAATCAATATGCTAAAACCATTCTTTTTTGTCAAAAAAAGAACCGACATCAATGTGTCGGTTCGAAATTTTATTCATTCACTTTTTTATCGAATAGTGAAAAACACTTTGAGACAATTTTTGTTATCAGACCTTCAAGCCAAATTGAAAACTTTTTGATTCTGCACAGTTCAAATAACTTGCTTCTTATAAATTCAATCACCATGCTTACAAGATATACTGACAATATTGCTCCTATAACTCCAAATATATACAATACAGTGTTTAGCTTTACAATTCCTGAAAACAATCCATTGAGAATTTCACCCCAGAAAAACTCTGACGAATGGCAAAGATACACGCCAAAAGCAAGAGGAGAAGAAACTTTCACAATTTTCTTCAACACTCCTTTAACATTAAGCTTTGCAAATAACATAAGCAATGCTATTGCACAAAGCAGTATCGGCAAAGAGATATAACATATAAACAATCCGCCTTTTACTTCGAACTCGCCTGTTTCCTTCAATCCGTAGTATTCCCAGGCAAGTTTCAGTCCGAGTGTTGCAACTACCATAAGCAAATATAATGCAAGGCATTTTATACTGCTTATTTTCTTATCTATTTCGTATTTCTTGATATATGCACCGAGAATGTATAAGATTACAAGCCAGAAGAAAGTGTAGCCCCTTTCCAAATCATAATAATTCCTTGCTATTACCGTTGAAAAAACAGAAAAAAACAACAGAATAAAGGCAACGAACATATCAAGATACTTTTTCTCACAAGCTTGTATGCCTTTGTTTATAATAGGAATAAAGAAAAACATTGCAAAATATGCACCAAAATACCAATAGCTTTCTATTAGGAATGGGAACACTATATCTAACAACGATTCAATATTTATATTTTCAGGCTTAAAACACAGATAAAGAATAACAGAAAGTAATGCGTAAAATGATGTTTGCAAATATAGATTTATAATATTTGAGTATTTATGTTTTGAAGACGAATATCCTACATAGCCAGTTATCAAACCATAACAATTAACCGCACAAAATGCAGCAATATACAAAAAATAAACAAAAAAATACTTGAAAGAAAATGGTTCTGTATTATTCAAAATTCCGCCTTGATTCAAGGTGTGCAACGCAACGACAAACAGCATTGACACTATTCTCAGCAAATCAATACCGTAATTTCTTTCAGTTTTCACCTTTTTTAACTCCATTTTTCCTCTCCGTTTCATTTTTATTTTTGTAAATTCAATGTCACTTCTCCGGAATTGAGAAGTTTTTCACTTGAGTCTTTGAATTTAACTTTTAATCTGCAATCGTCGTCTATATCTACTGCAATTGCAGGAGTTTGTTTTTCGTTTTCAATAACAGTTATTTCATTTCCCAAAATAGCCGAATACGATTTATAGTCAGCCGTATGCGGATTGTTTGCGAGGTCTTTGTAGTAAGTTAAAAAGCTATTGAGTATTTCTGCAACAAGTTGATTTTTGAAATTTTCTTTATACTCATCACAAACTGCACCTGCAATATCTTTAATTTCTTCAGGAAAGCCGTTTTCAGGTACAAAAGCATTGATGCCTATTCCCAATACCGCATATTGTCCGACACTTCCCTCTGTGAGTATTCCGCAGACTTTTCTGCCGTCAATGAGAATATCGTTCACCCACTTGATTTTCGGACTTTTATCAGTCAAGTTTTCTATTGCTTTACATACCGCAACTGCTGCTGCAGTCGTTATCATAAGGGTCTTTTCCGGCGGCAGGTCAGGTCTTAACAGTACGCTCATATAAATTCCGCCACCCTTGGGTGAAAAGAAGCTTCTTCCCTTTGTACCTTTGCCTTTCGTCTGTTCCCGACTTATTAAAACCGTACCCTCCGGAGCAGATTTTTTTGCTTGTTCTTTTATAATATCATTCGTCGAAGTGACTATATCTTCTGTTTCGATATCATAAAAACCAAGTGCTTCTTTTGATAGTAGCTTTACAATTTCTTTCGTGTTCAAGATTTCACCTCAAATCTCTGCAAACAACGGCACAAGCTCATATTTATTGACATCTACAAGACCGTTTGTAGTCAATTTCAGGTGAGGAATTACAGGAAGTCCTACGAAAGCCATTGTCATAAACGGCTCGATGTCCTTATCCGCACCGAGTGTATATACACTCTTTCTTACCTTTTCGTTCAAATCTGCAATTTCTTTTGCAGATACATCTGTCATAAGTCCTGCAATCGGCAAAGGCATTTCTGCAACAATTTTTCCGTTTTTAACCACCACATTACCGCCGCCGATTTCTCGGATTCTGTTGCCTGCTGCTGTCATATCTTTTTCATTTGTGCCGATTACAATAAGATTATGTGAATCATGAGAAACTGAAGATGCAATTGCCCCTTCTTTAAGTCCTATTCCGTTTATAAAACCAAGTCCGATGTGACCCGTATTATTGTGTCGCTCAATTACTGCTATTTTAAGAATATCGGCATCTACATCTATTCCGTTATTTTTTGAAAAATCAACCTTTATAACTTTTTTATCAGTCAGCAATTCACCTTTGATTACACCGATTACATTGCAATCTTTTTGAGTGTTACAATCTATATAAAAATCTTCATTCGTAAGTTCTTTCAGTTTGAAAGAATTTCTGACTGCATTTTCAATTTCAGGGTTAATTTCGGGTGCGTCGAAATCTTTAATTTTACAATTTTCTGATACACATACGCCGTTTTTGTAAACGACGCTGACAGACACAGAATCAAGGTCGTCGAGCACCAGAATATCTGCTGCATAGCCGGGTGCTATTGCACCGATTTTTTTCAAGCCGTAATGCTCTGCCGCTTGAATCGTAGCCATTTGAATACCTGTTACAGCAGACTTTCCCGACTTTACTGCCGAGCGGATTATATCATCAATATGTCCGTTATTGAGTAAATCTGCGGGGTGTTTGTCGTCGGTGACGAGCATACAATTTCTGCACCAAGGCTCATCAAACAAAGGTAACATTGCATCAAGATTTCTTGCAGATGTACCCTCTCTGATCATAATTTTCTGTCCTTTTGATATGCGTTCTTTCGCTTCTGCCGCAGAGGTACATTCGTGGTCATCTTCAATACCCGCTGCGATATATTTGTCAAGGTCTGTCCCCGTGAGCAACGGAGCGTGACCGTTTACTGTTAAATTGTGTGCTTGTGCCGCTTTGATTTTATTCAGTAATTTTTCATCATCGTTGATAACTCCGACAAAATTCATTACTTCACCAAGCCCGAGGACTCTCGGATGTGAATAAAATTCTTCTAAATCTTCAGCTTCTAGGACCGCACCCGATTCACAGAATTTTGTTGCGGGTACACAAGACGGCAACATCAGATAAACATCAAGGGGTAAACCTTCACTCGCATCAAGCATATACTGAATACCTTTTTTACCGCATACATTTGCAATTTCGTGAGGGTCTGCAATAACCGAAGTTGTACCGTGAGGTATGCACACCTTTGCAAATTCAACAGGTGACAGCATTGAGCTTTCAATGTGAATATGACTGTCAATAAAACCCGGGCAGATATATTTGCCCGACACATCTTTTATAACATCAGCATCACGGTACTCCCCAACACCGATGATTTTATTATCTTCAACAAGGACATCTGCTTTTTCACAGATACCTGTAAATACATTTATCACATTACCGTTTTTAAATAAAGTTTTCATTTCATCACCAAAAATATTTTATCCTTACTTGTCCGTTTTGTCAACCAAAATGAAAGAGGACAGAATCATCTGCCCTCTCAGTTGTTATTTATTTTTTTAATAAATCAGGAATACCCTGCGGTCCTGTGAAGTAATAAAGAACTGTATGCAACGGCTTTGTTACGAATGAAAGGTAATAATCCCATTCTTCAGGCTCGTTTATATCATTTTCAATCTTTGTGCTGTACTGAGGATATTCAGGGATTGAATTTACATCGGTAATTTCACCTGTTGCTATTTTAACTGCAGTTGCAATAGCAACCTTATTGTTTTCAAGCTCATGCTTCTGACCCTTGAACAGGAAGCAGTGGTCCGGGAAAATTGCAGTAGATAAATCAACTGATTTTTCAGGAGAAATATATTTGTATGTTCCGTTTGCTTTTGCTTCGCTTATGTATTCAGCACTGAACTGTGTGCCGGGAGTTACGCTTGTTGCACCGACTGTTGTTGAACCAATCTGTATAATCTCATCGGAGTTAGTTGTCGGCGATGATTCGAAGCATCTGAACATTGCGTATGTCGGTGACACTTCACCAAAACCAAGGTCATAACCTGCGATGAAATAGAATTCAACGCCCTGCTCCTCGTTGAGCTTTTTCATTGTATCCTTAACTGCTACCTGTGCTTTATGGTATTCGTCAGCTTCCTTGAGTGCTGCTTCATATCCCGGTCTTGTAAGATATTCTTCTCTGATTGCATCGTATCTTTCAGGCGGTATAAGACCTAACATTGACGGAGTTTTCAAAATCAATTCTTCTGAAACCAGTCTTGCCGCCGTCTTGAGTGCGGGTGTCAATGTTTCCTTTGACATACAATGGAATACAATACTTAAAAGACTTCCCAAACCTTCACCGTTTAACAATCCTGACCACATCTCTGTGTAGAAGATTTCGGGTGAGTTTTCTGCATATTTACCTTCAATGAGGTCTGCAAACAAGTCACTACCCTGCCAGCAACCTACGACGCTGATAACCTTTGCAACATCTTCTTTGTTGCCGTATTTGTAAAGGTAATTACTTACCACCGTAGCACCCATGCTCATAGGTACAAGGATTACCTTCTGATTGGGGAAATATTCTTCTTGAATATTTTCGATATATGCATCAAGCTTGTCTGTAAGATTCTCGATACTGCCGTACGGTGCATAGTTGAAGCAGAATACTCTGTCTTCGCCGTACTTTGCAATTTCATCACTGTAGCCTATCATGGAATTAAAGCGATCTTTGGGGTTCTGTGCATATTTTTCCTTCGGAAGTTCAGCTAAATCTTCTTTATCCATATAATATTCTACAGGATAGTCATAGAAAGGAACAAAAACTTCATCGGGCAAATCACCGTTTTCATCAACAGTCATAAGATAAAGAACCTCTCTGAGAATGGTTGCAAGATTCTCATCATCAAGCAAGTATGAGCCTGTTAATATAGATGCCAAAAGCTGAGTAATTCCTGCTAAAGATCTTATAAGCTTTGTGGGGCTTTTTAAAATATTCAATAAAGAGCCGCCGATATTTGTAATAAAAATATTGGTACCCTTTGTCTTGCTTCCCGCACAAGGTATATATTCAACTTCGCTATCGGGACTTTCCTTGTAAGGATAGAAATAATCTGCATCTTCAGCACTTTTTGCTTTTACATGAGAAAATGTCTGACCGATTCCCGTTACGAAAACAATCGGCAATTTTTCATCTTCTGCAGCAAAAGCGGTGAATGATATCTGAAATACAGAAAATATCATAACTAATGCAAGCAGAACTGATAATACTTTCTTCATAATTTTGTACTCCTTCGAAATTATTTACAATTAATTTTAACATTAAACGGCAATTATGTCTACAAAAAAATTTACATCATCTTAATTTTCGTCTGTATTCACAAACAACAAACGCAAAAAAATACACTTTACACAATTGTTTTATTTTTTCAACCTACAAAATCTTCTAAATCCTTATAGCTTCTTTTGATCAATGATAAAAAGCACCAAAGAAAAAATGAATAAATAGGTACAATTATAAGAAGTGAATACCAATTTAAAAAACTAAATCCGCAAAACGACAATCCCGTTATCATAACAAATTGGAACGGCTCGGGATATATCCACCCTTCAAAAAAATTTTTTTGATTCCGTTCAACTATCTTTCCGCAAAAATAAACCTGAAAAGGTGTTTTATTCACAACATTACCGGGTTCATCTTCAAAGTCTGAATATATTCCTTTTATATATTTGCCGTTGTCGGTAAAATTCAGACCCTCGGAATAATAATCAAACAACAGCCACTTTTTCGGAACATCATTTTTAACTCTTGAATCAAGATTTTGCCTGAAAACATATACATCTCTTTTTATTTCAAAAGAGAATTTCATCATCGGAATACTCACCTCAAAACTTAACAAATACAATCTATATTCTTTTAGCAAAGGGACGATCTTTGAATTGATGTATTAAACTTACATACAAAGACGCGTCCCTTAAATTCAATTATTCAATTACTTTTGATTCAACTTCTGCGAGTGCTTGCTTCAAGAAGTCTTCAACAGGCATTGCACCCTGGTCGCCTGCTCCGCGTTTACGAACGGAAACTGTGCCTTCTTCTGCTTCCTTGTCACCGACAACGAGCATATAGGGTATTTTCTTGAGCTGTGCTTCTCTGATTTTGTAGCCTGTCTTTTCGGCTCTGTCATCAACCTCAACTCTGATACCTGCCTTGAAAAGCATATCCTTGATTTCGAATGCTTTTTCGTGGTGTCTGTCAGCAATCGGGAGGATTCTTACCTGCTCGGGTGCTAACCACATCGGGAATGCACCTGCGTATTTTTCGATAAGAAGTGCAAGAGTTCTCTCATAACAACCGATTGATGTTCTGTGAATGATATACGGATTTTTCTTTGAACCGTCACGGTCAACATATTCCATATTAAACTGCTTTGCAAGCAACTGGTCAATCTGTATTGTAATAAGTGTATCTTCCTTACCATGAACATTCTTAATCTGAATATCAAGCTTCGGTCCGTAGAATGCAGCTTCACCGATACCGATAACATAAGGAATTTCAAGATTGTCAAGAATCTTCTTCATGATGCCCTGTGCTTCATCCCACTGTTCGGGTGTGCCGATATATTTTTCTTTGTCGTCGGGATCCCACTGTGAGAAACGGTATGAAACATCTTCATAAAGGCCGAGTGTTTTGAGCATATAGATTGCAAGCTCAAGGCAACCCTTGAATTCATCCTCAAGCTGCACGGGAAGGCACATAAGATGTCCTTCAGAAATAGTAAACTGACGGACTCTGATAAGACCGTGCATTTCACCTGAAGCTTCATTTCTGAACAATGTTGATGTTTCGTTATATCTTAACGGTAAATCTCTGTATGAACGATTTTTGTTGAGATATGCCTGATACTGGAACGGACAAGTCATCGGACGAAGTGCAAATACCTCATCATCTTTTTCCTCGTCACCCAAAACAAACATACCATCCTTATAATGACCCCAGTGACCTGAAATTTTATATAAGTCACTCTTTGCCATAAAAGGTGTTTTTGTAAGAAGCCAACCCCTCTTCTGTTCCTCGTCTTCAACAAATCTCTGGAGAAGCTGGATAATTCTTGCACCGTTGGGAAGCATTATCGGCAAACCTTGTCCGATAACATCAGATGTTGTGAAGAGCTCCAACTCTCTGCCGAGCTTGTTGTGGTCACGCTTTTTAGCTTCCTCTATTCTTTCAAGGTGTGCATCCAAATCAGCCTGCTTTGTAAATGCAGTACCGTAGATTCTCTGCATCATCTTATTCTTTGAGTCGCCTCTCCAATAAGCACCTGTGCAGCTTGTAAGCTTAAAAGCCTTGATTCTGCCGGTGTCGGGAATGTGAGGTCCTGCACACAACTCATTGAATTCGCCCTGCTTATAGAAAGAAATCTTTTCGCCTTTTTCTGAATGTTCTTTTATAAGCTCAACTTTATAAACCTCACCGAGTTTTTCATAATATGCAATTGCTTCTTCGGGCTCAAGCTCATATTTTTCAAGAGGGAGCTTTTCTTTAACGATTTTCTTCATTTCAGCTTCGATTTTTTCAAGAATTTCGGGTGTGAAAGAAATCTCTGAATCAAAATCATAATAGAAACCGTCATCAATTGCCGGTCCGATTGCAAGCTTTGCTTCGGGATAGAGTCTTTTTACTGCCTGTGCAAGAACATGAGATGCAGTGTGACGGAATGTCTTTCTGCCCTCTTCGTCATCGAAAGTTAAAATTGCAAGCTCGCAATCCTTGTCGATGGTAGTTCGAAGGTCCTTCACCTCTCCGTCTATTGTGCAGGCACATGCAGCCTTGTATAAGCCCATTGATATATCTTTTGCTATATCCGCCGCTGTGGTGTTAAGCTCATACTCCTTAACTGTTCCGCCTTTTAATGTTACCTTTACCACTGTCATCTTCCTTTCTTACAAATATTATAACAGCTTTACTGTTACTAATTTCGACGGTGTGGATTTCACCGCCCTTAAATAATAATTATATTATAAATTCATTTTAAATTCAAGACAAATCTTTTAATTCATCGCATTTTCGCCGATATTTTCGAACAATTTTTTGACTTCTTCTCTCAAAGCAAAATATTTGTCATTAAAAATTCCACCCTCGGAGTTAAGAATTGATTTTGCAACTTGTTGTGTAAGCTTTAAAACTTCCATATCCTTCATCATATTGGCGATTTTCAGTTCGGGCAGACCGTGTTGTCTTGCACCGAAGAAATCACCCGGACCTCTTAGTTTTAAATCCTCATCGGCAATTTTAAACCCGTCGGTGGTTTTGCACATTGTTTTCAATCTGCTCTTTGCTTCTTCATTCTGTGCATCAGAAATGAGTATGCAGGTCGATTTATGCTTACCTCTGCCAATTCGCCCTCTCAACTGATGAAGCTGTGAAAGTCCGAAAAGCTCTGCATTTTCTATAATCATAATTGCGGCATTCGGCACATCAACTCCAACCTCTATAACGGTTGTTGATACAAGCAAATCTGTTTCACCCGATGAAAAAGATTCCATAATCGACTTTTTATCTGCCGCTTTCATTTTGCCGTGAAGAAGTGCTACCTTGTAATCTCTGAAATCTTCCTTGGCAAGCTTTTCAGCATATTCCGTTACCGCCGCAGTCTGACTTTCGTTTTCTTCAACCAACGGGCAGATTACATAGCCTTGTCTGCCTTCATCAAGGTGCTTTTTGACATAGTTATAAGCTCGTTTCCGAAGGTCTGTTGTTACCGAATATGTTTCCGTAATCTGTCTGCCCTTCGGCATTTCATCAAGTATTGATATATCAAGGTCGCCGTAAATTATCAAAGCAAGCGTCCTGGGTATAGGTGTTGCAGACATAACAAATGTATGCACATTTTTACCCTTTTCGCTCAACTTTGACCTCTGCTTCACACCGAATCGGTGTTGCTCGTCTGTTATAACAAGACCGAGATTTTTGAAATTCACATCGTCCTGAATAAGTGCGTGTGTACCAACTGCGATATCTATTTCTCCGTCTTCCAACGCCTTTTTGATTTTCTTTTTCTGTGCCGCGGTTGTTGAACCCGTCAGCAATGCAATTTTCAGGTCAGTGTCTTTTAGCATTTCAGTTAAGGTTGCATAGTGCTGTTGTGCTAAAATTTCCGTCGGTGCCATCATAGCTGTCTGAAAAGAATTTCTGCACATATTATACATAAGTGCCGCCGCAACAACTGTCTTACCCGAGCCGACATCACCTTGCAGAAGTCTTGTCATCGGGATATCAGATTTCATATCCCTGACAGCTTCCTTAACCGCTTTTCTCTGTGCGTTCGTCGGCTCAAATTTAAGAAATCTGTAAAATTCCGGTGTGTAATCATTTACCGCTTTGATTGCGGTAAGGCGTCTGTTTTTGTTTTTTAAAAGTATAAGTCCTAACTGCAATACAAGCAATTCGTCAAATATCAGTCTGCGTCTTGCCTGTTTAAGATGATACTGTGTCTGAGGAAAATGGATATTTTGTATTGCGGTCTTTTTGTCAAAGAGGTTGTATTTCTCTCTTATTTCTTCAGGCAGAGTTTCATTTATGCTGTCACTTGTCACCGCAATAGCATTCTTCACCGCATTTTCAACTACTTTGGTAGTAAGTCCGTGAGTCAAAGGATAAATAGGTCTGATTTTTCCGCCACCTTCGACTTTTTCAATCAAGGGTGAATTCATTTCACGACCCGAATAGCCGATACCCGCCTTACCGAAAAAAAGATATTCTTCTCCCTCTTTCAGCTTTTCTGCGGCATATTTATTATTAAAAATCGTAATGTTCATCACACTTTCGCCGTCTGTAACAACGGTTTTGAAAATAGACAAACCTTTTCTTATTTTGTTCTCTGTCGGAGGATAACCCACGATTGCTTTTATACAACAAACCTCGCCAATAGGTGCGTCGGCGATTGAAACGATTTTAGTCCAATCCTCATAAGCTCTCGGGTACAAAGACAAAAGGGCGTCGACACTGTCAACACCCAGCTTTTTGAAAAGCAAAGCACGCTTTTCTCCGACACCCTTTAAATATCTTATATCCATAAATTATTCAACCGAAATCATAAAGTAATAGACCGGCTGTCCTCCGTTGATAACAGAAATCTCTGCTTCTCTGCCATACTTTTCTTCAAGCATAGCTGCAAGTGCTTGGGCATCTTCTTCAGATGTACCCTCACCGTAGATGACGGTAATCAATGTTGAGTCGCCCTTCTTAAAGAGTTTCTTTGTTACCTTATATGCGGCGGTAATAACATCTTCTTCGATAACGGTAATCTTACCGTTTTCCATACCCATTATCTGGCCTTTTTTGATTTCTTTATCATTAACGATACTGTCTCTTGCCGCGAAAGTTACAAGACCTGTGCCTACTCTTTCAGCAGCTTTCATCATATTCATGTGATTGTTATCGGGAGTATCGCTTTCATCAAATGACAAAACTGCTGTGATACCTTGCGGGATTGTCTTTGTATGAAGTACGCTTACTCCTCTGTCAGCTAACGGGATAACCTGTTCAGCCGCCATAATGATATTCTTATTGTTGGGCAAAACAAATACATGCTCTGCCGGAGTTGCCTGAACTGCAGCAAGAATGTCATCAGTACTGGGATTCATTGTCTGACCGCCCTTGACAACATTGTCAACGCCGAGCTCTTCCATGAGCTGACAAAGTCCGTCGCCTGCTGCCACCGCAACAAAGCCGTACGGCTTCTCGGGTGCTACCGGAGCTAACACTTCCTGCTCAACCTCGTCGCCTACACCCCAATCAGCATTTTCGTGCTGTTCACGCATATTTTCAATTTTGATATTTATCAGCTGTCCTAATTTCAACGCAGCTGTAATGACATTACCCGGCTGGTTTGAATGGACATGAACCTTTACAATTGTTTCATCGTCGACCACAACAACACAGTCACCGATAGACTCAAGGTATGCTCTGAGCTTTATGGGAGTTTCTGTGCTCTTCTCATCCTTTTCAATAAGGAATTCAGTGCAATATGCAAACTCGATATCAGCATCAATCTTTCTCGCAACCTTTTTTGGTTGTTCTGCAGGAGCTTCATTTGCAGCTGCTTCACCCGAAGAAATAACAATGCCGTCTTTGAATACGCTTGCCATACCTTCAAGAATAAGAACAAGACCCTGACCGCCTGCATCAACTACGCCTGCTTTTTTAAGAACAGGGAGAATGTTCGGAGTATCAGCAAGTGCAACCTTTGCTTCTTCAAGTGCTTTATCCCATACCGTGAGTACATCGTCACCTGCATCAGCTGAGGCTCTTGCAGCATCAGCTGCAAGTCTTACAACAGTAAGAATTGTACCCTCTGTCGGTTTCATAACTGCTTTGTAAGCGGAATCCTTACCGCTTTCAAAAGCATTTGCAATATCGTTTGAATCGGCTTCACCCTTACCCTTAAGGCTCTTTGAAAAGCCTCTGAAGATAAGCGAAAGAATAACACCTGAGTTACCTCTTGCACCGCGAAGCAATGCCGAAGAAGCCGTATCAGCAACAACGCTTATCGGCGAATCAGCGGAAAGTCTTGAAACTTCTCTTGCTGCCGCCTGAATTGTCATACTCATGTTTGTACCCGTATCTCCGTCGGGAACAGGGAAAACATTCAACGCATCGACTGCTTTGCGTTCATTTGTAATATTATTTGAAGCGGACACAAAGGCATCCTTTAACATTTTTCCGTTAATCATATTCAATCCTCGCTAATTTTGTTACTCGGTTTTCATACCGTCAACAAAAACATTGACCTTAGAAACCTTGAGACCTGTTGCTTCCTCAACAACATAGCTCACCTTATTGGTGATACTGCTGACGATTGCAGAAATATTAAGACCGTATGTTACTACGATGTGCAAGTCGACAACAAGTCCGTTACCGACACTGCGAACTGCAACACCCTGGTCGAGATATTCGGTCTTACCTTTAAGAATTGAGCGTATACCCTGCTTTGTATTACTGTTAGCCATACCTGCTACACCAAAGCATGATGAAACGGCATTACCGATAAGCTTACCGAAATAATGCTCCGAAATTTCTATTGAACCTAAGTGGTTATCTATTCTTATCATACGAAAACCTCCTTCTTCGTTCTGACATTATCTTTTATATTATATAATACTTTTTCTAAAATTTCAAATGTTTTAATAACTTTTATTAAAATGCCACGAATTAATGTTGGAATATACGCTTTTATATGTGCCATTTACATTATCAGCAAGCTCTTTTGTGTAGTAAAGAATGCCTTTTCTGTAGCAAACGGCAGCGAACGGAGTTTCGTTGTTGTATGTTTTCACAAAATCTTTTATCGTCTTTGTGCCGTTTTCATAAGCTTCATAATCCTTGGCGGTATCGGAAGTTTTGTCAACTCCTGCCGAAACTGTGTTACCTTCGGTAAAGAACGGTGAAAGTGACATATCGTTTGTCTGCCTGATTTCGCCGATATACATATCAAAGCTTTTGTTTGCTATTGCAGTTTCAAAATCGGCAGTTTCCAATTCAATAACATTGATTAACATTCCGATTTTTTCAAGCTCAGCTTCAACAGCCTCTGCCATCGCCACCTTGAAGGCATTGTTTTTATTTACAACCAAGGTGAGCTCTAAAACACTTTCTCCCTTATAATATATTCCCAGATAATTTTCATCATATCCCGCTTTTTTCAAAACCGACTCTGCTTCTTCATGATTTGATGTCAATCTGTTTTCAGTTATCTTCGGTGTCATTTTCCACAAAGGATTGAACGGCAACACGGTTGCGGTTGCCTGAGTCTGGAAGCAAGTGTTCACAATACTCTCTCTGTCGATTGCAAGTGAAATTGCTTTTCTTGCGTATTTGTCTGCGAGCTGCTCACCCTCAGATGCATTAAAGCCGAGATATACAAGATTGTTTGTGTAAATTGAAACAGTATTTGCAGTTACGGGATTTACTGTCCCCGAACTCAAATCGTCGTAATATGCTGATATGCTGCCTACTTCCACACTGTAATACAAACCGTCACCCTTAGGTAATTCTTCAAGCTTTACGGTGCGATTTCTGACAGATGCCGCATAATCGGAATTTGTATTAACCTCAAGTCTGTCCGTAACGAGCATATATTTGCCTGTACCGTAGAGTTTACCATCAGACACCTTGACTATCGGGAAATCAAGGCAGGATACCGCATTCGCTCTTAATCTATCCATCGTAAATACAACGGTAGCATTATCATAAGCGGCAGCGGTTGTAAAACACACAAGACTTTGTGAATAGTTGGCTGATTGCTTTGCGAGATTGAATGAAGCTATAACATCTTCAGCTGCAAGATATGAGCCGTTGCTGAATTTGATACTCGTATCAATCGTAACCTTTATGAGTAAATTTGTGATTTTGTATGACTTTGCAAGTACGGGATTTACGGTAAAATCTGCATTCACCGTAAACAAAGGCTCGTAAATCAAAGCCGCTATATATGAATTTTCATTTGTTTCGCAGATATAAGGATTGAGTGAATCGTTGATACTGTACGGCAAAGTAAGCTCGCTACTGTTTATGATTTCCCCTTTTTGCGTTGATATGTTTTCATTTTCTTCGTTATCTTTGCAAGCCGAAAAAAATGAAAGCAGAATAAATATCATTAAAACAACTGAAATGATTTTTTTCATCGTTATTGTTCTACCTTTCTGTATCAGAAAAATAATTATCTTATGTCAATCCTTTTTACTGATAATGTTCTTCCTGTCTTTTCTTCAATTTCAAATATGCATCCGTTTAGCATACACTCGCCGTCTGCGGTATCAAACCTCGTCGGCATATTATATTTGAACTTATCAATTACAATTTCCGGTTTTACTCCTAAAACTGAGTTTATCGGACCTGTCATGCCGAGGTCTGTTATATACCCCGTGTAGTTATCTATTATCTGCTCATCGGCAGTCTGTATGTGGGTATGTGTCCCGAAAAGTGCCGATACCCGTCCGCCGAGATAATAAGCCATTGCTTTTTTCTCGCTTGTTGCTTCTGCGTGGAAGTCAACAACAACTATCTTTTCATCTTTTAATTCATCAAGTATTCTGTCGATACATTCAAAGGGATTTTCAAGCGGGTCTAACTGATAAGTGCCCATAAGATTGACAACTGTTACTCTGCACCTGCCCATATCTACCGTTACGAAGCCGTTGCCGGGATTCTTCGACGGGTAGTTTGCAGGTCTTAATATATACTCATCCTCATCAAAAAGGCAATATATTTCTTTTCTCCTGTATGCGTGATTACCTGTGGTTATAACATCGGCACCACTGCTGAATAAGTATTCCGCAGAATGCGGTGTGATACCGTTACCCTTTGCGGAATTTTCTCCGTTTACAATGCAGAAGTCTATTGAATTTGTCTTTTTTAATGCAGGCAAATGCTTTCTTAAAAACTCACAACCGTTTTCTGAAACAACATCTCCGATTGCTAAAATATTCATATACCTCCGCCTTTCTGTTTATTAAACAAAAGGGGGTACGCTCTCGCATACCCCTATTGTGTTTGATTATAGTCTGCCACAGGTCACTTCGCAAAATCAACTGCTCTGTTTTCTCTGATTATATTTATCTTGATCTGTCCGGGATATACCAACTCAGATTCAATCTTATTTGCAATATCTCTTGCGACAAGTACCATCTTATCATCTGAAATAACTTCAGGCTTAACCATAACTCTGATTTCACGACCTGCCTGAATTGCAAAGGATCTTTCAACGCCCTCAAATGATGTTGCGATTTCCTCAAGTTTTTCAAGGCGTTTGATGTAGTCCTGAACATTTTCACGCCTTGCACCGGGTCTTGCAGCAGAAATAGCATCTGCCGCCTGAACGATACAAGCGATTACCGATTTTGCTTCAACATCGCCATGGTGAGCATGAATCGCATTTATAACCGTTTCGTTCTCTTTGTATTTTTTAGCCCACTCAACACCAAGTTCAACATGTGAGCCTTCGATTTCGTGGTCAAGTGCTTTACCGATATCATGTAACAAACCTGCTCTCTTTGCAAGCTTAACATCTGCTCCGAGCTCCGCAGCTAAAAGCCCTGAAATAAATGAAACTTCCAATGAATGGTTAAGTACATTCTGTCCGTAACTTGTACGATACTTTAACTTACCGAGTAATTTAACGATTTCCGGATGAACTGCTGTAATGCCTGAGTCAATTACTGCTCTCTCACCCGTCTGTTTAATTGTCTGGTCAACATCTCTCTTGACTTTCTCAAGAGTTTCCTCAATGCGTGCGGGATGGATTCTTCCGTCGCTGATGAGTTTTTCAAGTGTGAGTCTTGCAACTTCACGACGAACCGGGTCAAAGCTCGAAAGAGTGATTGCTTCCGGTGTGTCATCAATTATCAGGTCAACACCTGTAATTGTTTCGAATGTGCGGATATTTCTACCCTCACGACCGATTATGCGACCTTTCATTTCATCGTTCGGAATTGCTACTACCGAAACAGTAGCTTCAGCCGCATGGTCAGCAGCACAACGCTGAATTGCTGTTGCAACAAGCTCTCTTGCGTATTCGTCTGCTTCGTCTTTGTATCTCTGTTTGAAATCCATTACTTTTGTTGCTTTTTCGTGTTCAAGTTCACTTTCAAGCGTTTTAAGCAAATGATCTCTTGCCTGTTCTTTGGTCAAGCCCGAAATTCTTTCGAGCATTTCAAACTGTCCTTTTTTAATGCTTTCTATTTCCGCTAAATGAGCATCTGCCTCTTTGATTTTCTTATTTAATATGTCATCTTTCTTTTCAAGATTTTCAGATTTTTTCTCAAGATTTTCTTCTTTTTGAATCAGGCGTTTTTCCTGACGCTGAACTTCGTTTCTTCTTTCTCTGAGCTCACGCTCTGTTTCACTTCTTTGTTTATAAATTTCATCCTTGGCTTCAAGAATGGCTTCTTTCTTTTTAGCCTCAGCCTTTGCCATAGCATCGTTTACAATTCGTGTAGCTTCCTGGTTTGCTGAGCCGATTGCTTTTTCAGCAACCTTTTTTCTGTGCAATCCGCCGAGTATAAAACAGACAACACCGGAAACAACTGCAGCACCACAAGCTATCACTATTGCGATTATGGTACTAACCAAAGTCTATCATACCTCCTTTTTTGTTCAAAAATCTGATGTTATCAAAGAATTAGAAATGTTAAGAAAACAAATTAAAAATAACAGTAAAATGTTTTCGGTTTGTGTCCTTTCCAAAATACCTCACAGCCGATATTTCAGAAGACATATTAAAGAAAAATTTTTGAATATTGAAACAACCGTGTCAGGCAAAAACCACGAGTGGTACACGACTGTTCCCGATGTAATCAAAACATGAAAAACAAAAGCTATCCGAATATAATTACATCTATATCATTTTACAATAAATGCATCTGAATGTCAAGGTGTTTTTGGGTTGTTTTTACCAAAAATTGCACCTTATTTCCCTGAATTTACTTTTGATCTGTATGCTTCTACTTCCCAATTAACAATGAAGTCGACAAGTTCCGGTGTCATGTGATTATATCCGCCGAAACTTTCGGAATATACCGCAATTTTCATAGCGTCAACGAAGACAACTCTGCAGGTTTCTGCATCTTTTTCGTTAGCACCGATGAAGAACATTCCGACACCCTTTAAAATCACAACCTTTGCTTTGAATCCGTTTTTCTTTTCATAATTTTCAAAGGCAGATTTTACATCTTCTGCTTTTTCAACAAACAAAGGATAAGCCTTGCAGTAAACAATGTGATCGGGTGTAAAGCTGTTCATCAGAGGTTTTGCACTTTCAATATCTTTTGCAAAAGTATTGATTTCTTTATTATTTTCAAATAATACAATACCACCGTAAAGGTCTGCAAGTGTATTCATTACTTCTGCGGGAGCTTGAGTTTCGATTATTTCAAAATCGGGGAATCTTTCTGCTTCCGATTTTAAAGTTGACATAACACCTTCTGCGAGCTCGTCTATTCTTTCAAGGTCGTTTGCCGCAAAGAATATGCCGTGATTCTGCAAGAATATAATTTCGGGCTCTTTGCCGTTTGCTTTTTTATATTCTTCAATCATCATTCTGCATTCGTTTGAAAGAATGTATCCGGGCTTTGTAGGCTTTACCCATACTGCTTCGGGGAAAAGCCTTTTTGCTTCAGCTTCACCGTTTTTCGAGCAGGTAAGTCCGTTCACAATTGCAGGGTGAACATGTAACACAAAGGTTTTATCAAAAAGATTATGTAAAAGTGTTTCAACGCTGGGTCTTTTGCTTTCGTTGCCGGGGGCTCTTGCAGCCATCATATCAGCAAGTACCTGAGCTTCTCTTTCAGCTTCGTTTTCAGAATAAGTTTTATTCCACATATCACCGAGAGCTTTTCTGTCAAGCTTTACAAAGCCTTCTGCCTCGATTGTAGCAAGAGATGTACCCGAGCCTTTTACATATAAAAAATCGTCATCCTTACAGGAAGTATTACCGCCGCCTGCAAGCACATATTCAGGATTGCTTCCGTATTTCCTTGACATTTCAACAAGTTTATTTATCATGATTGTTTATTCCTTTCTATTTGTGATACTTTGTTCCTTTTTCAATCTGCACCGCTCTGTAAAGTTGCTCTGATAACATCACTCTTGCAAGCTGATGCGGAAAGGTCATTTTTGACATTGAGAGCTTGAAATCGGACATTGATTTTATTTCGTCGGCAAGTCCGTATGAGCTTCCGATTATAAATGTTGCGTTATTTCTGCCGTTAACTGCATCCTTCTGCAGTTTTTCAGAAAGTTCCTCCGAGGATAACTGCTTACCCTCAATGCACATAGCATATATCGCGGAATTTGCAGGAATTTTTGCTTTTATAAGCTTTGCTTCTTCTTTTAACGCATTGTCAATTTCAGTTTGTGAGGGACTGTCCGAAAGCTTTTTCGGGTTCAACTCAATTATATTGAATTTACAGTCACCCGATATGCGTTTCTGATACTCTGACATCGCATCTTTAAGGTAGCTTTCCTTAAGCTTTCCCAAAGCGATTATTGAAATATTTATCATAATATTGACATTCCTTTTCCTATAGGTGCGGCAACTTCAAGTAAATAGTCAACACCTTCAGTTGCACCAATCTGTGTCAATGCCGCCTTTGAGGTTTCATAAGCCAACGGCGGATAATTATTCTCTTTGCTGAGATGTCCCAACACAAAACGGGTTGTACCGTTTTCAACAAGAGTTTTTATTGCTTCGGAGCAAGCTTCATTTGAAAGGTGACCTGTTGACGATAAAATTCTTCGTTTAAGCGGATAAGGATACGGTCCGTTTCTCAACATTCCGACATCGTGGTTTGATTCAATCAGTACCAGGTCACTACCCTTTAAGGCTTGCATTACATCATAGGTCATCTCACCCATATCTGTTGCGACACTCAACACTCTGCCGTCAGAAAATGTTGCCGTGTATCCGCAGGATTCAGCGGAGTCGTGAGGCGTTCTGAACGCTTTGATATGTATATCTCCCAAATCTACTCCGTCATCGGGAATTACAAAAGCGTCATATTTATCTGAAAGTATATCGTGTCTTTCCAATTCGTCCATGGTGCCCTGTGTCATATATACGGGGATTTGAAATTTTGATGCAAAAACTTTTAACCCTTTTACATGATCGGAGTGTTCATGAGTAATAAAAATTCCGTCGATTGTAGACGGGTCTATTCCCCTCGACTCCAGCTGCAAAAGAGTTTGTTTTGTGCTCATTCCGACATCAACCAATATTCCGTGTGACGGTGAGCCTATATATGTGCAGTTTCCTGTGCTTGAAGAAAAAAGTGAAGCAAATCTCGCCATCTGATTCCGTCCTGTCGCCCCAAATAAAGACAAAGAAGCAAGCGGTTATCAAACCGCCTGCTGTTCTTCTTTATCAGGTAATATTACTCTTTCTATGTCTGCACCCAGACCTTTGAATTTTTCAACGACATTTTCATAGCCTCTGTCGATGAACATTATATTTTCAATTTCCGTTCTGCCCTGTGCCGCAAGTCCTGCGATTATCATTGCTGCACCTGCTCTCAGGTCATTCGCTTTAATAGGTGCACCGCTGAGCTTCTCAACGCCCTCAACGATTGCCAGTTTGCCGTCAACGCGGATATTTGCACCCATTCTTGTGAGCTGTTCAACATACTTAAAACGGTTATCCCAAACACTTTCGGATACGATACTTGTACCCTCTGCGATTGCTAAAAGAGTTGTAATCTGCGGCTGCATATCCGTCGGAAATCCCGGATGCGGTAATGTTTTAACATTACACTTCTTGGGGCGGTCGTTACTTATAATTCTGACACTGTCGTCATTTTCAATAATACCTATCCCGCATTCGATAAGCTTCGCCATGATTGATTCAAGATGCTTGGGAATGACATTACAAATTGTAACATCTCCGCCTGCGGCAGCTGCCGCCACCATATATGTTCCCGCTTCAATCTGGTCGGGGATTATACTGTATGTGCAACCGTGAAGCTTGTCCACTCCGCGGATTTTTATAACATCTGTACCGGCACCTCTGACATCTGCACCCATTGAGTTAAGGAAGTTAGCAAGGTCAACAATATGAGGCTCTCTTGCGGCATTCTCGATAACCGTAAGACCGCGAGCCTTGACTGCCGCTAACATAACATTTATCGTTGCACCGACGGAAACAGTATCAAAATAGATAAAGTCGCCCTCGAGCATTTCGGCTTCTGCTTCAACCATTGCTGATTCACCGACAGAAACCTTTGAACCCAATTTCTCAAATCCTTTTAAATGCAGATCTATCGGTCTTACGCCGAAATCACATCCGCCGGGCATTGCAACCTTTGCCTTGCTGAATCTGCCCAAAAGAGCACCGATAAGATAATAAGACGCTCTCAAGTGCTTTGTCAGCTCGTAGGGCACAACATGAGTGGCTATGTTTGAACTGTCAATTCTGACTGTATCGTTATTAAGCATTGTTACATCTGCACCCAAGCCTTTGAGTATACGCAGCATCATTGTAACATCACTTATATTCGGAATATTTTCTATTATACAAACGCCCTCGGCGAGAATCGCTGCCGGTATGATAGCAACAACGGCATTTTTTGCACCGCTTATGGTAACATTACCATAGAGCTTTTTGCCGCCGTTGATAACAAACTTCTCCATTGCTACATCTCCGATTCTGATCTTTATAGTAACTATAGTTATAGTAAAAACTCGTGCATGAATAACCTTATGGATTATACCACTATTTCACAAAAAAATAAAGACTTTTTTAAAAATTCGTCAATAATTTGTAGTTTTATACATTATTTTACTGTTATACTCGTAACTTTTCACAAAAACACATTACTTTGTGGACTCAAAAGCCTGTAACCACAATTTACAGTTATCAAAATTCTTCAATTATATGCTTCATTTCATCATATAAAGGTGCTGTTATATTTATTTTTTTCTTTGTTACCGGATGGATAAATTCAAGCTTTTCACAATGCAAAAGCTGGTGTTTTATCCCCTTATATTCCTGTCCGTACATAGTGTCCCCCAAAAGCGGTGCACCTATGTGAGCAAAATGCACCCTTATCTGGTGTGTCCTTCCTGTTTCGAGCTTTAATCTCACGAACGAAATTTCATCATTACTCTTTATCACTTCCCAATGTGTGACGGCTCTGTCGCCGTTTTCACCGCAGGCACGCAGCGTTTTCATCGGGTCGGGTCTGTATATAGGAATATCTATTGTGCCGCTTCCCTCGAGCGGTTTACTTACAAGTGCGACATATTCTTTTTTGATATTTCCCGAGAGTAAATTTGCACAATGGCTGTTTTTCGCACATATCACCGCACCCGAAGTGCCTTTATCAAGCCTGCCGATTGCACGAAAAATCGCAGTTCCGTCAAGATGTGCGGCAACTGCATTTGCTAAAGTATCACCCTGGTGATTGTGAGTAGGATGCATTGCCATGAACGGCGATTTATTTATAATCAACAAATCCTCATCCTCGAACAATATCTGCAAATCGCAAGGTACTTTTTCTATTTCGGTTTTTTCATCGGGAATTGATACCACCAATTCGTCGCCGCTTTTTAGTCTGTCTATAGTTCTTATATGTTCACCGTTGAGTGTAAGTCCCATAGGAACTCTTTTTAAGGAATTAACCAGTCTTGCAGACAGCTTCGCACGACCTCTTAAATAGTGTATCACCTTTTTCCCGTCAAATTCATCATCAATAAGATATTTTATTATTCTCGGCATATTATCAAAAAAGGGCGGCTGAGCCGCCCTGTAAACCTTCTTATTTTACTTTAACTGTCCAACCGAATGTATCTTCAATATCGCCCCACTGGATACCTGTAAGGTTATCATAGAGTTTCTGAGAAATAGCACCGATTTCGCCGTTATTTATTTTCATAATCTCATCGCCCCATTTGAGTTCGCCGATGGGTGAGATAACTGCTGCTGTACCGCTTCCGAAAGCTTCCTTAAGTCTGCCTTCTCTTGCTGCCTGAGCAACTTCTTCGATTGAAAGTCTGCGTTCTGACACCTTCATACCCCATGAACGGAGAATATCTATACATGACATTCTTGTAACACCGCTCAAGATACTGCCCTGAAGCTCAGGTGTGATAACTTCATCATCGATTACGAAGAATACATTCATTGTTCCTACTTCTTCGATATACTTTCTTTCAACACCGTCAAGCCAGAGAACCTGAGTATAGCCCTGCTTGCTTGCTTCGTCCTGAGCCTTCAAAGATGCAGCGTAGTTACCGCCTGTCTTTGCAAAGCCGATACCGCCTTTAACTGCACGGACATAGTTATCTTCAACATAGATTTTAACAGGATTCAATCCCTCGGGATAGTAAGCACCAACGGGAGAAAGAATGATTACGAATAAAAGATGATGTGCCGGATGAACGCCGACATGAGGATCAACTGCAAAGATAAAAGGTCTGATATAAAGTGATGTACCTTCTTCTGTAGGAATCCAGTCTTCATCAACCTTAACAAGCTCTTTGATAGCTTCAACTGCAAATTCTTCATCAAACTCAGGGATGCAAAGTCGTTCGTTTGACTTATTCATTCTCGCCATATTTTTGTCGGGTCTGAAAAGTAAGATTTCACCCTTCTTTGTACGGTAAGCCTTAAGACCTTCAAAAACTTCCTGACCGTAGTGCAAACACATTGCTGCGGGGTCAAGTGCGATATTCTGATAAGGTACAATTCTGGGGTCATGCCAGCCTTCGCCCTCATCATAATTCATAATAAACATGTGGTCGGTATAATAATTACCGAAACCTAACTTGCTCTGATCAGCAGGTTTTTGTTTCTTTTCTTTAGTAAGTTCAATTCTAATCTTTTCCATATTTTTCACCTCGATTAGATATTATACCACTACTAAATAAAAAGTGCAAATATTTTTATAAAATTTTTTATCTGATACGCCAGATGTCTCTTGCATAGTTTGCGATAGTTCTGTCTGATGAGAATTTGCCCGATGCACACATATTAAGCCAACATTTTCTTGTAAAGTCAATTTCATTCTTCTGATTTTCGTTAAGCTCTTTTCGTTTGTTCAGAAAATCCTCAAAATCAAGCAAAACAAAATAGCGGTCTTCTTCTAAAAGTGATTTATACAAATCTTCGAACATTCCCGTTTTACCGTCATCAAGTGTGCCGTTCACCAAGGCATCGAGCACTCTTTTGATTTTTGGTTTTGTTTCATAGAAGTAGCGTGGATTGTATACACTTCTGACATTTTCTATATCCTCAACCTTTGCACCGAAAATAAAATTATTCTCCTCGCCCGCTTCTTTGACGATTTCGATATTCGCACCGTCATAAGTGCCGAGAGTAACCGCACCGTTGAGCATAAGCTTCATATTGCCTGTACCGCTTGCTTCCGTACCCGCAGTTGAAATCTGAACCGAGACATCTGATGCCGCAATGATTTTCTCTGCCGTTGTTACATTGTAATTGGGAACAAATACAACCTTGATAAACTTACTTACTTCTTCATCTTCATCAATAAGTCTTGCGACTTCATTTATAAGCTTTATTATCGCCTTTGCTCTGAAATATCCCGATGCCGCCTTTGCACCGAAGATAAAGGTTGTCGGCTTGAAATCGCTGATTTCTCCGTCCTTGATTTCATAGTAAAGCTCTAAAATCGTCAGAATATTAAGAAGCTGTCTTTTGTATTCGTGAAGTCTTTTTATCTGCGAATCTATTATTGTGTCGGGATTTATGACAATATTGTCCTTTGCTTCAAGATATTCCGCAAGCTGATGCTTTTTAAGTTTTTTGATTTCTTTAAATCTTGTGAGCACTTCGTCGTTATCGGAGAACTGTTCAAGCTCTCTTAATCTGTAAAGCTTTTTAGTCCACGCTCTGCTTCCCATAAGCTCTGTTATAAGGTCGGATAATTCTCTGTTGCAAAGCATCAGCCATCTTCTCTGGGTGATGCCGTTTGTTTCGTTTTTGAATTTCTGCGGTGCAAAATCATACCACTCACGAAGCACACTCTTTTTGATTATCTCCGTATGAATTTCGGCAACACCGTTTATATATTTCGAACAGTAGCAGGCAAGGTATGCCATATTCACTATGCCGTCACGGATAATCCTGATATCACATTCATTTCTGCATTTTACATCAAGCTTTGTGATGATTTTTGCAATGTCGGGAGATATTTTTTTGATAAGCTTTATATCCCACTTTTCAAGCGCTTCGGGCATTACCGTGTGGTTTGTATAGTTAAACACCTCTTTTGCAATATCAACAGCTTTGTTAAACGGTATTTCAGCATCGGTGAGAATTTTGATAAGCTCGGGGATTGCAATTACAGGGTGAGTATCGTTAAGTTGTATCGTAACGCTCTCTGCAATCTTTGTTAAATCGTCATTGTTTTTTTTATAATTTCTGACTATATCCCTCAAAGATGCACTTGTGAAAAAATACTGCTGACGAAGCCTTAAAAGCTTACCCTGCAAGCTTGAATCATTCGGATAAATCACCCTTGAAATATCCTCTGCCCTGTTCTTTTCTCTTACGGCTTTGTCGTAATTCTGCGAATCAAATTCTTTAAAATCAAACGGAACCAAAGGCTCTGCCTGCCATAATCTCAAGACAGAAACATTCTTCGTCCCGTAACCTATAATCGGCATATCATAAGGAATTGCCCTGACAGTCATATCCGAAAAATGTATATTGACCGCTTCACCCTCGTGTCTTACAGACCATGGGTCACCGAAACGGGTCCAGTTGTCGGGTGATTCCTCCTGAAAGCCGTCTTCGATTCTCTGCTTGAACATTCCGTATCTATATCGTATTCCGTAGCCGTCAAGAGGTAGCTGCAAGGTTGCCGCACTGTCCAAGAAACAAGCCGCAAGTCTGCCCAGACCACCGTTGCCGAGTGCCGCATCTTCAATTATTTCAAGACTTTTCAGTGATGCACCCTTCTGGTTCAATTCCTTTTCAACATCTTCAAGCATACCAAGCTTCATAAGATTATTATATATCGCTCTGCCGACAAGGTATTCTGCTGAAAAATAATACGCCCGTCTTGTTTCATTATGCTTTTGCTTTGACTCCTCCATACGAGGAATTATTTTATACATCAATGCCTTTGATACAGCATTGTGTAACTCAAACGGTATCATTTCGGAAAGCTTTTTTCCGTCGGAATACATCTCTGCAATTTTACTTATCTTACTCACTTTAATTCCCCTATCGCCCGTATATTTTTGTCCGTTTTTTGAGCTTTTCAGCTATACTCTCGGTTATTTCATCTTTTTCTGCACGCCATTTCCAGTTGTCGCCGACAGTTGACGGCGTGTTCATTCTTGCCTCTGACTTCTTTGAAAGCAAATCCTGCATAGTTAAAATCACCGTATCTGCAACAGATGCTAAGGCACAATTCATCATGCCCCAGTTATAGCCCTCCGATTTTGTAAGACGAAGATAATCAACCGCTTCTTTCACTTCTGCTTCACTTGCTTCTTCAAACCAGCCGAGTATCGTATTATTATCATGTGTGCCGGTATATACAACGCAGTTTTTTTCGTAGTTGTGCGGAAGATAGTCATTGTCCTCTCTTGAATCAAAAGCAAACTGCAAAACTTTCATGCCCGGATAACCGCATTGTTTCAGAAGTGCTTTTACATCAAGTGTTAGAAAGCCGAGGTCTTCTGCAATTATCGGTATATTGGTATGCTTTTTGACCTCATCGAAAAAATCCATTCCGGGTCCTTTGCACCACTCGCCTTTTTTTGCATCTTCCGCTTCGCCGTCAATAGAGTAATACGAATCGAACGCTCTGAAGTGGTCTATCCTGACCATGTCAAACAAATTTTCACAATGCCTGATTCTTCTCAGCCACCATTCATAACCCGTATTTTTCATATACTCCCAGTCATAAAGCGGATTACCCCACAGCTGTCCGTCTTCGGAAAAATCATCAGGCGGACAACCCGCAACATTTATCGGTTTTAAGTTTTTGTCAAGCAAAAACTGCTCGGGCTCAGCTTCAACATCAGCACTGTTCTGTGCCGCATAAATAGGTATATCACCGATTATTTTTATCCCGTTTTCATTTGCATATTTGTGCAGTTCATTCCACTGTTTGAAAAAGAAATACTGAAGCATTTCATAAAGACTTTTTTCGTTTTCGAATTTTTCACCGAAGCAGTTCTGCTTCACCATAAACTCGGCATAAGACTTTACCCACGGATTGCTGTTTTTAAAATCATTAAAATCTTTCGGTATCTTCCCGGTAAAATTTTTAAACAGTTTTTTAAAAACAGGATATCTGTTTTCATAAAGCAAGCCGTAATCAACTTCGTTTTCCTTTTTGCACCATATAATATCCTCGTAGTCACTTTTTTTGAGATAGCCGTCTTTCTGCAATAAATCAAAATCTATAAAGTACGGATTACCTGCAAAGCTTGAAAAACTCTGATACGGTGAATCACCGAATCCCGTCGGCCCTATCGGTAATATCTGCCAGTATTTCTGTCCTGCATTTTTTAAAAAATCCACAAAATTGTATGCTTCTTCTCCCAAAGTACCTATGCCGAATCTGCCCGGTAATGACGATATATGCATAAGCACTCCTGAGGCTCTTGAATCAGTCACAAATCAATTCCTCCGTTTGCGAATCAAATATATGCAGTTTTTCTGTATTGAGCAACAGTCTGATTCTTTCTCCGTTTTGGATTTTCTCGGAAGAATCAACTCTTGCGATTACTTTCTTTTCCTCAAATTTTGAATAAACATATATCTCCGACCCCATCATTTCGGCAAGGTCGACTTTGACCTCAATAGTGTTTTCGTCTTTGCTGTCCGATTTGCAAATACTCAAATCCTCAGGTCTTATTCCGACTATAACCTTTTCTTCCTCATGTTTTTCAGGCTTCATTCTTTTGGGTAAGGCTATGTCACAACCGCCGATTTTAACAAAGTAACCCTTTGAGCTTTTCTTCAATCTTCCTTCAATAAAATTCATCTGCGGTGAGCCTATGAAGCTTGCCACAAATACATTACAGGGGTGATTGTAAAGCTCCTGCGGAGTGTCAATCTGATTGATTATCCCGTCTTTCATAACCACTATTCTGTCCGCCATTGTCATTGCTTCAGTCTGGTCGTGTGTGACATAAACAAAGGTAGTCTGTAATCTTTGATGAAGCTCTGTTATCTGACTTCGCATCTCTGTTCTTAATTTTGCATCAAGGTTTGATAACGGCTCATCAAGTAAAAATACCGCGGGGTCACGCACCATTGCTCTGCCGAGTGCAACTCTCTGCCTCTGTCCGCCTGATAACGCTCTGGGTTTTCTGTTCAGATATTTTTCAATATCAAGTATCTTTGCCGCCGCACGGACCTTTTCATCAATAACCTTTTTCGGCACTTTCCTGAGCGTCAGTCCGAATGCCATATTCTTATAAACGGTCATGTGAGGGTAAAGTGCGTAGCTTTGGAATACCATTGCAATATCTCTGTCTTTTGGTGCAACTTTATTCACAAGTCTGTCGCCTATATAAAGCTCACCTTTCGACACCTCTTCAAGACCCGCAATCATTCTCAGCGTGGTGGATTTTCCGCAGCCTGACGGACCGACCAGAATAATAAACTCCTTGTCCTTGATTTCAAGATTGAGGTCAGGTATTACCGTCACGCCGTCTTCATAAGTTTTCACAACATTTTTAAAGGTTATTGTTGCCATAAAATTCACTCCTCTTATCCCTTGACCGCACCCGCAACAACTCCCTTAATAATATATTTCTGCGAGGTGAGATAGAATACAATTATCGGTATAATCGCCAGTACAAGCATCGCCATAAAGCCGCCCCAATCAACAGAACCGTAGGCACCCTGCATTGATATCTGTATCGCAACGGGTACGGTTTTCTGTCCTGTACCTAAAATGAGATACGGCAGAAGATAGTCATTCCATATCCACATTGCATTGAGTATTGCAACCGTTATCGCCGTCGGTTTCAATATCGGAAAAACTACTCTGAAAAATGTCTGCAAGGGTGTGCAACCATCAATCATTGCCGCTTCTTCGATTTCTGTCGGTACGCTTTTTACAAAGCCGCTCAGCATAAAAACCGACAGTCCCGCACCAAAACCGAGATATACAAAAATTATACCTACGGGATTGTCAAGATTTAAGCTTGTAACGGTGTATGTCATCGTATACATCACCATCTGAAACGGCACTACCATACTGAAAACAAAAAGATAATAAAGCAGTTTTGTAAAACCTGATTTTACCCTCGTTATATACCACGCTGTCATAGATGTGCATACAACTATCAGTATTACTGAGCCAACCGTTATAAAAACCGATCTCAGAAATGCTTCGAAAAAACCCGATGTGCTTAATCCCTTTATATAATTTGAAAGTCCCGCAAAGGTTTCTTCGTTCGGTAATTCAAACGGAGTTCCGATTATATGAAACTTGGATTTAAAGGAATTCATAAAAACGAGTAATATCGGAATTACAAATAAAACTGCAAGTATTGACAGCACCGTAGGGGTCAGTATTGACGATATCCGTGATTTTCTCATCAGCCTTCAACCTCCCTGCGACCTGTAAGCTTTAATTGAATAAATGCAATAAGTGCCACTAATATGAAGAATATTACCGCCTTTGCCTGACCTACACCCTGCCAGCCTGTTCTGCCGTAAAATGTGTTAAAAATATCGAGTGCCAACATCTGTGTTTCCTTTGCCGGTGCACCTGCAGTCAAGGCTAAATTCTGGTCAAAAAGCTTGAAAGAATTGGTGAGTGTCAGGAAGGTGCATATTGTAATTGACGGCATTACCATGGGAATTGTTATTTTAAAAAGCGTCTGCCTGTTTGTTGCACCGTCTATTGCCGCCGCTTCTTTCAAATCATGCGGGATATTCTGCAGACCGGCGATATAAATTACCATCATATATCCGATTAACTGCCAGTTCATCAGTATCACAAGTCCCCAGAAGCCGTACTTTGCGGCATAAGTTATATCGACTCCGAAATACGCTAAAACACCGTTTATGAGTAAGTTCCAGATATAACCCAAGACTATACCGCCTATCAGATTCGGCATAAAAAATACTGTTCTGAATAAGTTTGTGCCCTTGATTGACTTTGTAAGCAAAAGTGCAAGTATGAAAGCAAACACATTGACTGTAATAACAGATACAACGGTGAATTTAAGAGTAAACTTCAAAGCATTCACAAAGTTTTCGTCTGCTGTAAAAGCTCTGATATAATTCGATAAACCTACCCATTCGCTGTTTGTTACCGTTGTAAACTTTGTAAACGACAGATATATGCCCATTACAAAAGGAATAAGAAAGGAGATTGCAAATGCTACTCCCGTCGGAAGTACAAATATCGGTGAATATTTCCTTAAAGTCTTATGCATTTTACAGCCCCCTTTCTTTTTTTATTGTGCAGCTTCGCTCTCACTTGCCCATTTATCTACTACGGTTTTTTCAACAAATGCCCAATCCTTTGTACCCTGTGCATACTGCAAAAGTGCTGAACCGAATTCTTCTTTGAAATTCTGACTCGGGAAAATCGTGAAGTTCCACGGGATTGATGCGGTATCTTCTTTTTCCATCCATCTGAGAATTTCCTGTGCCAAGGGATCATCGGGTTTTTCGTCGTCGGTAAAAGTATCAAACGGTGCAATGAATCCTAATTCCTCTGTCACCATTTTTTTGCCGCTGTCGCTTGAATACATCCAATAAATAAAATCCTTTGCCGCTTCCTGTTCCTCGGCACTCGCCTTGGAATTTACACAGATATAATTTTCCGTACCTATGCAAAGCCCCTGCTTTTCTTCGCCCTGAACACCTGTGTATATCGGCAGGTATTTGATATTTTCACTTTTTACCTTATTGCCCTCAACATCGCTGATCTGTGCCCATGCCCAGTTACCGTTTTGCACCATAGCACATTTTCCGAGTGCAAATTCAGCCATTGAATCTTCAACGATTTTTGTTCCTAACTGTTTTGGTGATACTGTTGAGTTGTTTATATATAAATCAAATATATTCTTGAAATTCTTTGAAAAATCAAAGTTTATTTTCTTTGTTACATCTGATGTTAGGTCGGTTTTGTTCTTTGTGAACTCGTAATAAATCGGCAGGTTTGCAAGATGTGTCTGCCAACGCCAATCTTCGCCCGACTTCAATGAGGTTGATGCAAAAACTCCGTCGATACCAAGTTTTTCTTTATTCTTCTGCATATCTTCAACTACCGCTTTGAGCTTTTGGAAGTTGTCTATTTCTTCCATAGAATTCACATCAGCAGCCTTTTCAGGTAATGCAAAGTATTTATCGGTAATTTCAGCATTATATATAATTCCGTAACCCTCAACTACATAAGGAATACCGTAAACCTTGCCGTCTGATTTTATCGCAAGACCTTTATCTGTCAAGTGGTTATATAAATCCGTATCCGTCAAATCCGCACAGTAATCCTTCCAGTTTGCGTATCCTTTCGGTCCGTTTATCTGGAACAAGGTCGGAGCCTCTGCAGTTGACATTTTTGCGGTCAGGGTTTGTTCGTAGGTGTTGTTTGCTGCCGTATCTATCACAACACGAATACCCTTTTCTTTCTCGTAAGCCGTCGCTATTTTTTCATAAGCTGCTGCTATTTCAGGTTTAAAATTGAGATACCTTATAACAGTTTTTCCGTCATCACGACTGTTGCAGGCGGTAAGACTGACAATCATCAGAGTTATCGCCATAAATATTGAAGCTAATTTTTTCATAATCGTTCATCCTTTTCATATTGCTTTTAACTTAATTATTCACTTTACAAAGTAGAAATATGCAAATAAAAAATTTTAAAAAATTCTCTTGACATCATTTTTTTGCGGTGCTATAATATAAAAAAAGTTTTTCAGAGGAAGTATATCAATGTTCGTATTTTTATTTGCAGCTTTTTATTTTTACTTTTACTTTATTTTTAAGAATAATGTAAGAGTTAGCTTTGCTGCAATTAAATGAACACATAAATTTTATTTTTGTAATCAATGGGTTCCGCAGTGAGATAACTCACCGCGGAACCTTTTATTTTCATTTTCAGGAGGAACGAAAAATGATTGTTGTATTGAAGAAAGAAAGCCCGAAAGCTCAAGTTGAAAATCTTATCGAATGGCTCGAAACACAAAAAGTCGGTGTTCACATTTCAGAGGGTGAATTTTCCAAGGTTTTAGGTCTTATCGGTGATACTGCATCAATTGATGAGCAGTTACTTGAAGGTCTTGAAATTG
Source organism: Acutalibacteraceae bacterium (assembly GCA_045540355.1). Classification (GTDB taxonomy): domain Bacteria; phylum Bacillota; class Clostridia; order Oscillospirales; family Acutalibacteraceae; genus RGIG2945. The sequence goes on along the minus strand of JAZQHB010000057.1, from coordinate 140,679 downwards.
TTGAAAGCGTTATGCGAGTAAGCGAACCTTTTAAAAATGCTAACCGTAAATTCCACCCTGAGGACACGGTTATTGACATCGCAGGACATAAAATCGGCGGCGGCAACTTCCAGTTTATTGCAGGTCCCTGTTCGGTTGAAAGTCACGACCAGGTTCTTGAAATCGCAAAAGGCGTTCACAAATCAGGCGCTAATTTCCTCAGAGGCGGTGCTTTCAAGCCTCGTACCTCTCCTTATGATTTCCAGGGTCTCAAAGCAGAGGGTATTGAAATTCTGCTTGAAGCTAAAAAAGTTACCGGTATGCCTATAGTAACAGAAATTATGAGTGCTGCACATCTTGACTTGTTTGAAGAAGTTGATGTAATTCAGGTCGGTGCAAGAAATATGCAGAACTTTGATATGCTCAAAGAACTTGGTCGCACAAACAAGCCCATCCTTTTGAAGAGAGGTCTTGCAAATACATACAAGGAACTCCTTATGAGTGCTGAATACATTATGTCCGGCGGTAACGAGAACATCATCCTCTGTGAAAGAGGTATCCGCACATTTGAAACATACACAAGAAACACACTTGATATTCAGGCTGTTACTGTACTTAAAGAATTATCGCATCTCCCCGTAATCATCGACCCAAGCCATGCGGGCGGTATGTCAAGACTTGTAAAGCCCATGGCTATGGCAGCAGCAGCTTGCGGTGCGGACGGACTTATGATTGAAGTTCATAACAATCCTGCAAAAGCACTCTGCGACGGTGCACAGTCACTCACTCCCGAACAGTTTGACGATTTAACAAAGAATGTAAGAAAGATTCTTAATGCTATCAGCGAAAATTAAAATAAAGGAAGATTATGATGACCGTTGTTAATGTTAATGCTTCAAAAAACTACAATGTAATCATTGGTGAAAATATCTTTGATAACATCGGTACAGAAGCAAAAAAGGTGATTGGTGTATGCAAAGCTCTTGTTATTACTGACTCGAATGTTGCACCTCTTTATCTGGACAGACTTTCCGCTTCCTTGAAGAAAGTCGGTTTTGAAATTGTCACCTATATAATTGAAGCAGGTGAAGCTTCAAAAAATTCTAATAATTTCATAAGGATTCTGAACTTTGCCGCAGAAAATCAACTCACAAGGACTGATGCCATTTTCGCTTTAGGCGGCGGTGTTGTCGGAGATTTATCGGGATTTTGTGCAGCTTCATATTTAAGAGGCATAAAATTCATACAGATTCCCACCACGCTTTTAGCTTGTGTTGATTCTTCCGTTGGAGGCAAAACCGCAATAAACCTTGATGCGGGCAAAAACCTCGCAGGAGCTTTTTATCAGCCGCACCTGGTCATCTGTGACCCGACAGTTTTAGAAACTCTTCCCGAAGAGAATTTTAAAGACGGTTGTGCCGAAGTAATAAAAACTGCGATTTTAGGCGATGAACAGCTTTTTGAAAAACTTAAAAACAAGAAAATCACCACAGATATTATTGCCCGTTGTGTTGAAATTAAGCGTGATGTTGTCTGCGAAGACGAACATGACACAGGCAGACGGCAGGTTCTCAATTTAGGACATACAATCGGTCATGCAATTGAAAAATTATCTGATTTTAAAATATCTCACGGCAAGGCAGTTGCAATCGGCATGGCAACAATCTCAAACACAGAACTGACAGAAACCTCGTGTCATGACAGAATTATTGAAATGCTCAGACTTTACAACCTTCCTTGTGAATGTTCATTCTCAAGCGATGATATTTACAAAGTAACAATGATGGATAAAAAACGAGGAAACGATAACATTACCATAGTCATTCCGAGAGAAATCGGCAACTGTATTTTAAAATCAATTTCAATGAAGTCTTTAAAAAGCATAATCGAAAAAGGTGTGTGCAAACAATGATAATCAGCCCTTCAGCAGTTGGCGGAAAAATTTCGTCAATCGCTTCAAAATCAATGGCACACAGACTTCTGATTTGTGCCGCGTTAGCAGATAAGCCAACTAAAATAAATTGTTCTGCACTCAATGAGGATATTGAAGCAACCGCAAGATGTCTTGAAGCTTTGGGAGCAGATATAAAATTTGAAAATAACGCTTTTTTCATAACGCCAATCAAAAAAATCAAGAAAAATGCAGTTCTTGATTGCGGTGAAAGCGGGTCAACCTTGAGATTTTTATTGCCCGTAGTTGCCGCTTTGGGGGCAGATTCACAGTTTATCGGAAAAGGCAGATTGGCTCAAAGGCCACTCTCCCCTTTGTACGAAGAGCTTATAAAAAACGGTTGCACTTTATCTGAGCAAGGTCAGTTTCCTTTATCGGTCAAAGGCAAGCTAAAAGCCTCCGACTTTGTGATTGACGGTGGTGTAAGCTCACAGTTTATCAGCGGTCTTTTATTTGCCATACCGCTTTTAAACGGAAAATCCTCAATACAGATTACAGGCAAATTTCAATCAAAAAAATATGTTGATATGACACTTGATGCTTTAGAGCAGTTTTCGGTTAAAGTCGAAAATTTCACATCAGATAAGCAAACCTACAAAGCCAAAAGTGAATATGCGGTAGAGGGTGATTGGTCTAACGCTGCATTTTTCCTCGCAGCAGGTGCTTTATCCGAAAGCGTTGAAGTCACGAACTTAAACACAAATTCACTTCAGGGTGATAAGGAAATTTTATCAATCCTCGAGTGCTTCGGTGCAAAGGTTAAAGGCACAACGGTATCCCCCGCACCGATGAAAGGTATTACAATAGACGCTTCACAAATTCCTGACCTTGTTCCGATTTTATCGGTTGTCGCTTGTAAAGCAGTCGGTGACACAAAAATAATAAACGCTGAACGATTACGATTAAAGGAAAGCGACAGAATAGCAACTGTTGCCGAAATGCTTAAAAATCTCGGTGCAGCCGTTGAAGAAACGGCTGACGGATTGATAATCCATTCAAACGGCAGACTTTCGGGCGGTACTGTTGATTCACATAACGACCACAGAATTGCGATGTCTGCTGCAATAGCAGCTTTAATTTGTAAAAATGAAGTTACTCTTATAAACGAAAATGCAGTAAATAAATCGTATCCGACCTTTTTTGACGATTATCAGAAATTGGGCGGTTTGATTTCAAGAGAAAGGGTGTTTTAAATGTCTCCCGTATTCGGTGAAAAAATTAAAGTCACAGTTTTCGGTCAGTCACATTCCGAGGCTATCGGTGTTGTAATTGACGGATTACCGGCAGGAATTGACATAGACTTTGACAAGCTTGCAGAATTTATGGCAAGACGGGCACCCGGTCAGAATTCCTACTCCACGCCGAGAAAAGAAGCTGATAAAGTAAAAATTCTTTCGGGTATTCTCAACAATAAAACCTGCGGTGCACCCTTGTGTGCGATGATTGAAAACACCAACACTCGTTCACAGGATTATAACAATCTGCTTGAGGTTCCGCGTCCTTCACACGCAGATTATGCTGCACACATTAAGTACAACGGCTTTAATGATATCAGAGGAGGCGGTCATTTTTCAGGTCGTCTTACCGCACCGCTTTGTATTGCGGGCGGTATCGCAAAACAGATATTGGAAGAAGAAAAAAACATCACCGTTGATGCAAAAATTCTTGAAATCGGCGGTATCAAAAATAACAGCGAGAATTTCATATCAGATGAAATTCTTGAAGCAATCGAAGAAGTCCGTTTGCAGGGTGATTCACTCGGTGGTATTATTGAATGTACTGTAAACGGTGTCCCTGCGGGTATCGGAGATACAATGTCAGGTAGTTTAGAAAGCAAGCTATCCTCCGCAATCTTTGCAATACCCGCAATCAAGGGTATCGAATTCGGTAACGGCTTTGAATGTACGACACTCAAAGGCTCTCAAAACAACGACCCGTTTTACTTTGACGGCGATACCGTTAAAACAAAAACCAATAACCACGGCGGTATTTTAGGCGGTATATCTTCGGGTATGCCCATCGTATTCAGAGTTGCCGTAAAGCCAACTCCGTCAATCTCAATCGAACAGGATTCCGTCAATCTTAAAACAAAAGAAAATGTTAAATTAAGCATAAAAGGCAGACACGACCCCTGTATCGTACCCCGTGCAGTACCTTGTATAGAGGCCGTAGCCGCTATGACCATATTAGAAGAAATACTTTAAAGGAGAAAAAACAATGGACATTAAAGAACTCAGAACAAAAATCGACGCAGTAGACGAGCAGTTAGTAAAGCTCTATGTAGAAAGAATGAATCTCGCAGGTCAGGTTGCAGAATACAAAAAAGAAAATAAGCTCAAAATCTTTGACAGCACAAGAGAAAGACAGTTGCTTGACAAAGTAACAACTCAGGCAGGTACTGAGCACGAGGATTCAACAAGAATACTTTTCTCAACACTTATGGAATTAAGCCGTTCACACCAGAGCAGACTTATTTCTGAATCTTCAAAATCCGCTAACGACATGAAAAATGCACTTGAAAACACACCGAAGCTTTTCCCCGAAAAAGTAACAGTTGCCTGTCAGGGCGTTGAGGGTGCTTACTCACAGCTTGCAGCTGATAAACTGTTCTCTCTTCCGAACATAATGTATTTTTCAAACTTTGAAGCTATTTTCCAGGCAATTGATAAAGGTCTTTGCAAATACGGTGTTTTACCTCTTGAAAACAGTAACGCAGGTTCCGTAAATCAGATTTATGATTTGATGATTAAATATAATTTCCACATTGTCAGAAGCACAAGAGTAATGGCAGGTCATTCACTTCTTGCAAAACCCGGCACAAAGCTTGAAGACATCAAAGAAATCTTCTCACACGAACAGGCTATCCAGCAGTGCGACAGCTTCTTAAAAGACCTCAATGTAAAAATCACTCCCGTTGAAAATACAGCGATTGCAGCACAGTCAGTTGCCGATTCTGACAGAACAGATGTTGCAGCTATTTCTTCAAAATCCTGTGAAAAGCTTTATAATCTCGTTTCACTTTCTGACCGTGTTCAGAATAACGGAAACAACTATACCCGTTTCATCTGTATTTCAAAAGACCTTGAAATCTACCCCGGTGCAAACCGCACAAGCCTTATGGCAGTTATACCCCACAGACCCGGTTCTCTTTATAAGCTTATATCAAGATTCTATTCACTCGGAATCAACCTTGTAAAGCTTGAAAGCCGTCCCATTCCCGATAGTGATTTTGAATTCATGTTCTACTTCGATTTAGATACTTCTGTATATTCAGATAAGCTTATTCAGCTCATTTCAGACCTTGAAAATGAACTTGACGATTTCAGATATCTCGGCAGTTATTCGGAGGTAATATAATGGCTCTCTACGGTCTTTTAGGCGGTACACTCGGTCACAGTTTTTCACCGCAGATTCATAATCTTTTAGCAAGTTATGAATACCGCCTTTTCCCCATGCCGGAAGAAGATGTTAAACCTTTTTTAGAAAAGCACGAATTTGAAGGTATAAATGTAACTATTCCTTATAAGGAAACGGTAATTCCGTTTTGCAACACACTTTCAGATTCTGCAAAAAAACTTAAAAGCGTCAATACAATTATTGTAAAAGACGGCAAGCTTCACGGTGACAATACCGACTATTACGGATTTACTTATATGGTCAAAAATGCAGGTATTGTTGTTAACAACAAAAAATGTATTGTATTGGGCTCGGGCGGCTCATCAAAAACCGTATGTGCGGTTTTATCTGACCTCGGTGCATCGTCTGTCACAGTAATTTCAAGAAGCGGTAAAGATAATTACGACAACATCGACCGTCACCATGATGCCGATATTATTGTCAACACAACCCCTGTCGGAATGTATCCGAAAACAGGTGTTTCGTGTATTACACTCGATAATTTCAAAAACTGCACGGGTGTGCTTGACATCATCTACAACCCTGCAAAAACCAAGTTGATTTCAGATGCTGAAAGACTCGGTATCCCCTGTTCAAACGGTCTGCCGATGCTTGTGGCTCAGGCAAAAAAAGCTTGCGAGATATTCACGGACAAAAAAATAAACGATTCTGAAATTGACAGAATCGTTGAGGTTATTGAAAAACAGACAAAAAACATTATTCTTATCGGTATGCCGTCAAGCGGTAAAAGCTCTGTCGGCAGAATAATCGCAGAAAAGCTCCAAAGGGAATTTATTGACACAGACGAAGAAATTGAAAGAATTGCCGAAAAGCCGATTCCGAAGATTTTTGAAGAAGACGGTGAAGAAAAATTCAGAGAGATTGAAACTCAGGCTTTAGAGGAATCTTCAAAGCTCAGCGGTAAAATCATTGCAACCGGCGGAGGTATTGTAAAGCTTGAACGAAATCACAGTTTACTGAAGCAAAATTCAATGATAGTTTTTCTCTCCCGTGATTTAGAAAAGCTTTCCACAGAAAACAGACCTCTTTCAAAAGATGCAGATACCTTGAAAAAGCTTTACAATGAAAGAATTGAATTTTATAAATCACTCTGCGATTATGAAATCGACTCAAATCAATCGGTTGAAAGTACCGCAAAATCTTTATTGGAGGCCTTAGGTTATGAAAATTCTTGTAATTAACGGTCCTAACATCAATATGCTCGGACTTCGTGAACCTGATATATACGGCAAGAAAACCTACAACGATTTACTTGATTACATAAAATCACATTGTGATAAAAATGAGATTGAGGTTGAGTTTTTCCAATCCAATCACGAGGGTGCAATAGTTGATGCGATTCAGGGTGACTACCAAAAAATTGACGGCATAGTCATAAACCCTGCCGCCTACACCCACACATCGGTTGCCATTCTTGACGCTCTCAAGGCAGTTTCAATACCGACTGTTGAAGTTCACATTTCAAAGGTCGATGAACGAGAAGAATTCAGAAAAATATCCTACATCAGACCCTACTGCAAAAAAACAATCAGCGGTCTCGGCTTTGACAGCTACATCGCCGCTATTGATTATTTAAAAGAAAATCTTTAACACATAAAAATCCTCTGACCCATGAAAGTCAGAGGATTTGTTTTATACTTTAGTTTTTGCTATGTTTGACGATGTGCTTCTGTAGAGAACAATCGCACCTTGCTTATATGCCTGAATCTTATAATAATATGTTTTACCGCTTGTGAGTTTTTTATCCGTATAGCTTGCTGACTTTGTTTTCGCTACCGTCTTATATACACCGTTCGGAGAAGTAGCACGGAAAACATAATATCCGTCCACACCGCTGACAGTATTCCATGTGATTTTTGCAGTTTTTGAAGCTGCCTTAACAGCCTTTGCATTTGCGGGGGTTTTGGGTATTACGGTTACTACGCAAGTCGCAACAAGGTTGCTTCCGTCTGTTGTTTTGCAAGTAATTTTTGAAGTTCCGATTGCTATTGCGGTAATTTTTCCGTTCGAATCAACTTTTACAGCTTTGGGATTTGAGGAAGTCCACTTCAAAGTCTTATTTGTAGCGGTTGACGGCAATACTGTCGGCTTGAATGTACCTGATTTGCCGACTGCCCATTTTATCGTTGCGGCATTGAGTTTAAGGCTCGTCACCTTCTGATTGGCACTTGTAACCGTTACTCTGCAGGTTGCGGAAAGATTACTTCCGTCCGTTGTCTTGCAGGTGATTACCGCAGTACCTACACCCTTTGCGGTGAGTTTTCCTGCGGAGGTTATTGTTGCAACCGCTGTATTTGATGAAGTCCAGCTGAGTGTCTTATTTATCGCATCGGCAGGAGTTACCGTCGGCTTGAATGAGCCTGACTTACCGACAGTCCATTTTATTGTTGCCGCATTCAACTTCAAACTTTCAACTTTTTTACCGACCGTCACCTGACAAGTTGCAGACAAATTACTTCCGTCTGTCGTTTTGCAGGTGATTGTTGTGGTACCTATTGCTTTTGCGGTGAGCTTTCCGCTTGAAGTTATTGTTGCAACACTCGGGTTTGATGAAGTCCAACTGAGTGTTTTGTTCGTTGCATCTGACGGAGTTATTGTAGGCTTGAATGAGCCTGACTTACCGACTGCCCACTTGATTGTTGCGGCATTTAATCTCAGACTTTCAACCTTTTTACCTACCGTTACTTTACAGCTTGCGGAAAGATTGCTTCCGTCTGTTGTTTTGCAGGTAATTGTTACACTACCCGGAGAAATTGCGGCAACCTTACCCGACTGCGTCACTGTTGCAACCGCTGTATCTGATGATGACCATGTGAGTTTTTTATCTGAAGCATTCTCGGGCAATATTGTCGGCGTCAGAGTTGCAGTTTCATACACACCTAAATCAAGTGTGCCTTGCAGTTTAATGCTTGTTATCAACTGACCGCCCATTATTTCATAAGGCACATTGCCGAGCTTTGCATAATTGAGTGCCGCAGAATCAGCTTCTGTATAAATTTTAAAACCGTCAATCAAAACATAGGAAATTGATGTGCCTGTTCTGACTTCTTCGAAGCCGAATGCCGCTGTTTCTATACTCTCAATATGCTTAAGAAGCGTTACACTCTTCAATGAGGTACAACCGCAGAAGGCTCTGTTTCCGATATTTTTAAGACTTGTCGGAAAAGATATTTTTGCAAGATTTGTCTGATTTGCAAATGCATCAGGTCCGATTGATACAGTACCGTCTTTGATTGTGATATTTGCATTTGATGACATTGTACCTTTGAATTTATACAAAGTTTTGCCGATATAAACAACGCCGTCGGAGTGGTTATTAAACCACGGTGTGCCGTCAAATGCACTTGCGTTAATTTTGCTTATATTATCAGCCTCGTTGATTGTAACAAGAGCTGAACAATTATAGAATGAATTTATTCCGATTATTGTATTTGCTTTGTTGAAATCAATCTCGGATATCTTTGAGCAATAAGCAAAAGCCTTGTCACCGATTGTTTTTATTGTTGCGGGAAATTCAACCGAGGTTATGTTTTTATTGTGCATAAACACTTCCGGGTTGATCTGAGTTACGGGTAAACCTTTGATTTCTGACGGGATAACTATTTGAGTAGCTGTGCCCTCATAACCCGTAATAATAATTTCATCTCTTGACAAAGTTGTTCTGTAGTTAAATCCGTCAAAAGATAATGCAGATGCTACAAAAAGTGTCGAAAGTATAATGACAATTGAAAGAACTACGCTTATTATTTTTTTCATAAGTCAACAACCTTTCCGTTAACTATTACTTTGCTGATATTTATATCGTCATCAAAAATAACAATATCCGCATCCATATCAACTTCCAAATTACCCTTTGTTTCAAGCCCCATCATTTTTGCAGGCGATGAGGTCATCATCTTAACTGCATCGCAGAGGTCAATTTCTGCCTGTTTATACATTGTGCGTACAAGTCTGTCCGCCGTTGCAACACTTCCTGCAAAAGCTGAACGGTCAAGCAATTTTGCTACTCCGTCTTCAACAACACAGTCAAGTCCGTCATCAAGTCTGCCCAATACAGAAGGTCCGTCAGGCTGGGTTGCACCACGCATCGCATCTGTTACAAGTGCGATATTTTCAACCTTGAAGCTCTTGCAGATTAACTTTAAAAGCTCGGGCGGAAGATGGCAACCGTCTGCTATAATTTCGATTTTAATATCATCAAGAAGATATGCGGATTCAATTATGCCAAGCTTTCTGAACCCTTTTTCTCTTGTGATAGTTGACATACAGGAATAAAAATGAGTCATCATTCTCAAGCCCTTGTCATAAACCGCTTTAACATCTTCGTATTTTGCGTTTGAGTGAGCTATTGACGGAAGTATATTGTTTTCAATAAGAAATTCGCAGAACTTCTCACTGCCCTCAAGCTCGGGAGCAAAGCTCCACCGTTTTATCAAATCGCCGTATGTATCAACAAGCTCTTTGTATTCTTCTTCATCGGGCGGTGTTATGTATTGGAGATTCTGTGCACCGCATTGGTCCTTTGAAAAATAAGGTCCTTCAAGATGCACTCCCGGTATATTGCTTTTGCTCTCTTTCTGAGCTTCTCTTACCATATCAAGTGCATTTTTGAGCACATTGATATCACAAGCCAACGAGGTAGGATAGATTGTAGTTGTGCCGTGCTTCAGATGAGCCTCTGCCGCTTTGAGCACATCTTCCTTTGTTCCGTCCATAAAATCGTGACCTGCTCCGCCGTGACAATGCAAGTCAATAAAGCCCGGAGAAACATATCTGCCCTGAGCATTTATTTCAATATCACAAGCTTTGTCACAATCGGATATCTCAACAATTTTTCCGTCATTTATATAGAGGTATTTTTCTGTAAGGCCGTCGGGCGTTATGAGTTTGCCGTTAGAAATTTTAATCATTATAAAACCTTTTCTCCGCTGTCGTTATCACAGAACATAATTGCGTTGTCGTGTCTTCTCATTACTGTTGCAGGAACATCTGCCGTTATTTCAGCATTAACTGTGTTGTAAACCGCATTTGCCTTTGTGGGTGCGGGGACTGTGCAGAAAAGATAATCGCCTGAGAAAAGCATCGGAACAGTAAGTGTCAATGCCTGCTTCGGAACATCGTCAATCTTTTCAAAGCAACCGTCGTTAACCTGCTGATTTCTGCAAACCTCGTCAAGCTCAACAACCTTGACAAGCTCCTTATCTTCAAAATCTGCAAAACCCGGGTCATTGAATGCAATATGAGCATTTTCACCGATGCCTAAACATACGATGTCAATCGGGGATTTTTTGAGAAGCTCTGAATATCTTGCACATTCAGCTTCTGCATCAGTAGCGGAGCAGTCAATATAATTAACACTCTTGAAAGGAAGAAGACCGAAAAGTCTGTCCCTCAAAAAGTTACCGAAGCCCTGGGGTGCATCCTTGTCAAGTCCGATGTATTCGTCCATGTGGAATGCATTGATTTTTGTCCAATCAACTTCTTTGGTGTTTCTTAAATATTCAAGAACTTCATTCTGTGAGGGTGCTGCTGCAAAAATCATATTGAGTTCGTCCTTTGTTTTCTGAAGCTCAACAATCTTTGACACGATAGCCTCTCCTGCTACCTTACCCATATCTTCTCTTGTTGCCATTACTTTAACCTGTAACTTATCAACAGTAAAATCTTTTAAAATGTTCATTGGTATACACCTTACCTTTCTTATCTCATTTTTCTTAAAATTGAACCTTTTTTGATTTCTTTATCACATTTAAATCTGAGCTTCATTAACGGGTGCGGTACGCTCTCAACCGCTTCACCGTCACCGTTGCAAAGATTTTCAACTTTTACTTCAAACGGAGGCTCACCTTTCTGCAAAACCTCCAGAGTATCACCCTCGCAGAATTTGTTTCTCTGCTCGGCATAAAGAATTCCGTCCTTCCAATCGTCCGCAATAGCTACAACATCCCAGTCTCTTTTATAGATTCCGTCATAGAAAATCTGTGCATTCTCGCTCGGATGACCGAAATAGAAGCCCGTGCAGTATTCACGGTAACTGACCTTGCCCATTTCATCAAGTATCCACTTTGACGGCATGAAATCAGGTGTAGGATTTTTTCTGTATTCATCTATTGCAGCTCTGTAAGCATTTGTTACAACACCCGTATAGTAAGCAGATTTTGCTCTGCCCTCAACCTTAAAGCTTGTAATTCCCGCATCAACCAATTTCGGAATATGCTCTATCATACACATATCACGGGAATTCATTATATATGTACCCTCGGTATCTTCGGAAATCGGGAAATACTCTCCCTCTCTCTTTGTTTCGGAAATAACATACTTCCATCTGCAAGGCTGTGCACAGTCACCTCTGTTGGCATCTCTGCCCGTCATGTAGTTTGACAAAAGACATCTGCCTGAAAAAGACATACACATTGCACCGTGAATGAATGCTTCTATCTCCAATTCCTTCGGTGTCTTTGCTCTGATTTCAGCGATTTCTTCAAGTGATAATTCTCTTGCGACAACCACACGGGAGGCACCCATATTATAAAATTCATTTGCAGAGATGTAATTAACTATTCCCGCCTGAGTTGAAATATGGATATCAACATCGGGCACAACATCCTTTGCAAGCTTTAAAACACCGATATCGGTTACAATGAATGCATCTACGCCGATTTGTTCCGCCTTTTTAAGAAAATCGGGCAAAACCTTTATTTCATCATTTCTCGGTGTGGTATTACATGTAAGATATACTTTTACACCCTTACTGTGTGCCGCTTCTACTGCAGCTGCCAATTCATTTTCATCAAAATTCTTCGGACCTGCTCTCATTCCGAACATTGTGCCGCCGAGATAAACCGCATCGGCACCGAAATCGAGAGCATAGCCTAATCTCTCAGTGTCACCCGCAGGTGACAACAGCTCTATTCTGTCTAATTTATCTTGCACCATTTGCCAATAACACCTCTTGATTTTTTTCTTCATACTCTGCAAATGTTGATGCAAGGTAAATCTCGCCTGAATTATCATGTGTGAAATAGTAGTATGTCGTTTCCGACGGATTCAATGCAGCTTCAATCGCTGCAACACCCGGATTGCAGATAGCTCCTGCCGGCAAGCCCTTGCAGATAAAGGTATCGTAATATTTGTTATATTCCTGAGCAAGCTGTGAACCGATTGCCTGTTTGATGCTTGTATTTACATATTCAAGTGTCGAATCACATTCAAGGTTGGGATAGCTTATATTGCTCTTCAGACGGTTATGAATTACGGAAGAAATGTCCTTCATCTGCTCGGCTGTTGTTGCTTCCTTCTGAATAATTGAAGCAATTATCATAATTTCATCCTGAGTGCAGCCGAGTTGTTTTGCCTTTTCGCTATATTCTTCTGTCCACTTTTTCTCATAGTTATCAAAGAATTTGTTGATAATACTCATCGGTTTCTCGCCTTCGAAAAACTCGTACTTATCAGGGAAGAAATATCCCTCAAATTTCTGATATTCGCCATTCTCTGTTTTTATATTTTTAGTAAAGTCATGTTCAAAATTAAGCTCCTCCAATGTATCATAAATCAGTGAAGCTTCGCAAACATCATAGCTTTCTAATCTTTGAAAAATCTGATAAAGTGTATAACCCTCGGGAATGGTGACTTCAACCGTTTCAAGATCTGTCTGTTCTACTTTTGCAAGATTCAACATTCTTTCAAGACCCATTTTAGCGTTCATATAATAGACTCCGCTAAGATATTCAACTGTGTCCATGTGTCTGAATTTTGCAAATATGTTACAAAATATCTTGTTCTTGATAAGACCCTCTTTTTCGAGCAAATCAATCATTGTTTCAACATCGGTATTTTCCGGAACAGTTACCGTTACTTCCTGCTTGCTTCTGTTAATTGCAAGAATATCTCCGATACAACTTATTCCGACAATTGAGAACAATGCGGTTGAACCTACGATTAACAAAAGAAGCACTGTTGTCATGACACCCGAAAAAGCATTAGATTTCTTTTTCTTCTTTTTTGTGTTGAGAGGTTGCTCCGGTTTTTTTTCGGGTGCAACCCTGTTAACCTGTGCGGTGGAAAAATAGACTTCGCCCTTGTGTTCGGGTTTATCATTATCAATAACCTCCACCATATCATCAAGCTCAACACTTTGCATATTGGCAATAAAATTACGCACTCTTTCAGAGCGATCAACAAAGTATTCCTTGCTTTCACTCGACTGCATTGATTTTTCTTTTGCAGATTTAAAATCAAAGTTGTTTTTATTTTCTTCCATGAGTATCACACCCCTTGTTGGTATCAAGCACCTGTTTCGGTGATATTATTTTCAGTTATAAGATATTTAACTCGTCTGTCGAATTTTCCGTGCAGAAGTTCTTTTTCCTGCACACAGCTGTTGTAGCATATTCCGACGGTTTGAGCTTTGAAATTCGATAAAAATCTGTCGTAATATCCCTTGCCGTAACCAAGTCGGTACCCGTTCTTATCAAAAGCCAATGCAGGTACTACGCACAAACCTTTTGAAAAATCCGTTATTTTTTCACATTTATCAACTATCGGCTCGAGTACGCCGAAGCTTCCGTTTTCCAAATCATCAAGACTCTCAATTAAATAAAAATCCATATCCCTTGTACCGTCAACGCATCTTGGCAAGGCAACCTTTTTGCCTCTTTTCAGGGACTCATTTATTATCATAAAAGTATCAACTTCTATATCTTTTGAGGCATAGAGAAAAATCGTATCACTTTCTCTGTAAATCCACATATTCAGAAGCTTATTTGCAATCTTGCGGTCAAGTCGCTCTTTCTCCTGATGTGACATCTGAAGTCTGATATTTTTACATTTGAGCCTTAATTCTTTTTTATAAGGTCTGATATCAAACATTACAAAATCGCCCTCATTATCTTTTCTGCACTATCTGCATCTTTTACACATCTTACTATCTCTGCACCGAAGTCAACTGCATATCCCATGGCTTTGCCTGTGATGATTTTTCCGTCGGAAACAACCGGCTTATCAGAGATTTTTGCACCTTCAAGCTCTTTTTCAAAGCCGGGATAGCAAATTGCTTCTTTGCCCTTCAACGCACCGATATGACCGAGTATGCTCGGTGCCGCACAGATTGCTGCTATGTATCTGTCATTTTCAAGACAGTATTTAACCGCAGTCTGTACTGTTTCTGAATTTTCAAGATTGATTGTTCCGGGCATTCCGCCGGGCAAAATAACCGCCTGAAGCTCATCATTCAACTTAACATCAGCTTCCGCGATATCCGCTTCAACCGTAATTGAATGCGAGCCCTTTATTCTTTTATCTGATATTCCGACGGTCAGAACTTCTATATCGGCACGCCTTAAAAAATCAAGTGTTGCAAGTGCTTCTACTTCTTCAAATCCGTCTGCAAGAAACATATAAATCATAAATATCACTCCATTACCAGACCGATATATCCGTCCGGATTAAATTTATTTTTCAAAGGCAAAATCATGCCTTTATCTTTTATCTCAAAACTGTCCGCCGTAAAAGGACAATCCACGGGTACATTAAAACAATAATTCTCCGCTTCGGTGTTTTTGTCTATCACCCCGAGCATTTTGCAAAAATCCTGAGCACCTGCACAGATTTCGTCAACATACACCGTTTTGTTTTCTTCTCTTAAAAAAGCGTATCCCACATTGGGAGCATATAAAACTTTTGAGTTCTCTGACGGATATACTCCGTTTATAAAGCTGATCTGCTCATCTGACCATAAAACATTCGGTCTTTTTGTGAGCAATTTTCTCATTTTGTTGATTTCTTCAACAGATGTGACAGCTTCTGTCGCATCACCCTTTGCAAGAATTTTCAGTATTCTTCCTGGAATTTCTATCACTTTGACTTTGAAAAATTTCGAGTAGCCTCTCTTTTCATAAAAGTCGAAAAGTGCATCGTTTGCCGGTACCAATACAAGAAAATCGCAATCTTCTTTTTCGGCTCTGATACGAGCATCATCAAGGAGCTCGGTTATAAGTCCTCTTTTTTTGTAATTCTCATCTGTCGCACAGGCATAGATGTATCTGCCCTTGTATTCTTTCGAATCAGCCGCCATTGTGCAGTCAATCATACAAAGCATTGAAACAACTTTTCCGTCAGCTTCTTTTATAAGAAACTCCGCTTTGTCGGAAAACACAACAATAAAGCTTTCAATATATTCGCGGGTATCTCCGAAAGTCTTTTGCCAGAGATTGATTATTCCTTCTTTATTTACAGTAATCATCTGATTAAAACTGCCTCACTTTTTTCCAGAAGAATTGTCGGTCGGTAAGAAAGCTTTGCTTTCCTCAAGCCCTCATCTCCTGCATCTTCTTCTCTGTTTATAAATTTATATTTTGTCAGCATATTTGCCGCAAATTCTCTGTTTACGGTCGGGTATGCACCTCTGACATCGGCAAAAGCTTTTTCAAAATGAGTGCAGAAAACTTCATCATTCAGTTCTTCACCCATGGTGAAAGCAACTACTTCTCCGTCAACACGGAGTAAGCCACCGACAAAACCCAAATCTTTAAAGTTATCCAACGCAGCTTTTACCGCGCGTGATTCTCTCAGTATTCCGTCAGAATCTTTTTCAAGATTTTCCTGAAGCCACTTTTCATTCATATCACGACATTCTGAAATATTTTCTTCAGTTATCGGCTCAAAAGACCAACTGTTGTTATTTTTAAAGTACGAAATATGATTTCTCTTAGAATGGTATTTTCTGCCCGATAAGTTAATAAGATTTTCCGTTGCATAGATATAATCAAAATCGTCACGATATTGCTCGAATCTGAACTGTCCCGGATAGAGTTCTTCCAAAAGATTCTTGCTTTTCTCCGTTAATTCGTAAAGCCTGAAATCGTGACCACAGTCTTCAGAATCGGCAATCAGCTTGTCAATTACCGATTTTATGTCGCCGTCACCTACCGGAAAAATATATCCCACATTTCTTCCGAAGTACTTTGCACAGTAAAATCCGTCAAGATTTATTATCTTCGTTTTGAATATTCCTGCCCACACATAAAGCGTTCCGAAAGAGTATGCACAGGACAAATTTCCTGATTTTTTTAAAATACCGTCCACCCAAGTTTTATCACTAATCTCGGGTATTTTGAAATTCAACATACACTACCTCAATATACATTCCTACTCATGATATATTATAGCAAATTTTATTATTAAATACAAGTAATTTTTCTTGACTTTATCCATATTTCGGATAAAATTATTTATGTGAGGTGATTTTTTTGAACGAAGACAAAAAATACCGTATTTTGTTTTCTGAATTGACCTCTCCCGCTTTTAATCTTGCGTGTGAGGAATACTTTTTAACCGATAAAAATGATGAGTTTTTATTACTTTGGAGAAACTCACCTTCTGTTATTATCGGCAGAAATCAGAACGCTCATTCGGAAATAAACCTACAATATGTCAAGGATAATAACATCGCTGTAATCAGACGACTTACCGGCGGCGGTGCGGTTTATCATGACTTGGGAAATATAAACTTTTCATACATTTTCAACAACGATTCTTTTGTTGATTTAAAAAGTCAACTCACACAGGTTATCGCATTTTTAAAAAGCATAGGTCTTGATGCTCAGTTCAGCGGAAGAAATGATATTTTAGCAGACGGATACAAGGTTTCGGGCACGGCACAGGTAACAAAAAAAGGGCGTTCAATCGTGCATGGCACCTTACTATATTCCGCTGACCTTACGGTACTTACAAAAGCACTCAAACCTAATCCTCTGAAGCTTGAATCGAAAGGAATTTCTTCCGTCAGAAGCAGAGTTTCAAACATCTCTGATTTATTGAAATCAGAAAATAATGCTGACAGTTTTTTCAACAATCTTTATTCTTATATGCTTCGGAATGAAAGCTGTGAAGAATATATCTTTTCGGAAAACGACATAAAACAAATTACTGCACTCAAAGAAAACAAATATGATACTTGGGATTGGAATTTCGGCGATGCACCAAAATTCACAATGGAAAAATCCGTTCTCTCAAAGTGCGGTCTGCTTACTGCAAACTACACCGTCAAAAACGGATTGATTGAAGATATAAAATTTTTCGGAGATTTCAACTCACTTAAAGATACTTCCTGCCTTGAAAAGCTTTTCATCGGACTTTCTTCAAATCCCGAATTACTCAAAAAACAAATTCAGAATATTGATTTTGAAAGCTTTATTCAGAACGCAAATCGTGATGATTTTTTAAAGCTTTTCGAGTAAATTGATTTCTCCCTTTATTGTGTGATACATTTTTTCACCGAGCTCAAATATATATTTATCGCTCGAAACAGAGTCAGAAAATACATTCTCAATTTCAATATCAGACATTTCCGCATTAAGTCTTTTGACTTTCTCTGCACCCTTGCAGTTGACACCGACGATTTTTCCGTCGGTGTTTGTTTTTGTTGCAATAAGCTTATAAACCTGCAGTCTCTCACATATCGGCTTCAAAACAAATTCAGGTGAAGCCGATATGACGATTGCGGGATTTTTTCTGTTTTCGGGCAAAAACCACTCATAGATTTTATCTGCATTTTTATCCCAGAAAAGCTCTGCCATTTTGTTAACATCAATAGTTTTTGCAAAACAGAGAAACTCACTTTTAAGATATGTCAAATCTTTTTTGCAGAAAAAATATACTGCCGCCGCTTTAATCTGATGCGGTATATGTTTAATTATTTTCGGTCTTTTCACAAGGCAGAATCTCCAGAATTTAGTGGTCGAATCACACGGAAAAACCGTCTTGTCAAAATCGTACAAATCTACTTTCATATTTTCGCCCCGTTATAATATACCTCAGGTGTGCCTTCACCCCTGACCGAATAAGACTTAAGCTTTGCATTTTCCCATTCGATATCAACGGTAAAGTTACCCTTTGCTTTAAGTCCTTTTACGCTGCCGTTTTTCCACTTTTCAGGCAATGCAGGAAGAAGATAAATCTTTCCGTCACGGCACTGTAAAAGCATTTCAACAATACCGCTGACCGCACCGAAGTTGCCGTCTATCTGGAAAGGCGGATGTGCATCAAAGAGGTTAAGATATGTTCCGCCACCCCTTAAGAAATCCAGACCTATTTCCGGTGGTACAAATCTTAACTGTTTGTCAAGAAGTGTCAAAGCTTTGTTGCCGTCAAGAAGTCTTGCATAGAAATTTATTTTCCAGCCAAGGCTCCAGCCTGTGCCTTCATCACCGCGGATTTCGAGTGTCTTTTTGCAGGCCTCAAACAATTCGGGTGTCTCGGGAGTTATCTGATTTGACGGATGGAGTGCATATAAGTGTGATACATGACGGTGATGCGGTTCAACCTCAACTACTTCGTTGTACCACTCCAAAAGCTGACCCCGGCTGCCGATTTTAAAGGGCAATAATTTTGCTCTTTTTTCCTTGACTTCTTTGATAAAATCATCGTCCACGCCGAGGATTTCGCCTGATTTTATAAGGTTATCAAACACCTCGCGGACTATCGACATTGTCATGGTTGTGGTCTGTGAAACCGCACAGAATTTGCCGTCATCACGGAAAAGATTTTCAGGTGATGTTGACGGGCACATAATAAGATATCCGTCTTTATCCTCTACCAACATATCGGAGAAAAACTCTGCCGCTTTTCTGATAACGGGATATGCAGTATCTCTTAAAAAATCTACATCACAGGTATATTCATACTGGTCGAAGAGATGTCTTGAAAACCAACCGCCCGACATCGGCCACTGTGCCCAGGAAGATGAACCGCCCGGATTTTCTGTTTTTCTCCACAAATCTGTGTTGTGATGTGAAACAAAGCCTCTTGCTCCGTAGTACTCGCGGGCAGTCTTCTGACCCACTACGGATAAATCGGTAACCATGCTTACAAGCGGCTCATTGAGCTCTGTAAGATTACACGGCAACATCGGCCAATAATTCATTTCCGTATTGATGTTTGTAGTATAATTCGATCTCCACGGCGGATAAAGACTGTCATTCCATATTCCTTGTAAATTCATCGCCTGAGTGCCTTTTCTCGAGCCTGAAATTGCAAGGTATCTGCCGAAATTGAAGTATAAAACATAGAGTGAAATATCACTCTTATCTTCTTTGAAATTGATAAGACGCTCATAAGTATCAAGTGTTTTATCACCATCGGATTCGATTTCAAGACAAACTCTGTCAAAGAGATTTTTGTAGTCATCGATATGCTCTTTTTTGAGTGTTTCGTAGTCTGTTTTTACTGCTGTATCAGCGTTGTTCAACGCTACACTTTTATACTCTTTACCCTCTCTGTATGGGTCTTTATCATAGCCGTTAAAGCTTGATTCGCAAGATAAAACAACAACTGTTTCCGTTGCATTTTTAACAGCAAGTCCGTTGTCTGTTTCCGAAATTTCACCGTTCGTCTCAAACTTGCAGACCGTCATGAAATGAATGCCTTTTTTGACATCATCGTAAACTTGCTCATGTTCATCACAATTATTATAATACGGACATTCCGCATTTAAAATAATTGATTTTTCATCTGTTGTTATCTCGGATTTAAGGCGACATTCAATCACCGCTTCAAAACAGACGGGCTTTTCTGCAGTAATTTTTACTATCATCGATTTTTTCGGATTACTTATGAATATCTCTTTTGAAATTTTATTACCGTCTTTTACATATTTATCCTTATAAACCGCATTTGCTATATCAAGCTCTCTTGTATAGTCGCTTACCTTTCCGTCTGCAAACTTAAATAAAAGATCGCACATAGGAAGATATGACTGAGAAGAACCTGTTGTGCAGTATTCTTCCATATATTGGTCAGCCTCATAAAGGTCTCCCACATTACCTCGCATAACCATATCTCTTGCGATAAGAAAATGCTTGTAAAAATCTTTATTGACTTTCTTTTCGGGTGTACCCGACCAGAGCTCGTCATAATTCATACAGATTTTTTCGTTTACAGGATTTCCGTAAACCATGGCACCCAATGAACCGTTACCCAAAGGCATCGCATCTGTCCATATTTCAGCAGGTTTGTTATATTTCAATTTAGTTGTAAAAACGCTCATAATTACACCTCTCTTTATAAAAAAGTTTAACCCAACAATAAATAAAAGTCAATATCCTTGTTGCATATTCCCGGCTCCTATGATACAATATGCGACAAAGGAGTGTGTATAATGAATTTTACCCATCTTGAAAAGTTTCTCGATTCTCTCCCGCCTGAAAAAAAGGTTCCCGGTTGTAATTGTATCGTATATCACAATCATAAAAAAGTATTCGAGCATAGTGTCGGTGTTTTAGACCTTGACACAAAGGTACCTTTCACAACAAAAACACAGTGCTTTATGTATTCAATAACAAAAGTAGTTACCGCTGTTGCAGCTTTACAGCTTTGGGAGCAGGGCAAGTACGGTATGAATGAACCGTTATTCTACTATCTTCCCGAGTTTAAAACCATGAATACAAGAATCAATGTCAGTGATGACGATTATGATATTGAAATTGCAAAAAACAGAATTACCATTCACCATCTTCTTACAATGACTGCCGGTTTCAACTATGATTTTTCAGACTTCACAATGAAATCAATGTTCAGAAGAACAGATTACAAATATACCACTCGTGAGTTTGCAACCGCACTTTCTAAAATGACCCTTATGTTTGAGCCCGGTACTGCTTGGAGATATAGCTTCTGTTACGATTTACTCGGTGCTCTTATTGAAGTCATTTCAGGAATGCCTTTTGCTGAATACATAAAGAAAAATATTTTTGAGCCGCTTGAAATGAAGGACAGCTCATTTTCCCTTGATAATGCTGATATGTCCCGTTTTGCTTCGCTTTACAGTTACGATTACAGAATAGACGATGTTGTTAAGGGTAAGCTTGAAAACTCACATCAGTTATCCCCAAACTACACAAGCGGCGGTGCAGGAATGATATCCACTGCGGAGGATTGCATTAAGCTTGCTGAAGCACTTTGCAACGGCGGTGTGGGTCTTAACGGAAACAGAATACTTGCATCTTCAACAATTGACCTTATGCGTGCAGACCACATATCTCACATCAAGGATGTCAAGCCTGATGTTGACCCGGGTTACAGCTACGGCATAGGTGTTCGTACTATGGTCAATCCCGCTTTGGGCGGTGCTCCTGCAAACTGTAATGACTTCGGTTGGTCGGGTCTGGCAGGCTCTCATATTTTGATAGACCCCGAGGCAAAGCTTTCGCTTTTCTACACACAACATGTTATAGGATATCTCTACGAGCATGTTCAACCACGGTTAAGAAATATTACATACACCGCTTTGGAATATTAAATCTGCATAAATATTACAAAAACCGGCAGTTTCAAAACTACCGGTTTTTTGTGCGTTATATGCGTTTTATACAACTCTTATTCATAGTCGTCGGCGTTTTCCCAGTTATGCCATACTGCCTGAACATCATCATTATCTTCAAACATTTCAAGCATCTTGCCCATATTCTTGATATCGTCTGCTGATTCAAGCTTTGTGTATGTTCCGGGAACATATTCAACTTCCGCAGATACGAAAGTATAACCTTTTGCATCGAGTGCATCTCTTACGGCACCCATATCGTTAGGCTCTGTTCTGATGTCGAACACACCTTCATCAGCAATGAAATCAGTTGCACCTGCTTCCAAAGCTTCTTCCATAAGCTTATCTTCGTCGACATCCTCTGCGTCTATCAACAAAACACCCTGTCTTGTGAACATAAAGGAAACGCAACCTGACTGTCCCATATTTCCGCCGTATTTATCGAAATAGTGACGCATTTCAGCCGCAGTTCTGTTACGATTTTCTGTAAGTGTCTCAACGATAACTGCTATACCTGACGGACCGTAGCCTTCATACATAATTTCTTCGTACTGTGCATTACTGCCTTCGCCGGAAGCTTTTTTGATTATTCTTTCAATATTATCGTTAGGCACATTGTTTGCCTTTGCCTTTGCAATAATATCCTTGAGCTTTGAGTTCGAAGCAGGATCGGGACCGCCCTCTCTTACTGCAACAGCAATCTCACGACCGATTTTCGTGAAAATTTTTGCTTTCTGACCGTCTGTTTTTTCTTTCTTTCTTTTGATATTACTCCATTTTGAATGTCCTGACATATGTCCCACACTTTCTTTTATGATGTACTAATTTTACACTTTACTTGAAGGTATGTCAATACCCCGACAGATCATCCTTGCTTTTTCTTTCTTGCGAATAACAATTTATTTACTCCTGAGTTCATAAAATCAATAATGTACGAAACCGCGATGCATATCGCAAACATCAACAATAAAATCAATATCGGATATTTTGCAATAAATACAAAATTTTCAAAAATCACCAAATAAAAGAACATGTGCACAAGCCAGATATTCGTTGAATGTTTACCTAAGAATAAAAGTACATTTTCTACCCACTTAGGTTTCTCCGTCAGGTGAAAACACATCATAGTTCCCAATCCCGTGATGGGTGCTATTATCAATGATTGTTCTATTGCGTGAGCTACTATAAGCAACAATATTACCGCTAAGCAAATTATCGTTCTGACAACAGATTTTATCTTTATATTTCTAAGCTTGGTCATTAACTTTTGTTGATAGAAAACAACACCTACGACAAACGAAAACTGCGATGTTCCTAAAAGAACAACTTGCTCCCAAACTTTATCAAGGATAATATGCGGCATATCAAGCTGTATTGAGAATCTGAAAAGATATGAAACAAAATATACTATTCCACTTAAAACAATAAGGATTATCGGGTTTATCTTTTTAGATATTTTGCATAATATCGGCGATATAACAACCAAAATTGCATATGTAAGCACAAACCACCAAGCACCGTTATATGAAATATCATACAAGAACAAATTTCCTAAGAAATCAAACCATGTACCCGGCACACTTGGTGATGTTCCTGCAATAAGACCTACTATTGAAAAAATAATCAATACTATCCAATAGTTTATCATAAATTTCAGTAGTCGGCTGAATCGGCTGTATTTATAAGCTTCTCCTTCTTTTTCAAATAATAACGCCTGTGCATAACCACTGCAGAAACAATAGATGGGCACACACAAATCTCCAAAAAGCCCTAAATAATAAATCAGTGGAGTCTCCCCTATCCAAAGTAACGGTGTATACGGAAGATTCTCAATCCTGCAAAACAGATGCAACATCACCATTCCGATTATCGCTATTCCTTTTGCCATTTGATTATCTTTCTTGCTTAACTCCAAACAAACCTTCCCCCTCTTATAAAATTATGATACATTTTATATTAACACAAAAAGCAGTCAACATCAACTGTTTATAGAATAAAACATTGGCAACAATAATAGTATTTTCTTGAGGTGATAGTATGGTTTTTAAGATTAAAAAGCTTCATATTCTGATTATTGCGATGATTACTTTGCTTATTACATTCGGTGCTGAGTTCAGACCTGACACAATAATGACTTCACAGACAAACGACGATGTAAAGCTGCCGATTGTCATGTATCATCAGATTTCAAAATCTGACAAAAATCTCGGTGACTATGTACTTTCTTACGAGTCGCTTGAAAGTGATTTTTCTTATCTCAAAGAAAACGGGTACTCCGCAATCACAACACAAGACCTGATTGACTATGTTCATCATGGCAAAAAACTGCCCGACAACCCCGTAATGCTGACTTTTGATGACGGTTTTGAAAGTGTCAATCAATATGTTCTTCCGCTTTTAAAAAAATACAATCTTAAAGCTGTAGTTTCAGTCGTCGGGTCATTTTGTGATGCTTTTACAGAGGCCCCGGACAACAATGTTAACTACGCTTATATGAATTGGGACACTATTGCAACGCTTGTAAAATCACCATATATTGAAATACAGAATCACACCTACGATATGCACAAAAGAACCGCTGAACGCAACGGTGTCAAAATCAAAAAAGATGAAACTGTTGATGCTTTCCGTGCTATTTTGTCTGAAGACCTTCTGAAGCTTCAGAATAAGATCTCAGCTCTTACAGGCTATACACCAACAGCTTTCACATACCCCTACGGTACAGTTTCCGATGAAGGCGAAAAAATTATCAAAGATTTGGGGTTTTCAGCGGCATTTACCTGCCTTGAAAAAACCAATATCATTTCAAGAGGCAACCCCGAAAAGCTCTTTCGCCTCAATCGTTTTAACCGCCCCGAGGGTGTCAGTACGGAGGCATTTTTCGATAGAATTACCGCTTAAAAATCTTCCGTGCGACAAAAGATGATTTATACTGTGTTTTTATGGTCGATTTTAATTGACAAAAATATCGTCTTTTAGTATAATATAATGAAAAATATTACTCGAAAATTAACATAAAAAAGGAGAAGAAAAATGGACAAGTATTTAATCATCAACGCAGACGATTTTGGTATGTGTAAAGCAGGAAACATTGCTACTCAGCAGTTACTTGAGTGCGGCGGTGTTACATCAGCAACAATTATGACACCTTGCGGTTGGGCTCTTGAAGCAGTAAGATATGCTATCGCTCACCCCGAATTTGCAATCGGTGTTCATCTTACAACAACAAGTGAGTGGAAAAATTACCGTTGGCGTCCTATAGCAGACGGCACACCGTCCCTCAGAGACGAAGAAGGTTATATGTGGCACGAATCAGATCAGTTTGAAGAACACGCTGACCTTGAAGAAGCTAAAAAAGAGCTCAGAGCTCAGATTGATTTCGTTAAAAATCTCGGTCTTGAACCCTCTCATATCGACAATCACATGGGTTCAATGTATGGTATTGAAACCGGCAGAGATGAATTGCTCGAAGAAGTGCTCAAGATTGCTGCTGAATACAAGCTTCCTTTCAGACTTCCTTCAAAATTCAATGACAATCAGATAAGCAACTCAACTTTCGGTATCAAAATTCCGCTTGCACTTGTTCAGATGGTATTGGCTCAGATGGGCGAGCTTGCAAGAGAAAACAATGTTGTTATTCTTGACTACCTTATGGCTCATGAAACAAAGAGTCCTCAGGGCGATTCCTTTGAACAGTATCAGGAATATATGATGAACCATATTTCCTCTATTCCCGAGGGTTTCTCTGAAATGTATATTCACCCTGCAATTGAATCTGACGAAATCAAGGGTATTTCCAACGCTTACAGATACAGAGTATGGGAACACAAAATCTTCATGGATCCCAAAACCCGTCAGCATATTGACAGTTGTGGCATTAAGCTTATCAACTATCGTGACCTTGCAAAATTAAGAGGCGTAAGATAACAACTATTATTTAAAGATATAAGTGGGGTAAATTATGTCGGACAAACTTCCAAAGAGTTTAGAGATAAGTGTCGGAGAAAAGAATTTAAAAATCAGCTTCAAAAAAATAGTCGGCGGCAGCTTTCTTATGGGAAGCACCGCAAAATGTGCCGATTATGACGAAGCTCCTATACATAAGGTAAACATTTCAAAGCCTTTCTTCCTTGCTCAGACACAGATTACTAACGATATTTTCGAGCAGTTCTGTGCTGAACATAAAAATGTACGCGGAAAACTCGGATACAACAATATGTTCAACTCAATGCTCGGTACCGAAGGCTTCAAAGGTTATTCATCAGAAGATAACGAGGCTGCGGTTTTCGTAAGCTTCAACGAAGCTGTTGCTTTCTGCGATTGGCTTAACGAAAACTATCTCGACGAAGAATTAAAGGCTGAAAATTATCTGTTCAGGCTCCCCACCGAAGCTGAGTGGGAGTACGCTTGCAGAGCAGGCACTACCACCGAATATAACACAGGAAAAGCCTTTCCGAAAAACAGATACAACAATCAGAACCATGAAAACGCTTTCTATCCCGACCCGTCAAGAAAGCAGAAAAATCTTTCAGACCCTCTGACAGTTGCGAAATATCCTCCGAACAAATTCGGTCTTTATGATATGCACGGCAATGTAGAGGAATGGGTGCTTGACTGGTACGGTCAGTATGAAGAAGGTGAACAGACGGACCCCAAGGGTCGTGTTGACGGTATATTCAAAGTCACAAGAGGCGGAAGTCACTCAACATCACCCGAATATCTCCGTTCTGCTGCAAGAAGTGCAGCTTTACCCGAGGACAGAAACTTCATGATCGGCTTCCGAGTTGCTCTCGGTTACAACACAGATAATTTTTCAACTCTTCCTGTTGAAGCTCCTCAGCCTTATCAGCAGAATGTTTCGCAGGAGCGTCCGAATATAAAACATATCGACGATAATAAATCATTCTTCAAAGGTCCCAAGGATTTTGTTTTTACAAATCCAAGCAAAAACGGACCGTTCTATTGGCATAATCACCAACCTGCAGTCTGCGAATGTCCCAACGGCGACCTGCTCGCTGCCTGGTTTACAGGCGAATGGGAAAACAGCAGAAAGCTCAACTATGCTGTAAGCCGCAGAAGATACGGCAGCGATGAATGGGAAAAGGCTTCTCTTTTCTTTGACACTCCCGACAGAAATAATACGGGTTGTGCTCTCTTCTATGACGGTGAAAAAACCATTTATCATATTCTCGGACAATCATACGCAGCTTGCTACGGTGCATTGATTATGATAGTCCGTACATCAGAGGATAACGGTGTTACATGGTCAAAGCCGAAAATCATTGAGCCTGAATATCAGTTAAGACATCAGGTTATCGCTTCTGCATTCAAAGCACAGAACGGCGATTATGTGTTCACTTGTGATGCTTCTTCGGAAAGCACTGGTGGCAGTGCTTTGTGGATAAGCAAAGACAAAGGTCAGACCTGGGTTGATAACGGTGCGGCTGATTATAAAGACGGACCCGCTAAAATCCGCGGTATTCACGCAAGTGCGGTTGACCTTGTTGATGAAAACGGAAAAATGTATTATATGGCTTTAGCCAGAAATGAAGATATCGACGGCAAAATGCCTCAGAGTATTTCTTACGATGAGGGTAAAACCTGGACATATCAGCCTGCAGATGTGCCGACAATCGGCGACTGCAAACGACTTGCTATGAAAAAGCTTGAAAGCGGAGCTTTATTCCTTGCCGCCTTCACAGGCAAAAAAGGAATGAAAATGTATAACGCAAACGGCAAAATGAGAAGATGCTACGGTTTGTATGCCGCATTATCTTATGACAACGGCAAAACCTTCCCCTATAAGCGTCTTATCACCGATAAGCATCACGGCTTTAAAGTGCTCAACGGTAAAGGTAATACAGGTAAATTCTTGTATTCAGCTAACTTTGCTGAGCACAGCGGTTATCTCACCGCCGTACAATCTGCTGACGGAGTTATCCATCTCTTAAGCAGTGCATTTGAATATCAGTTCAATGAAAAATGGATAAAAGAAGGTTTTGAGGACTAAAGCGAGGGTAATTTGTGGGAATTAAATTCAAGCGGGTTTTATCTTTACTTCTGACGCTTGTGATTATCACGAGCTCATTTGTATGGAATACAGCCTTTGCGGACGATTATGAAAAAACCACTATCACAAGTTTTTATGATATTTACCAATCCTACATGCTGTTTCAGCAGAACAAGCCCGTAGTGCTTTGCGGTAAAGGCAAAAAAGGCGATAAAATAACAGTTAAACTTGTTGATAAAAATAATAAAGCTAAGCGAACCGCTTCTGCAAAAATTGCGGAAAACGGTTCGTTTAAGGTTACTCTTTCCGGTGTTGACGGTAGTTATGATGAATACACTATCGTTGCATATTGCCGGGGAGAAGTCTTTGCTACCCTTACAAACATCGTGTTCGGCGAGCTATGGTTATGTGCCGGTCAGTCGAATATGCAATTTCCCTTGTCTGACACCCTTAAGGGTCGTGAGCTTTTGAAAAAGGAACAGGGCGATTATTATATAAGAGGTCTGAAAACTAAGGCATTGCCCGAAAACGAACCCTTTGCGTCAGACAAGCTTCGTACAAATATCCCTGATTCAGTATGGGTTACCGGTAATGAAAAAGGTATCTCATCAATTACCGCGGTCGGTTATTTCTTCGCAGAGAAGCTTCGCGATAAACTTGATGTTCCCGTGGGAATTTTATCTGTAGCAATCGGAGGCTCATCAATTTTCTCGTGGCTTTCCCGTTCGGCAATTGACAATAGCGATATCCTTACAAACTATCTCAAATCTAAAAACAAATACATTCCCGCATCAAAAATCAGCAGCGAAATAACAACTGACCGTGATGCTAAAAACAAAATGACCTACGCTTATAACCAAAAGGTTGCACCGCTTAAAAACTTCAATATCAGCGGAACAATCTGGTATCAGGGCGAAGCAGATATAAACCTTGACTCAACAATATATTCTGAGGCGTTGAAAGTGCTTCACAAATCATACAGTTCTGATTTCGGATTCGACAAAGCAACCATGCCTCTCATCTGTGCTAACCTTGCATCTTACAACTATGAAAAAGGTAAATTCCAGAAAACATCACGATTCAACGAGGCTCAGGCATTAGTTGCAAAAAGCAATAAATATATCGCAAGCATACCGATTTACGATATATCTCTTGATTATGATGATAACCTAAAAAAATTCCCCGGTGCAGTTCATCCTATAACCAAGGAAGATGTTGCCGTAAGAATGTCAAAATCTGCTCTTTCAATGGTTTACAACGAAAAGAACCCCACTACCGCAGCAACAGTTAAATCTGTTAAAATTGATGGTAGTGAAATGTTCATTACTTTTGATAATGTAGGCAACGGTTTAAAAATCAAGTCGCCCGGTACTGCTCTTTACGGATTTACAATCTGTGGTAAAAGCGGAAACTTCGTTGAAGCAAGGGCAATTATTGAGGATAAAAATGTTGTAAAAGTATGGTCTGAGCATGTTGATAATCCTATCGCTGCTACTTACGCTTATTCCTTGGTAACTCTCAAGTGCAATCTTTTTTCTACCGATAAAGACGGAAACGAGCTTTATCCCGTTGCAAGCTTCAACACAAAAGAGCTTGAGTCTCCGAAATTCATGCAGATGAAGGATTGGGCAACCTGCGAGATTTCAAAAGCATGGCATAATTTAGGAAATAAATATTCGGGATTTTTCAACACATGGTACTTCTCAAGTCCTAAGAGTGCGAACGCATCCTTGAGTATAAACAAAAGCGACATGGCTTACGGTGACGGCTCTTTGATGCTTACTTTCAACGGAATAAAAAATAAGAAATCAGAAATTTCAATTTCACCCACAATGCAAAAGGACGGAATGTTGTTTGCTGATATAAACACAAATTACAGCAATCTTATGTCGATGACCTTTAAGGTAAAAAACAACTCAGATAAAACAATTACAATCGACAGAGTAGATTTTCATACAGGCCCGGAGCTTTTCTACTCTCCGAGTGTCGACGGTGAAATGAAGGTACATAAAACAATTCCCGCCAATAGTGATTGGGTTGAAGTCAGGCTTGATTTGAGTTCAGTCTTCCTCTACGGCAACGCCTCAACAATTCCGCTGACGAACGCCGTTTTGGATCGAGTAACAGGTATCGACTTTGTATTTTCTCACATAAACTTCGGCTCTGATACAAAGTGTGAGATTTTAATAGACGATATAATGTTCGCATCTCTCGACTCAAAAAAAGCAACAGAACAAAGCTTGACACAGAAAATCAACGGATTTTTCAAAAAAACAAGAATAGTTTATTCTGAGCTTGAAGAATGTATGGAAATTTTCAACTCACTTGAAAACTTAATTTAACGATGTGAGGCAGTAAAAACTTCGTTTTTACTGCCTCAGTTATTTTTTATTTAACTTTGATTGTTATTATTTCAAACGGCTTGATATTGAGAGTAAACTTGTTGCCGTCAAGCTTTATTGCTTCAAGCTCATTTTCCATCATGTCGCAGATAAATGCCTCTTTAACATCAAATCCGACTTCAAATGTTGCTTTTGTACGCTTGTTGTTAGCCTCATAAGCTCTGATAATATAAGCTTCATCATCTTCCGCTTTCTTGATTGTTTCAGCAATAACATTATCTTCACTGATAGTGAGTGCTGACCAACAATCGGGGAGCTTTCCGTCATTTGCTTCAATCTTGTATGCTTTCATCGGATTGTTGAGGTCGTAAGCAAGGCTGATTGTTTCAGCATCCTTGAAATCGCCGTTATGAGGATAAATTGAATAAGTAAATTTGTGATTACCCTGGTCGGCAACTTCATTCGGGTATGTTGCACATTTTAAGAGTGTAAGACGCATTTCGCCGTCATGAATATCGTGACCGTATTTACAATCATTGAGCATTGATACGCCATATCCGTATTCAGATACATCTGCAAACTTATGGGCACAGACTTCAAATTTTGCAGCATCCCATGAAGTATTTTTATGTGTCGGTCTTTCGACATGACCGAATTGGATATCATAAGTAGCTTTGTTTGCATTTATGTCAACAGGGAAGTTTGCTTTTACAAACAAATGCTTCTGATGCCAGTCAACATCATTTTCAAAATCAACCTTTGCAATATCATTGTAAAGATAAATATTCTGAACAAATGTTGAATCAAGGAATTTCTTTGTAATCTTGAGACCTGCTCTTGCACCTTCGTCAAGCTTTTCAACAGATACAACATTATCAATGTACCATTTTTTCTGTGTATAGTAATCGGAAATCTCCCATGCATCCCAATCTCTCGGGAAATCTTCAAATGCCTCGATTACATTACCTCTTTTGCCCGCTTTGAGAATTTCGCGGTCATTTTTCTTGTCATAAAATCTTGTGAATGAACCTGTGTTATCAAGCTCAATTACAAAGAAATCATTTTCAAGCTTTGTGTCAGATACAGATACTTTTGACTCCGCTTTTTCGGGTTTAATTACCTTGTAACCCTTTGCGGGTACATTTTCAACATAAATCTTTTCACCGTCAACATCGACAACACCGCTGTTTGCCCAGGACTGCGGATTGAATACCAATACACCGCCATCTGTTTTGATTTCAGACATAATGTTATTCATAGCCTTTGAGGAGAGCTTATCAGCTACGCCCAATACATGAGCATATTCAACATCGCTGTCCTCATAAACTTCTCTGATTGATGAACCCGGAATTATATCGTGGAATTGGTTTGTAAGAATTGTTTCCCAGTTTTCGTTAATCTCTTCTCTCGGATATTCATTGCCTAAAAGCTTTTCATCAAGTGCACAAAGAAGCTCTGTGTTCTGATATTCAAGCTCACTCTTTCTGTTATTGCGTTTGTTCTTCGCATTAGAAGTATATGTACCTCTGTGAAGCTCAAGGTAAAGCTCGCCGACCCACTTGGGTGTCGTCGGACTGTCTGCGGCTTTCTTTGATACTCTCTCTATAAATTTTCCTGCAGGCTCAATCTTTGTCTGCGGACAACCGGGGATACCTCTTGCGGTTCTTCTCTGCATATTGAGCATGTGTCTTGTAGGACCGCCGCCACCGTCACCGTAACCGAAGGTCAGCAATACTTCGTCGGTGATTTCTTTCTGATGCATACGGTCATAAGTTCCCGCAACCTCCTGCGGTGACATATTTCCGTTATAGGTTGCAAAGTTCGAGGGCTTTTCTCCCCTTTTCTTATTCTGTGCAGTCAGGAAGTATGAGAAAATTTCCGTTCCGTCAATGCCCTGCCAATTGAAAATATCATAAGGCATCATATTTCTTTCATTCCAGCTGATTTTTGATGTAAGGAATGTATCAACACCACTCTTTTTCAAAATCTGCGGAAGTGCTGCCGAATAACCGAATACATCGGGCAACCAAAGAATTTTCGTGTCAATTCCGAACTCGTTTTTGAAATATCTTTTTCCGAAGAGAACCTGTCTTACAAGGCTTTCACCTGATGTAAGATTGCAGTCTGCCTCGACCCACATTGCACCTTCAACTTCCCAACGACCCTGTCTTACCATCTCTTTGACCTTTTCATAAAGCTCAGGAGCTTCTTCCTTGAGATATTTATAAAGTCTTGCCTGAGATGACATAAATTTATACTCTGGGAATTCTTCCATAAGCTTTAATACTATTGAGAAAGACCTCTGTGTCTTTTCCTTTGTCTGTGCAAGAGTCCAAAGCCATGCAACATCTATATGTGTATGACCTATGCATATAACTGATGTTTCCTGTTCACCGCAGTATTTGCCGTAAAACTCCTTTTCAAGATATTCGCTTGCCGCTTTTACGGAAGCATAAAATTCTTCCGATTTTAAATCTTTGGTATCAAGAAGATTGATTGCATTGTTGAGATATGTAGTAATCTGTGCATACTGTCTTGTATTCTCATCGCTGTATGACAAAACCTGAAGAGGTACAAATATATCGTAATAAAGCTTCTCTACATCTAAATCGATTGTACGAAGCTCTGCACTGAAGTTTTCTTCTCTTTCGTGCATTCCGCCGTAAGCATAGATGTAAACCTCGTACTCAGCATCACCTGTAAGACGAACTGAACGGTGGTTGACATCAAGCCCCTGAACAATCTCGCCGTTGATATAAACCATATACTGCGGATTGGTTGCATCCCAACCCTCTTGCCCGTCTGATACTGCGAGTTCGTGAACAGTGTTTCTCATATGCTCGGGAACACTGATTTTTTTATAAAACCACGCATGACTGTCTTTTTCTTTGCCCCACGTGTCACCTTGTTTGTATTCTTTCCAACTTGAATCAACTTCGGGTAAAATATTATTTTCTTTATAACCTGTTTCCTTTGTCAAAAATCCTGTTAGAGGTATTGTTTCCTTGACGATTGCAGGTTCTAATACTCTTGTAAGTATTTTATTTATTCTATCGGGGAAAAACTGTCTGAGCATTTGCATCATTCCTTTCGCAAAAGTGCATTTTTATAATGTTATCACTTAAATAAATACTTTGTCAAGTACTTTGATTTTTTGATAAAAAAGCTTTAAAAATGTATTGATTTGTGATATAATTCGTAGTCGGAGATGATGTTATGAAAACCAATAAACGAGGACTTATACGCAGATTTTTACCGTATTTCAAAAAGTATAAAGGCATTTTATTTTTAGATTTATTCTGTGCAGCACTTACAACAGTCTGTGCGTTGATTTTGCCTCTTATAGCGAGGTACCTTACGGATATGGGCATAAATGACCTTGAATCAATCACGCTAAGCATAATTTTAAAGGTCGGATTTATTTACATAGGTCTGCGTATTATTGATGCCGCAGCAAGCTTTTTTATGGCATCGGTCGGTCATATTATGGGCACAAAAATAGAAACAGATATGAGAACAGATTTATTCTCACATCTTCAGAAGCTCTCATTCAATTATTTTGACAACACCAAGGTCGGTCAGATAATGTCAAGAATTACAAACGACCTTTTTGATGTTACCGAGTTTGCACACCACTGCCCCGAAGAATTTTTTATCTCGGGTATAAAAATCATCGGTGCGTTCACGATTCTTTGTTCCATGAATGTACCACTCACCCTCATCATGTTTTCCGTAATTCCGTTCATGCTTGTATGTGCATCATTCTTTAATAAGAGAATGAAAAAGGCCTTCAGAAATCAGAGAACACAGATTGGTGAAATCAACGCCCAGGTTGAGGACAGCATTTTGGGTATCAGAGTTGTTAAATCCTTTGCCAATGAGGATATTGAGGAAGAAAAATTCGATAAGGGCAACAAAAAATTCCTCGGAATAAAAAAATACTCATACTACTATATGGGCGGTTTCGAGTCCACGAACAAGTTCTTTGACGGACTTATGCACATTCTTGTTATTATGATAGGCTCAATCTTCATGATGAAACGGCTTATAACTCCCGCAGATTTAGTCGCCTATGTTCTTTAT
Source organism: Acutalibacteraceae bacterium (assembly GCA_045540355.1). Lineage (GTDB taxonomy): Bacteria > Bacillota > Clostridia > Oscillospirales > Acutalibacteraceae > RGIG2945. Next base: position 106,579 of record JAZQHB010000057.1, on the reverse strand, counting down.
GTTTCAACACTTATTGAATCAATCCGTAAGCTTGTTCAGTTCACAGAGCAGTTTCAGAGAGGTATTACGGGTATTGAAAAATTCTTCGGTGTTATGGACGAAAAAATTGAAATCACTGACAAAGAAAACGCAACCGTGCTTGAAAATGTCAAGGGTGACATTGAATTTAAAAATGTTGAGTTTTCATATACAGACGACGGCAAAAAGGTGCTTTCAGATGTCAATTTCAAAGTCAATGCAGGTGAAAATGTCGCACTTGTAGGACCCTCAGGCGGCGGCAAGACAACGATATGCAACCTCATTCCGAGATTCTACGAAGTCAATAAAGGCGAAATACTTGTTGACGGTCACAATGTAAACGATGTTACAATGAAATCACTCCGTTCATCAATCGGATTTGTTCAACAAGACGTTTATCTGTTCTCGGGTACCGTAATTGAAAATATCGAATACGGAAAACCCGGTGCAACAATGGAAGAAATAATAACCGCTGCAAAACAAGCAGGTGCACACGAATTTATCACCCAACTAAAAGACGGATATAATACTTATGTCGGAGAAAGAGGTGTAAAACTTTCGGGCGGTCAGAAGCAGAGGATAAGTATTGCAAGAGCATTCTTAAAAAATCCGCCTATATTGATTCTTGACGAAGCAACATCTGCACTTGATAACGAGAGTGAAAGAATTGTTCAGGAATCCCTTGAAAAGCTTGCAAAAGGCAGGACAACCTTTACAATTGCACACAGACTCACAACAATCAGAAATGCCACGATGATACTCGTCCTCACCGATAACGGCATTGAAGAACGAGGCACACACAAAGAGCTTATGGACAAAAAAGGCGTTTACTACAACCTCTATAAAAGCTATTCGGAAATGCACTCATAAAAAAACACCCTCACGGGTGTTTTTTTTAATGCAGAATTCAGAATGCAAAATGCAGAATATCGGGATAGCTCCGCCCTCACCCATTATAATAAACCCACTTTTCCCGTGTATAGAAAAAGCGGGTTTTAGCCAATTTATCACAATTTTTATCTTATGCCGTAGTTTTCGATGATGTAGTCCATGTCTTTGTCGCCTCTGCCTGAAAGGTTGATAAGGATTGAACCCTTGCCCATCTTTTTAGCAAGCTTCATAGCGTAAGCTACTGCGTGAGAGCTTTCGATTGCAGGGATAATACCTTCAAGACGTGAGAGCTCGAAGAAAGCATTGATTGTTTCTTCGTCATCAACAACGTCATATTTAACTCTGCCGAGTTCGTGAAGGAATGCGTGTTCAGGACCTGATGAAGGATAGTCGAGACCGCTTGCTACTGAATATACGGGTGCGGGTTCACCGTTTTCGTCCTTGAGCATAATGCTGTTAAAGCCGTGCATAATGCCCTCTGTGCCGTATTTAAGGCTTGCTGCGTGATCACCGAGCTTGGGACCTCTGCCTAAAGGTTCAACGCCGTAGATGTCAACGGGGTCATTGAGGAAGCCTGAGAAAATACCCATAGCATTTGAACCACCACCGACACAAGCAACAACTGCGTCGGGAAGCTCACCTGTGAGCTCTAAAAACTGCTCTCTTGCTTCGATTCCCACAACACTCTGGAAATCACGAACCATCATCGGGAACGGATGAGGACCTAAAACTGAACCGATGCAATAAATCGCATCTTTATATTCTCTACTGTATGCGTCAAATGCAGCATCGACTGCTTCTTTAAGAGTTTGTAAACCCTCTGTAACCTCGACAACATTTGCACCGAGTATCTTCATTCTTGCAACATTGGGAGCCTGTTTCTTGATGTCAACAGAGCCCATGTAAATGTCACATTCAAGTCCGAAATATGCAGCGGCAGTAGCCAAAGCAACACCGTGCTGACCTGCACCTGTTTCCGCAATAACCTTTTTCTTACCCATATAAGTTGCAAGGAGTGCTTCACCCATACAGTGGTTAAGCTTATGTGCACCTGTGTGGTTAAGGTCTTCTCGTTTTACATAAAACTGAACATTGCCGAACTTGTTTGACAATCTTTCAAGATGTGATGTCGGAGTGGGTCTTCCCTGGAAATCTCTGCGGATTCTGCGAAGCTCACTTACGAACTTACTTGATTTGCAGATTGTGAAATATGCTTCGGTAATTTCCTCCATAGCCTTTTTAAGCTCGGGCTTGATATATGCTCCGCCGTATTTGCCGAAGAATCCGTTTTCATCGGGATAATTTTTTAAATAAGTATCAAAATCAATATTGTTAAATTTCATTATAATTTCCTCCAAAAAATTTATTGATAACAGGTGTTTTATAAACTGCACCATCGTTTTGTAAGTAATATCATAGTGTCCTCCAATAAAAAATCCTTGACAGAATTAAGCTCTGTCAAGGACGAATATACTATCCGCGGTGCCACCTTGAATTCATAGGACAACCTATGCACTTATGAGGTACTGACATACCCCTGACAACTGACGCGTGTCATAGCCGCCGATAATCCAACCCGATATGCCTAAAATTCAAAATATTCAGCACCTCAAAGCATTTTTCTCCTCAAAATACGAAAGTATTTCCTCGTCGAAGAAACACTTTGATGCACCAAATCTTTTGGATTTTAGGTGCGAGCAGTTTTAAGAAGAAAGATTTTCTGACGTAGAATCATCAAAAAGATTTCTCTTAAAACCATATTGTGTTCGATTATCGTCGGCTATACGTTGCAGAATACTCTGTGAAATCACATTTGACTGCACCCTCCGCGGTCCATTTGACAACTTGTTTCTCACCTGACTCTCAGCATCGCAGGCTCTCTGTAAAGGCATCATTGCCGTTATCTCCGCATCAACGGTTTAAGTATTAAATTACTGTTATTATATCACTCGGGATTTCATTTGTCAACAATTCTTTTAATCAACAAATACCGTACCGACTGACCAGGGATTTATTGACGGAACTTTTATTATATAGTCATCACCGTTTTTTGTGAAATCGAGTTTCTTTTCTCCGTTGTACTGGCTCATAAAGGTGAAGCTTTCGCTTGCAGGGTTGCGTACAAGCAACTCCAACTCACCGCTTTCGCCAATTGTGCAGTTTGTTACAGATATTGAGCAGACTTTTCCGTCCTTATTCTTTCTCGGTAAAAGGACTGCCTGAACGGGTGTGATAAGCTTTGCACAAAGCTTGTTACCGCTTATGTAATCTGCTATGCGAAGTTGGTGATCTCGTTTAAACAACGGTATATTGCCTTTCCACGGCACATAGCCTGATACTGCCCACTTCGCACCTTTTTCGGTTGTGAAAACAAGCTCGGCAACACCGTATGGTGTTATGCTGTCAGGGAAAAACGGCTCCAACTCAACATTGTTTTTGAACTCACCGATTATTTCTGCGGTTTCATTTTTACAATCCATTGTATAAACTTCGCTTCGTCCTGCAGTAAACGGGCTTGCGTGGAAATCGGTCTTATCTTCGGGGTTTACCTGATGTGATGTAAAATCCTCGTGTATTCTCATAATATCGAGGTATCTCAAACGCTTTGTTCTGATTGAAAAATCGTGACCTTTCTTCAAAAGGATTTCGATTGATTCGCCGTCGGTTATGACATTTTTAGTAAGCAAAAATTCCAATTCTTCATCGGATATAACCTTTGCGGTTTCGGGGTGAAGATAAACAATTGACATATCATTTCTGTCATAAGAAATCGGGATTGCAGTACGAAGAAGTCCGAACATAACACCTGCGTGTTCGGAGTTCATTTCGTTAAAGCCTTCGTTTTCGGCGAGTTCTTTTTTATGGATATTCTTCGACATAAAGAAATGAATACCCGACTGATAACTGTTTTTATTAAAGTCGCTCAGCTTATCCCAATACTTTCTGTGATTCGAAAGCAACTCAAATTCTTTCGCATGGTATTCCATAGGCTCGTTGAGCTTCATTATCATTGAATAGCTCATATCTGTATTGCCGTTTGCAAAATAATATGCACTTTCAAAAGCTGTACCTGCAGGAGATTTTCCGAAAATATTGAACGGAGTATTTTCAATCTCCGGACACTTACATTCAACATAGTCGGGCAAACTTGAATTCTGCCAGTTCATTGATGCTGCTTTTGTTAAAAATCCGTTGGGGTCGTGGTCAACATAGTAACCTCCGCCGGGTCTTGATTTTGGAGTATGACCCGTGGAGTCTTTCATTGCATCGAATATAAAATCATAATTATAGCCTGTATATGCACCGTGTGCACAGTACTGATATCCCATAGATGTTTCGGGCGAAATTGCGTGTACTGTTTTGCCGATTTCAAACATCAGGTCATAAAGACCCTCACGGATAAACTCAATATAGTTTTCACGCCATTTGATATCGCCGTGGAGAATTTCTTCAACCAGAGTTTCTCTGTCAAAATCGGTTGAATGTTTCTTGTTGAATTTTGCAATACAATCATCACAAAAGCAACCGTATTGAACAGGGTCATGATTAGATGCTCTGAAATCGTCATCAACCCATATACAATCAGGCATAATTTCCATATAGTATGAGATTTCTTCAAGCAGGTATTTTCTGAAGTTTTCACCTCTCCAGCAGAAACAGTAGTCCGCGACAATACCGTCGGGACCCACCATTTTTTCAACAGATGAGCCTTCATACACAAGACCTGAACAATCACGCGCAGACATATACTTTCCGTGACCTATAGAATTACTTATCTGTAAAGATACGCTTATTCCGTTTTTCCTGAATTTTTCAGCTGCCGCTTTCCAGAAATCTGCATCTTTTCTGTGCTGTTCAAGACTCGGAAAACCATAGGTAGTCGGAAGCCATACATTGTCACAAGAACCCGGATATTTTAAAATCTGCTCAATATAACTATCAACATATTCGTCCGTAAAAATCGTCCCGAGCCGTTGCATAAGTTCCATAATAAAATCCCCTTAAAACCCTTATTTCCTAAAGAATAACATACCAAAATAAAATTTTCAATAATATTAAGAAAAAAACACGAAGACAGTTCTGAAACGGCGGGCTTGGTTTTTAAAAACTCAAACTTGTCGCCAACAGTAACTGTCTTCAAAAATACAATATCAAAATTAATTAAAAAATTCAAGAAGATACGGCTAAATATGATATACAATGCTATGATTATTGGTTTTGATAATCCTTAAGACTCAACTGTTACCGTGCCGTCGGGGTCGATTGTGATTTTCATTCCGTCTTTTACATAATCGAGGAATTCGTCACCGAGGTTATCGACTGTTACGATTGAGTTATCAGTCCATACATCTGCAAGGATAACACCTGCCGCTGCCAATGAGTCGATTGTATGCGGAAAAAGCATTGCTTTGGGTGCTACATTCAATGCACTTGCTGTGTAAAGTACCATTCCGCCTGTTGTTGAGCCGATTGACTGAGGAAGACAGAGTGCTACATCGTTGATTTTTTTGTTGTAAAGGTCAGGGTTATTCTGGTCGGAGCAGATAACATCTTTCTTGCCCTCTAAAACACTCTTCTGGAATGATGCAAGTGTATTCATTCCGTTCTTTGTTACAACTGCTTCACAGCTGTCTAACTTGCCTGCGATAACAGGACGACCTTTAAATACCTTTGTCATTATTCCAAACCTCCCTTTACTGCGATTTTTACAATTTCAGCATCTGTGAAATATCTTGATGTTGTATATGTACGCAATTTGTTTGAGTTTGTGATTACAGGCTTAATCTTGCAAAGCGGATTTGACATATACATAAGAGGACAGATATACGAAAGATGTATTCCGAAGCTTGTAAGCTTATCAAACAAATCTTTCTTTTCTTCCTTGAATCTCTTAAGAACTGCGGGAGCTGCGGTCATTATTGTGTTGAGCTTAACCTTTTTCTTGCCCTGAGCTTTAAGTTCATTCTCAAATCTGTCTGTCCAGTCGCAAAGCTGTTCAAATGAAAGGTGCGGACAACCGATAAAGCATACTGACGGCTTTTTAGCATCAGGCTTTTTCCAGATGTTAGGATAGTTGTTCTTTACTCTTTCAAGCTCTGCTTCATCAATTACATAAACTTTTGCATCTTCATTGATGATATCTGTTCCCTGCTCAACTGCTTCGGGAGTAAGATTTTCAACATGGTAAAGTCCGACTGCACCGTTTGATGCAGTAGCTGCACCCATGTCTTTAAGATATGCTTTATTCTTATTGTTAAGCTCTGTACCGAGGAAACGGTCAAGACCCTTTATGAAAGGTACATCTTCCATTACCTTCATACCGATTGCAGAACCCAATATCTGTGCTTCGGGAAGTTCTTTTGTCTTAACTTCGATAATCCATTTAGCTTTTCTGCCTTCGTCTGTAAGCAAATCGAATTCAGGTACTTTTCCTAATATTGAACCGAATAACTCGATGATACCGGAGTTTCTGTTACATCTTGCACCGATAACGGAGTTTGCATAGACAACCGCAGATGACTCTGCCCATGAGAGTATCTGACCCTTTTTCGGGATATTGCCCATTTCGTCCATATAGCAAGTACAGGAGAATGAATCCTTGCTTTCAAGACCTAACTTTTCAAGCTGATCTTCATACTTTGCCTGCAAACCGTAGAGCTTTTTATCAAAGATAAATTTTTCAAGTATATTTGATTTAACATTTGCGTGGTCAACAGGTTTCGGGTCAGCAGTAAAGCCTGCATCAACCTTTAAACCTGCATTGATAAGCTCATCCATAAGTGAAAATACGGGATGAAGTATTGAAATGCCGAAGCTTGTAACAATATGACCTTTACCGCTTACGGGTACAAATCTTGTTGCTCCGAATGCATCGCCGTAAAGTATAAGGCTTTTGATAACCTTTGCCATTGTTTCACCCTTGGAGCCGTTGAGTATATCAATTTCTTCTTGGGTAAGTTGCATTTTATATTCCATTGTATAACCTCCTCTTATAATGATAATGCTAATTCATAGCCTGACTTTGTTGCTTCAAACACCTTGCCGCCCTTGAAGCTGTCACCTATATTATAAACTTCTTTTTCGTTGAGTTTTTTCTGGAACTCGTGGAATACGCTTTCGTTGGGTCTGCCGCCTGCTGCAAGTACAACAAGGTCAGCTTCTAAAATTTCTTCCTTGCAATCCTCTTTGAGCTTGGGTGCTAACGGATTGTGGATATTTTCAGGCAATATCGGAGTCCATGTAAGATACGGATCCGGTACTGTCTTGGAATTGTTTTTCAAAACCTTTACACCGTTTTCTTCGAATGAAAGAAGCTTTGTGCAGTTGAGAAGCTTGATGTTGTAATCATACATATACTTGAGCAGATATCCTCTGTTTGCAGTACAGGTGTGATTCATAAAATACTTGGTCATTTCTACAACTGTTACATTCTTCTTGTTGAGCTCTTTCTTGAGATAGAATGCAGTTTCACAACCAACAACACCGCCGCCGATAACAACGATATTATCTTTGCCGTCTGCGAGCGAGGGGTTCTCAAGCAGTTTTACTGCCTGAACGGTGTTTGCCTTATCATAACCCGGAAGCTTGAACTCAATATCACTCGTTCCTGTCGCTACTACAATCTTGTCATAGCCTTCAGCTTTGATTGATTCGGGTGTAGCCTTTGTATTGAGTAAAAGCTTGAAGTTATAATCTTTTTCTGCAATCTCGATTTCTTTCTTTAAGAAGTCAAGATAGTTTTTAATTTCATATTTAATTCCGGGAACGGAACCTGAATTAAGTCTGCCGCCGATTCTTGAATCCGCTTCATACAAGTCAACTGTATGACCTCTCTGTGCGGCAGTTGTTGCACAAGTGATACCTGCGGGACCTGCACCGATAACGGCAATTTTGCAAGGTTTATCTGTCTGCTGAGGAATCTTCGGATAGATTTCTTCAAACGCAGTTCTCGGGTTAACTGCACACTGCGGATGTCCGCCCTCAACAAATTCGTTAAGGCAAGCTTCCTGACAACCGATACAAGGTCTGATTTCGTCAACCTTGCCTGTTCTTGCCTTATTGGGCCATTCGGGGTCTGCAAGCAACGGACGGCCTAACATAATCATATCGCACTTTTTATCTCGTAATGCTTTTTCTGCAAGGTCGGGATAACCCAACTTACCGACCGCAACAACGGGTACGGGTAAGCCTGCATTTGATAAAATATTATTCTTTTCAAAGTATTCCTTTGCGATTTTTGCAATATCAAGGAAACATCCGGGAGGCATTGATCCGGGCGGATGCGGTAAGAACCAGTTATCATAGCAACCGAGGTCAACATCGAACATATCAACACCGGCTTTGACGAGGTTCTTCATATAATCGAGTGTCATTTCGATTGTTCTGCCACTCTTGAATTTCTTCATATTGATATCCATACGGTCGCCATAAGTTTCGTTCAATGCAAGTGACAAGTCGATACGGTACATAATCGGGAAACGAGCATCTGTTCTTGCGCGGATTTCCTTGATCATATCAATACCGAACTGCTGCCAATCTGCATATCTGCCGAGCTTTCTGCGGTTGAATGCAGGTGAAGTCAGCTGGTCCATGAGATAACCCTCGTGACCGTGAAGATAAATACCGTCGATGTTCATAGCCTTTGCATCTGCTGCAGCCTGACCGATATTCTTTACTATCTTCTTAATTTTGCCGTCTGTAAGAGGCATACAGGGAATCTGCGGAATGTACCAGTTTTTATTCCATGATGCTGATACAGGCAATTTAAACTGTGTAATAAGGCACTGCGGATTACCGACTCGACCTAAGCCTGCAGTAATCTGAATAAACAATCTTGAGCCGAAAGAATGGCAAGATGCCGCCAAATCTCTCCAACCTGCGAAAACTGTTCTGCTTCTGTCAATTCTCGGGAAGTATGAAAGCTGACCGAGCTCTGTGATTGAATTATCAATACCGTGGGTTACGGGTACAAGACCTGTTGTGATAAGTCCTACGCCGCCCTTTGCTCTTTCTGTGAAATATGCAAGCATTTTTTCGTTAGGTCTGCCTGTTTCGTCACACATTGAAATGTTTCCCATAGGTGCCATGACGAGGCGGTTTTTAACGGTTATGCTGTTGATTTTAATCGGTGAAAACATCTTATCATAGGGGTAAAGATTTTTTGTCATCTTACCGCTATCAAGCTCTTCTTTGTTAAGATACCAATCACCATAGTGATCCATCAATTCCTGAATCTTTTTATCCATTGAGGGGGTTTTGCCCATAACAATCCTCTCCTTGTTAAAAAATTATCAATATTTTAACATATTATATTATTTTTTGCAACACTTTTATCGAATATTGTCAATTTTTATCAAAAAATATTATCTTGATTTTTAACTATATATGGGATAGAATATATTAGTACACTTTTCAAAGGAGGGGATTTGATGACATTTTTGTATGTAATTCTCGGAATACTTCTGTTTTTATTTCTGCTCATTTCCGCTGTTCTTTCTTTGCCGATAAAAATCATCATCACCTACTCCGATGATTGCGGTTTTGATTATAAAATCAAAATCCTCTTTTACACTCTCAAGTCAGACCCTAAAAAACATACTTTTTTAGATGTGCTGAAGCAATTGAAAGAAATTCAGGAAAAGGATTTATCTGAAATCGACACAAAGAAAACCAAAGCAAAATCCGTTTCAAAATACGGTATTCTTTCAACCGTCAGCGAAGTCTTTGCCTTGTTAAAATTTGTTCTTGGTTATCTTCGTGACCTTTTGGGTGTACTAAGGGTATCAAGGTTAAATCTCGACATCGTCTGTGCTGATGATGAAGATACCGCCGAGGCTGCAACTGATTACGGCAAAACCTGTGCCGTTGTTTATCCTGTTTTGGGATTTATACACTCATCTTTTAAGGTAAAAAAAAGGAAAGAAAGAATCAATATTTCTTGCGATTATATGGCGGAAAAGCCATCATTCTCGCTTGATACAGTTCTTTCAATCCGTATTTTTCATATTTTTGTTGCACTGCTGCCGACTCTCAAAAAGCTCATAAAACAGACAATCGCAAAAGCGAAGAATGCTCAGAACTCTATCGAGAAAAGAGGGTGAGTTCTTCTTAAAAGCTCGGGCGGTAATTGTGTATAGTCGCCGTAATGTGCTTCGAGATATTTTTCCCACTCACACATCACCTTACACTCAATGCCTTCGTATTCAAGTGTTGTACCTTCTCCCCAATACTCCTTAGGGAAGCATTCACCTTCATATCCGTAATCACCGGGCAGACATACCCATTCGGTTGCAATCGGTGAATCGAATTGAGTTGCATTTTTGAGCCATTTTCTCATCAGTCTGCGTTTTGAAATAAATATTTTTCTGAACAATCTCCTCAGCCATTTCTTCAGCTCACTTTTTTCAAAAGCAAGAATAGGCTGGGGATAACTTATGTCAAACATGATTTCCTTAAGTCTTTCGTTCTCCATGCAGTGATGTTTTTTATCCGTGCTCGTCAAAGGTGCACAATCAAGAGGAAGTATATCCATGAAAACTCCGTGAGGTTTTTTCTGGCGTACTATTCTTTCAATATTCGTACCTCTAACCTGCATTCGCTGAAAACCGTAAGGGAAATTTGACCTGGGTATAACAAATCTTTTGTCGAGTTCTTTTCTTGCAATTTTCAAGAATTGCTGATAATCTCTGCGGGGCATTGTAACATCAACATCATCATCCCAGGGAATAATTTTCCCATTCCTTGCCGCACCGAGCAACGAGCCCGCAGCAAGATAATATTTCAAATGATGTTTTTCACAAATACGAATAAATTCTCGCAGCATTGAAAGTGCCAATTGCTGTGATTTTTTTATTTCCTCATCAGTCATTTGAATGTAAGTATATTTCGAATACCTTTTTTCTTCGGAATGTCTGACAAAGCCCTTGATTTTTTTTATAAGAGAAGGTGCTCCCTCTGATTCTCCCCTATAATCATACTCCAAAACAGGCATTTCAAAAATCTCTTTTAAAAGCAGTTGTGCCTGCCAATCAGCAAGCTCTTTGTCAATTATAGGATTGGAAAAATCACTTTTTTCAAGAAACACCGCCTTGTGTTTTCTGTAGATTACATTGATATCTTTAGTGTTTTCTTCAAAAACGACAAACAAACAATCATCAAGCTGATGAACATAATAGTCGAGCACTTGATAACGGGTATATCTTTTCTCAATCGGTGCGTTAAGCGGAAGTCTTTTTATTTTGGGAGAATATCTGAAATCTTCTTTAGTACTCCTTGAATCCGTCAAAGCATATACTTCAAAACCGTTTTCGGCAAGATGCGTCATAAACATAACGAAAAAAGCGTTTTCGTCCGATTTCATATCGGGAATTATAAAAGCAAGCTTTTTCATTCTGCACCTCGTTGACTTAATATTTGTACTTATTATAAAACTTTGCATTTCAATTGTCAATCGCATAAAGTCCACCGACAAAACTCTTACAAAAGCACAAAAAAGACTCCCGAGCGAAACTCAGAAGTCTTTAAAAGCTTAATTTAATATTATTACGAGCCTTGCGAGTAACAAGGTTCTGCCGAAGGCAGGTTCTTACTTATAGGACTCTGCAACTGCAACTGCACAAGCAACAGTAGCACCAACCATCGGGTTGTTACCCATACCGATAAGTCCCATCATTTCTACATGAGCGGGAACTGATGAAGAACCTGCGAACTGAGCATCACCGTGCATACGACCCATTGAGTCTGTAAGACCGTAAGAAGCAGGACCTGCTGCAACATTGTCGGGATGCAATGTTCTTCCTGTACCGCCGCCTGATGCAACTGAGAAGTAGTTAACTGAATTTTCCATAGCCCACTTCTTGTATGTGCCTGCAACGAGGTGCTGGAAACGAGTGGGGTTAGTTGAGTTACCTGTGATGGAAACTTCAACATTTTCGTGCTTCATGATTGCAACGCCTTCAAGAACATCGTTTGCACCGTAGCAACGGACCTTTGCTCTCTCGCCGTCTGAATATGCTTTTTCTCTGACGATTTTGAGTTCGCCTGTGTGGAAATCATACTCTGTTTCAACATAAGTGAAACCGTTGATTCTTGAAATGATCATAGCAGCATCTTTGCCGAGACCGTTAAGGATAACCTTTAAGGGCTCTTTTCTTACCTTGTTAGCTGTACGAGCGATACCGATAGCACCTTCAGCTGCTGCGAATGATTCGTGACCTGCAAGGAATGCAAAGCACTTTGTTTCATCTTTCAAAAGCATTGCACCGAGGTTACCATGACCGAGACCAACGCTTCTCTGTTCTGCAACTGAACCGGGAATGCAGAATGCCTGTAAGCCCTTACCGATTGTTGCTGCTGCATCAGAAGCTTCTTTGTTGCCTTCTTTGAGTGCAAGTGCAACACCTAATGTGTATGCCCAAACTGCATTTTCGAAAGCGATAGGCTGAACGCCCTTAACGATAGCTTCTACATCTATACCCTTTGAAGTGCAAAGCTCTTTTGCTGCTTCAAGGCTTTCAATGCCGTACTCTTTGAGACAAGCATTGATTTTTTCCATGCGTCTTTCTTTACCCTCGAATCTAATCTCATTAGCCATATTATCTTCTCCTTATTCTTCACGCGGGTCAATGTACTTTGCAGCACCATCGAAACGACCGTAGTTGCCTGTATTCTTCTTCAATGCTTCATCAGCGGGAACACCGTGACGGATATCCTCAAGCATTTTGCCGAGTCTGATAAACTCATAACCTGTAACTTCATCATTTTCGTCAAGAGCAAGTCTTGTTACATAGCCTTCAGCCATTTCAAGGTAACGAACGCCCTTAACCTTTGTGCTGTACATTGTACCAACCTGTGAACGAAGTCCCTTGCCGAGGTCTTCAAGACCTGCACCGATTGTAAGACCGTCCTCTGAGAAAGCGGACTGTGTACGACCGTATACAAGCTGCAAGAAGATTTCACGCATTGCAACATTGATAGCGTCACAAACCAAGTCAGTATTCAAACATTCGAGTAATGTTTTGCCGGGAAGGATTTCTGCTGCCATAGCTGCAGAGTGAGTCATACCTGAACAACCGATTGTTTCAACAAGAGCTTCTTCAACGATGCCCTCTTTGATGTTCAATGTAAGCTTACATGTACCCTGCAGAGGTGCGCAGCAGCCAACACCGTGTGAAAGACCTGAAATATCTTTGATTTCATAAGCCTTAACCCATCTGCCTTCTTCCGGAATGGGTGCCGGACCGTGGTTCGGACCTTTTTTTACGCAACACATTTTTTCTACTTCGTGTGAATAATTCATAAGTAAAATCCTTTCAATTATTTAATTTCGCCTAACATGTTCGGCACTGCCAATGCTGCATTTGCTTCGTCAGTATCAATGTGCATTGCAAGTGCATAAGAGGGGCTGACTCTTACAACAACATCACCGAATGTGAGTGTTCTGCCGTCAGTATTCAATGTAACTTCGACAACCTGCTTGTCTTCAAGTGAATACTTTTCAGCATCTTCGGGTGTCATATGTATATGACGCTTTGCAACGATTACACCCTTGTCGATTGTAACTTCACCCTTGGGACCGACAAGCTTGCATCCGCCGCTTCCTTCGATATCGCCTGATTCACGAACAGGAGCCTTAACTCCGATTGAACGAGCATCAGTTGCTGATAACTCAACCTGTGTTTCGGGGCGAACGGGTCCGAGAATTGATACACCCGGGAAGCTTCCCTTTTCACCGATAACCTGTACTCTTTCTTCACAAGCATACTGACCGGGCTGTGACAAATCTTTTTTAGGCGTAAGCTCATAGCCTTCACCGAAAAGAATGTCAAGATGCTCGCGGCTTACATGCAAGTGGCGTGCTGATGTTTCAATTAAAACAGTCTTCTTCATAGCTACCTCCATAATAAATTAAACTATACAAAAAGAATTATACATCATAGCGGAAAATTTTTCAATGCTTTTTTATACAATAATCACACATTTTCAGCAAGAAAATGTGTGATATATTCAGATATTTTATTTTTCTACCTTTTAATTTTTCCGACAATCCAAAAAATCAAAAAGATTATGAGGTTTGTTACTACTATTGCGGGACCTGCAGGAATCGGATAAACAAACGAAACCATTATGCCGATCACAAAGCAAAGCACCGATACTATTGCTGACGAAACGATAACACTTCTGAAGCTTTTGAACACACGCATACTTGTCAGTGACGGAAAGATTATCAGACTCGAGATAAGTAAAGCACCCATCATTCTCATGCCAACCACGATTGTTATTGCTGCTAAAACTGCAATAAGCATATTATAGACATTTGTTTTTGTACCCACCGCTTTTGCGAAGCTTTCATCAAATGTTACGGCGAAAATTTTATTATAGAACAATATAAACAGTATGAGAACTATTACCGTCAATATGACACTCAGCACAACATCGCTTTCACTTATCGCAAGAATTGAACCGAACATATAACTGTTGATATCAAGATTCATTCCTGTTGTGAGTGATGTGACTATAATACCTATTGCAAGTGCTGACGATGAAATTATCGCTATTGCCGCATCACCCTTGATTTTACTGTTTTCCGAAATCCTCAGCAGTAAAAATGCCGCTATAACAACCACGGGAATTGACACCGCCAAGGGTGTAACATTCATAGCAAGCGCTATTGACAATGCACCGAATCCGACATGAGATAATCCGTCGCCAATCATTGAATACCTTTTAAGTACAAGACTGACACCCAACAGTGCCGCACAAAGTGACACGAGGACTCCCACCACTATGGCTCGCACCATAAAATCATAGGAAAACATTGAGGAAACAGTTTCAAGCATCTTCATTTCCTCCTGTCATTTTCTCGAAGTATTCTGTTTTTATATAATCCTCGGTTTTTCCGAAAAACAGCACCCTTTTATCCATCTGGAGAATCTTGTTCGAGCTTTGTACTGCTCGCTTTACATCATGAGATATCATTAAAATCGTAAGACCTTTTTCCTTGTGAAGCCTTGAAATCAGGTCATAAAACTCTGCGGTAACAACCGGGTCAAGACCCGTTATGGGTTCGTCAAGAATGAGCAACTTTTGGGTTGCACATAAAGCTCTTGCCAGCAAAACTCTCTGTTGTTGTCCGCCAGACAAATCCATATAAGATTTTTTGCGTATGTTCTCAATTCCTAAAAGCTTTATGTTTTCTTCTGCAATCTGCTTTTGTGATTTTTTATAAAACGGAAAGCTTTTATTCTGAAATGCAGACATCACGACTTCATAAACACTTGCAGGAAAATCGCGTTGAACACTCGTCTGCTGAGGGAGATAACCGATTTCGTTTTTGGAAATACCGTCAAAAATCACTTTGCCGTCAGCATTTTTTATGAGCCCTAAAATACCCTTTACGAGAGTAGATTTGCCTGTGCCGTTTTCGCCGACAATACTTATGCAGTCGCCTTCTTCAACTTCAAAGCTGACATTGTGAACAACCGGTGTTTTATCATAATGCAGATGTAAATTTTCGCATTTTATCAATGACATTACTGAAGTCCCTTTCTGAGATTTTCGAGATTCTGATACATGAGTGATAAATATGTTGCACCGTTATCAAAATCTTCTTTTGACACATTGTGGCAGGAATGTAACAGTAACAAATCCGCATCGGTTTCTTCACAAAGTGTTCTTCCGATTTTCGGGTCGGTTAACTCTTCGTAATATATTACCGATATTTTTTCATCCTTTACTGTATCAATTATATCTGTAAGATTATCCGCTGACGGCTCGTTTTCGGTTGAACATGACGCATACGCACTCATATAATCAAGTCCGTATTCTTCAAGTAAATACAAAAATGCACATCTGCCGCCAAAGATTACTTTATCCTTATTACCTTTTGCAACCAACTCTTTAAAATCTGAATCAAGCTTGCCGAGTCTTCCGATATAATTTTCGGCATTCAAGGTATAATAATCTGCATTTTCGGGGTCTACTTCAATCAGATTGTTCAGAATATGCTTCACGATTATTATTGCATTTTTAGGACTTGTCCAGATATGCGGATCTTTTTCGTGCGAGTGGTTATGGGTATGGTGACCTTCCGTTTCTTTCATCGTGATATTTTCGGAAATATCAACAACTCTCAATTGAGTATTGTTTATGCTTCCGATTATCTTTCCTGCCCAGGCTTCCATGCTGTCACCCGTATATATAAAGACATCTGATTTTTCAATTTTCATTATATCTGCCGGTGTAGGTTCAAAGGTATGGCTCTCCACTCCGGGTGGCAAAAGCAATGTCACCTCAGCCTTATCACCTGCAATTTCACGGCAAAAATCATACTGCGGAAAAAGTGTTGTTATTATTGAAAGCCTTTCATTTTCGTTTTTCACCTCTCCTGTGCAACCGAAAAACGACACAAGCAAAAGTAAGAATAGCGTTATTGATATAAATTTTTTCATTTCATTTCTCCGTTGCAATTTTTACATACTCCGTAAAATACGGTTTTGAAACAATCAACAGTAAATTCGTGCTCATCAAAAACATGATTTGCAAGTGAATCGATGTGTTTGCATTCAAGATGTGTCAGCTCGCCGCAGTTGACACACATAAAATGGTAATGATTATGGCAATCACCATCGCCCATATATTGGTAACAAGTTGACAAACCGTCGTGAGCCTGATACTTACGAAGCTCCCCGGAGGAAACGAGCTTGTCAAGATAACGGTAAACCGTAGTCTGTCCGACATTTACCGATTGTGCTCGAAGATAATCCATTATATCCTTAACAGTAAGGTGTCTGTCAGACTGCGATTTCAGTATTTCAAGTATAATTTCTCGTTGCTTTGTTTTGTAATCTCTCGTACTTTCCACTATTTTTCCTCCAATATGAAAATGAAAACCATTTTCATATTTATAGTATAACCTCAAAAAAGCTCATCTGTCAAGGTAATTTTGCACTAAAAATGTGTCAAAAATCGCTCAAAAATACATATTTTAATAAAAAATGAATATTTTAAAAAATTTTTTACAAAAAGACTTGATTTTTTTGTAATCCGGTGTTATAATTTCTAACACATTGAACGCGACGAGTGCTCAATCAGTCGGTGTTAATGACGATGAGGGTCCACCCGTTCCCTTACCGAACACGGTAGTTAAGCTCATCGGTGCCGAAAATACTTGGTTTTCCTGGGAAGATAGGACGATGCCGACACACAAATTCAGTCATCCAATAGGGTGGCTGTTTTTTTATTCCCTCACATCATCAACAGGAGCGTCAATATCACTACTATACCCCAGTACTTCACACTCTCCGTTTTCATCATTCCGAGATACTGTATAATAAGTTTTTCCGTCATCACCCAACGCAGACCCGTCACTTCTCATGTGTATTACAACGCCTGTTTCAAGCACTGCCGTACCGACAAAACAGGTTTTCATATATCTAATCGGTTTTATAAAATCAATCGTATTTGCAAGCATTTTTATCGTTCCTCTTATCGTTATTTGTGAATTAAATTCACATTATATGTGCTATTATATCACATTATCAGCATAAAACAAGTATTTTGTACTATTTTTTTCATTTTTTTATCATTTTTATATTTTTATCATCCTATGAAAGTTCTCTATTGCTTTTATCCTTAATTTGTGATAGCATATATTCACAAAATCGATTGGAGTAGTTTATGTCATCTTTAAAAAATGTTGAAATTTTCACAGACGGTGCTTGTTCAGGCAATCCGGGACCCGGCGGTTGGGGTGCTGTACTGCGATATAAAGGAAACGAAAAGGAACTATCGGGCGGCGAGGCAAACACGACCAACAATCGCATGGAGTTGACCGCGGTAATTTCGGCGTTACAGGCATTAAAAGAAAAATGTAATGTAACAATCTGCACTGATTCCCGTTATGTCTGCGACGGTATAACAAAGGGCTGGGCACAAAATTGGAAGAAAAACGGTTGGAGAAAGGCGGATAAAAAGCCCGCACTTAACTCAGATTTATGGGATTTGCTTCTCAGGGAGCTTGAGCGACACGAGTACAAATTTGTATGGGTTGAAGGTCATGCAGGTCACCCTGAAAACGAGAGATGCGACAAGCTTGCCGTTGCACAATCTCAAAAATACTCCAAATAATAATTGAACGGTTGTTCCGCAAAAGCAGAGCAACCGTTATTTTTTATCTGAAAAGCTTCTTAAACCATTCTAAAAGTTCACTTTTGTAAAGTCCGTTGAGGAAGTGTGCATCTGAGCCATAGTGGAATACGACACCCACTTCTTTACCTATATTCCAATATCGTTTTGCAAAATCGGGATCGGAGTTGACTGCAACTCTGTTTATTTCCCACGCAGTATTCGTATCTCTTGCAAGGGTAAGTAAGTCACCGAGCTCATTATCGGTGATTGAGGCTGTTACCTCTAACTGTTCTTTCTCTGATAATGTACGGAAAATATATTTTCCCACCAACGGATGTGCGATGCAGTCTGCTCTGCCCGACTTCATCAAAGCTTTTAAACATTCCATATTGTGAACGGCGTAACCTCTCGGACTTTTATCCTCGGGATGCTCCCATTCAGGTTGAGAATAGTGATTTACCGCATAAAGTCTGTAATCCAATGAAGAATTCAACTCATCAGTATCTGCCCACTTGCCTATTCCGTAGCAAATAAGCTCTGCTCCGTAGAGAATATCAACCTTATGCTTTGTCGGAAAATAGCCGTCAACAATCCATTTCTGGATTGCAATACTTTCTTTTAAAGGACAACTGTTATCCGTGCCGTAATAGTGCTCTGTGAAAGCAATCCTTTTAAGTCCCAATTCATCTGCCAGAGGAATTATGCTTTTTAATCTCATTTCGTCCTTTGAGCAGAATGAAAGCATATTCGGATGAATATGCAGATTATCCCTCATAATTTCCTCTATATCATAACACTTTTCTCTTATAAACATTATACAGTCGCCACCCTTAAAGTATTTGTATTGCCGGGAGTATCAAGAGGTATTCCTGCCACGATTACCACTCTGTCCCCCTTCTGAACAAGGTCAATCTGCTTTGCACAATCTATTGCGTGAATAAATAAATCATCAGATGTTTTCTGATACCTTGCAAGTACGGGATAAACACCCCATGATAATGCAAGCTGATGGAAAGTTTTCTTAACCGGTGTTGCCGCAACAATCGGCACCTGAGGTCTGAACTTTGATGTTCTTCTTGCAGTCTGTCCGTATTTTGAAACAGATATTATTACGCTTGCCTTCATATCCTTTGCAGTTGTGCAGGCTGCGTCACAAAGTGCATTGGTGATATCCGTAAAATCTGTATCATATCTTACATCGCCGTAGGCATTCATTTTGAAAGCATCTTCTTCTGCTCTTGTAACAATTTTTGACATTACCTCAACTGCGAGAATCGGATATTTGCCCATTGCGGTTTCACCCGAAAGCATAACCGCCGATGTGCCGTCAAAGACCGCATTTGCCACATCGGTTATCTCCGCTCTGGTCGGGTTTGCGTGATTTATCATTGATTCGAGCATCTGTGTTGCGGTAATTACCATCTTACCCGAGCAATAGCATTTCTTTATAAATTTCTTCTGTAAGCCGGGAAGACACTCAAATTCAACTTCAACACCCATATCACCGCGAGCAACCATTATTCCGTCCGAATATTCGAGTATCTCATCAAAATTCTCAACACCCTCGGTACTTTCAATTTTTGATATAATATTGATATCATGTCCGCCGTTGAAGTCGATAAATTTTCTTAAATTGATAACATCTTCCTTACTTCTCACGAATGATGCGGCTACAAAGTCAACATCATTTTCTATACCGAACAATATATCCGCTTTGTCTCGGTCGCTGAGATATGGCATATCAATGTGTGTTTTAGGAAGATTTATTCCCTTATTATTTGCAATAACTCCGCCATGAATTATTTTGCAAACTATATCTTCATCGGTTGCAGAAATTACTTCAAGCTCTATATTTCCGTCATCAATTAAAACCGTAGTACCCTCAGACACCTGTGACGGCAGCTTCGAGTAGGTAATCGCCGCTTTTGTATTGTCACCTAAAATATCTTTGGTCGTCAGGACAAACTCATCACCGTCAAAGATTTCCGCTTTGCCGTCTTTTATTTGTTTAACTCTGATTTCGGGACCCTTGGTATCAAGCATAATCGCAACTGACTTTTCCATTTCATCACGAAGCTTTTTTAAGGTATCTATATTCTTTTTGTGATAATCGAGTGTTCCGTGAGAAAAGTTAAGACGAGCAACATCCATACCGCCTTTTATGAGTTCTCTCATCATGTCTTCGTTATCTGTAGCAGGACCTATCGTGCATACAATTTTTGTCTTTCTCATAATACACTTTCCTTTCTTTTATTCGTAATCTGCCATTGCAAAGGTTATGCAGTATATATCTTTTGCACCCGCTTTTTTTAATACTTTTGAACATTCGTTGAGAGTTGTCCCTGTAGTCTTAATATCATCAACCAACAAAATCGTTTTACCTTTTATATTCTCTGCAGATTTAAAACAATTTTTTAAGTTTGTCTCTCTGTCTTTAGAATTAAGATTCATCTGATGTTTGGTTTTTCTTGTTTTCTTGATAAGCTTTTTACAGATAATATTCGTCTTTTTCGACAACGATTTTGCAAGAAGATTAGTCTGATTAAAACCTCTTTCCACATATTCCGAGAATGACATGGGAATATATGTTATATAGTCAAAATCAATTAACGAGTAGTTCTCCTCAAACTTACGCAACATATATTCTGCCATTATTTTATAAATATACTTTTTACCTTTGAATTTATATCTCAATATCATTCGCTTAGCAGTACCCCTATAATAAAAAGGCGAAACCAAGCCGGTGAATCTGTTATTTTTATTCTTGTGTTGTACTATTTTTGAAAAAACAAGCTCTGATTCGCATTCTCTGCAAAACTTACTGTCGTGTGAAATAATTTCTCCGCAGCCCGGACAGCGATTCGGATACAGTATGCTTAAAAAGTCGAACCTCATCGAATCACCACTTTCCTCAAATCAATGATATTATATCAAACCTGTTTGAATATATCAATATTTTTAATCCCCGATTGATATAATTTATTTTAAACTGATTACAATAATGTATTTTCACATATTGTATAATACGAAGACCTATTGAAAAATATAAAACAATATGATATAATCGCTATCGGAATAAGGTAAACCATTTACGGTAGGCGGTTAGCCCTCTTAACACTAAGGGGGGTGATGCTATGGAATATTATTGTTTAATAGTAGTAATCCTCATTGTAGCCACAGGTTACATAATAAGCATAAAAAAATAACCGCCCAACCCTACCAAAGTTTAGCGGTTATTCGTAAAACTGTAGGCTAACCGTTTATCGTGGTTTGCCTTATTTCATTTACATTATAACATAATATTCAGAATTGTCAAGCGATGCAAAAAACATCATTTTTTATTTTTCTTCTTCAATGTTATCCAAAGCATATTTACAACACTGTAAAACCAACAAATTGAATGATATATTGTTTTTTGAAGCTGTTTCATTCAATTTTTCAAAAAGCTGCTCTGTAAACCTGACTGTTCTTGGTATGTTTGCACTTTTCAATTCATTATCAACTTTAAACATTTTCATCACCAACAACATTATATAATCTGTTTAGGTTACATTTATATAACCATTTATGGTTGCATTATTTTTTTTATTATGATATACTTTATTGGGTGATATAATTATGAACTGTGAAAATGTTTTTTGTATTTATAACGATGACGGTTTCTGCATTTTAGATAAGATTGAACTTGATTTCCAAGGGCAATGCAAAGCTTGCATACGGGTTGAAATTGATGAATCCGAGCTTATTAAGCTCAAAAAAGAAAAGCTTTTTAAATTTCACAATGAATAAGGAAGAAGCCGCATAGGTTTCTTCCTTATTATTTTAAGTATTCTTTTTATAGTAATTTTCTGATTGTTTTTCTTGCTCAGCCAACATTTCTGCCCATCTCTTTGCATAGCCTTCATAGACCTCTGCGGGGATATCGGGGTTGCCCTTGGAATAACTGGGAATAAGCATATCACCTGCAACCTTGGGGTCTGTGCACTCGGTATCATTTCTCCACTTATCTCGTTCTTTGGGGTCTCTCAAGTTCGGTATCTCAAGCGGCATACCTCCCTGCATTGCTGAACGGTAGCCAAACATACCCGGCAAGAACATATCCATTGCTTCATAAACATCGATATAATCCATACCCTTGCGACCTCTGATTGTTTCGATAAAATGATACATCATGTAATAGTCAGCACCGCCGTGACCTGAATCCTTTGTAAAGTCGCTGATATTATCGTGAGTTGATGTTCTTACGGATTCAGACTTATTGTCGCCTTCCTCTTTGTCGCAGTTTACATAGAGTACCTTTACATAGTCTTTGTCTGCATCCTCACGGGCACTTTCCATGCGTCCCTTTGAACCGTAAATTGAATACCATGTTGAATTCTTTGATGGACCTACACCGTGAAGGCTTTTTCCTATTGAGCCATCTTCAAATGTGATAACTTCCATCGCAAAAGCACCTGCTTTTGCACCCATTCTTGCCATTCTGTCATTGAACGGTAATTCAAATCCTGACACTCTTACAGGACGCTTACGACTGATATGAACAAGCGGACCTGCTGAATGTGTGCAATAATAGAAGGCACTCATATTGTTACGCCAATGGTCAGGATCACCTCTCGTGATTTCTGTCCAGATAGGCTCACAGTTGTGCATATATTCGCCTTCACCGTACTCAAACTTACCGAGTACACCTTGTTCTACAAGCTCTCTCATCTTTCTTGCAGCAGGCATATAGCAGTTATTTTCAGCATAGAGGTAGTGCTTACCTGACTTTTCAACCGCTTCAATAAGTTCAACTGCCTCTTTCATTGTCTGAACAGGTAAAACTTCACTTATAACATGAAGTCCCTTGTTAAGACATCTGATTGCCATGGGTGCGTGTTCTGTCGCATAGTTTGCAAGAACGACAACATCCATATCATGATTTATAAATTCATCAAAATTATCGTAGAAAGTAACCGTGTCATAGTCTTTCTTTGCTTTTTCAAGTAAGGGAAGATAGTTGTCACAGATAGCAACAAGCTCAGCATTGTTCGAGCTGTTGCAGTAGTTCATCATTGTTCTGCCGCGACCGACACCGACAACACCTATTTTAACTTTCTTAGGTCTTGTGACTTTCATCTTGAAGGTTGCATCTTCGTTTAGCATATCAACACTTTCGATTTTGAAAGTTTCAAGTAACAATTCCCAGCGGAACTTCATATCATCGTCGTAATCAACAGGTAAGAATCCTGCATTGAGATATGATTTGACAGCACCTAAACGCCAGTCATCACTTGTAAGTCTGATATAATCAACGCCCTGTGCATTGAGCTTATTTATTGCGGCGTTGCAGAGAAATTTACCGAGACCCTTGCCGCGGTATTCTGTTCTGATACCAACCATGTGAACAAGACCGATATTTTCATCAGGGAAATAAATTGCGGTTGTTGTGCCGATATGTTCACCCTCGTGGTCGATGAAAAACACATCTGTTTCGAGATTCACATGGGGATGACCTGTAATGCATACATCAAACAAACCTACATTATTTTCATCTGAAAGCAAACGACCGTTCTGACAGCATTTGAGCCAGCCTTCTTTATCGCTTTCATCTTTATATGTACTGATTGTGTAGCCCTCGGGTAATTCGTAATTCTTGATTTCTGTACCTCTGAGCCAATACATTTTTAACTGTCTCATTCTTTTGCTCCTTTGTGCCTTTACTAAGCTTGATGAATTAAATGAATTTGAATGTTGTTACATATCTGCCTGATAAAGCTGCATCAATGTCTACTCCCAACAATTCAATTACTGTATCATTTGTCTTTAATTTCATATCGTGTTTTACATAATCAAGATATCCGTCTGCGTTGACTGTTGCAATAATTACACATTCAGTATAATATACAGTACCCTTTGCAAAATTGATACCCTTAAGGTTTTCAGTATAAAGACTGGGATTGAAATAGTCCATTCCTGAAAATGTAATTTTCGGTATACCGTTAATATCGCACTTATCATCTTTAAGAACAATCTTTACATCGTAAGAATCCTTACCCTTTTTGGTAACTTCAGCACTCTTTACATTAGCCGGGTCGAGTGTGCACATTTCCTTTTTGCCGTACAGCGGAATATAAGTGGATCTGTCGTTGATGTAAACACCATTCTTCTTTTCTGTATTTTTTGTAGGCTTGCCGTTCTTGAAGGTTTCTTTTTCAACTGCACCGCTTGCCTGATTCATAAAGAATGAAGCAACACTCTTTGCCAACGCCGTAAATGCTTTGTTTGCGAATTTTTCGATATTAATATCAACATCACAGGTCTTTTCGATGCTCATATTATCCTGAGCCTTTGTTCTGTTAGCTGCCTTTTTATAAGCGTTAACTATCTCAGATTTACCTGAAGGTATTTTGAAAGTTTCTTCTTTTTTGGTTGTAGTTTTATCTGAACTTGTTTTCTTTGTAGTTGTCTTATCAGAATCCTTTTTCATTGTTGTATCTTTTTCGTCTTCTGACTTTTTAGTTGTTTTGTCTTCTTTTTCTGTTTTATCTTCTTCTGTCTTATCTTCTTTGTCTTCTTTATTTTCCTTGGTTTCACCGTTTTCTTCTGTTTCAACAGCCGTATCTTCGGTTTCACCTGCATCGTTTGTTACATCATCGGTTGCAACAACTTCCTTGTCATTATTCTTTGTTGTTTCTTCCTCATTTTTGCCACCGCAAGCTGCAAGAGATAACACCATTACAGCCGCGAGAACTAATGCCATCCATCTTTTAAACACAATAAACACCCTTTCAAAATAGTATATTTGTACTATATCACACAATTTTGCAAAATGCAATAATTCCGCGAAAAAAAAACGGAGACACTTTTCAATCAAAGAGTCTCCGTAAAAATATATTATTTAAAAGTAAATGTTGTAAAGTACGAGCCGTGCAATGCAACATATCCGGGAATTTTAAAATCCTGATATGCTATTTTCGAATCAGTTGATTTGAGATCCATTTTATGCTCTATGTATTCTACATATCCGTCAGCATTGATTGTCGCTCTGATAACCGCACCGGAATACTTAACCGTTCCCGATAAAAAAGCAAGTCCGATATCGTCAAAGCCGTATAATCTTGTGTCAAAGTAATCCATACCCTTTGAAAGAACGGGAGGCTTATCGTTTACACCGCTGCTATCCCCTTTAAGCTTTATTTCAATCTGATAGCTATCTTTCGATACTTTTGTCACTTTTGCACTTGCAACCTCATCAGGGGAAATGGTGCACATCTCTTTTTCGCCATGTAACGGTATAAAGGTGTCCTTGGTTCTCTCAAGGTCCTTGGTCGGCTTACCGTTGACAAAGACCTCATTATGCACCGTTTTACCGTCCCAATCAGTCATATATTTTTTAACTATACTGCTTGCGATTTTACCTGCAATTTCCATGCTCATAAGCTTGTCAATAACAATTTCAACTTTTCCGGTTTTGTCAACATTTATATTTTGTTGTGCTTTGGTCTTGTTTGCCGCAGCTTTATACGCGTTAACTATTTCCTTTTTGGTTGACGGGATTTTCATTGACTCGTCAGCCTTTGTTGTGGTTTTGTTCTCGGATTTTTTGGTGGTTTCAGTTTCAGCCTTTTCTGTTTCGTCTTCCGATTCACCAACATCCGAAGCTTCCTCTTCTGTGGTTTCCTCTTCCTCAAGCTCTGTTTCTTCTTCAACAGCCTCTTCGGTTACTTCTTCGTTTTCTTCTGCTTGTGTTGCCATTACATTTTCTGCTTTTGCAGTAGTTTCCGCTTCATCTTTTTTCTTGCATGAAGCAAGAGACAGCACCATAAGAAGTGCCGAAATCAAGGCGATAGTTTTTTTCAACATAAGAATTTTCCTTTCACGCCGATTATTTCTTGTCATATCCTGAAGGTACTCTATAATCATATTTATTTACTGTTGATTTTATACGGTCAACAGTAAAAGTTGATTCCCCGTCTGCAGTTTTGAACTTTATCATTTCGAGCTCTCCGTCAAAGAAATAGAAGTATGTGGTTGTATCACCGCTTCTGAGCTCCTCGCATACATAGGTTTTGTTGTTGAGCTTCACATTCTTCGATGAAATAAACTCCTTGACATCGGTAAGGCCCTCAAAGCCTGCACTTCCGAATATATCTGCATCTATTTCCTGATAAAGCTCTTTGTCGGGAACAACAAGATAAGTTTTGTCGTTATTCACCAAAATCTCTACTGTAAAACTGCCAAGGGTGTATTCAGCCTTTGCGTAGTTATCTCCGTCATCCGCTGCAATTTGGAACGGCATTTTAATTGATATGCCGCCTGCTTTTGCGGACATCGTTCCTTCAATTGTAAATGTTCCATCTTCGAAATACTTATCATATAATACTTTGAAATTAGGTGCATCCTTATATGACCTTACAACCGTAACCTTGCAGGTTGCCGTAAGGTTACTTCCGTCGGTTGTCTTACAGGTAATCGTCGCTGTACCTGCACCGACTGCGGTCAATTTACCACTCTGTGATATTGTTGCCACCTTTGTGTTTGACGATGTCCATGAAAGCGTTTTTGATGCGTTTGAGGGTGTAATTGTGGGCTTGAAGCTGCCGCTTTTACCCTCAACCCATCTGATTGTCGCTGCGTTGAGCTTCAATGTCTTTGCACGAGGCATAACCGTTACCTTGCAGGTTGCATACTTACCGCTTCCGTCCTGTGCTTTACAAGTAATTGTCGCAGTTCCGACAGCAACTGCAGTCAATTTACCGCTCTGTGATATTGTTGCAACCTTGGGATTTGATGATGTCCATGTAAGCTTTTTATTGATAGCATCCGTTGGTGAAACCGTTGCCTTGAAGGATGCTGATTTACCGATGTGCCATTTGATTGTTGCGGTATTAAGCTTTACACTTGTAACTGACTTGCCGACAATAACTTTACAAGTTGCAGCTTTGCCGCTTCCGTCTTTTGCCTTGCAAGTGATTATTGCAGTACCCATTCCGACTGCAGTTAATTTACCGCTTTGTGACACAGTTGCTACCTTGGTGTTTGATGATGACCATGTAAGAGTCTTGTTTATGGCATCCGAGGGTGTAACCGTCGGTTTGAATGTACCGCTTCTTCCGACTATCCATTTGATTTCGGTTGCATTAAGCTTTACACTTGTAACCGCCTTGCCGACAGTTACCTTACATTTTGCATACTTACCGCTTCCGTCCTGAGCCTTACAGGTAATTGTTGCAGTACCAACCTTGACCGCAGTCAATTTACCGCTCTGTGATATTGTTGCTACCTTGGGATTTGATGATGTCCATGTAAGCTTTTTATTGATTGCATCTGCAGGTGAAACCGTTGCCTTGAAGGATGCCGATTTGCCGACAGGCCATTTAATTGTTGCGGTATTGAGCTTTACGCTTGTAACTGCCTTGCCGACAATCACTTCACAAGTTGCCTTCAGATTACTTCCGTCGGTTGTTGCACAAACAATTGTTGTTGTGCCGATAGCTTTTGCAGTAAGCTTACCGCTTTGTGTTACAGTTGCAACTTTCGGATTTGATGAAGCCCATTTTAATGTCTTCGACGCACCCGACGGTGTAACCGTTGGTTTGAATGTTCCGCTTCTTCCTACTATCCATTTAATTGTTGTCGCATTAAGTTCGAGTGACTTTGCTTTTGTTGCAGCGGATACAACCGTTGTTGCAGAAAATGCCATAACCGCTACCATTAAAAGCACTAAAATTCTTTTTGCTGTTTTCATCGGGAAATCTCCTTTCAATTACCTTAACAAAAAGCAAATACGAAGCAATTATACTACAACATAACTTATTTGTCAATTTTTCGTACAAAACAGAAAGCACCCATTGCTGAGTGCTTTCAAAAGTTCATATTATTTTATTTGGAATTTAAGTGTTGTGATATAGTCACCGTGCAGCTTTGCATCGAGTTCAAGTCCGATAACTGTTACCTTTGCATTTGTTGAACTTACTGACATTTTATTTTCAGCATAATCAAGATATCCGTCTGCATTTACTATACCCGTGATTACGCAATTTCTGTAATCGGCAGTACCGCCCGTAAACTCAAATCCCTTAAGATTGAAAACCTTCTGTTCAAAATAGTCCATACCTCTGGTTATTATTGCAGGAGGTGTATTGAGGTCGGTACTCTCTGATTTGAGTTTAATTACAACTTTATATGTGCTTGCGGACAATCTTGTTGCAGTTGCACTTATAACATCGCTTGTTCTCAGACTGCACATATAGCTTTTGTTTCTTACCGGAATAAACAACTTCTTGTCATTACAAAGTGTATTTTTATACTGTAAATCTCTTTCGGTTGTATTGATTGTCGGTCTGCCGTTTTTATAAATTTCACGGACACTCTGACCGTTATACTGCTTCATAAAGCTTCCGGCTAAATTTGTTGCCAGTGTTGCCAAATTAGCACTGCCTGCAAATTCATCAATATAAATTTCAACATCGTTTGTCTTGTCGACTATCATATTGTTATGTGCCTTTGTTCTGTTTGCAGCAGCATTATATGCCTTGAGAATGTTTGTAACACCTACAGGAACTGCTACTGTCTTCGGTTTTGTTGTGGTTGGTCTTGTGGTTGTCGGGCGTGTCGTAGTAGGTCTTGTAGTTGTCGGACGCGTCGTGCTGACACCGTTATCATCAATAATGATTTCACTTTCATCCTCAATCGTAAATCCACCGTTATTATCGGTAACTATAGTCGGATTACCTGAGAAAAAGTTTCCGCCGCTTTCACCCGATGCATCAGTGTATATTGCAGTAGCTTCCACCTTTTCAAAAATGCTTTTGCCGCAACCGACCATTGATACTACTGAAGCCATCGCAAGAACGATTGCTAATACCTTTATTGTATACTTCATTTTATGTATTGCTCCTTAATTTTTACCAAATAAATTTATATTCACAGTCGTATGTGCCGTGAAGCTTTGCTGTTGCGGTAATTCCGAGTATAGTACCGCTTCCGCCGCCTTTTATTGACATATATGTATTCATATAATCAAGCAGATTGTTCTTGTTGATTCTTACAACAAATTTTGTACCGGAATTTGTATCATCGATATAATTCATTTCCGCACTCTTTATATTATCATTGAGTGGGCCGAGATCAAGAACTTCTAATCTGAGATAATTTACGCAAGCCGCGTGTGCCGGCGGTTTCTGCTTCAATGTACCTTTTTCCGGTTTCAGAACTATTGTTACAATATATCCGTCACCGTCTTTTTTGCAGGTAGCACTCTTCACACCGTCTGCCGTGAGTGTGCTCATTTTATTATTGTCCATAATCGGCATACTGTCTTTCAGCGATATATCGCCCATGGTAGGTTTGCCGTTAACAAATACTTCTTTAGCCGTAACGGGCTTTCCACCGCGTGTTACACTATCAATAATACCGTTGCCGATTTTGGTTAACAAATCTAACGAACCCGATTTGGTAGATATGTCGTCAATAATTACCTTTGTTTGTTCTTTTCTTGTGTATGTAAAATTCTGCTTTGCTTTTGTTGCATTTGCAGCTTTGTTATAAAATGCAACTATTTCTGCAACACTGCCGTCAACCGGAGCCTGATTTGCATTTTTCTTTGTAGTTGCAGCAGTTGTTTTATCATTCGAATTTACTTTGTCTTTTTTAGTTGTGGTTTTTGCAGCATTATTATTTTTTGTTGTTTTATCTTCCGAATCATTATTTGTCGTTTCATCAGATTCTTCTGTAACGCTGACATCAGTTATCTGCTCACCGTTTTCATCGGTTTCCGAAATATTTTCACCCTGTTCCGCTTCGCCGACAGCTTCAACATTTGGCTTTGTCGCAGAGGTTGTTGTAGTGTCGTCTTTCTTTTCACCGCAAGCTACAAGTGAAAAAACAAGCAGTAGTGACGACAACAACGCAACTATTTTTATAAAATTACCTTTCATAGCTTATCTCCGATTCTCACACCTGAATTTTAAAACTTTCTCCAACGCAGATATCTATACCGAAACTCTGCGTTTTAAACAACAATTCAAAGCTACCCTCCGCATTAACACTCCACGAATAAGATAATTCCGTGACCGCTTTGTTTTCCACGATAAAATCTATTCTGCAATCGGTATATGACATATCTGCATTATCAATCGAAATGTTGTAATTCTTAAGCATATCTGTCATAAAGCTCAACGGATAAAGCTTGATGCAACCTTCGTCTGCGGGATTGTCAATATCATGCAAGTAAAGTGTTATTCTGCCGTCTGAAACCTCGTACTTTTTTATTGCGGACTTATCAAGACAAGGTCGCGGTAAGATTTCTTCGATTTCAGACCTCTGAACCGTTGTGAATTCTGCCTCATTATTTTTAATCACCTTATCAAGTGCCGATTTTGCCGCTGCTTCAAAAGCATCATTTGACAAGGTAAAATTTTTATACTCCGCATGGGAATAAAGCCTCGTCACACTTGACGCATTTGAGATTGCATCGTTATATAACGACACAATTTCATCGACCGATAAATCAGTCCCCGCCGCAGGTGCGGTAAGCTCATTTGAAGTGCTTTCACCTGTTGGACTAAGTGCCGTGCTTTCATCAGACAAATCGCCTTTTTGGCAACCTGAAAATGAAACAGTCAACGAAATTGCAATGATTAAAAATAATACTCTCCTCAAAATATCACACCAAACATTTTACATTATACAAATCAAGTTTGTCAATAGTATTATTTACCCAAAAAAACTACTTATTCCCCACCTGTTTTGTCTGTCTTGGGGTGCGTCCGAAAAATCGGGTAAACAAAGAAGAAAAATGTGACAAATCTGCAAAACCGCATGAGTTAGCGGTTTCCGTTACACTATACATTCCCGAGGATAACATTTCATCAGCCTTGTTTAATCGGTATGCCCTTAATACCTCTTGCGGCGACTGACCGAGTTGTTCCATAAATAATCTGTATAGATATGAACGGTTAAGCGACAGATTCTTAGCCAGACTTTCTATACTTATATCGTATGAATAGTTCTCCTCAATATATTCATAAGCTAACTCAATATATCTGTTTGGTTTCCGTTTTTTTTGCTTTAGCGGGATATGAGATAATGCAAGGTATAAACAACCTGTTCTTGCATCTCTGTTTGGCGGAGTCACTTCATATTCTCTGATAAGATTTTTAAGCGATTCCTCAAAACCCTCAAAATTTTCAAGAGAAAATACGGGATTCTGAGAAGTAATCCCTCTTTCTTTCAAGAGTTGTTTTGCCTGAGTGCCGACAAATCCTAACCAATAATACTCCCACGGATTATCTTTATCTGCCTGATAAAAATTTGTTTCTCCCGGACAAATCAAAAACCCCTGACCTGATTTGACCCTGTACTTACCTGAACCTGATTCGAGTATCCCCTCACCCGATACAACAAAGTGCACAAGATAATGGTTCCTTGTTGCGGGCCCGTAAAAATGCAACGGTTTGCACTTTTCATAGCCCGACTGAATAAGGCTCAAAGGATTGTTATATAAGCTCATAACCTCACCTCCATTAGCCGACGGTAATCGAAGACGATATGCCTAAAATACAAAATATTCAGCACTTCAAAGCATTTTTCTCCTCAAAATACGAAAGTATTTCCTCGTCGAATAAATACTTTGATGCACCAAATCTTTTGGATTTTAGGTGCGAGCAGTTTTAAGTAGGAAGATTTTTGTGTTGGTCAAGGAAGAAAAGTGAAGCAATGCTTTCGCATTACAAGCTTTTCTGACATAGAGTCACCAAAAAGATTTCACTTAAAACCATATCCTGTTCGGTTACCGTCGGCTATATATTATAGCACAACAAAAAGCAACATACAACAAAATTTTCACAACATTTATCATAGAAAATATTTTGTGTATGTTGTATCATCAAGTTAAATGAAAGGAGTGTTTACATTATGAAAATTACTTTTATGGGTGCAGGAAGTACCGTTTTTGCCAAGAACCTTTTAGGTGATGTTATGACAAATGAAATCTTGAGAGAATGTGAAATCGCTCTCTACGATATTGATGCACAAAGACTTGAGGACTCAAACATCGTTTTGACAAGCATAAATGAACATACAAATAACAACAGAGCCGTTATCAAGACTTACCTCGGTGTTGAAAACCGCAAGGAAGCCTTAAGAGGTGCAACATTTGTTATCAACGCTATTCAGGTCGGCGGTTATGACCCTTGCACAATAATTGACTTTGAAGTGCCGAAGAAATACGGACTTCGTCAGACTATTGCCGACACACTCGGTATCGGCGGAATTATGCGTGCACTCAGAACAATTCCGGTTATGGAAGACTTCGCAAGAGATATCGAAGAAGTCTGTCCCGACGCATGGTTTTTGAACTACACAAATCCCATGGCAATGCTCACAGGCTATATGCTTCGTTACACAGGCGTTAAAACCGTCGGTCTTTGCCACAGTGTTCAGGCTTGCTCTCAGACAATACTTAAAGACCTCGGCATGGAAGACAAGCTTGAAGGCAGAGTAGATAAGATTGCCGGTATCAACCACATGGCATGGCTTCTTGAAATCCGTGACAAGGACGGCAATGACCTCTATCCCGAAATCAGACGCAGAGCTGCTGAAAAGAATGCTAACGAAAAGCACGCTGATATGGTTCGCTATGAATATATTAAACGATTCGGCTATTACTGCACAGAATCAAGCGAACATAACGCAGAATACAATCCCTTGTTCATAAAATCAAAATATCCCGAGCTTATCGAAAAATACAACATTCCGCTTGATGAATATATCAGACGATGCATTGAACAAATCAAGCGTTGGGATGAACAGAAAAAGCAAATTGAAGCCGAAGGCAAGATTCCTGTCAAACCCACACACGAATATGCATCGGGAATTATGGAGGCTATGATTACAAACAAGCCCTTCACTCTCGGCGGTAATGTACTCAACAACGGCGGAGTTATTGAAAATCTTCCGAGAGAAGCTTGCGTTGAAGTACCTTGTGTAGTTAACGGCAACGGCATCACACCTTGCTATATGGGTAAGCTTCCCGTAGCTCTGGCTGCAATGAACATGACAAACATCAATCCTCAACTCATTACAATTGAAGCTGCAAGAACAAGAAAACGAGATATGATTTATCAGGCAGCAATGCTTGATCCTCACACCGCAGCAGAGCTTTCAGTCGATGATATCGTAAGTATGTGCGACGACCTCATCGAAGCTCACGGCGATTGGCTCCCGAAATTCAATTAAAAGCCTATCAATGATTAAACCCTACGAAAGTCCGTAGGGTTTATTTTTATCTGAAAAGTATCAGAATTATATTTTTAATATAGTTTAAAATTACAACAATAATATTTTGCACATTTATCGGTTGTTCTTCCGTTTCCGAATCAGAAGTAATTACAAATTCAGTTTCAATCATCAATCCGGATTTTATCATTATCTCAACATCTGAATCATCTATAACTCCGTCAAGATTACAATCAGCTGCTTTGTATCTTGTCTCTCCTATATCATTTTCAGACAAAAGTCCTTTTACAATAAGATCGGTTACAAACGCATCTTGCCCATCACACTTCCCATTTCCGTCAACATCTCCGCGAACCGTTTTTATTTCTTCGTGGGTATCGCACAATCTGAATTCGTGTCCGTTGTTTACCGCAAAAGCCTCTGCATCGCAACCTTTCACAGCTGCACAGATATACGGTTTCGTGTTCAGAAATGCACTGTTGTTTATATTTTTTGTTTTTGAAGAAATGTGTATATATTCAAGCGCTGAACATTCGTAAAAAATTCCGTTTCCAAAGCTTGTATTTCCTTTGATTGTCGCATTTTTCATTGCCGTACAATAACTGAACGCGTACATTCCTACCGTTTTCAGACTTTCGGGAAGTGTTATGCTTTCAAGTGCCTCACAAAATGTAAACACCCTGTAACCCATATCGATAAGACTTTCGGATAATCTGATGTTTTTCAAATTACCGCAGCCGTAAAATGCTTCATTACCGATACTTTCTATGCTGTCAGGCATATCAAAAGAAGCAATGGAACAGTATTTGAAAGCACTGGCACCTATAGCCGTCACACTATCGGGAATCGTTATTTTTGAAACACTTTTAAAATATCCGAACGCATACGCTCCGATACTCTCTACACCATCATTGACAATAACTGTCCTGATACTTGTTTTATGCTCGTCCCACGGTTTTGTTGAAGTAATACTCCAGTTTTTCATGGGACCCGTACCGCTTATTTCAAGCACACCTGTGTCAGAATCAAAGACCCAGGTCAGATTTTCTCCGCAAGTACCATTGTAAGCAGCCGCCTGCACACTTATCTGTGCTAAAGTAAAAATCATTACAACGCACAAAAACAATGACAAAGCCTTCGAAAAATTCTTTTTCATGTTCGCACCTCCTATCAGTTTAATTTTAACATTTTTTATGTTAACTGTAAAGATTAAAGTTTCATTATAAGACTGCTGATCGAGTGAGATTTGTTAGCTATCATTTCTTTTATATCACTGTCGGCACTTTCCATTATGTAACCGTCAAACTCTTTGAGCATTGCAATGTCATTAAGTCCGTCACCGACAGCTGTTACGGAATCTTTTTCAAGTTTCATCAACCGTAACAATTCATAGACTGCTTCGGTCTTCCCCACACCGAAAGGAACGATATCAATACCGCATTCACCTCGGTTGTTGTATACCGATACAATATCGCCGAAATCCGACTCTACCCTCTGTGCAAAATTATAAGAATCATCTGAATTTTCAAACCATGCCGTGAACTGTGAAAATCTGTTTTCATTATAACTGCTGTCTTCGATTATAATTCTATAATCTTTAAGCATCAGCCGTATTCCGTCAAGCACTTTTATGTCGGCAGATTTTTCAAATATCAAATTATCACTATTGTCATATATCTTTGCACCGTTTTCACAAATAAGATAATCCATATATCCATACAATTTTTCTCTGACAATCCCGATACTCATTCTACCCGTTGCAATAGCAAAAACATTACCGTTTTTACGCCAGAGATTTATGCCGTTCAAATCTTCACTTGTCACCTCTCCGTTACGAAAAACCGTCCCGTCAAAATCACTTACAAGCAGTTTCATTTTTACCTCGATTCAAATCTTTTTGTCGGCTTATAAATACACCGACCATAATAAACCCGATAAACATAATAGCAAAAGTTCTGTAACCCGAAGCCCATACCGTCGGAGAAAAACCCATTACCATTCTTGTGCCAAGCCCAAGAACCAACACAAATAAAGCTTTTATTAAATCAGTTTTGTTATCAATCAATATGTATAATTCATAAATAATTATCGCAATTATTATAAGATAAAAAATATCCGCTATAAAATCAAATCTGTATTCTGCTTTTGTCATTTTGAAATGTTCCGTTTTGGTGAAGTTAAAAATCGTGTTGGTAACAGAACAAATTACAGATGAAACAGGCGGAATAAGTGAAATAATTTTCTGCCATTTTTTCGCTCTGCTTTTAAACATCACAAATGAAATAGAGGAAGTAAAAAACAAAAACGCAACCGATGCAAAACTAATTGTCATTATCATGCAGAAAAATGTTGAAGAAAATCCCATCTCAATTTTCTGAAAAATATTAAGACTTTCAAAATTCGGAAAATATCTGCCGATTTCTCTGACCATTCTTGAGTTATCCTGCATGATATTCCCAAGGTATGCATAAACCAAACCGCACACACTCATTATTGTTTGAATTACCGTAAATGCTTTTATCTCCTTTTTGTAAACCTGCCAAACAATTGCAAGCAAAAAGACCGAAGTAAGCACTAAAGTCATCTGCTCCATATTGATTGCATACACCAATGAGATTATTCCTAAAACTCTTTGCCATAAAGGCACTTTGCATTTTTCGATATCTTTTTTCAATATATACAAGTTAAATAATCCGAATGTTATCGGCCATAAATAGTTGACGGTTGTTGCAATAAACCCCGCATCAACCATTACCATTGTGGGATATAAAACCGTAAGACAGACGGTCAAAACAGACTTGTTATATATATTGGATAGCAGTTTGCAAATCACATACGCCAGCAGTAGTACAACTAACGGATTGATTATCCGCCATAAGATGTGCCATCTGCAAAACACATAAGTCATCGTGTCGGTCAAGATACGCGAACTTCCGTCTAAAAAATCCGCAAACGATTTTATGGTTTCAGAATTAAAAATTTTATCATCACCCCAATTAAGCGGCAACAAAAAATGCGCTCCCGTAACCGACAACCAAAAATATAAAAATATATTTGATTTGAATCTTGAAATCTTTGTCATAATTCTTCCTCGTATTTACCAAAAATCAATCGTTGTTTTTGCTCTGCCGAAAATAAATTACTTGCCGTAAGGCATACTTAGTTGCTGAAACAGAACGACTGATTCTACATGGGAAGTGTGCGGGAACATATCGACAGGTTGGATTTTTTTAACTTCGTAGCCGTGGTTTACGAGATATTCGGTATCCCTTGCTAATGTTTCGGGGTTGCAGGAAACATAGACCACTTTTTTTGGAGAAAGCTTTACTACTGATGAAAGAAAATTCACATCACTGCCTGCTCTCGGCGGGTCCATAAATACTACATCAGCTTTTTGATTATCCTCTGCCATGCCGACCATAAATTTACCTGCATCGGCATTATAGAAATATATGTTCTTTGTTTTGTTGATTTTTGCATTGATTATTGCATCTCTGAATGCTTCTGTGTTAAGCTCAACACCAATCACATTTTTTGTTTTTTGTGCAGCGATGATACCGATTGTACCGATACCGCAGTAGGCATCTATACACAATTCTTTTCCTGTAAGGTCTGCAAATTCGATTGCTTTTGAATAGAGGATTTCAGTCTGTACGGGGTTTATCTGATAGAAAGACCTTGATGAAATTCTGAACACGCAACCGCAGAGAGTATCCTTTATAAAACCGTCGCCGTATAATACGATTTCCCTGTCGCCTAAAACGAGGTTGGTATTCATTCTGTTGATATTCTGAATTATTGTTGTGATTTTGGGGTGCTTTTTAAGCAGTGCTTTTACAAAATTGTTTTTAGCGGGCAAAATCGGACTTGCCGTCACAAGCACCACCATAATTTCACCGCTTGTGAAACCTCTCTTAATCAGCACATGACGAAGTAAGCCTCTGCGGCTGTCTTCATCGTAAGGTGCGATTTTGAAATCCTTGCAGAGATTTCTGATTGTGCAGATTATTTCATCGGCTTTTCTGTCCTCTATCTGACACTCACTTACTTTTACAACCTTATGTGAGTTTGATTGGTAAACACCTGAAATTATATTTCCGAATCTGTCTCTTGTAAAAGCTGCCTGAACTTTATTTCTGTAATGATACGGGTTGTCCATTCCGATTATGGGCTCGACCTTACAGTATTTACCCATAAGTCTTTTGACCGTTCTCTGCTTATATGCCAGCTGTTCTTCATAACTCAAATGCTGAAGCTGACAACCGCCGCATCTTTTATATACCTTGCATATTTCTGCCATCTTAATCCTCATTTCTCAAAAAAGACCCGAAATCACTCGATTCCGGGTCTTTATTCAATTTAATTACCAATTGATTTCCCATTTGTTTTCGAACTGAAGTCCGATTGCAGCATTCTTAACAACTATCGCTAATGCTCTTGCTTTTCCAAAGCTTAATACCATGGGGAGCTTTGTGTAGAGATATGTCATCTCTCCGCTGTTTTTATCAATACGGGCTACAATTTCGCCGCCCATATATGAATATTTAATACCTTCAAGTTCAAGCAATGCACCTGCCTTATCAGTTGCATCAGTGATGTCGCTGACTACAAGAATATTAAACATTTTTCCTACTTTTCCTCCGCCGAGTGAAGGATTGACATCAGGATTAGAGTCCGAGCAATTTGCAGTAAGCGTAATCTCATAATAATTACCCTTATCCACACATTTTGCATCTTTGACTGCTGCTTCATTTATATTACTTGTGCTTTGACCCTTAACAGGGAAATTTGCAACAATCTCGGATTTGCCTGAATACACCACTTTATCATGATTCTCTTTAAGGAATGTATCCATCAACAATTTACCGATTTTTGACAAACCACCTGCTTCAACAATTCCCTTGTAATTTGTGGAATTGTCATAGGTACGAACAACGCTCTTTGCAGAGGATTTAACCTTGTTAACTGCCTTGTTATAGTACTCAATAATTTCTTTCTTTGTTGAGGGTTTTGAGTCCTTCTTCTTAGTTGTTGTTTCTTTTTCTGTATTTTTTTCTTCTGTCTTTTTGGTTGTTGTTTTATCCTCTTTATTAGTTTTATCTTCTTTTTCCGTCTTCTTTGTTGTTTTATCTTCTTTTGTTTCGTTTTCTTCTGTCTTGTCTTCTTTCTTGGTGACTTCTTCACCGTTTTCTTCAGTTGCGTCAACAACTACAGTTTCAGTTTCACCATTTTCGTTTGTTACAACATCAGTTGCAACAACAGCCTCACCTTTTTCAGTTGTTGTTTCCTGTTCTTTGTTTTCACCGCAAGCTGCAAATGATAACAACATTGATACTGTACTGATTAAAGCAATACTCTTTTTAAACAATTAAAAGACTTCCTTTCAAAATAAATAATCACTAAAGGACAATATATCACAATCCGACAAAAATTTCAATACCTCTTTTTAAAAAGGAAAGATTTATAACTTTTCTCTCGCTATTGATAACATGAGCTTTATTCTGTTTTCCTGATTAACCTTTGTAGCACCCGGGTCATAGTCGATCGGTACGATGTTTGCGTCAGAATACTTGTTTCTTATCTTTCTGATAACACCTTTACCTACGATATGGTTGGGCAAACAACCGAAAGGCTGAGCACAAACGATATTTTCATATCCGTCCTCAATAAGACCCATCATTTCGCCAACAAGCAACCAACCCTCGCCCATCTTGCAACCTATACCGATAACTTCCTGAGCAAGTCGTTTTAGTTCAGGCAATGATGTCGGTGCGGTAAAGCAATCATAAGGCTTGACTGCATTTATCATCATATCCTCACATTTTGCAACAAGTGTTTCCGCAAATTTGAAAATAAGGTGTGATGAATATTTGCCTCCGTAGTTGTTATAATCTTCTACCCAGTTGACTATGCAATAATAGCAGAAGCCCAAAAGTCCGGGTACCATTACCTCGCAACCTTCACTTGCAAGAAATTCTTCAAGACGGTTATTTGCAACGCTTGAATATTTTACATAAATCTCACCGACAACACCAACCTTGACAGTCTTTCTTGTTCTGTCCATCGGAATTTCGGAGAAGGATTTTGCAATTCTCTTAAAAATGCCTTTAACGGTACTCATCTTAACACCGTCATCAATCATAAGATTGATTTTTTCAATCCACTCGTTTATGAGCTTATCGGTATCACCCTTGTTGATTTCATAAGGTCTTGTCTGATTACTTACAAGTGTAATCATATCACCGCAAGTGATAATCAAAGCTGCACTTACAAGCATTTCGGGAGTAAATTTCATACTGCTGTCTTTATCAAGACCTGCAAAATTAAGGCTTAATACGGGAATATTTCCGTAACCCGCTTTATGAAGTGCTTTTTTCAGAAGCTTTATGTAGTTTGATGCACGGCAGCCACCGCCTGTCTGAGTAATCATGAGTGCTGTTTTCTCAAGGTCATACTTTCCGCTGTTAAGAGCATCAATCATCTGCCCGATAACCATTAAAGCAGGATAGCAGGTATCATTATGCACATACATAAGACCCGTATCAACAACACTTTTACCCTCATTTTTCAGAACTTCGCAATTATAGCCGAACTTTCTGAAAAGCTTCTGCAGCATCGCAAAGTGAATCGGAAGCATATCAGGAATAAGTATTTTATAATCTTTTTTCATTTCATCCGTAAAATTCGGAGTATTAAGTATGTGTGACATTCTTGTTCTCCTTTTTCAAATCCAAGGCTGCAAACAAGCTTCTCAATCTTATTCTCAATGCACCTAAATTTGTTATTTCGTCAATCTTTATCTGTGTATAAAGTTTATCTTTATACTCTAAAATTTCTCTGACCTCATCTGTTGTTACGGCATCAACACCGCAACCGAAAGAAACCATCTGAACTAAGTTCATATCTTCCTGCGTGCAGACATATTTTGCAGCAGCATACATTCTTGAGTGGTATGTCCACTGGTTAAGCACGCCCGTTTCAACGCTGTCGACCTTGTCAAATACAGAATCTTCAGTAACAACAGCCGCTGGCATTGAGCAAACCAATTCGTCGATACCGTGACTTGTTTCGGGATCTATATGGTACGGTCTGCCTGCAAGTACGATTATCGGCAAGCCTCTTTCTCTTGCTTTTTCGATATAAACATCAGCCATATCCTTGACTTTTTTCATAAAGGATTCGTATTCTTCGAATGCTTTATCGATAGCTTCACGAAGCTCTGATTTTTTGATTGAATAATCCTTTTTAAAGATTTTATAAAGCTTTTCAAGAAGCTTATCTTTTGAATTTAAAGTAAGATAATCGTAGATGAAACGAGTTTCCTTTTCAAGTCTTGTTACATTTGAATGAAGCACTTCGGGATAATATGCAACAACGGGACAGTTGTAAAAGTTTTCACCCATTTTTTCATCAAAGTTATATGCAAGACAAGGATAGAATATAATATCAACCTTTTCGTCAAGCAAGGCTTCGATGTGTCCGTGAACAAGCTTTGCCGGGAAACATACCGTATCTGACGGAATTGTGTACTGACCCTTTAAATAAAGCTTTCTGTTGGACTTCGGTGAAGTTATAACTTCAAAACCAAGATGAGTGAATAATGTGTGCCATAAGGGTAACAATTCATACATATTGAGTCCCATCGGAATACCGATTCTGCCTCTTTTACCCGATTTGGGTTTGTATGAATCAAGTAACTGTCTTTTGTATTCATAGAGGTTTAATTTTTCCTCTTTTGAGCTTTTCTTTGCAAGCGGTCTTTCACAACGGTTACCGCCTATGTATTTTCTGCCGCCGTCAAATTCGTTAACGGTAAGTCGGCAATTATTGTTACAAAGTCCGCACTGAACAACCTTAACATTGTGAACAAAGTTCTCTAATGCTTCAAGATTTAATATCGTGCTTTCTCCGTTCGATTTTTTCTTTGCATAAATCGCAGTACCGTATGCACCCATAAGACCTGCGATATTGGGACGAGCGACATTTCTGCCGATTTCGAGCTCGAATGCACGAAGCACCGCATCGTTTAAGAATGTACCGCCCTGAACAACGATATTTTCGCCAAGGTATGATGCATCTGCAACTCTGATAACCTTATAAATCGCATTCTTTACAACGCTCATTGAAAGACCTGCTGAAATATTCTCAACAGAAACGCCGTCTTTCTGTGCCTGTTTTACCGATGAGTTCATAAATACGGTACAACGAGAACCCAGGTCAACGGGAGCATCTGCCATAAGACCTAATTTTGCAAATTCAGGTGCATCATAACCTAATGCATTCGCAAATGTCTGTAAGAATGAACCGCAGCCTGATGAACAAGCTTCGTTTAAGAAGATGTTGTCAATCGCACCGTTTCTGATTTTAAAGCATTTAATGTCCTGACCGCCGATATCGATGATAAAATCAACATTTTCGTTGAACTTTTTAGCCGCCATGTAATGAGCCATTGTTTCAACGATACCGTCATCAAACATAAACGCGTTTCTGATAATATCTTCGCCGTAACCTGTCGAAGCCGCACCGCAGATTTTGATATTGGGGTACCGCTTGTAAACATTCATAAGAAATTCTCTTACCAACGGAACAGGATTACCGCTGTTAAGTCTGTAATCTGAGATTAAAATATTTTCATCTTCGTCGATGATTGTAGCTTTGATTGTTGTCGAACCTGCATCAACACCGAGATAAGCCTTACCGGAATAACTCTCGGGGTCAGCTTGTTCAACTCTGTCCTTTTCGTGTCTTTGTTTAAATTCCTCATAATCTTCGGGAGTTTCAAACAAAGGTCTTGTCGACTCACTTGAATTTATACCTGTAAAGCCTTCGATTTTTGTAATTGCATCTGAAAGCTTTATTTCTTCTTCAGTTGAAAATGCTGCACCCATCGCAACAAAGTAAAGTGAATTTTCGGGCAGAGTTCCTTCAAGCTTCAAAACCTTGTTAAAGCTTGTTCTGAGCTCTGATAAGAATGTAAGCGGTCCGCCGAGATACAGAACATTACCGATTATCGGTCTGCCCTGTGCAAGACCCGCAACAGTCTGGTTTGCAACCGCATAGAAAATACTTGATGCAACATCACTCTTTTTTGCTCCCTGATTGAGAAGAGGCTGAACATCTGTCTTGGCAAAAACACCGCAACGAGAAGCAACCGAATATCTTTTCTCAGAGGATTTTGCCGCTTCGTTCATTTCATCGGGAGACATATTAAGAAGTGCTGACATCTGATCAATAAACGCACCTGTACCGCCTGCACAAGTACCGTTCATTCTGACTTCAAGTCCGTTTGTCAAAAACAAAACTTTTGCATCTTCACCGCCGAGTTCAATTACTGTATCGGTTTCGGGATAAAGCTTATTGACGGCAACTCTTGTTGCATAAACCTCTTGGATAAAAGGAATACCGCAGCTTTCCGCCATGCCCATGCCTGCGGAGCCTGAGATGCAGATGCCCATCGGTTCATCCTTGAATTTTTCCTTAACTTCATTTAAAAGTTCAATAGTTTTTTCGCGAATCTGCGAAAAATGTCTGCGATATACAGAATATAAGAGTTTACTGTTTTCATCAACAACAACACCCTTTATAGTTGTTGAACCAACATCAATACCCAAATACATAAGGAACACCACCTTACAGTTTGATTATAACATTGTAACATATCAAAGCCGCTAATTCAAGTTTTATACACAATATAATCAACAAATTTACAATTTATACATATACAACTTGAAATGAATATTACTTCAGATTTTGCTAATAACAAGCATACAGGAGGTATTTATATGAAAAAGTTTTTAGCACTTACATTTTCTTTGTTGCTTGTACTCACTACATTCACCGCTTGCAGAAAGAATATAAGTAACGATGAAGACGGAAAAATTGAAGATGAAGCAGCAAATGCCACTTTGAATTTTGCCGCTTTGGAATCAGCTTACGGCTCTGAAATGTGGAAAAAAATTGCCGATGAGT
Organism: Acutalibacteraceae bacterium; assembly: GCA_045540355.1. Lineage (GTDB taxonomy): Bacteria > Bacillota > Clostridia > Oscillospirales > Acutalibacteraceae > RGIG2945. The sequence goes on along the minus strand of JAZQHB010000057.1, from coordinate 63,352 downwards.
TTGAAAAAGAAAACAGCGGTGTCACGGTCAATGTCACGACAAGCAAAACCATAGAAGATGTTTTAAGTCCTCAGATGAAAGCAGGAGACTATCCCGATGTTGTTCACCTTGCAACAGGTCGTGAAAAAGCCTTGACAGAAACTTTGACAAAAGAAAAATCACTTGAAGACATAAGTGATGTTCTTAAGATGACAGTACCCGGTGAGGCAGTTACCGTCGAAGAAAAATTGCTTGACGGCTTTACCGATACTCTTATCACAAAACCCTACGGTGACGGAAAGCTTTATCTTGCACCGATGTTCTATAGCCCATGCGGTCTTTTTTACAATAAGGCACTCTTTGAACAAAAAGGCTGGTCTGTACCCGAAACATGGGACGAAATGTGGAAGCTTGGCGACAAGGCAAAAGAAGAAAACATTTCACTTTTCACCTATCCGACATCAGGTTATTTTGACTCATTTTTCTATGCACTTTTAGCATCTCACGGAAATACAGAATTTTATAATTCCGCTTTGACCTACAAAGAAGGTATCTGGGATTCCGATGAAGCAAAAGAAGCACTCGGCATAATCGGCAAACTCAAAGATTACACCGAACCTACAACGGTTTCAAATGCCAACAATGAAAATTATCTCAAAAATCAGCAACTCGTTTTAGACAACAAGGCTTTGTTTATGCCCAACGGCACATGGGTCAAGGGCGAAATGGCAGATGCACCGATGTCAGATGACTTTGAATGGGGATTTGCACCGCTTCCCGCTTTAAAAGAAGGCGGCGACAGGTATTCCTACACCTTTTTCGAGCAGATGTGGATTCCGAAAAATGCCAAGAACAAAGACCTCGCAAAAAAATTCATTGCGTTTATGTATTCAGATAAAGCCGCTGAAATTTTTGCAGATGAAGGCGATGCGGTTGCAGTTCAGCCGATTAAGGGTGTCAGCAGATTTTTAGATGATGAAGAAAAAGAAATCTACAGTATCTATGACAACGGCATCAAGGCTGCAATGGGTAGCTTTGCAAGCACCGAGCCCGTTGAAGGTGTAAGCATTTTTGATGAAGTTTTTTCAGCAATTGACAGCGTTATAAGCGGTGAAACAACCGTAGATATCTGGCGTGCAAGAATCGCAAAAGCAAGCGACAAGCTTCGCGAAGCTATGAAATAATATGAATTCCAATCGTACAAAATTTATATTCTTATCTCTGTTCCCCGCCGTTGTGCTCTTTATACTTTTCATTGTACTCCCCACTTTCAATGTGTTCAGAATGTCGCTTTATAAGTGGGGAGGCTATTCTGCAGAAAAAAATTTTGTCGGTTTTGATAACTTCAGAATACTTTTTTCGGACATGAATTTTATCCGAAGTGTTCAGAATTCTTTATTTCTCATTGTGTTTGTAACCGTTATCACTCTGTCATTGAGCCTCATTTTAGCGGGGATTCTCACAAGCTCGGACATAAAAGGAAAAGGCTTTTTCAGGCTTATTTTTTATATCCCGAACATCCTTTCTATAGTGGTTATATCGGCAATTTTTTCCGCGATATACGAGCCGAATCGTGGGCTTTTGAATTCCGTCCTTTCCTTGTTCGGAAAAGATAAACCTGTTTTGTGGTTGGGAAATCAAAAAATTGTTCTTGTCAGCATAGCACTTGCACTTATATGGCAGGCGGTCGGCTACTATATGGTGATGTATACGGCATCAATGTCAAATGTACCGAAATCATTATATGAAAGTGCCGATTTGGAGGGTGCGTCAAAGATTTATCAATTTTTCACAATAACAATCCCTCTTATCTGGAGCAATATCCGAACAACCATGACATTCTTTGTAATCAGCACAATCAATTTAAGCTTCTTACTTGTGCGAGCAATGACAAACGGAGGTCCCGACGGCTCAACCGAGGTGTTTTTAAGCTATATGTATAAGCAGGCTTACACAAATTCATCTTACGGTTACGGTATGGCTATCGGTGTCGTGGTGTTTATAATTTCTTTTACCCTTTCAGGAATATTAAGCCTTGTGACAAAACGAGAGCACTTGGAATATTGAGGTGAAATATGACTAACGGCAAATCTTTATATCGCTTTTTTATATACTTCACACTCTCAGTCCTGTCAATTTCCGTAGTTGTACCTGTGTTGTGGGTTTTCCTTGCCGCTTTCAAGAAAAGCTCCGAATTTTACGGCAACCCGTGGTCATTGCCCGAAAGCTTCACTTTTCGAAATTTCATAGATGCATGGAATAAAGCGGGTATGGGCAGGTATATGCTGAACTCTGTTACTGTAACTGCAACCGCCCTCGTCTTACTTCTGATTATCTCAATTCCCGCCGCGTTTGTACTCTCGAGATACAAGTTTTTTTCATCACGCTTTATAAAAAGCTCGTTCATGGGCGGTCTGTTCATAAATGTAAACTATATCGTTGTGCCGATTTTTCTGATGCTTGTTGATGCAGATAAATTTTTAAAAAATACAACGGGGGATACTTTTTTCCTTAATAATCTTTTTGTGCTTGCGTTGATTTACGCTTCAACCGCATTGCCGTTCACAATATACCTGCTCAGCGGTTATTTTGTCACTATACCGAGAGATTTTGAAGAAGCAGCATTTGTCGACGGTTGCGGATATCTGAAAATGATGGCAAAAATTATGATTCCCATGGCAAAGCCGAGCATCATAACTGTCGTTCTTTTTAACTTTTTAAGCTTTTGGAATGAATATATCATCGCAATGACGCTTATGACAAAAGACAGCTTCAAAACTCTGCCCGTAGGTCTTGTGGCACTGATGAAAGCAGATAACGCCGCCGCACAATACGGAAGAATGTACGCAGGTCTTGTCATGGTAATGCTTCCCACTTTAATTCTTTATATCTGTGTGCAGAAAAAGCTTACCGAGGGTATGACGACAGGAGGCATAAAAGGATGAAAATTTTAAAGTTTTTTGTGTATTCATTACTTTTCATTCTGTCCCTGACCATAGTTTTCATAGGACAAAAAAATACCGGCTATCCGGGACTCGGTCAAATATCGGTCGGAATAGTCGGTTTGATTATTTTACTGTACTCATATAACAAGCATTACAAATAAAGGAAACCCCGCACAAACTCAGCTTGTGCGGGGCAGGGTTAGTGTAAAGAAATATCCTCACAAAATCATCCGAAAAGATCGCCCCAGTCGCCTGAATCGCCGCCCTGGTCATCATGACCGCCGTCGATAAGACCGCCGCTGACTGTGAGAATTTCTTCTACCTCATACTCAACTGTGTCGAGTACGGGCTTCTGATACTTCTTCATTTCCACTCACTCCTTTTTAGATTTTGGGGATCGCCCCAATGCAAGACATAATCTGCTTTATAGCAGACTACACCAAGTCCATTCTAATCCAAAATATGCATATTGTCAAGAATTATATTTTAATGAAAATTTATCTTTATTTTTATTAAAAACTGTGCTATACTTAAATGTGTATATTATTGTATAGGGAGAGATTGGAAATGTTGAAAATAAAAGACAATTTTATGTTAAGAGAGGTTGACGGTAACTCTGTTGTTGTTTCGATTGACGGTTCCTATAACGGTTTAATAACCCTTAACGAAACAGGCACTTTTTTATGGAATTTACTCGTTGAAGGTACTGACGAAAATTCCATGGTAAACGCAATGCTCAAAGAGTATGAGGTCGTTGAAGATGTTGCAAGAGCAGATGTCCGTGAATTTATTGAAACTGCAAGAAAATCGGGAGTTTTAGATGAATAATAAAAATGCCGAGCAGATACTTGAAACGGTAGGTATCTATTCCGCAATTTCCAAGGGTACGAGTATGTGGCCCATGCTCGGTGACGGAAAAAACAGAATCATAGTTGCTAAGCCCGAAACAGAACCGAAGCTCTATGATGTTGCACTTTTCCGTCGAGAAAGCGGCTTGTTGGTACTTCACAGAATAGTGGAAATACATAATGACCATTATCTTTTCTGCGGAGATAATCAGAATTTCTTAGAAAAGGTTAATAAAGAACAAGTTCTCGGTGTCCTTAAAGGATATTACAAAGACAAAAAATATACTGACTGCGAAAAAAGTCGGTCTTATCGTTTGTATGTCCGTCTGTGGACAAAAAATCTTAAACATCGCAGACAACTGCTGATTTTTATGTGGACCTTAGTTGGCATAAAAAATAAACTCAAAAGAATTTTCCGTATTAAATAATTTGGAGTGAAAGATTTGGCTAACACCGATAAAAGAAATAAAGAACGGGATATACATACTCTGAAATGGATATATAAAACCTGCAAAAATCATTTGTGGCGGGTTGTTCTTCTTACGCTTATTCACGGCTCAAGCTCTGTACTTTCAATTTTTTTTGCACTCACCTGCAGAGAGATTATTGATTCAGCTATAAGCAAAGATTCGCATCATTTGACAATTTCAGTCATAACACTTTTTTGCATAATAATCGGACAGCTTGCAATAAATCTGATTTCAAAAAACATTTCGGAGCGTATCAGCACAAAAATAAATCACGAAATAAGGCTCAGAACTTTTTCAAATATGCTGAAAAAGGATTATGAAAAAATTTCAGCTCATCACAGCGGTGATTTACAGTTAAGAATTTTTAACGATACGGGCGTTGTCAGCAACGGTGTTACAAATATGATACCCAATTTTGTATCCCTTTGCGTAAGACTTATATTAGCCTTCGCCGTTTTGGTATCTTATGATAAAACCTTTGCTTCTGTCTTCCTTATTGCAGGTGTATTGGTTGTTTTATCAGCAACACTTTTCAGGAAATTCCTTAAAAGCTCACACAAAAGAGTTCAGGAATCCGAAGGTAAGGCTCGTTCATTTATTCAGGAATCCATCGAAAACATACTGATGATTAAAGCTTTCGGCGGCGAAGAAAAAATCGTCAAAAAAACCGACGAGCTTCAAAAGATAAATTTCAGACTTATAATCAAGCGCGTAACCGTCAGTCTTTGTGCACACACAGGTGCAGCTTTTGTTTTCAGAATGGGCTACCTTTTCGCCCTTGTATGGAGTGCATACAATGTATTTACAGGAGCTTTTACTCCCGGTATGATAACTGCGATTATTCAGCTTGTCAATCAGATTCAGAATCCGTTTTCAAGCTTTTCAAACATGATTCCGCAATTCTATTCCATCTTAGCATCGGCAGAAAGAATAATGGAAATTGAAAATATTCCCGATGAGCTTTTACTGCCCGACACAGATTTTGATGCTGATGAGGTTTATAAAAATCTTGAAAGCATTGAATTTGATAACATCACCTTCTCCTATGCGAGAGGTGATTCAATAATTGAAAACTCAAGCCTCAGCATCAAAAAGGGTGACTTTGTTGCGATTATGGGCATTTCGGGTATCGGAAAGAGCACGCTGTTAAAATTGCTTTTAGGCGTATTCAACACCCAATCCGGTGAAATATATCTTAACACAAAAAACGGCAAAATCAATGCAGACAAACACACTCGTCCTCTTTTCTCCTATGTTCCGCAAGGTAATTTCCTGCTTTCGGGTACTATCAGAGAGAACATCACTTTCCTTTGCAGGGATTGTACTGAAGAAAAAATCAACGAAGCAATCCGTATGAGCTGTGCTGAGGAATTTATAAATAATCTCGACGACGGACTTGATACAGTTATAGGCGAACGAGGTCTCGGTCTTTCTGAGGGTCAGGTTCAGAGACTTGCAATAGCGAGAGCATTATTGAGCCAATCACCCGTTCTGCTTCTTGATGAATCAACATCAGCTCTCGATGAAGCAACTGAGGCACAGCTGCTTGAAAATCTTCAAAATGCAAAAAATATCACTTGCATCATTATTTCGCATAAAAGAGCCGCTTTGGATATTTGCAACAAACATATTCAGATTAACAATAAAAAAATCATCAGCGAGGGGTAAAAATGAAATTCAACTCTATTGAAGAAAAATACGCAATTGACCTTGCGATAAGTGTATTGAAAAAAGAAAATCCACCCTTGCCGCCCGATGAGATTTCTTTTGAAAAGATGTTTGATTTCTGCGAAAAGCATTCTATCACTGTTTTGGTTTATCATGCTTTGAAAAAAATCCCCGAGCTTCATATTGATGAAACGCTCAACAAAAAGTATTCCGAAAGCTATTTCAAGGCTATGGGCAGGGAAGCAAAGCAGGAATTTGAATACAGACGCATAATCAAAAGATTTCAGGATAACGACATCGACTGTATGCCCTTGAAGGGTTGCATAATGAAATATCTTTATCCGCTTCCGTATCTCAGACACATGGTTGACCTTGACATTCTCATAAGAGAAAAAGATATGACAAAAGCAGGAACTCTTATGCTCGAGGACGGATATAGCGGAACCCTTGAAAATACGGGGCATCACCACAATTCATTTACTAAAAAGCCGATTTATGATGTTGAGCTTCACCGTTCACTTTTAGCAGACCATTACATACAGATTTCAAAATTTGTTGACGGTGTTTGGGACAGAGCAATAAAAACGGAAAACAAAAAAAATCTTTACGAAATGACTCCCGAAGATTTTTATATTTTTATGATAATACACCTTGCTAACCACTTTATTTTCGGCGGTGTAAGTCTCAAGCTTCTTTTTGATATACGAGTTTTTTTCAACGCTCATCCTGACCTTGATTTTGATTATATAAACTCTCAGCTTGATATAGTAAATCTTCGACTTTTTGATGAAAAAATGCGTAAAATCACAGACCTCTGGTTTGACGGCGGTGAAAGTGATGAATTGTATGACAAAATCAATCTGACACTTATGAACTGTGCAGGGTTCGGCAGAGAAGCTCTGATGTTCTGGACAGATGAAAACAGAGATGAATATTTTCTCCGTCTTGTGTTTCCTACGGTCGAAAATATGAAAAAGATTTTTCCTGTTTTAAATAAGGCAATAATTCTTCTGCCGTTTTGCTATATTTTCAGATTATTCCGTGCGGTTTTCAAAAGACGAGATGTAATCAAGAGTGAAAACGAACGGCTTAAATCAGTACCCAAAAATGAAATAGATAACAAGAAGAAATTCTTTTCAGATGTTTTTAACTAATTGCTATGGAAATTAAAATGCATATTGCTTTACCTGATGAGGTGAAGTTCGTTCTTGCAAAATTGAATTCAGCAGGTTATGAGGCCTTTGCCGTCGGAGGTTGTGTCCGTGACAGTATCATGGGCAATACCCCGAATGATTGGGACATCTGCACATCTGCAAAACCCGGCAAAACGGCAGAGATTTTCGCCTCGCACAGACTTATTGAAATCGGCATAAAGCACGGAACTGTCGGAGTTGTTGTTAACGGGAATGTGCTTGAAGTCACCACATACAGAATTGACGGTGACTACCTCGACAGCCGTCACCCTGATAATGTTTTATTCACCGATTTACTTGAAGAGGATTTAAAACGCCGTGATTTCACAGTCAATGCTATGGCATACAATCCCCTTGTGGGAGTGGTCGATTGCTTTGACGGCATAAGCGATATAAAAAACAAAATTCTCCGTTGTGTCGGAGAGCCGCACAAGCGCTTTTCCGAAGATGCTTTGAGAATACTCCGTGCAATGCGTTTTTCTTCAAAGCTCAATTTTGAAATCGGAGATGCAACCGAAGCTGCAATGTTTGATTTAAAGGATACTCTTAAAAAAATTGCAGTTGAAAGAATCCGTGTTGAGCTTGACGGAATACTGAACGGCAAAAACGCCGATAGAGTAATTCACAAGTATTCTGAAATAATAAGCACCTTTATCCCCAATTTCAATGCGGATTTATTACCTGAGCTTTACGGCGACCTGCATATCCGCAGAGCACTGTTTTTCACTTCTGTCGGTGATGTAGAAAAGAATATGTCACGCCTGAGATATTCAAATGCGGATATAGCTGAAGTCTCCGCGGTTTACTCAAATAAAAATATAAAACTAACCTGCGATGCCGTACTCATTAAGAGACTTTTGGGCAAAATCGGCAAAAAAAATCTTCTGATTTTATTGAACATTCAATATCCCGACGGCAACGAAGAAATTGAACAGCTTATTGAAAAATGTTCAAAAGAATGTTACAGAATAACCGACTTGGCTATTGACGGCAATGACCTTAAGAAGCTCGGCTTCGTCGGAAAAGATATAAAAAACGAGCTTGAAAGATTGCTCGAGTCGGTTATAACAGAAAAAGTACCTAACGACAAAAACACACTGCTTGATAATATAAAATCACAGGAGGTATGATATGATAAACATTATAAAAACCGCTATTTCTTTAATCATTTCACTTGTTACATTTTTTGTGAATATTTTTTATTATCCGCCTGTTATGAGTGATATGCCTGAAGTGCCTGATAATTTCACTCCCGTAATCAGATTTACGGTTGCGAGTGATTCGCACATAAAGCTTGAGGGTGAAAACACCGAGGTCGAAAAAGAGCGAGTTGCCGATATGATTGCAGACAGCTACAGACTTGCACAATCAGATGACACTTATAAAAACCTTGATGCCATTGTTTTCGCCGGCGATATAACCGACATGGGCGAAAAAGAAGCCTTTGTCGAATTCAAAAAAATCTGCGATGACAACATAAGACCCGAAACAGAGCTTATGATTGTAATGGGAAATCACGATTATTATACCGATGTTGTTATGGCTGAATATAACTACGAAAAAATCTTCGGTGTAAGTGATGACTTCCACAATGTTATCAAGGGATTCCATTTCATCGGTGTGTCACCGAGCATCGGCGGCGGTTGGTATGACCCGTTGAAGCCTATGTGGCTATCTGATGAGCTTGAAATTGCAGAAGCTGACAACCCGGACTACCCCATCTTTGTAATTCAGCACATGAATGTAAAAAACACCGTCTACGGCAGCGAAAACTGGGGCATTGCAGATATGACCGCTACACAGTCACAATATCCGCAGATTATCAACTTCTCAGGTCATTCACACTACCCCATCAATGACCCTCGCTCAGTATGGCAGGGTTCATTTACCGCAGTGGGCACAGGCACACTCAGCTACTTTGAGCTTGAGGTTGACGGTGTTGACGGATATATGGTTGAGAACAACGAATATGCAGGTCAGATGTGGATTGTCGAAGCTGATGCAAACGGCAGAGTCCGTATGAGAGGCTACGACATTTTGGAAGATAAATTCATCGGCAACACTTATTTCATAGAAGACCCGACGGATAAATCCACTTTCGTTTATAATCATGAAAACATGGCAGAAAAATCCTCTGCTCCCTCATTCACAAAAAGTGCAAAGCTTGATGTAAAAAGTAATGTAGATTCAACAGCTTCTGTAACTTTCCCCCAAGCAACGAATAAGGCTGACGACATTGTCTTTGTTTACAGAGTAATCGTCAAAGATTCAGACGGCAATGTTGTGAACAGTATAAACCATTTATCGGGTTATTATTTCTCAACTCCGCCGACAAAGCACACGGTTAATCTCGGTGAGTTGAGTTCAGGCATATATACCGTTTCAGTCACGGCTGAAAACGCTTTCGGTAAAACATCAGCCACCCTGACCCAAGAATTTAAAATTTATTAAAAGGAGTAATTATAATGAAAAAATATTTTATTCTCGCAGTAACATTTTTGTTTTTGTTGACTTTTGCTGCCTGCGGCAATAAAAATACGGAGGAAACAACAACTACTACCACTAAAGAAGAAACCGGAACCACCGAAACTCAGGGTGCAACCGCTTTAGATGACGGGTTTGGCGAAATTATTGAAGGTACAGAAGTAGCTTCAGATGATGCTGACACAAAAAATCATTCTTCAACCGTTTCAGTTTCCTCAACAACCAAAAAACTCGGAACAACAAAAGCAACTGCAGAAAATGCTACTTCTTCCACAAGAAAGCATTCCGGTGTTAATACAACTTCTCCTGACAAAACATTGGTGCAAAAAACTACAACGACAAACAAACCGACAACCACAAAGCCTTCAAATGAACAAAAAACCTCGGAAGCTGCAACCGGAGGTCTTAAGGTTGAAGATTTTAACGGTGGCGACTCGGGCGATTTCGGTAAATTGTTCTGATTTTCAACTAAAAAATTTTTTAAAAAAGCAAAAAAAGTGCTTGACAATTATGTTTCCAAGGTATATAATTTTAACATACATAAACATTTTATTTATTTGAGGAAGGAGGAAATGTACCATGAAAAAGTATCAGAAACCTTCATTTGAAGAAATCAAGTATATCGGCGAAGAAATCCTCACAGTCAGTGGCGGTTTGAATGTTGAAGACAGACCCCCCGATGATGATCAGGATTGGGGCGACCTTCATTAAGAGATTTAAACACAGCGGAAACGCTGTGTTTTTTCTTTTTTCTATTGCAAAATTTTCTTATTTATGTTAGGATTTTAGTAATGAAACTATAAGGGGTGTTATTTGATGGGTCGCTTTAACGAAATGAAACGCAGAGCACAGTTCAACCGCATTGAACGCAAGAAGAATCGAATCATAACACGCGAAAATATCGCTATGAAATTCCATGCACTACCCGGTGAAATCAAAGCTTCCTTTGACCGTTGGAAATACAATTTTGTCAACGATATCCGCGAAATCAAAAACTTCAAGGGTACCTTGCGTCTCGGAATCTGGCTTTCGATGATAGCTATTGTTATTGTATGGGCTCTTTTCTACGGAAAAATTCAGACTGTGTTAGATTCAATCATTACATACAGTGCTATAGGTGATGAACGATGGATTTCTCTTACTAAGGAGCTTGCTGCTAAGCTTCCGTTCATACCTAATCTTGCTGAAACCTTGCAGAGTTTAGCCTCACCTTTCCTTGGTAATACAATTATCGGTTGGTTATCAGGTCTTGCAGGATTTATCGGCAAATTTATCATCTGGTGCGTTCCTGCAATTTTCCTTGTTAAACATTATTCAAAGACAAAGGGTATACGCAGTTTTGGTCGTATGTTCAGACGACCTTTCTCATTGAGACATTGCTGGGGTTCACTCGTTGTAATCTTAGGGTGGATCATTATATCATCTGTTTCTGAATTTGCCGACAAGGGTGCTTTTTATCTTGATTTAGATTTCCAGCCACTTGATTTTTTAACAGCTGTAGTCACAACAGTAATATGTGACGAAATTCTTTTAAGAGGATGGTTCTTAAACGCACTCAACACAAGAGGTGGTCCCATTTATTCATCAGTTATGATCAGTATATTCTATTTCCTCTTGCTCTTACCAAAATGGATACCTTCGGGAATTTTCTACCATTTTGTTCCTCTTATGATAAACATATTGATAACATTTGCTTTCACTTTCGCCTTATGTATAGCCTATAACAGAAGCCGTTCTATCTGGACTTCAATTGGTCTGAGAGCTTTATGGGCAACTTGCAGTGCATTGCTACCAGGTATATTCTAAAAATTTACGGAGAGATTTCAGAAGAAATCTCTCCGCTTTTTTTACTCCTTATTTGCTTTTAAAAGCTTGTCGGCTTTTTGTGCTGTATCTGTAAATGAATTGTTTTTCCACCATGCAATCAGACTTGTTCCCGCTGCAAAAATGAATGATATTATCTCCGATATTTGTTCCTCTGAAACAGATAAATCTTCTTTACCAATAAGCCGTAATCCAAGATTTACAAATGCCACAATCATCATAATTGTTCTTATCCATGTTGACATTTCAACTCCGGATAAGTTTATTTTTTTATTCATTTGACATTTCACCTCTCAATTCATCAATTCTCTTATGTGCTGATTTCAGGCTATTTTCAACAGCAACCATTCTTTCAATCAGTCCGTTGTGTCGGTCAACTTTCTTTTCGAGTTGTTCAATTCTGTAGTTTGAAAGTCTTGCCGAAGTCACTATTCCGCCGAAAGTGCCCGCAAGTGTTCCGATTAAAGCCAATATTGCAACCGCTACTTCCGAAGACATCACAGCACCTCTTTCAGAGCCGCCCAAGTTTTTTCACCGACTATTCCGTCAGGTGACAACTTCTTCTCTTTTTGAAAACTTACTACCGCAAGTTTTGTTCCGTTACCGAAAATTCCGTCAAAGCCTTTCGGGTCATAGTTAAGAGAATATAATGCCGATTGCAGAAGATATACAGACTTTCCTACAGAATTCATCTTTACAACTCCGTTATTATTTTTTAACGCATTTTTTATCGCTGCTTTTGTTTTGCTTCCTACAATCCCGTCAACGCTGAGAGTCAATGAATAATTTGAATTCAAAAACCTCTGAATTGTTTTTATTATCGCTGCATTACTTTCAATAAAGGTACTTACGGGATAAGTACGGGTTGTTGTTCCGACATATCTCCAGTAATATATTGTTGTTCTTGTATCTACATGAACATAATTAGCACCGCAACCGATTCCTCTTACTCCGATGCTTTCGCAATACTCTGCAACATCCTGAGGCGAAATACCGGAAACCGCAATATCAGCTGCACGACCGAGTGTATGATAAGAATTATCCGCACCACCGATTTTTGCGTTGTAGGTCGGTGTTCTGTATCCGCTGTTTATGTTTATCGGCTTTTTGAACTTATCCCTGATTTTCTGCAACAATTCAACAAGGTCAGTATCTATGAGTATTTTATCGCTTCCGTCGTTGCAGCGAAATTCCGACACCTTAAAATTCTCCGAAAGCTTCAAATTGCCGTTTGTCTTTAAAGAATATGTTTTAACCAAATAAGCCTACCTCCTTTTCCTCAAATATTCCGAAGTGCAATCTCGCTTCATGTTCATTATCAAATTCTAACCAATGCGATAAATCTCCGCCTTGAGGAGCCTGCACTCTGTCTGTGATAATTAACTCCTCACCGATTGCAGTTGCGAGGATTTTACCGCTTGACGCAATTTTTACTTCTTTCAAAAATATTCCTCCTATCCTACGCAAACGGCACCAAGCTTATCGGTAATAAAATCTCTCACCGTATCTGTCGCACCGTCTGAACCTGTTATTATAAAATTCTTTCCCGAAAAAACTTTTCCGTTTTCATAAAAATGATTAAATATTGAAAGATAGTCAGTTTCCAACAGACAGGTGTAAGATGTGTTCCAAACTGTTGCTGCCGTTGTTCCTGTTTCGAAATTTGCCCAATCAAGAACAATCGCTTCTCTTCCTTCTGTGTCTGCATAGCCGATTTTATTTTTCGCAGATGCATTTTTACCCTGACAACCGAACGCCTTAAGTCTTACATTAGGCATATCAATATATCTTAACTGATGACAGTTCGATGCAAAATCACTTCCGTCTCTCGCTTTTGTAACGGTACCGTGATATTCAATTCTGTCAAGGACATCGCAATTTGAAAACAGTAAATTAGGGTGAAAATCATTTATTCCGCTATGCAAATCTACTTCTTTTAATGACCTGCATCCGTAAAATGCCGTATCAGCTATCTTTGTATAATTCTGCGGTATTTCTATTTTAGCAAGCGATGTGCATCCGCTGAACATAGCCGCATTGACGGTTGTCGCACCTGTCGGAAGATGAACTTCTTTTAAGTAGCTGCATTGAGCAAACAAGTACTCGCCTAAAAAGGTTACTCCGTCAGGTATATAAATTTTTTCTATCGGTGTACCGTAGAACGCTGCCGTGCTGAGTTGTGTGATATTTTCGGGAATATTACACTCTCTGAGTCCTGAATTCTGAAAAGCATAAGCAGGTATTGCAGACATTGAACTTTTAAAGAAGACATACTCCAAATCAAGAGTGTTTTTCACACAACCTCTTGTTGCAGACTCTGCAGGAATATTCAAATCGCAGGCTAACACTCTGTAATACGGCAAACCGATTGTACTGTATTCTGTTTCTGCTACTGCAACACCCACGGGACTGCCATCGGTTTTTGATGTTACAACCGTAAACAACTCAACCTCTCCCAATTTTTCATCTGAATATGCCTTGCCGTTCAGAAGTGAAAACACAAGTCCTGTCGGCAAAGGATAATTTATCGGGTCAATATTCCAGAGGTCAATTTTTTTACTACTCCCCGAATAGAATGTAAAAAGCAATTCCGTGCCATCTTCACCGCCGTATATTTTCATCATAAATTCCTCATCAGCGGTAAATGCAATGGTATCAATTCCACCGTTTGCAATTAAAAATGCACTTTCATTTTCATTCGCAAGATTACGAAAAAACTCCCATTCTTTCGGCATTCCTTTTTTCTCCGAATTGGCAGGAGAAATTATTTTATTACACAGCATAATTTACCTCCGTCGATGTTATTCTGAATTGTAAATTTTTCGAGGGTACTTCGTCAGCTTCAAAGACAACACCATTCTCATTCTCACTTGTTGCAAGAACAAAACAGTTGCTCCATTCCTCTATTGATTCAATATCTACATCAATTTCATTTCGTCTGTTGGTGTTTATTGGAGATAACACCGTCTGCGTATACTTTCCGTTTTGATTTAAACTCCATCCGTTTTGTGTCAGAATAAGCGGTATTGAAACTGTCGGTGTATTTGTAAATATCTGATTCTGAAGGTAATCTCTAACTTCAAGAACTTCTTTTGATACCTGGTCAAGACCGTCGGGCAAATCATTTTTCAATTCTTCGATGTCATTCATAATCTCAGATATGTTCGTATCATACCTCGGATAAACATCCGCACCTATGTAATTTTTAACCCATTGTATCGTTGGGATTGCATGGTTCGGTGCGGTAAGCTCAGGAGTAACCCCGTAAAGCTTTACATAAAAAGTTGAATCGACCGTTGCGACTTCAAATAACAGCTTCGGGTTTTCTTCTGTTCCGTTAGCAACCGCAAAGGTAACGCCGTCTATCGCAAAACCGTTTTTCCCTACTATAACACTGCTGTCACCATAAGCCTTTAGATTTTTCCCTATCGCTACAGAATAATCACCATTTGCTACGGAGTTCACGGTATCTCCGATAACTAAACTGTTTTCTCCGTTGCTCGCTTCAAGCTTGGGTTTTGAAATGCCTATGATGTCTTCCCATGCAAGTCCGTCGGCTATCAGGTCAATCATCGGTCTTATCATTTCAATATGTGATTCAATGTCATATATTTCTGCAAATATACCCTCAACCCTTGAAGAAAACTCACCACTATCGCCGACAATAGATTCATCAAGCTTCATTAAAAACATCGGAGATTTGATTATAGTTTTAATTTCTTCTTCGAATGTAACGGAATTCACACCGAGGATATGACCCTCCACCTGAGCATAAACAATCGGGTATCTTGTCACATACTGAGGTAAAACTAAAATTAACTTGTCATCTTTTCTGTATGCATCTGTCGCTTCTTCGTCCTCTCCGTTTGTTAGCTTAAAGATTCGCTGCGATACCATTTTCTCATCATTTTCGCCGTGTCTGAAATTAACTACATGGTAATCAATTTCGTCAGATTGCAATTCTGTGTTGAGAATTATCGTCAACTGCGTTGCTTTGCTTTCTTCGACATAACCGATGACATCCTGGCTTAGATCTACACTTTTGTTGTCATTTATTTTTACATTTATTTTTCTCATGCTGATTCCTTTCTGCTGAATTTGTAATAATTTTTCAATTTATATACGGTCTGTACCATTTCACCTCTTTGTCTGTGCAGCTCACACAGCATTCTTTTTGTATTTATTATCTCATCATGGTCTTTTCGCTTTTTTAAAGCGAGTTCCAGTTTTTCCTTATACTTTTCAATCAAATAATCGTGATATTCGATCGCCTCAATGTATTCGTCCGCCAGTCTGTCCAATGTTTTAGTCATAAATTTCATCCTTCCTTCCCAAATAAAATGTAATCTGCCGTGGTATTAAAAAAAGCCGTTAGTTTAATCAATTCCGAAGTTGTCGGCAAAGACCTCCCCTTTTCCAAAAATTCTAATCTGCCTGTCTGCATCTGCATAGAAGATTCAAGCCTCCGAATCGGGATATTTTCATTCACCCTAAGTTTTTTAAGCCTTTCTCCTATGCTTTTGCACTTCATTTTCTTTACTGCAGCATCCGATATCGCTTGTCTTACGCTGACAGGAATCAACTCCCGCTTTATCAGCTGATTCTGATAAACTATCACATATTCAAGATACATACGGATTTTCTTCTCGGCATTATTGAGAATTTTATAAATATTTGAAACACTCGAATTTGATTTCAAAGCAATTTCCTTGGGTGTCATTCCCTTGAACCAAAATCCTCTTATTGTCGTTTTCTCTTTATCATTCAGCTTTTCTTCTATCACGATTTGCACAAGGTCAGCTAAGTCCACACCTCGTTTTCTTTCGATAAACTCTTCTTGAGTTTCATGCTCCGATTTTAACCAGTTGTCGTAAGCCTCTATACTGAGCTCATTTTCCAATGCCGAAGCCGTTAAGTATACTCTCATCTTACACCCCCTTCCACAAGCAAAGTCTTCGACTTCGCAACGATATATCGGCAGAGCCGATGTAATAAGCGAAAAAAAATAAGACCCACCCCCGTGAAATCGAGAGTTAGTCTTAAAATATTTTCTTGTGTGTTCGAATACCACAACTATTATTATAATAGTAATTTTATTATTTGTCAATAGTTTTACTAATATTCTCTAAAACTATTGACTTTTTTAATAGATTAGTTCATAATATTATCAATCCAATTAAGAGGTGTAACAATGAATATTATCCGTGAACTCAGATTAAAAAGAGGTCTTTCACAGCTTGAGCTTGCTAAAATCTGTGGCGTGCATCAGACTGCAATCAGTCAATGGGAAAAAGGCAGGACCTCACCCGATGCCGATATGCTTTCACTTTTATCGGATTATTTCAATGTTTCGGTCGACCTGCTTCTCGGTAAAAATCATAATAAGATGAAGCATCTGGTTCCTGTTTTAGGTTATGTAAAAGCGGGAATCCCCATTGAAGCGGTCGAAGAAATTTTAGATTACGAAGAGATTACTCCGCAGATGGCTGCAAGCGGAGAGCATTTTGCATTAAGAATTAAAGGTGACAGTATGTTGCCGAGATTCTGTCCGGCTGATGTTGTCATCGTCCGTAAACAGTCTGACATCACAAACGGCGACATTGCGGTTGTTCTTGTAAACGGCAGCGATGCAACCGTTAAAAAGGTTTTCAAAAAAGAAACCAATCTTATGCTTGTATCCCTCAATGCATCATACGAACCGATTATATACACAAGCGAAGAAGTTCTGAATTTACCCGTCACCATTATAGGAAAAGTAGTGGAATTAAGAGCAAAATTTAATTAAAGGGGCTGTAAAAAAACTTTCGTTTTTTACAGCCCCTATGTTTTTACGGAAGATGTCTGAATTTTTTAACATCAAAGAATCTGTATGCCTTTGTATATTTAGCAATAAGTATTCCGAGCTCTGCAACTGCGATGCCCCCGAAAATATCGATAATCCAATGTTGTTTTGTAAATAAGACGGACAAGAAAACAAGAAACATTGAAACGAAGGCGACCCATACATACCACTTGGGAACTTTTTTGCACGGAAGCAATCCTCTCCACGCTATCCAGCTTGCAAAACAGTGCAAGGACGGAAAAAGATTATCCGGTGTATCTGCCGAGTAAACCCATCTCATAAGCTCTGAAAAAATATCTGTTCCTACTATTTCGGGGCGTGTTGTAATTGTCGGCAAGAATATAAAAAACAGCATACAAATAAGCTTACCTATTATTTCAGAAGCAAAAAAGTTATAGCAGATTTTGCGTTCTTCTCTTGCAACTAACCAATAACTTGCAATCCATATTATGTAACAACCGAGGTATATAACAACCCACCATTTCACCAGCGGAATATTATCATCTATAATCGGTATTGCCAGATTATAATGATAAAATCCTTTGTTAAAAAGCCTTGTTCCCTGGAAGCTTATCATATTGACTGCAAGACATAAAAACAAAGGCCACCATGAATAAGGTTGCACAAGCTTATTCAAAAATTTCTTCACTTTCACTCACCTCTATACTAATTTCTATTTTAACATAAAGATTTACCTTGGTCAACAGAAGAATTATTGCATAATTAAAAATAGCGATTGCTTTTCAGCAACCGCTGTTTTTTATCCGAGAAGTTCTTTCAAAATTTTTGTGACTTCCTGTGCGGGTGCTTTACCCTTTAACTCTCTCATACACTGACCGATAAGGTATTGGAACGCCTGAGTTTTGCCGCCCTTGTACTCATTTACTGATTTTTCATTAGCATTGATTACTTTTTCAACCGCAATCTTTATCGCAGTATTGTCTGTCAACAGCTCAAGATTGTTATCCTTGACATATTTTTCAGGCTCGACATTGTTATTGAATACCTCTGCAAAAACCTTTTTTGCTGTGTTTCTGCTGATTTTTCCGCTTTGGAGCATATTTATAATTATGCCAAGTGAATCCTCGTTGAAGCTCATATTTTCGGGCAACGACCGGCTTTCGTTGAAAAATTTCATAAGCTCAACCATTATCCAGTTTGCTGCTTCTTTCGGATTCTTGCAAATTTCCGCCGTCTTTTCAAAAAGCCTTACAAGGTGTACGGAGCCTGTTATTATACCCGTATCATATTCAGGCAGACCCAGAGTTTCGATGTATCTCTTTTTCTTGGCATCGGGTAACTCGGGCAAAGTTTTTCTTATATCTTCAATCTGCTCGTCTGTAATGCTGATAGGTGGTATATCGGGCTCGGGGAAATACTTATAATCCTGTGCGTCTTCTTTTGAACGCATCGCAAAGCTCTCACCCTTTGTGTCGTCCCATCGGCGGGTTTCCTGAATTACAACACCGCCCGATTCTAAAACTTCAATCTGTCTTTTACTTTCTGCCTCAATTGCTCTTGCGATGGCTCTGAATGAATTCATATTCTTCATTTCGGTTCTGACCCCGAGTTCTGTTGCACCCTCGGGCATAACGGATAAATTTATGTCGGCACGCAAAGAGCCTTCCTGCATCTTACAGTCGGAAACACCGATGTACTGTAATATCGCTTTGAGGTTTTCAAGGTAGCTGATTGTTTCTTCGGCATTGCACAAATCGGGCTCACTTACGATTTCAAGCAACGGCACACCGCAACGGTTATAATCCACCAAAGTTGCATCTTCATAAGCATCGTGAATAAGCTTTCCTGCATCTTCTTCCATGTGAATTTCTTTTATGCGGATTGATTTTTTACCCTTTTCGGTTTCAATATCAACATATCCGTTCTGACAAATCGGCATGTAGAGCTGTGAAATCTGATATGCTTTCGGCAAATCGGGGTAGAAATAATTCTTTCTGTCGAATTTATTATATTTTGTTATTTCACAGTTTGTTGCAAGTCCCGTTCTGATTGCATATTCAACCACGCTTTTGTTAAGCTTCGGCAATGTGCCGGGCATACCCGAACAAATCTCGCATACATGAGTATTCGGTGCACCGCCGAACTGTGTGGTACAACCGCAAAAAATCTTTGTCTTTGTTGAAAGCTCGGTGTGAACTTCAAGACCGATTACAACCTTATAATTCATCTGTCTGCACCTCCTGTCAGAATGGGTTTGAACTTATGAAAATCGGTCACCTGCTGATAAGCATTTGCCGCTTGCATTACAAGCTTGTCGTCAAACGCTTTACCCATAATCTGCAGGCCGACAGGTAGGTTTTCGCTGTCAAATCCGCAAGGAATACTGATTGAAGGAATTCCCGCGATATTCGCCATAACTGCAAAAATATCGTTAAGTCTTATTTTCATTTTATCTGATGTAATTTCGCCGAATTCAAGTGCTGTTGTCGGCGTAACGGGACCGAGTATCAGGTCATATTTTTGGAAGGCTTCCGAAAAAGCCTGATTTATAAGTCTTTTTGATTGCAAAGCTTTTTTGTAATAAGCATCGTAATAACCCGAAGATAAAACAAAATTACCGAGCAAAACTCTGCGTTTGACTTCCATTCCGAAGCCTTCGCTTCTGCTTTTTACGAATGTACTCAATAAATCATCTGCATTTTCTGACGAATATCCGTATTTTATTCCGTCATATCTTGAAAGATTTGAGGAAGCTTCCGCACAAGCAATTACATAGTAAGTAGGTATACCATATTTCACCAACGGCAAATCGAAAAATTCCACCTGAGCACCCATTTCCTTGAATTTTTCAATCACTTCAATTACTCTTTCTTTGACACCTTCTTCAATATCAAATCCGAAATATTCGTTGGGTACACCGATTTTTAATTTGCTGATATCGCAATCAAGCACTTCTTTATAATCAAATTTTTCAAAATCCATTGTCGTGCCGTCATTTTCATCACGACCTGAAATTATCTGATATAAAGCCGCACAGTCAACGACATCTTTTGTCATGGGACCTATCTGGTCAAGTGATGATGCAAACGCAACAAGTCCGTAACGGGACACAGAGCCGTAAGTCGGTTTGAAGCCCGTAATTCCGCAGAAAGCTGACGGCTGACGGATTGAACCGCCTGTGTCGGAGCCAAGGGCAATTACAGCTTCGCCGGAAGCAACCGCTGCAGCAGAACCGCCTGATGAGCCACCGGGTACTTTTGAAATATCCCAAGGATTTTTTGTATTACCCCAAGCTGATGTTTCCGTTGTTGAGCCCATTGCAAACTCGTCCATGTTGAGCTTACCGATTATAATCATGCCCGCATCGTTCATTCTTTTAACAACTGTTGCATCATAGGTCGGAATGAAGTTGCCAAGCATTTTTGAAGAGCAGGTTGTCCTGATGCCCTTGGTGCAGATATTATCCTTTACAGAAACCGGCACACCCGCAAGCGGTGAATCATTGAGCTCACCGTTGTCTATCATTTTCTGCACTTCGTCAGCTCGTTTGTATGCTTCTTCGCGGCACACTGTGTTGTAGCAATGATAAGTCGGGTCATATGAGTCAATTGAATTAAAAACCGCATCTACGGCTTGTCTGACGGTAATTTCGCCCGCTTTGATTTTTTGCGAAAGCTCAGTTGCGGTAAATTTTGAAATATCCATAATTTCCCTCCTTATTCCACAGTTTTATGCACGATGAAGCAACCGTCCGCTTGATTCGGTGCATTTGAAATTATTAAATCTCTGTCAGTTGATTCTTTGATTTCATCTTCACGCATAACGTTTGTTATCGGGAAAGAATGTGACAACGGCTCGACATCAGTTGTGTCAAGCTCATTGAGTGTTTCTATATATGTCAATATTTTTTGCAAATCTTTTTTTGTGTTTTCTCTTTGTTCCGGAGTCAGCTCAATTCTGGCAAGCAACTCAAGACGTTTGATAAGTTCATCTGTAATCTGCATGAAATCAATCCTTTCTGATTTATTTTATCACCACAAGCAATTTTTGTAAAGTGAATGCAGTCGAATAATTTTTTGATATTTTAAGCTTTAGCGGACATAATATTTTTAGGATTTAATCCTAAATTTTTATTTGGAGATGTTTCAAATGTCAGAAAAAAACAATTCACAGAACAACCAGAATCAGCAGAACAATCAGAAAAACCAGAACAACAGCCAGAACAAAAACAATCAGAACAACAGTCAGAATAGCAATAGCCAGAACAACAACAGATAATCTGCTGAAAAGAAAAACACCCGATTGCAAAAGCAACCGGGTGTTGACTTTTTATCAGTAAACTATTCTGCTTATTTCAAAGAAGTCCTTAATCCACGAAATCAATTTCCATACAAAGTTTACTCTGGACGGAATCGTTACACTATCTGAAATATCATTGCCTTTTTCGTCCTTGAGAACATTTCCGTCCGTATCAACAAGTGAAACCGTTATTGTCGGCTCACCCTTCAATACAGATGTTGCCTGACAGACCAATCCGTCCTGATAGGACTCAAGTATAACTGCATCACCGTCGACTGTCCATTTGAGCTCTGTACCCTCGGGGATTTCAGCTATATTTGCCTGAAGCAAAAGCTTATCACCGTAATAGATAAACTTGCTGTTAACTTTTTTGATTTCGAGTACCTTTTCAACGGGCGGCAAAACCTCGTTATTCTGATATTTCGGGGTTGCATAACCGAGTATATTCTTTACGGAATAACCGATGTCGGTTCTTCTGACTACGCTGTCAACATAGTTACCCTCGATTGCTATAAGATACTTGCCGTCAGTGCCCTCAACGATACCGATATGGTCAGCACCGCCGTCAACATTCCAATCATAGAAAACAATATCTCCCGCCTTGGGAACATAATCACCGCAAGGCTCATACAAGCCGCGGTCCATATACCATTTGCGACCTGTCTCACAGCTTGTAAATTGAGGAATAACGCTTGTTTTTACACCTGCTTGTTCAGCACACCATGTAACAAAAACTGCAGACCATGCAATATTGGGAACACCGCACCATTCGCCGTATTTTGAATAGTTGTTTTCACCCTCAACATAGCCAATCTGCGTAGTTGCCACACCGATGATATCTTTGACATTATTGCCCGTGTTGACATAGGTGTTTTCAAACTCTGCAAAAGCGGTCACGGCAAGAGTAAAAAGCATAACAACTGCCATAACTGCAGACAAAACTCTTTTCTTCATATTAAACCCTCCGAGTTTTAATAATTACTTCCAACTATATGAATTATAACATAAAGATATACCACCGTCAAACGAAAATATCATATTTTACATTTCGTTTAAAATTTTCCAAGAAACAAGCACCGGGTTACCCCGATGCTTGTTTAAAGTTTTATTTCTTCATTGTGATTTTTGTGCCAACTCTGTAAGAACTTAAGTTCAAACCGTAAGAAGCTCTTACCGTGTAATAGTAAGTTGTACCTTTTTCAGCGGTTGTGTCTGTAAAGCTTGTAGTTTTAGATGTGCCTATTCTTGAATAAGAACCCGTTGCACTTGTTTTGCGATAAATATGATAAGTGCTTGCACCTGCTATCTTGTTCCATGCAATCTTCACTCCCGAAGTTGTATTCACAGCAGAAGAAATTGTCGGAGATGTAAGATATTTAACCTTCACACCGGCTCTGTAAGAACTCAGGGTTGAGCCTGAATATGCCCTTACTGTGTAGTAATAAGTTGTGCCGCTTTTTGCAGTTTTGTCGGTAAAGTTTCTTGTTGTGGTAGTACCTATTTTTGTATAGGAGCCTGTTGCACTTGTCTTTCTGTAAACATAATAGCCGCTTGCACCTGCAATATTGTTCCAAGATATTTTTACACCCGATACTGTATTCACAACTGACGAAACTGTCGGTGATACAAGATATTTAATCTTTTTACCGGCTCTGTAACTACTCATAGTATTCTCATTATCCGCGACTGCTCTTACAGTATAATAGGAAGTTGTGCCGCTCGGGTCTCTTCCCCATTCAAAGCTTGTTGAAGTAGTAGTTCCTGTTCTTGTATAATAATCTCTTGAGATTGTCTTATCGAAAATTATATATCCTGTTGCACCCTCTACCGGTTCCCATTCAATCCTTACACCTCTGGTCGAATTTCTTATCAATGTGATCTTTGGTGCTTCGAGATATTTTATTGTCAGACCACTCTGAAAATTACTTGTGCCTGTTTTGTTATATGCCTTTGCGGTATAAATATAATCAGTACCGCTTTTTGCAGTTTTATCAGCGAACGAGGTTTCTGCCGTTGAGCCAAGACGAAGCCATGTTGTATCACTTGTTCTGCGATAGACATAATAACCCTCTGCATCTTCCACTTCTTTCCATGTAAGCTTCGGACCGTTTACCGTATTCACTACTGAAACAAGAGGAGTTGTTTTGACTGTGAATATATCATCGTTCGGTGAATAATTGTGATGAATTATCGCAGAAGTTAATTCCTCGTTGTCTGTACCGATAGCGATTTTTTCCCAATCCTCTTTACCGCCGGAGTAGAAAACATCTGTCAGATAAGAACAGTCACCAAATGCACCATTTCCTATTTCTTTTAACGATTTAGGAAGTGTTATCGCTGTAAGATTGACGCAATTGGAAAACGCATCATCATCTATACAAATAACAGAATCAGGAATTATTACATTAGTGAGTTTCTTTCCTTCAAAGTTATAAAATGCTTCTTCTGCTATTGTTTTTGTATTGTCCTTTATTATATATTTCCCGGACAAAGTTTCTTTTGCTTTAATCAAATGGTTGTCTATATACAAAACATCTTCTGTCCAGTTATCGGAATCATCATAATATCCTGTATTGATAAATGCATATCTTCCTATGTTTGTTACTGTATCGGGAAGTGATATTTCTGTCAATTTTTTGCAGTCGTAAAATGCCATTGCACCTATACTTACGGGAGCATTATCTATTTTGACACTTTCAAGATTTCCGCATCCGTAAAATGCACCGTTTGCGATTACTTTTGTTCCACCTTTAATTGTGCACGCTCCCGAGAGTGTGCTTTTCGAAGCAACAAGGCAATCATCCAGATACAAAACATCATCTGTCCAATTGTCAGCATCGTTATAATACTTTGTATTTTCAAAA
Source organism: Acutalibacteraceae bacterium (assembly GCA_045540355.1). Classification (GTDB taxonomy): domain Bacteria; phylum Bacillota; class Clostridia; order Oscillospirales; family Acutalibacteraceae; genus RGIG2945. The sequence continues at coordinate 38,975 of JAZQHB010000057.1, read as the reverse complement.
GCAGTCATGCCTATTTTTTTGACAGATTCAGGAATTATTATATTTGCAAGATTTACGCAATCACGGAAGGCATCTGCCTCAATAGTTATAACAGAATCCGGAATTGTATATGTGTCCTTTGTATTTCCTTCGGGATATTTGATAAGTGTAGTCTTATCCTTATTAAACAATACCCCTTCACTATCGCTTGAATAGTGTTTGTTATTCTCATCGACAATAAAACTTTCAAGTGAGTTACAATTTTTAAAAGCATCTCTTGACAAGCTTGTTACTGACGCTGAAATTGTTATGTTTTTAAGATTTGTGCAATTACTGAATACATCGCGACTAACTGTTGTGACAGAATCAGAAAGCGTTATGCTTTCGAGACTTGCACATCCGTTGAATGCATCATAACCTATGGTTTTTACGGATTTACCGAAATCAACGGTTTTAAGACTTGCACATTTATAAAACGCAAAATTGCCGATTGCTGTAACACCATCACCGATTACAACGCTTGTAAGATTGTTACAATATTCAAAAGCATAATCACCAATGCTTCTTACATCGTCAGCAATCTTAATTACCTTGACATCATCTTTTTCCATTGAGTATGGCCAAATAGTCTCACCTTCGTAATCGCTGCCCTCCGGTATATATCCTGCACCTGTAAATTCAAGAACACCCTCATCTGTATCAAATGTCCATTTGAGCTCATTATACTCAAAGGTTCCTGAAAGCGTTTCCGCTTCAGCTTCAAGCAAAAATCCGCTAAGCGGTGCTATTGTAAAAATCATTGCAACCGTCATAATTATCGCAAATGTTTGTTTAAAAAGTTTTTTCATAATACTTACCTCCTTATATCCGGTAATTTCATTAAGTTTTCATAACATATCTTCTGATCATTACATTTTTATCGCCCTTTCATCTGATTTTAGGAAGGGATTTTCAACCCCTCTACTTAATAAACGAAAAAAATAAAAAAACCTCACACTTTTTTAAAAATTTCAAAAAATAACCTGAATTGCATAATGCAACTCAGGTTTTGTTTATGACAGTATTGTATCAACTACGCGTTTTGACGCTTTTCCGTCAAGACAGTCAAAGTTGAAGTTTTTGAATTTCAGATTTCTTTCACTGTCGAGTTCGTATTCGTGGTTTTTCAGAACTCTTATCAAATCTTCTTCTTTTTTTATCACCACACCGGGGACATATTCTTCATAATCAAAATAGAAATTTCTGTCCGAAGCGTAATCTTCGAGGTCATAAGCATAGAATACGGTAGGCTTATCAAGCATGGAAAAGTCCATACAGATTGAAGAATAATCCGTTATAAGAATATCGGAAATTAAAATAAGCTCGTTAACATTGGGGTATGAAGTAAGATCAACCGCACCCGTTAAATCAAGTCCGCTTTCATGCACCTGCGGGTGGTATCTGATAAGCAATGCATATTCATCAGATAAATTATCGTTAAAATTTTTTATGCTTAATTTTTTTACAAGCTCTTTATTCTTTTCTTTATCATCTCTGAATGTCGGGGCATAAAGTACCAACTTTTTACCCTTACACTCGGGATATTTTTCATCAAATTCCGCTCTTAATTTTTCTGCATCAACGCCGCTGAAATAGTAGTCCGTTCTCGGTGCACCGAGGGGCAGGACTTTTGATTCTTCCATTCCGAACGCACTCGCGTAAATAGGTGCAACACCCTTTGAAGAGCACACAACAAATGACAATTTTGAATATCCTTTTTCTTCTCTTTTTCTGATTTCTTCGGGTTGGTTGATATCAAGTCCGAATTTTTTAAACGCACCCTCTGCGTGCCAGAGCTGAACAACACAGGCATTTTTATCGAAATTCAGATTGCTCATCGGCATAAAATTATCGTTCAAAAATATGTATCCTGCGGTGGCCATTCTGTATGCACTGACGGTAAAAAATCTGAAAGCTGTTGCGATTGATTTTAAATCAGTTCTTGTTATACTGTAACATTTATATTCTTTTCTTTTCTTGACTTCTTCTCTTACAAAGCCTAAAGTATCATTGAATTTTGCATTGTGCATTGAAACAAAAACTACGCTGTCTTTTTTCAGCGGAAAAATTCTGCATAAATTAAATGCCGCCGCAAAAAGTAAGTAAAATAATTTTTTCATACTACACCTTTAATTTAAAATATAATTTCAGTATCAGGTTTAAAATATTTGTCGGTAATTTTGTTTTTTCTTTAAGTCTTACAAACTGCCTTAAATGGTGCTCGTTTATTTTTTCGCCGTTTAAATAAATCAAATCAGCCTTGGCATTTTTCTTGAATTTTTTATTTTTAACCGGAACTATATTCTCTGTTTTTTCCCAATCTGACGGGATTTTATCATAAGGCACCAATACTTCAAAGCAAGGATAAAGCTGTGTGTAAATTGAATTGATAATATCTTCATTCACATTTTTTACAGCTATTGAAATCTTGGGATTTTCCGCCATTTCCTTGCGTGAAAAAATAAGATTTTTCAGATTCAAATCAAAGTTGAGATTTGAAAGCTTGCGGTAATTTTCTGCACTCAATTCCGATAAAGCTTCATCAAGACCTTTTTTTATTTCTTCAAGACTTTCATCATCTGCTCTCCAGAAAAATCTGTAAAACTGTGATATTAAAATCTGTGCTTTTTTGTAGATAACCTCTTGCAGATAGTCTTCATCGGCCCCTGCATTTTTTGCACTTTCATAAACGGAATCAAGCGATGTTATGTAATCTCTCACAAGATATGGTTTTACACTCTGACTTACTGCACCCGAGTGCTTGCGGTAACACATTGTTGCATTTTTTGTGCCGCAGATTTTCACATCTTTGTGGTAGATAAAATTCAAAAAAAAGGGAGTTTCTTCCGCATATCTTATCGGCGGAAAAGCTGATTCAAATTCAACAAGCTTTTTGTGTTTATAAAACTTATTGCTGATTAACAGATTCCATAAAAGACCTTTATCGAAATTGTCAATTTCAGTTTTATTTGCGAATTTTTCTGCGTGTTCATTTATATACTCACTATGCTCGTCAAAGCGTTTTATTCTGCCAAGGACAAGGTCTGCATTGTTTTCTTTTGCACAGTTATAAAAACCCTCGAGCGAATTTTCTTCATACAAATCATCGGCATCAAGGAAGCACACATACTCACCCGACGCCTCTTTAATTCCTCTGTTTCTTGCAGCAGAGACACCGGCATTTTCCTGTACAAAAGATTTTATTCTGTCATCATCAAAGCTTTCGATAATCTGTTGTGTATTATCGGTTGAGCCGTCATTTACTATAATTACTTCAAAATCCTTAAAGGACTGAGCCTGTAAGGATTTTATCGTTTCTGCTATATATTTTTCATTGTTGTATGCGGGGATAATAACACTTATTTTCGGCATAATTATATTTCCCATTTCAATACTGTTTTTCCGAAATTTCTTTTGTAATCTATATCGAACGCTCTATGCATATCCGCGATAGATTCCACTGTTACAACACCGTCAATAAGATACTCGAAATAGCGGACTAATTCCTCGTGCTCAGCCATCAAGTCAACAGCTTTTCTGAAATCCTCTGCTGAGCTTCTTGAACTGCCGAGAAGTCTTAATCCTTTTTCAAGAATCATACGGGTATTGATTGCAACATTATTTTCACTTACACCCATAATAACCATGGAGCCTTCAGGTTTGATTATATCAATCATCTGATTTATTGCCGGTTGTGAGCCGAAGCCACCGACACATTCAAATGCGTGGTCAACTGTTAAATCTTCAGGTACATTATCGACATTAAAGGTAGCATCTGCAAAAGAAAAATAGGATAGCTTTTCCTCAACAGTGCCGAAAACATATATTTTTGATGCAGGATAAACATACTTCAAAAGTAACGCGGTTACAAATCCGACATTACCGTCACCCCAAACACCGATTATGTCTTTGCGTTTGTGTGCAGTTTTTTCAAATCTGGAAATTGCATGCATACCAACGCTTATAAGCTCAGTAAATGATGCAACCTCAAGGCTGATTTCATAGGGCACCTTAACAAGTCTGTCAGGCTTCATCGCGATATAATCGCGTAAAAAGCCGTCATGACCGCTTGAGCAAAATTTGCTTGAGCGAAGATAATTTTCTGAAATACATTCATCTGTTTCTTCAGGAATTGTCGGCACCGGCACAACAATTTCACCGATTTTGAAATTGCCCGTCGGGTCAAAAACTACCTTTCCGACACACTCGTGAATAAGTGCCATCGGTAACTTTTCTTTCAAAACATCTGCCGACCTTGTTCCCTGATAATATCTTTGGTCTGCTTTGCAAATTGAAAGATATAACGGTCGTATCAATACAGATTTACCGTCAGTATTCAGCTCTTTATAAGTTATGTCAAACATTCTCGGGGACTGTAACTCATAAACCGCGTTAATCATCAGTTTCTTCCTCCAACAAGGCTTTTGCAACCTTCAAGTCATAAGGATAGGTTATTTTGATATTGAAAACCTCGCCCTTTACAAGACGGACAGGCTCATTTTTCTTGACGAAAATTCCGCAAGCATCGGTAAGCTCGTCCTTTTCTGCATCGGTAAGACTTTCATAAATTTCTTTAAGCTTTTTAGCCTTGAATGACTGCGGTGTCTGACCCTGATACATTTCGGGGCGTTTGGGAATATTGGAGATAACTTTGCCGTCTGTGCTCTGAACTATAGTATCAGTTGCGGATACGACCGTGTCACAAGCACCGTAAAGCTGAACTGCCTCGATGTTATCTTCAATAATTCTATGTGTGATAAACGGACGGACTGCATCGTGAGTAATAACATATTTTTCATCATCAAGTCCGTAGTTTTCTTCAATATATTTCAATGAATTCATCAGAGTTTCGTTTCTTGTTGAGCCACCCTCAACCACAACGATTTTATCGGTCTTGCCGATATTTTTTTCTATCATATTTTTTGTATGATTCACCCATGTTTTAGGTGACATAACAATAATCTTTTCAAACTTGGAATTAACAAAAAACTTTTCAACAGTATGAACGATAATCGGTTTAGTGCCCAGCATCATAAACTGCTTCGGTGTTTCGGAATTGCCCATTCTGCTGCCGCTTCCGCCTGCCATAATTACTGCAAAAATCATACTTTCACCCCGTTATTTTCTTTTGTTTACTCTTTCCTGATATATATCGCAAACCTCGTTCGCCTCACCATAAGCCACAACCTTGCCCTTGTCAAGAATTATTGCGGTATTGCAAAGTCTGCGTACCTGTGCGGTATTATGAGAAACAAAGAGTACCGTTACGCCTTTATCAAACATACTTCTGACCTTTGCTTCGCTCTTTTTCTTGAATGCCGCATCGCCTACAGATAAAACTTCGTCGAGAATAAGTACTTCGGGTTCAACCGCAGTTGCTATTGAAAAACCGAGACGAGCTTTCATTCCCGAAGAATAGTTTTTGACGGGAACATCAATAAAATCCCCGAGCTCTGAAAATTTTACGATTTCATCATATCTTTCCTCGATGTACTTTCTGGAATAACCCATAGTTGCACCGTAGAGAAAAATATTTTCCTTGCCCGAATAATTCTGGTCAAAGCCTGCTCCGAGCTCTAAAAGCGGTGCGATAACACCGTGAACCTCAACGCTGCCCTTTGTCGGCTTCAATACACCTGCAATAACTTTAAGCAGAGTACTCTTGCCCGCACCGTTGTAGCCGAGTATACCTATTCTCTCGCCTTTTTTAACGGCAAAGCTGACATCGGTCAATGCCCAGAACTCTGTGAAGTGAAGCTTCCTTGTAACAAGCTTTATAAAATATTCTTTAATATTATCAATTTTCTCTTTATTCAGATTGAAAAGTACGCTGACATTTTTTAACTCAACTGCATTTTTACTCAATCTTGCACCTTCTATCAAATATGGAGTATAAATTTGTCCTGTGCTTTATAGAAAATAAAGACACTTACCAAAAGTAAGATTATGCTGAAAGCTGCTGAATATATCAGCCAGTTCCAATCCCACACACCGCCGATTACAAAGTATCTGAACATACTTATAATCGAATAAAGCGGATTTGCTTCTATAACCTTTGCAACTACCGGATTGAAGCTCATTTGATCAACCTTGTATAAAATCGGAGTTGCATAGAAAAGTAACATTGTGAAAACATCGTAAATATATTCGATATCCTTGAAATAAACATCAAGCACAGAAAGCAGAAGTCCTACGCCGAGGCAGAGTAACAACAAAACCCCTATGGGTACAACCGCCAACAGCATATTCCACGAAAAATGTATCGCAGTTTCACCCTGATACCTGATTATGAAATAAAGCATTACCGCAATCAATACAATCAACGATATGCAGAAAGTAACAAAAGATGATATTACATTTGACAGCGGATAGATGTACTTCGGCACATATACCTTTTTGATTACACTTGCACTGTTTCTGATTGAACGCATTCCTCGTTTTGTTGACTGCGTGAAAAATTCATAGAGCAAACGACCGCAAAGGAGATACATCGGATATTCACCCGGTCCGCCGCCTTTGTTGAAAAGTCTGCCGAATATAAGTATAAGTACAATTGTCGTAAGTAACGGCTGCAAGAATGTCCAGAACATTCCGAGAACGGAATTTCTGTACTGTAGTTTAACATTTTTATTTACAATTTCTTTTAACAGAAATCTGTATTTCCAAAAATTTTGAAGATATTTCTTTCTGCTTTTTGAAGCAGTAGACATTACCTCACCTCTCAATTATCTGAATAACCATTTAAGTTTAAATTTTATAAGCGACTGAATGTGAATGAGCATCAGCCTGAAGTTTCTCTTGCTGTCCCTGCCCCATTCATGATAGACTGTCGCAAAGGGAAAAAACACAACTCTGTGAGTTTTTCTTATTGTCTTTGCCAAATCGAAATCCTCAAAATAGAGGAAATATCTTTCATCAAATCCACCGATTTTTTTAAATAAATCTGTTCTTACCATCAAGAAACAGCCTGATGCGATTTCTGTATCATAACACTCATCATCGTTTTTGTCAAGCATCGCATATTCTGAAAGTAATTTGCTCGGCTTTGATTCATCTCTCAATCGGCTTGCGATGAGATATTTCATCTTCGGCTCTCTTTTGCCGAGTATCTGCGGTCTGCCGTCCGGGAAACAGATTTTCGGTGATAACAAACCAATATCTTCATTTTTATCCATATAAGCCGCCATTTTTTCAGCAACATCATCACGGATTGAAATATCGGGGTTTATCAGAATATGATATTTTGATTCAAGTACATCAAGAATTTTATTGTGACCTCCGCCGAAGCCAAGGTTTTCACCTGTCTTGATAACCTCGACCTGAGGGTAATTTTCAATTATAAAATCTGCCGTGCCGTCCGTGGAATTATTATCTACCACATAGAGTTTAAAATCCACATTCTTTGTGTTTTCCAATACACTTTCAACGGTATTTTTGATTGAACGCATATTATTATAGGTTACAATACAACCTGAAACGGTATATTCCATTTTACACCTCGAACTTTTTTCTGTGTTTTTTCAGTTCTCTGATAAGATTTACTCTCCAACTGATTTTTTGTTTAAGAGTAGTTGCACCGCCTGTTACATTCTCTGAATGGCGTCTGTATTTTATCAAGGGAGTATCTATAACTTCTATATTCAGATACTCTTCCGCTATGACCGCTATCCATTGGTCGTGCATGGGAATTTTATCGGGGAACGGCAAAACGAGCGGTAAAATCTCTCTTTTAAATGCCATACAGCAGCCCATATATGAATTGCGTAAAATATTCTGATAATAACCTCTTGTAAAGCCCTTTGCCTGGAATGTAGTGCATACAAACTCCATCTTTTCATCTGTGATGTCTGCATTATGAACAACCAGGTCAGCACCGCCGAGAATTTTTTCAATAACCATCGGTACTTTTTCGCTCAACCATATATCATCCTGGTCTGACAAAAAAATCACATCACCCGTGCAATGCTTTATCGCATTTTCAAAATTCTTTATTACACCTTTTTTCGGACCTTCGATATAAATAATTCTCGGGTCAGAAAATGTATCAATCACGGATTTTGTTTTTCCTTCGGGATTATCGTCTGATATTATAAGTTCATCGTTTTCATCTAAAGAATCAAGTATTGATTTTATTTGCTCGGCAATATATTTTTCACCGTTATACGCTGCTAAAGCAACCGATTTTTTCATATCATTAACTCCGTTTTAAGTCGTTAAACTTCATTTTGCAAATAGGCACAGTTCTAATCCTATATATTTTACCACTATTTTGCATTTTTTTCAAGTGTTTAGTATATTTTTGTACCTCTCTGTGCAGCGTTGCTCTCACTTCGTCCGATAATCTTAATATTTTCAGCCGATGGATTTAGTTTGTAAATATATTTGAAAAAACAGGAGATTTAATCTTTACGACCGCAACGGAATATGGGCAGATATTGAATTTCGATAAAAGAAAAAACTCTGACTTGCAAAAGCAAATCAGAGCTTTTAAAAATTACATAGATGCGATTAAAGCCAAGAAATAAATAGCAAACAATACCGTGAAAATTATACCAACAATAAAACCGGGTTTTGCAAGATTAAAGCCTACCTTTGCACGACCTTCAAGCTGACCTTTGAGATTAATATATTCGTTAGCTTTTTTCTTTGCGATTGATGAAAAAATAATTCCGACAAAACTTGCAAAGAAGCTGGTAGCAAAAGCAAGACCTAAAATACCGTTTAAGAGTATTTCACCCTGAAGTTTATTTGCCTGTTCGTCATTCTGATACGTCGGCTGGGCAGGCTGATTATAGTTATAATTCTGATAACCTGCATTGTAATCGGTATATGTTACCTGCTGGGGTTGTACATATTGGGGTTGAGGCTCTGCCGGCTGTGCATACTCAACCTGAGGTGTTTCAGACTGCAAAACTGTTGTCTCCTCAACTGCAGCTGTCTCTACCGGTGCACCGCAGCCTGTGCAGAATTTTGCACCGTCTGCTAATTCATTTCCACATTTTTTACAAAACATAATCTTCCTCCTGTTAAATAAAAATTATATTAAAGCTTCAGCTTCATATACTCTTTTAATAAATTCTTTTATTTCATTATCATATCTCTCTGTGTCGGTTATTCTCAAAAGAGAATGTCCGCCTTTTTCGTATACCACGAGCTTTTTCTCTTTACTCGGACACATTTCATACATCTTACAAGCATACTCGTATAATGAATATTTGTCAACCTTGCTTTGAAGCATAAGTATCGGCCTGTTCATTTTCGGAATCACATTTATAGGTCCGAATCTCATTGAATGGCCGGTATATTTTTTCATCCAGAAATCAAGACACTGCATCATCGGGAAGAAATTAACTCTTTTTTCTTTCAGATGATTTTTCATTGACTCCCAGAAGTTCGGGAACATACCTTCGGTTACAATTCCCTTAATATAATCGGGGGCATCTTCGGCATTTATTGCGTACATTCCCGCTGCCGAGCCTATGCATATTCCGTGAAGAATAATTGATTCAAGCTTAAACTCATCATGAATGAACTTTGCCCAACTGAGAGCATCCTTGCCTTCTTCAAATCCGACAGTATTATAATCACCGTCACTCAAGCCGTGAGCTCTCGGGTCAAGCACAAGAACATTGAAACCTGCTTCCTGATAAGGTCTTGCAAAATAATATCCGTATCTTAAGCTCTCTGTTCTGCCCGATAAAATCATCGCACATCTGTCAAAGCCAAAATCATAATATTCGCCATATAAATTCAATCCGTTGTTTATAATATGAACATCTTTTTTGAAGTCGATGTTTTCACGGTGCCATTTCATACCGATGTCATCCATAATCAACTGCGGCTCATCATTGCTTGAAACAGCTCTGCCCCACTTGCTTTTTTTCCCTCTTTTTAAGGTTATTGTATAAGTACAATAAGCAGAAACAAGGGCATTCACAAACCAGAATATAATAAACGACACTACGGATATAACAATAATCCATACGGTTTTACTTTCCATCAACACTGCCCTTTCTGTTTTTCCGCTTTTATTCTTGCGTCCAATTCTTCACGCAAAGCAAGCACTTTATTACGGACAATATCATTCAATCTGTCGATATCGTTCCGAGTATATTTTTCTGTTTCCAAATAATCGTACAAATCAATCTGCTTGCCGATTATGACATGAGTTCTTTTAAAGAGTCCGTAATTTCCGTCGGATACTATCGGCACTATCGGTACTTTTGCCTTGAGTGCAATTACAATGCAACTCGGATAAAATGCTTTGATAGTACCGTCGTCAGTATTATGACCCTCGGGGAAAATCTGCACCAACTGACCTTTTTTAAGCACTTTTATACTTTCGAGAACAAATCTCGGACTTTTTGTAATTCTGTTTGCTTCAATCCCACCTATGAATTTCATAAAAAATCTCATAATAGGTTTTCTGAAGGCAAACTCTGCTGCAACAGCATTAAGCTTCCTCGGATAAAGCAGAAATGCATTAAGAAGATAATCAAGTGCGTTAAAATGATTTGATACTATCAACGCACCACCCTTGACATATCTGCCCTGGGACTTTTTATCTTCGTAATAGGTCTTTCTCTTAAATATAATCCATTGTGCAGGAAAACCCGTAATTGCACCAAAATTTCTGAATATTGAAAAAAACATAATTATTTATCCTTACCGAGTAAGGTCATTTCTTTTGGAAGTGTGAAAGATAATCCGCAAGCAAGCATACAGAATGCCGCAACTATAACAGTAAGCCACGGAATGTTGTCACTTTGCTTGAGCCATACCAATATCACACCGCCTGCAAGACCCGCAGAAATACCCTCAGCAAGTCCCTGAATTGCAAAGTACATCGATGATGCCGATTTATTTTCTTCAACTCGTGAAGCCGCCCTTGCCGACGGTACCGTATATGAAATTGAGAAAAATGCACCGATTGCAAGTGATACTATTAACGCACATACTATCGCACCCGGATAAAGCAATGATTTCGGTGCTACATACGCAAGAGGCATCAGTAACATACCAATAGAGTATACTATCATTATATATCTGAATGCAAAGCCGAGACCTTTTTTACGGACAATGCGATTATAAAGCATCAAAGTAAACGGAATCGGCACAAAAGAAGTACCCATTATCACAGTCATATTAAGTCCCGCCGATGAAAAGACCTCATTTATTCCGCTGAGGAACAAGCTAAGACCCGCATTCATTGAAAAAACACATACAAGCCACTTCATAAACGGCTTGTCCTTGATTGAAAATAAAACAGCCTTTTTAATAGTAGGACGCTGATTTTTAGGTAATCTTTTACCTTCATCGAGTGTGCTTTTTTCCTTCAACATAAATATCGGAATGAGCATTGTCAATGCCAAAGGAAGGCAAGCTAATGCAACAATTCTTACATTGACACCCATATTTACAAATACGGGAACAAGTGCAAATCCTAAAGCAAAGTAAATCAAGTCGCATATTGATTTTGCATTTGAAATAAGCACTATGTCCGACTGTTTTTCCGTAACTTCCGCAAAGGTTGCATAATAGGTAATCATGGTAAGCGTATATGTGCTGAAAAATGCAAATGTTAAAAGTGCAAACCAGAGGGTGTTAAGAAGTGTTGCAGAGTTATTAAGCGGTACAAGCAAAAGAAGATAAACAATCATTGTCGAAATCAAGCCCACTAAAATTGCCGGGCGTCTTTTGCCCCACTTTGTTCTTAAATTATCTGTCAAATAAGAAAACGGAATGTCAATCAAGCCGTCGATTATCTTGGCAGCAAAAACAAATACCGCCCATACTCCCGCTAAAACGAGGTCCTTGTTAAGATATGTCCATGACTCAACATTTTCTTCAAAACCGCCGACTAAAAGTGCACTGCCTAAATATGATGCAACAACTGTATTAAGCAAATTTACTCCCAAGCCTGAGCATCCGTACAATATCAACTGCCATTTTTTTGTAAATTTTTTCATTTCTCTCACCTTTCTATTCGAAAGACAAAATCATATCTGACGCTAAGTTTTCGGTCTGCACCGTAAAAACTTCCGCGGATATTCCGAGCTCGCTTATAGCATCAACTATAACATCGACACTTTCCTGCACTATGTCCTTGCCGTGGAATATCGTGATTATATCCTTATCGAATTTTTCAAAAGTCTTGTCAATCGTTTTCACAATCGTTTCTTCTAAAGTCTTTCCTATCACTATAATTTCCTTGCCTGAGAATGAATAGAATGAATTTTTCTGAATGTTCTCCGACTTATAATAAACAGGATTTTTTCTCTGCACAACAGATACGATATACAGATTATTTATTGTCTTTGTAATCTCATCTGCTACAAGGTCAATATCCGTTTCCGCAAAATCTATCGTCGGAAGTGATGCGTAACACTCTGCAATTCCTCGACTGTTTACAACCGTGATGTTTGCCTTTTTGTAAATCTTTTTAGCCTGAATTGCCGAGAGAATCGAATCCGAACCGTTCGGGAAAACAATGATATTCTCTGTAGTCACATTTTCAAAAGCATCTATGTAATCCTTTATCGGCACGCTGTCCTCACAACGGATTACAACATCAGCACCCATATCAATAAAAAGCTCTTGAACAATACTGTCATACGCTACCGCAACAACTGAAAAAGCTCCGTTGTTTTTATTGGGAGAACAAAGAATATTTTTCAAAACCTCTGTATGCTGAACCGTCATGTTATCAATTTTTATTGATAAAAACTCACCGTACCTGTGACAGAAGCTCAGTATTTCCTCTGGCGTTTTTGTGTGTATATGAATCCTGATTTTATCGTTATCATACGATGTCACAACAGAATCTCCCAAGTTCTGAAGATTTGCTTTGAAATCATCGTATATAAAATCCTCTTTACTGTCAAGAAGCTGGATAAGTAATTCCGTACAGTAGCCGTAATCAAAAACAGATGCTTTATTAAACGAGGAATAATCCGCCTGCGTTTTTTCACTCTCGGGCTCAGTTGCACTTTCTTCAATCACTTCACCGTCAAGGTATTTTTTTATTCCCTCGAAGAAATACACAACACCTGCTCCGCCGCTGTCAACAACACCCGATTCTTTCAATATCGGTAAAAGCTCAGGAGTTCTGTCAAGTGATGCCCTTGCTTCTTTGAGAAAAACATTCATTATATCGTTGACCGTTTTGTCCTCGCCTAAATCCTTTTTCGCCGCATTGGTTGCATCTTTGAGTACGGTCAGCATAGTGCCGTCAACGGGATTGATAACCGCAGAATATGCACATTTGACACCATGCTCAAAAGCTTCAATCAGTCTTTCGGTATCTGCTTTTTCACAGTCAAAAAATTTCTCAGACAAGCCCTTTAAAAACTGCGAAACAATTACGCCCGAGTTACCTCTTGCCTCAAAAACTATTGAGTGTGCAAATTTTTTTGATATATCAGCTAAGCTTTCATCTGTTTTGCCGAGTGACAACAAACCTTTTTTGATTGTTGTCACCATATTTGTTCCCGTATCTCCGTCAGGTACGGGGAATACATTCAGCTGATTTACGGTTTTGCAATGTATATTAAGATTACGGGCACCGTAATCAATCATATTTTTAAAGCATATTCCATCAATACTTTTTATCATAAAACATGAGTGATACTGACATTTCAGTCGGTATCTTCTCCTCCGTAATTTTTCTTGTGCCGTTTATTTCTTTTCCAAAATTTCATTCAGCAATTTCTTTTCTTCGACCTGTTCCTTTGAAACCTCATCACCTAAGAAATATATGCCGACCATACCCGGTCCTATGTTCGTTCCGCTTCCTGAAAATACATCACTCACGAAAACTTTTTTGGGATTAACCTTTTCAAGTAACAAAGCCTTGAGTTTGTTTGCATACTCTTCTCTGTCGCTGTGAGAAACGATGACATACTGATTTTCAATATCTCTTGCCGCTTTTTCAACATATTCGACTGTTGCTTCAAGTGCCTTATTTATGCCCTTGACCTTTGCGAGCACGGAAACATAACCTTCGTCACTACAATCGCCCATAGGCTTAACTCCTGCAAAGCTACCCATAATAGCCTTACCCATTGTGATTCTGCCTCTGCGGGCAACAAAAATCAAATCGTCTATCGGGCCCATCTGATGAACCTTGCGTTTGTTGTTTTCCAACCACTCAACCACTTCGTCAAAGCTCTTGCCTTCTTTTCTCAATAAACCTGCATACATAACGAGCAGTCCGAAAGCCGCCGCCATTCTGTATGAATCAAAGCAATATATAGTGCAATCGGGATATTCTTTTTTTACTCTCTCCGCCGCAACACAAGCCACAGAATAAGTAGAGCTGATTTTTGAAGAAATGGACATACTGAGAATTTTATATCCGTCTTCAACATATTTTTTGAATTTAAGATAAACATCTTCGGGGCTTGGCGGTGCTGAATTTACCTCAATTTTTTTATTTGAAAGGGTCTTGTAAAAATCTTCACGGCTGATATTTTCCCAGTCAAGTCTTGTTTTGATATCTCTGCCGTCACTTATATGAACATGACCCTCAAAATAATCCTCAATTCCGCTGAAATCTCTTATCTCTTTTGATATGTCGCAAGCGACATCTGCAAGAATAACAAACTTCTCCATAACTTACTCCTTTGAATATAATTAAAAGTATAGCCGACGGCAATTGAACACAATATGGTTTTAAGAGAAATCTTTTCGGTTATTCTTCGTCAGAAAAGCTTGTAAGGCGACAGCATTACTTCACTTTTCTTCCTTGACTAACACAAAAATCTTTCTTCTTAAAACTGCTCGCACCTAAAATCCAAAAGATTTGGTGCATCAAAGTATTTCTTCGACGAAGAAATACTTTCGTATTTTGAGGAGAAAAATGCTTTGAGGTGCCGGATATTTTGCATTTTAGGCATATCGGGTTCGATTGCCATCGGCTATACCATTCCATTTTATGATAATGATTTATTATATCATACACCATGACCAAAAACAACAGTTTTCGACAAAAACAAAAATTTACCGTTACGATAAATTTTTTTCATCGAACGGTAGTTTTATAATATCTTTTTTCTTTTTAACGGCATAATCGAGGGCAATTTTCGTACCGCTTTTTCGTGTAGTGGGCTTATATTTCTCATCGTAATACACAATACAGAAACGGCTTTTGTCTATCATCTCATAATTGCGTTCTACATAAGATGCTCTGCCCGCACCTATTATATTCTCGGGGTAATAAGTATCCTCATAGCTTTTCAGAAGATATTCCCTGTAACTGTCATCTATATACGGAAATTCTGCACGGACATAAACTCTTTTTATGTGCGGATATTTTTCTTTTATCTGAGTCACGATTTCATAACAAAGCTCATTGAATCTGCTTTGACTGCCAAACAAAAAGGTGTCAACATTTTCGTTTACAATCAAACTTTCAACCGTTTCATATAATTGTGCTTTTAATTCTTCTGTTTCATCAATTTCCCTATGTCCGAAGAAACAACAAGTGCTCATTTTCATTTTTATTTCACTCCAAGTAAATAATCTTTCACCTATTATACATTTATATTTATTTAAAGTAAATAATTATTTACTTTAAATAAGTTATAAATCAATTCGTTTCCTTGTAAACTATTTAGGAGAAAGGGGCGAAACGATGAACACAGAGTTTACAGATAAATACATTACCTTAGGGTTAAAAATTGCCTACTACCGGAAAAAGGCCGGTTATACACAAGAAACATTTGCTGAACTCATTGATAAAAGTGTAAACTTTGTAGGTCAGGTAGAAGGTCCCGGTACTGTCCGCGGTGTTTCATTGGAAACATTATTTAAAATCGCACAGGTTTTAGAAATACCCCCTTCCAAATTGTTGGAAGATGATTAAAAGTCAACATATAAAAAAATCTGCTCAAGCGAGCAGATTTTTTGTTTTATTCATTATACGCCGTAGATATCTTTTTGAGCAGTTTCAATAAGCTTCTTTGCATTGGTATACATAATATTTTCTATCTGTGTGTCGGTAAGATGAAGCTTTGTTGCAACTCGCTTGAATGCACGGATTTGTTCATAAATCATCAGAGTAATTTCCGTTTCATCGCTTTCTTTCATGTGCGGGTCATCGGAAACATCACCATAAAGTCCGCGGGGAACAACATTTGTGTACCAACCTGTTTCATCGGTTGTGCGATACATACGCATAATTGAAATAGGTAAGTCCGAACCGAACATCAATCTTTCCGTACCGACTGCATTGATGCAGGCTTCGATAGCATCATCACACATATTGGCAGTGAAGTCGAACAACATATTTTTTGTGTTCTTCAAGACTTCAAAAGCATCACCGATATCCTGCTTAGAGTAAGCACGACCGATGTGAGCACAAATAAGCTTAACATTGGGATAGCGTTCTTCAATCTCCATAAGCTGGGCGATATTAACCGCATCACGAAGTCTTTGCTTTCTTGCAATATGAAGCATTACTATCCAGCCGTTTTTGTCAGCGATTTCGAGGTGCTCGTGAGGGAGAAAATCAAAAATGCGGATTTCACTTTCAGGAACATAAGGAGGACAGAAAGTGAGGTACGGTTTTAATCCTAAAGAATGATTTGCGTGTACTTCCCTTGCGAGTGCGTCGGGGTCCATTGAATAGTCTGTACGAGTCAGAATCGGTAAGTTGAATTTTTTTGCACTATCATAAATATAGTCGTTACATTCTTTTACCGCCTGATCAACTCCGCCGAAAAGAAGCGGTGTAACATTGTTTTCGGGGAAAAGTCGTTTGAATGCATCAAGAAGCTGCTCAACCGACATTTCATCTGCCATAAATGTTGTCCATGTAGCACCGCCGTTTGACTTACCTGCCGGGGTCATGGTATTAAGCCATGCGTGTGTATGTATATCTATAAAATTTTCAGGAAGAAAGGGTTTGAACTCCTTTTCATAAACCTGTCTGTCATAATCGTTAATTACCAGATTAAACATAATTCGCCTTCTTTGTTCTTAAAAAATTCCGACTGCATTACCTGCAAGAACAGCAGCACCCATAGCACCTGCGTAAGAG
Source organism: Acutalibacteraceae bacterium (assembly GCA_045540355.1). Lineage (GTDB taxonomy): Bacteria > Bacillota > Clostridia > Oscillospirales > Acutalibacteraceae > RGIG2945. The sequence goes on along the minus strand of JAZQHB010000057.1, from coordinate 21,916 downwards.
CCGTGCATAACGCTGACTTTTATGCCGAGCTTTTCTGAAATCAGCTTTGCCCACAACGGATTTTCCGACGGACCACCGACCATAACCGCTTCATTGCATACTATTCCCGCATCGGTGATGCGAGCCATACCGTCAGCGAGCATATTTATAACGCTTTCCATAATAGCTCTTGCTATGTGCTTCTTTTCATACTTTCTGATTTCTGCATCGTCGGGTTCTTCCATAAGATTTATTACAAGACCGCCTGCACCTGTTTCGCTTTCTTCGGAGTATTCCACTAATTTTATGTACCATATATCACTGTTGTCAACATATATTTTTGTAAAATTTTCTATCTGTGCTGAAAAAGAGGTCAACGACACCATGCCTGACCAGGCACCGCCATTTTCCGAAAGGAAAGGGTCAACGAGCATATGTGCCGAAAGTGCCTTTTCACGCTCATCAACAGGATAAAAACCAACCCAAGATGTACCGCACGAAAGAAGCAACTGCCCCTCTTTTGTGATACCGACACCTCTTGCGGCACTCGGGTGGTCAAATGTACCGATAACAACAGGTATGCCTGAAGGAAGTCCGCATTCAGCTGATGCTTCTTCGGTAATTGTTCCGAGTATGCTTCCCGTTTTCATAATGGGCGGTAATTTTTCCTCTGCTATCCCTAACTTTTCAAGAATTTCAGTATTATAAGTACCTGCCACCTGATCTATAAGATAGAAGGGTGTGCCGGCAGATTTGCCTATACCCCACTTGCCTGTCAGTTTGTAATACAGATATTCCGTACTCATACAAACCTTGGAGCAATCAGATAAAACCTCGGGACGGTGGCACTTGTACCAACAAAGCATTGCCAACGGGAAAGTCTTAAGGTCAAACGCCCAGCCTGTTGAACGGTAATATTTTTCTGTATCAAAGTCACCGAATACTTGTGTTACTTCGTCCGTAACTCTTTTGTCCTGCCAGTTGGAAATTGTAGTCATCGGATTACCGTCACCGTCGAGCAAAAGCAGATTTCCGCTTGCCGATGCCGCAGATATTGCGGCGATTTCAGCACCCTCGGGGAGTTTTTTTCCAAAGTCACGAAGCAGTTTATAACAAGCCTCAATATAATCCTCTGCGGAAATTTCCACATTACCCTCGTCAGAGCAAGTGTATTCAAATGGTACTCTGCCCGTATAGCTTTCGCTTGAGTCGGGTGTTGTCATCGTACCCTTGATTGAAGAAGTACCGATATCAAGACCGATAATGAATTTCTTTGCCATAATAAACCTCTTACAGAATTATTGTTTCAACCTGAAGCAGTTTTCCGAAATATTCAATTTCATCAACAGTTGCTCCGTAAACAAAGATACTGTGGTGAGTTGCACCCCATTTACTGTGTTCCTCAAGGAATTCAGTAGTTGTATAGCCGTCGGGTTTCATCCAACCTCTTATGGCACCTTCGAATTTATCTTTATCATAAGAAACCATTTCTGCTGATGCTGCAAAAAGACGGTAATCATCTCTTGCACGGCTGATGTTGACATAAACACCCTTGCCGCCTTTCATTCTTGTATAGCCTGCATAGGGGAACTCGTCCTCTGATGCATACTTACGACCTGCACGGCTGATTACGGGTTTACAATCAGCAATGCCGTAATTTACTTCACCCATGTGGCTTAAGAAGATGATATTATTCTTCCAATCGGGGCAGAAGATTTCAACAAATGTTGTATCTTTGTAACCGTTTAAGAATGCACCCGTGAATGCGGCTGTCATTACATCGCCCTCACCTGCATAACCTATGCCGTTCTGCATAGCTTTACAGGTTTCAAGGAAAGGCATTGAGGTAATACCTGCATCGTTAGGACCGATTTTAAGGAAATTTATTGAGAACGCCGTCAGCTCATTTGCCGCAACATACTTACGCATTGCAAGGCATGAACGGACAGATTCCGTATATTCTCTTTCGATAATATTATCTGCAAAATCGCAGGTTTCTTTGTTTGCTTTCTTTTCCGCTTCTATTTCTTCTTCTGTTACAGAATCGTAGAAAGATTTAAGATCTTCGGTTGAGGGTTGAATAACTTTAATACCGAAGCGTTCACCGAGCTCACCGTAGCCAACACGGAAATCGCCCATACCTGCAAACGATTCGCCTACAAGACCAACCTTTGCACCCTTAAGAGCGTTTGCAGCGGTAGCCGCACGAACATAACCGCATACACGGTCTATGACATCAGATTCCTGCCAATGACCTGCGGCGATAGCATATTCAACACCTCTTTGAGTAAGCATACTGCACATATCCATTACACCGTGGATACCGTGGCAGTACATAATCTCGCCGTCGTCCTGCTCATTGGTAAACTCCAATGTTTCTGTTGTATCAAGAACTATAATCGGAAGATTTGTATCACAGAGCACATCAATGCTTTCAAGTGACGGTGAGTATGCCATGTGGATTGTAACCATAGCATCAACGCTCTCTCGTTCAAAGTTTGCAACCGTTGCTTTAAATTCAGGCATCAATCTGCAGAACTCGGAACGAACCACCTCAATACCCCTCTTTTCAAATTCAACCGCAATCTTTTCATAAAAAGCATTGAGTCTCGGACGGATATCAGGTGCAACATCGTCATACAGCTTTACATAAAGAGGTAATAATCCGATTTTCATATTAAATCTCCTTAGGGTGAGCAGTCAAACCCGAACACCGTTTTGTGAAGGCGGATTTTCGCTCATCCTTTGTTAAAATACTCGCAAATCCGAAAGGATTTGCTGTGTTTTGTGCCGCGCCTGAACAAAAATCCGCTCTTTACAAAATCTGCGACCTCAAAGTGAGGAGATTTTGAGAGATTTTTGTTTCGGTCGGGCGAAGTAATGCTCTCGCCTTGCGAGAACGAACGGGGCAAAAAGCTCCTAAATATGCCGCTTTGAGGCGGGTTCGGGTTTAACTGCTCACCCTATTCGCCGATAATCATAATCTGAACTGTGCGTTCTCTTGCACGAGTTGTATCGAAGTCGATGAAATAGATAAATCCGAATTCACCGAGATCCAATTCGCCGTCATCGATAACGATAGTTTCGCTTCTGCCGATGATTGATGAACGCAAGTGTGCATCTGTGTTATGACAACCTCTTGCATCTTCATCGTGTTCCTCTGCAAACTTCAAAGCCTTCGGACCCGGATGAAGATACATTCCCTCTTTGCGTTGCTGGGGAATGAATACTTCAAAAGCCTCAAGCAAATCCTGCTGGAGTGTTTCAAGACCTGTCATTGACATATCAAACGCACATTCCTGTGTGATTACACCGCAGGTTGTGTGATGTGAATAAACAACAAGAATACCGTCTTTGACGCCTGATTTTTTCAAAGCTTCTTTTGCCTGAGCTGTTACATTATGGAAAGTGCACATCTTGTCATTTGACTGCACCTTGAATTTTTCTTTGTAAATCATTATTTATTATCCTCCATCTTCTTGAGGTCGTCAGCCGCACGGCGGGTTGCCGCAATCATTTCATCGATCATAGCAATCGGGTCTTCTGCGTTCATGATGCCCGATGCCGCACCTGCCGCCTCGGAGCCTGCCATAATGAAATCATATACCTGCTGACCGTTTGTGATGCCTGCAGCCTGTTCAACTAAAATGTCGGGATATATTGACTTGATTTCTTTTATAGATTCAAGTACAAAGCTCATATCGCTGACACCGTTACCTGTGCCGCCGATAAGCTCTGACGGTTCGGGATTAAGGATATCAGGGTGAAGCTGTGCGATAGCTTTCGCCTCTGCAATAGTGTCTGCACAAGCAAATACAAGCATATCAAGCTCTCTTGCACGGTCGATAGTTGCCTTAATCTGCGGAACAGACATCGGCTTTTCACAATGGTTGACAACAACACCCTCTGCACCCGCAGCCTTTAAAGCTTCAGGGAGAATGTCTGCCATACCTCGACCCGGACGGAGTGTGTCCATATACGGAGCAAGAACGATCAAGTGCTTTGTATTTTCAACCACACGGCGGATTTCAACTGCGGGTGTGATGAACAAAACATCGATGTCATACTTCTCTGCTGCCGCATCAGCCGCAAGAGCGTATTCAAGCACCTTATCGCCGTAGATATAATTTTTTGTTCCTATTTCAAAATAGGGAGTGCGAATTTCTCTTTTCATAATTTATGTACCTTCTTTTATCTCTGCTGCTGGAGAGTATAGTGAACATCATAAGCTTTTTCTTCGTCTGTGAACTTATGAAGTGTGTCAATAACTTCGCCGTTGTTCCATTTTCTGTCGCCGACATCTTCAGTTGTACCCATAACTGTTACATTGATCTGACGACGACGGGCACGAACATGATCCCAGTCAACAAAATAAATGTGAGCAAACTCGCCGCCGTCAAGAACACCGTCTTTGATTGTCATTGTTTCGCTTCTGCCGAAGAATACTGAACGGAGATGTCCGTCTGTGTTCATTGATGTAAAGTCACCGGGTTCGTTTACATAACGGCCGAACTGTGCGTGAATCGGACCGGGATGACGGTAATCGCCTTCGTCAACATAGTCGGGAATCATTTTACGCATAATGTCAAGCAAATCGTGCTGTAAGTATTCTAAATCGAATGAATCAATATCGTGTGAGCATTCCTGAACCATAACAGAGCAGGTTGTGTGGTGAGATGCGATGCAAACCGTTCCGTTCTTAACACCTGATGCCTCTACGATTTCGAGAATTTCCTTTGATACATCGTGGAATGTAGGAATCCAGCCTCTTGACTGAACCTCTAATTCTTTCTGAAATACTTTGAATTCCATAATTTTGTCCTCCTAAAATATGTTTATGTCAATTTTATTTATCAGCGTTAAGTCTTTCGCCTACTGCTCCGCCGGGGTGTATGAGTGCAAACTGCTCATTTTGGAAATCAGTTTCCTCCATAAGTGCAGTTGTAAGTGTATGGAAAAGCACACAAAGTGCGGTTGTAGATGTTGTGCCCTGTGCGTTATACTTGTCCGTTTCGCGGTTGACATGTTGCTTGATAACAACATCTGCCATCTGTGCGAGTACAGAATCAAGATTTTCCGTCACAACAATAATTGCCACTTCCTTCGCCTTGCAAATCTCTGCAATAGGTATCAGCTCTTTTGTCTTACCTCCACGAGATGCAAGAACAATAACATCACCCTTCTGCAAAAATCCGCTTGCACCGTGTACCGCCTCAGCCGGGGAAATAAAACGAGCAGGCTGTTCAATACAACAGAGCAGATGTGCAAGATGCTGACAGATAATTCCCGAATGTCCGCATCCGCTTGTACCGATTCTCTCAGCATTTCTTAAAAGCTCTACTGCCTTTACAAAAGCCGCTTCATCGAAATAGTCTTCCATTTCTCTGATGCATTCCATTTCGATTTTATATACATCTTTTGCTAACTTTAAAGACTCGTTTTTAATGGTAATCTCCCCCTTTGCTCATTCTGTTACATTATAACTAAAGAAATATATCAAGTCAAGAAAAAAGACTTCAACTTTCCTTGAAAAATCAAAAAACAGCCACCACTTTCACACAAGCGAAAATGACAACTGTTTGTTAAATTAATTATTCACACATAACCGTCGCTTGCATCATAGTATTGTGTCAAGAGAACCGTCCCTCCGACACACATGAATTATTGCACTATATTCTTCTTAACATCAAATTTCAAGGAATTGTATCCGATAATTTTTGTACTCCAGCGGTCATGGTCACCGTCACAGTTGGGATAATGGTCAACCCACTCGTAAATCGGGAAATCGATTACAATTTTATCGCCATCAACCTGACAACAGATTTCCTCATATACCTCTCTGCCGCTTTCGTCTGCAAGAATTTCTCCGCTTGCAAGCAGCTTGTCTGTCACATCAAAGAATTCAACCGAACCCTTTGCATTGACTACCGCAACAATGTTCTCTTTTTCAAAAAGAATCGTTGTTTCGGAAATATGTCCCGATGCTATCTGAAATTGCTTCTTGCCACCTTCTATTTCACTATTGAAAACAATATCAATTTTTCTATCCATAAAAATTCTCCTTTATTTTCGGTCAATTTTATTATAATAAATATTTCGTTGCAAGACAAGCCTTAATTTCACCGGATATGAAACCTCATCCTTTAAACTTAAGGGATAAATACCTCAAGTTTGAAATAAATAAGTACGAAAAACAACAAAACAGCCGCCACTTTCGCATAAGCGAAAATGACAACTGCTTCATAAAAGTCAACCGCACACAGAACCGTCCCCTGTGCTATATGAATTATGCAAAGAGGATGGACGGGTGGAAATTCTCGCAATAAAATGTTATAATAAAACTATTGACAAGAGAAATTTTAGTGGTATACTGTAATGATTTAATTTTGAACGAAAGGAGGCATTATAGTTATGCACGATTTTGAATATGTTCCTAATCAAGAATGGGAACCCATTAGAGACGAGTTATTCGAAATTATCCATAGACTACAAGATGAAGTTCGACATGAATTCACCTTCCAATACCACTTCGTAGGAAGCAGTAAGCGAAAGATGATAACCCGTGACCGAAATTCTAATACTGGCTTTGATTTTGATGTGAATATTGAAGTTAATGACCCCGATGAAAACTATTCCGCCGAAGAAATACGAAACATTCTTCATAAAGGTCTTGATAGAGTTATTAATCCCTATGGATATTCTATTTTCGGATATGATTACACAGAGGACTCAACTCGTGTTCTCACAATTAAGGTTAAGGATAGAATAAACTCCCGTATTCTACATAGTTGCGATTTCTGTATTATATACGAATGCGGTGAAGGAAGGCAGCAATATATCCGTTATAATAAAAAGCAAAACAGTTACTCGTGGGAATATCAACCCAAAGGATATATGGAGTTACCTGCCAAAATAGAATGGGTCAAAGAACAAGGATTATGGCAACAGGTTTGTAAATATTATTTGTACAAAAAGAATATAAACGATAACCCTAATAAACATTCAAGAACAATTTTTGCAGAAACAATTCACGAAATATGGCAGAAGAATAAAGATTAAAAAAGCAGGTATCAAATCGCTTTGATACCTGCTAAATCTTTAATAAGTTCTCATAAAGTGTCAGGAAAGTTCCTGATGCCGTGGGTAAATCGTGGGTAAAATGCCTTTTTTGACACTTTCAAAACCCCGAAAACCCGCATAAATAAAGGGGTTTATTAATCAAGAGGTTTCATCGTGGGGAGACCACAAATGCCTAAAAACAACTTCTTATAAGTGCTTATAAGTTCTTATAAAATCCCTCGAAAACCCTTTATTTATGCGGTTTTTTAATACTTTCTTATAAGTTCTTATATGCCACATATATTTTGTCTTGAACTTGTGGTAAATACAGTGGTAAATCGGAATTTATGGTATATTCTTGGTAAAATCACTCGTAAAAATTCCCTATAAAAATCAGAACCAACTGTCATAAACTACGGTAATCATTGTAACACATAATAATACAAAAATCAAGGGGTGGGAGTTAAGTTCCACCCCTTTTGATTATGCCGTAAAGAGTTTATCGCCCAACCCGTCAAAGCACTCAATTTTAAGTTCCTCGGTTACGGTGTTGTAAATATCCATTGTGGTTGAAATATCAGAATGACCCATAATCGTTTGAATGATTTTTACACGAGGTTCAACCTCACACATACGAGTGCAGAAAGTATGTCGCATTGTGTGTGCCGAAAATTCGGGAAGTAGTTCGGGGTCTCTATCCTCGTTCTTTGCTCTCGTCGTTTCTTCCTTGTTATACTCTTCTACAATTCTGTCTATGGCACGATTGATAGAAGAGGGTCGCATAACCATTCCGTAACGATTTGTGAACGACCAATTACTAAACCCGTCAACTACCATTCCTGCCGTTCCTTTTTCTTCTTGTCTTTCTTTCTCGGATAGCAAGGCATTACGGACGGGTTCGAGCATTGGGATTGTTCTTATACCGCTTTTAGTTTTCGGTTGATGAATTACGAACTCACTCGCACCATTTTTTGTAGGTCTATATAACAGAGTGTGATTTACCGAGATTATACCTTTTTTGAAGTCGCAATCGTCCCAAGTCAACCCTGCAAATTCGCCAACTCGCATTCCCGTCCAAAAAAGAACCGTAAAGGCATTTACCCACTTTTTGTAGGTCTTGTTGTTTGCCACATAGTCCATAAATGCTTGTTGTTGTGCCTTGGTAAGAGATTGTCTTTTGGGTTTATCTCTCCATTCTTTAAGGTTCTTAATCTCTTTCATAGCACCCGTTGCAGGGTTGGTACGAATGAGACCGTCTCGAACCGCACTTGTGAAAATCGGGTGTAAAACCGTGTGTATGGTCTCCATACTGTTCGGTTGAAAACCCTTTTTGAAAATCAACTCCTTATAGAATGTTAGAATTGTGCTATACTTGAAGTCTGACATCATACGGTGTCCCAACCCTTTTCGGATATGCTTGTCGTACATATAGATGTAATTACTCCGTGTGCTTTCCCGCAATTCACATTTGCTTTCAATATATCTGTCAAAGCAATCGTTAAGAGAGGTTCGCTCTGCTTCATACATATTTATGCCGTCAAATACTGCTCGTTCCAACTCGTGTTCCAATTCTCGAAGTGCTTTACAATCTCGTTTACCTTTCGGAACACGGTCGCTTGGGGTCAATTTCCAACTGTAAATACTACGAGCGACACCATTCATATCCTTATAACGATACTCGTATCTGCCGTCTTTTTTCTGAAATTCATTCTCCAAAAGAACTCTGCCTTTACTGTCTTTTCTTCTAACTGTACTCATAAATTCAATCTCCTTTACTTAAATAACACTTTGTTTATCGATGAACTGTCCGAACAGTTCTTTTTTGATTAGGGTTCTTGTGCCGTTTCGCAAAATAAACGGTTCTTTGGGGTTCTTCTCTACGATTGCTCGCATTTTATTTTCGCCTATGCAGAAGTATGCACTTGCTTGTTCAATCGTAAGAAGATGTTGATGCCAAAAGTCAATATGAGGTACTGCCATACTCATTGTAATTCTGTTTGTCATTTTGTTTCTCCTTTCTTATGCTACGGCATTGGGTGTGAAAATCTTTTTGAGTTCACTATAAGGCATACTTTTCAAGTTGCGGTGGTAGTTGTCGAACTCTTTATCGTTTTTCGCCTGCATACCCACAATTCTGCTCGGTGTTACAATCTCACGGTTGCATTTATGACAACATCTGTTTTTATCAGTTCCCATTGCCGACCACTCTCTTACGGGATAGGGGTTGTTGCTATCTCTTACGGTGATTTCCTCACCGCAGATACAACACTTGATAACTTTTCTTTCCTGCATTTCTTCTCTTCTAATGTTACACTTCATAATTTTAATCTCCTTTTCGTTTTGTTATTTTTATATTAAGGTTTGTGTATCATTCCGTTGCACTCGCTCGCCGTTCGGGTCTTGGCAAGTGTCTCTGCATTCGCTCGCCCGTTTGCACGGGGTCTTGGCAAAAGTCTGCGACTTCGTCCGTTCGCATTACCATTATAACAATGAAACACTTGGACGTCAACCATATTTGCAACACTAAATGTAGCATATAATCAATAATACACACATAAAGAGTGTATTACATACCAAAATACACACATTTTATATGCCACAAAACTTTTTCAAAATATTAAATGCTACACATACTGTTGCATTTTTTCGGTTTTTTGATATAATTATAGGTATATTAAACCTTACGGAGTGTTGATATGAAGATTAACGATAAGGAAAAAGGCATAAATCATAATCTGTTTGGGTGGTCTGATGATGATGTCAACGATTATTACGATAATTTGGCGACAGAAGAACTCCCACCCTTAACTGATACCGATGATGTGCTTGAAATGATAAAGCGAAACGAACAAGCACAAGTCGAATGGGAAAAGCAGGGGGAATTAAATATTAAAACCCTACTTGCCAAGCAAAAACCTCTTGTTGAAAGTTTCAAAAAGAAACAAGCGATTGCCACCTCGAAAAAGCAAAAAATCAACTATGACGGCGGTAGTTTCATCGGCGACCGTATTGAGTTTTTAATGGGTCGTAACAATCAAGAGATTGCCGAGTTCTGCCGTAATATCGGTATGAGCAGAAGTTCCCTACACAGATATATCAAGGGGTCGCATTTACCGTCCGAAAAATCACTACGAAAAATTATCGAGGGTCTTTATGTTAGTGTTGCCGACTTCTGTTATGAACCCGATGATTTTGATAAATGGAAATCGGCATTTGAGAAATCGGCAGACAGTAACGATATTTTCAAATTCAAAGAGAAGATGTTGGAACAACTACGGATAAACAACTTCACATACAAAAACAACGGTATCATAATGCGACTTCCGAACCGCTATTTTGAACTATTCAGAAAACTTGTTAAGAACTCGTTTGAAGTCCTCGATTTGATACCCCACGATAAGCAAAAATAAGAGAAAGAGCGAACATACACAATGTATGCTCGCTCTTTTATATTTCCTTTATTTTAAGAGGTTTGTTGAACTGCCTTGCATATTCAATCATAGATTTTGTACCTCTGCTTTTGCCGTCCCAAAAGCAAATAACATAATCGCTGACCTCTGCCATAATCTTATTCCTGCGAGGACCAGCACTCTTGCCGTAGGTATCCCAATCTGCAAGGTATCGTTCTATCTCAAAACCGTTCTTTTTAGCATATTGTTCGCCGAGAGTATCTGCCCCTTTTGCACCACCTGAAACAATTATTATTCGGTACTCCTGCCGTATGTTTGATATACAGAAATCAATATATTCTTTCGCTTGTTTGTAGTCTGTAAAATCTCTGCACCCTGCAATTACAACACGTTTTATCGGCAAGTCTTTTTTGAGCATCTTAAACCTCTGCTTATTTAGTAGCAAAGGGGTATTACAATCAACGGGTTCTTTCTTTATGAATTGGCAACCGTTACGGCATTTCCAATCGTTCTCTTCATCACGGCATATACCCAAAATCTCACAATGCCGACAACCTCGTGGCACACACTCCAACATCTTCTTTGTTCTCTTGTCGGCAAATAACCATTCTAAAAACTCTTCAATCGCCCGTTGGGTTGGTCGCCAATAATACCCCATTTGTTCACCCCATAAAAAAAGCACACCCCCGAAGAGATGTGCCGAAAAAGTGTTTGTCCTCGGTCGCTGCTACACGAATTAACTCCATACGGAAATTAGAGGAAAACACCTTTTACCAAGGTATTATTCCCCGTACAGAGTTATATTCAATTCGTGTAGCACAATTATGATACCACAAACGACGAAAAAATGCAACCGTTATAAAAAAAGTAGCAAAAAAAGGTTTCCGTTCTTTTTCATTGACGAAAAAGAACCAAAAAGTCGCAAGAACAAAGTTCTTGCTATCCTGCACCCTTAAAAAGAATACACATACCTATTCAGTAATGGCGATATGCTTTATTCCTTTTATTTGGTTCTTCACCTATAATCTCTACAAGAGATATAAATATACTTATACTATGAACCATTTTTGAAAAAATGTTATGAGAAAAAGCACTCTGCCGAGTGCTTTATTTTTTCCGTTTTTTTGATTTCGGTATTACTGCAGATATTTTTGATACGGTTGATAGCGATAGTCCCGTTCGCTCTGCAACATCTTTTAGTGCCATTCCCGATTTGATAAATTTCTCTGCCATATCCTTTTTCATTTGTCGCTCTGCTTTTCGTTGTCCCCGTGCTAAATCTCTTGTTATGTTTGGTCTGCTCATTTCGTATTTACCCATATTGATTAGTTCGTCCTGCGATACCCCTAACTTTTCAAAAAAGGTGCAATTCTTTATTTGATAAACTTTATCCTGCTTAAAGATGTATTCAACATCGGGAAGTGGTTCCGAGAACGACCGATTGATTTTTCTACATATCTTTTTTGCGGTTTCAAATGGGTATATCTGCCGAGCAGAATTAAAGGCAAGAAAAATCATCATATCACGGTGTCCTACGGGGTTTTCCATTTCTCTTGCCAATTCTTCAATAATCTTTAATCGCTTATAGTGTAATGCAGAAAAACTCCCTTTTCGTTCTTCGAGTTCGTAATCTTCGTTTAGTTCTTGTTTCTTATATCGCTTTTTAATCTGTTCTTTTCGTTTTAGATACTCTTTTACGGGTTCGCTATCTTCTAACTGCTTAACAAGGTCGTTAAGATTTATCACTTTATCGTGTATCACATCTGCAACGGTCATTGACTTTGCTTTGGTATTGTATGTGTTAAACATACGAAAAAGTCCCACGGCATTTTTGCTTGCCGTTATATCAATTTCAAAGTGCCTTTGTAATGTAGGATATTCTTTCAACCATTCACGGATAATAACGGCAATATAATCAATCGCTTTATGATACAGAAACAAGAGTTTTGCAGATGTGCTTTCAATACTAAACCATAACTGCACACCCCGTCCCGTATAATGTATGATATTCGGGGTAATCAGTTCCCCCGTGGTAAATAAATCACGGTTCAATCGCCACCCGATTTCTTCCGTTAGTTGTATGACTTCATACCGAGATATAACATTAGATTTACTATGGCAATCTATGTCTATGACTATATTATTGAGCGAAAAAAGGTTATCGCTCGTTCGTGTGGTAAATCGTTTGACCGTGTTTGCCATTATGTAATAATCTTGTGTTTTTTTGATTTTAAGGGTTTCTGCCTTTTCTTCTATGTGTTCAAAATCCGTATAACCGAGCGACACCATTTTTTTGTTTTTGGTAAATGTCGCAAACTGCACCCACCCAACATATTCCGTTTCGGGTGGAAACAAGATATTGTAAATATTCAAGTGCCGTTCTCCTTTCATTCTTTTAAGTTAAGAATGAAAGTTAGGACTACCCGTTTGAGAATTCCGGCATAACAAACAAGATATGCGAGGATCTAGTCTCCTCGCATATCTTTTTTTAATTGCTCTCGTTCTGCTTTTAGTTGTTCTCGTTCTTCCTTTGTCATACTTGCCCCGAACTTTGCAAGGGTGGTTGAAATTTCATCAATGCGACTTTTCGCATTTGTGGGGTTATCGCTTTGTGGTGGGAATTTGTCATACAAACATTCAAGCACTAATTTTGTTAGCGATATACCATTTTGTGCGGCACAAACTTTCAACTGTCTTTTGTAATTTTCGGGCAGTTCAAATTTGATTGATGTCATAAAAAATCTCCTTTCAATTTATTGTGAAATAAGTATGAAAGAGAAAAAGCGAATTTGAACTATGCTCTGTTTGACCGTAGGGAGTTTTTCTGCAAGAAACCCAATTTTTGTGAATTAGTGAAAACGGGAGTTTTCGCAAGTCATAAAATACATTGGGTTGTGTTTTTTGACATCAAAAAATCACAAAAAAATCATACTCAAATTAGTAAAGAAAGGAGTGGTAATATGACACAAGCAACATTATCTTTTAATATGACAAATCGTGAAATTTGCATTGAACATAATAACCGTGAGATACCCGTCCCCCATAGCGATAGTTCACTAATGGCAGACAACTTTTTTTGGTCGGAAAATAAATCTCTACAAGAGATTTATGCCAAAATGTTCTCTGCCGACGTGGAAGAATACAATGCAAGGCAAAAGCGAAAAGACCGAAGAATTGAAAACTATCTTGAAAAGGTAATAGACGGTTTTGAAAGAGAAAAAGCGAAAATTGACAAATTGAAAAAACAATCTGCCACAAGGCATACGATAAGGCAAAATCAAAAGGCAGTTAAACCGTGCTATGAGTTTATTATAAGTTTAGGAAACAAAAGGGACACACCACAATTTAGATGTGCAGACGGGAAACAACGATTATTGGCAAAAGAGATTTTGCAACGATATATTGAAGATTTCGCAAGACGATACAACGGAAAAGAATTTGGGATTGAAATGTTCAATTCAGCAATCCATTTAGACGAAACCGAAAACAACGGAATAGTTCACGGGCATGTCAATATTGTGTTCCATAGCAACAATAACACAAGGGGTATGCGACATCAGGTATCAATGAACCGAGCATTATATCAGTTGGGGTTCTGTGGTGATGAAAACAAACTCGCTATTACCAAGTGGGAAGAATACGAAAAAGAGATTTTGAAAAATCTATGTGCAGAATATGGCATTGGGATAATCAAGGGGAATGGTGGCGAACACAAACACAAAGACCAATACATTTTAGAGCAGGAACAAAAAGAACTTGAACAAGAAAAGGAAGATTTTACAAAACTTTTGTATGAAACTGAAACGGGCAATACATTTTTAGTTATGAGAGAAAATGACGATTTACGGGAAGAACTTGCCACCTTGCAGGATAAAAGCGATACGGAAAATACCCGTTTATCTCAACTATGGGAAGAATACAAAAGGGATAATACAGAGTATTGGCAACGATACTCTGAACACAAAACCCAACTAAAAAATGAAATCGCCCTTTTAGTGTCGCAAAAGAAAAGCGACCAAGAGCGATTACGAGATATTTTTAATTCTATATTTGATAGCAACGGTTTTATTCTGTTTCGCTTATTTCGTTTAATATCTGCATTGTTAGTGAAATTTAGGATTGCCCGACAAGAACAACAATTACGGGAATTGCAACAACTACACAAACAATTAAAAAGAAATGCTAAAACCGTCTGTGATGTGTCTAAAAGCACGGCACAAGCACTTAAAAGCGAAGATTTTGAACAGATATATAAAACCTTTGCATTATGGGAAAACACTCTTAAAACGGTTTCTATGGGCATTGAGAACCATTTGGAAAACTCCCACCCCGAAAGAGTATCAGAAGAAAGATAAAAGGTATGCAGAAAAACTCTGCATACCTTTTTCTTATAATACCTTTTCAATCGCCACCCAATTTTCGTCCTGCAAACTCTCGACAAATTCGGTGTTATTGATTTTAAGTCGTTCGTTTTTATCACGAACAAAACCCCATTTAAGACCATGCTTTTCGGCATAGGACTTGAAAGCATAAAACTTGTTGGCGATTTGGTCGTCAATGTTCTTGCTCTGTCCCGCTTTTTCGCCACCCTTGGTTTCGATTATCCACACTTCACCGTTTTTCTTCTTAACGATGTAGTCGGGGTAGAATAACCATTGTTGACCCAAACCGCTTAAATATACCACGGAAAAATACTGTTGTCCCGTGTCGCCGTTCTTGTAAACCCATTCAATGTTTTCGTTGCTCTCGCAGTATCGCTCAAACAATCTTTCGGGCATTGAACGAATACCGTCTGCGACCATTTGGGAAGAATATCCCTTGTAGGCATTTGAGAGATATTCAACAACATCGGTTTCCGTGCTATCGTAACGGAAAAGGTCTTGTTCAGGAATGGTAAATGTTCCCGTTTTGGGTTGCAGGGTCAAAGACAACTGTTGCGACATTTCGGCAGTTGCTTTTCTGAATACCTCTTTAATCAACTTAACATTGTTGATGATAAAGGCATAATATTCCTTGGTGTTGAGTTTCAACAACTTCTTGGGAGAGTGAACATTACCACGGAACAATCGCTCTAAAATCGTCTTGGTTTTCGCCGTTGAGATACCAACCGCCGATTTTATTTCGTCCGTACAATGCAGAAGTGCGATACCGTCATTATGGGTATCAACCTCTTTTTCGGTCTTGATTTGTTCGTAAATATCCTCGTTGTTCACCGAAGAAAGCAACACGAACTTACCCTTACGAGCATATCCGAAAATCTTATCTCCGAACTTATACCCAACTGCTTCAAACTTGATTTTGTTGTCCTTGGGCGAAGTTAGTTTATAGAGTTTTACGAACTCGTCATAAACCGCATTGAGTGTTTCTCTTTCACCCAAACCGTTAAAGTCCTTGTCCCTATATTCCTTAACGAGCGAAAAGGTCTTGCACTCGCTTTTAAGGAAAAGTCTCCGTGTTTCAAAGGAGTGGGACAGTTCCTGCATAACGGTCTCTTTGTAGTTCTCGTCAAAGGTGTAGAGATAGCAGAAGTCAAGCAAATCATTTTCATAATGGGTTGCTTGGGGCATACGGCGAAGTCGTCCGATTGTCTGTATCTCAAAGTCCTTGTCGCCGTTCTCACGGAGTTTTACAAGAACTTTTGCACGGGGACAGTCCCAACCCGTGCTTATCGCTTGTTTCATAAGCAGGAATACGGGATATGCTCCGTGTTCGGTGATGTTCTCAATGTTCTTCTTGCGGTCTGACATCCACACGGCAACCATTTTGTTGTCGTAGGTGTAGTTCATATCGGCGAGTATCTTTTCCACCCGTTCAATTCGTTTATCAGAAGAGTTCGGGAACTGAATAATTACCAACGGTCTTATGCCTTGTCCGATTTCAGAATAGGCATTTGCAATCGCCTTTCGCTTGTTGTCGGCAAGGGTCAATAGATATTCGTCCTCGTTGTCAATGCTCACCACATTGTCAACCTCTTCGTTGATATAAAGTGCCTTGGTAATTAGTCCCGAATTGATAACATCAATCTCGTCAATTTCGTACCACTCGGCAAGTTTATTCTGCTTTGCCGTTGCCGAAACTCGTACAATCTTTTTCGCAGCGAAACACTCAATAATCGTGTCCGCCTTGCTCGTGTTGTTTTGGTGTTCCTCGTCAATAATTACAATAAATTCAATGCCCTTGCGGTGTGCCTCGGCAACCCGTTCAAAAAGGTTCTTTCGCTCGGTATCGCTTATCGCACGGTTTCCCTTTTTGGTTACGAGTTCCCAATTTATAAACGAGGTTGTACCACCCTCGAACCCGTCAAGCAAACTATCGTGTATCGTACTCGTTTTCTTGCTCGGTAGGTACTTATCCATTTTGTCCTTGCTCTGCATTTCAAGGTCGCCCTTGCCAGGACAGAACCAAATAAAAGCGGTGTTCGGGTTTACGATATTCAGATACTTGTCGATGTAGTCAATCAACATCATCGTTTTGCCCGAACCCGTAGGAGACTTCACGATTACGGTTTGTTTGGTGTCGGGGTCGCTCGTGGTATCAAGCAGGAAACTTACGGCATCGTTTTGAAAATCAAACAAATTTACTCCCTGCATTATCGCTCACCCACTTCCAACAATTCGCTCTCAAAGTAATAATCGGGTATCGTAAGAACCTCAATACCCATTTTCTTAAACATTCGCTCCTGCTCGGTGGTAAGCAGAACCGAAACCGAAACATACAACTGCTCACAGTTGGCAAGTTTTTCTTCGGTCAACCCGTCTGCCATTTCATCGGTAAGCACAAGAATGTGTTTCTCGTTATCAATCTTTGTGCCGTGTTGCAATTCCACCATTTCGGCGATATGTTCCAACAGTTTATCGCCCACGGAATATTCCTCGTCCTCGCTCGTTTTAGCGATATAGTCCGTCTTGAAATATTTGAGGTTGGCAGGGTTAGGGGGGAATACCTTTCCCTTATCGGTTGTATAACCTTTAATTACATTTGACAATCTGACATAGGTTTTTTCTTCGCAAATATTATTTTCATTATTGGTGCAAAGAATAAATCTACGAGTACCGCCGTCCTCTGCATTTTGTGTAATAACAGAGTGTCCCGTTGTTCCACTTCCTGCAAAAAAATCAAGAATAGTCGCAGTTTTAGACGGGTATAAACTGATTATTTGTTGCAGGAGTGCTACGGGTTTTTTACCCTTGCTAAACTCAACATTACCCTCTTTTGTTAGGTTTTTCATTCCTGCCGTCATATCCCAATATGTGCCTTGTAAATCTTTTTTATATAGTTGTCCGTCAATAACTTCCGAAGTATCTCTCAACCAAACAAAAAGTCGGCATTTATCACCTTTATAAAACTGCTCGTAAACTTTCCCTTTGTTTTTTCCAGTTTTAGGAGTATATTCTATGGAAATAACATCTTCATCAATACCCATTTCTTGACGATATGACATAACACGAGTTCTTATTGAAGTCTGTGCATTGGTTGTTTGGAAAATCTTAACCCCATATTTTTTGTATGCTTCTTTTTCACTTATGCCGTCTTTTTCGGCGACTTGTTTTATAGACATAATTACGGGGTTCTTTCGGAGAAATACTTTGATTTCTTTACCCTCACCGTCAACCGTAGAACCGATATATTCTTTTTCTCCCTCTTCAACAAGTACACTCGTATATTTCCAACTTATCCCATCGGCGATATACTGTTGAATTAAGTCTGATAATTCCGTATATACATACGGACCGTTGAACAACGGAATTAACGAGTAGTTTTTAGCATAAACAAGTATATATTCACAGTTTTTCTTGAATTTTTTATCCTCACCGCCACCCGATGCACCTGCGATATTCTTCATATTGACACTAACAATATTAAGGAAATTTTCCTCCCCGAAAACATCATCACAGAGCATTTTTAACTGTGCAAATTCAATGTCATTTATTTGAATGAAAATCACACCCTCTTGTGATAACAGAGTTCTTGCAATTCTCAATCTCTCATTCATAAAACTAATCCATTTGGAGTGTCTAAACCCGTCCTCTTCACTTATGTATTTATCTTCATACATAAAGTCCTCATTTCCCGTATTGTAAGGGGGGTCTATGTAGATTAAATCAATCTTGCCCTTGTGGGTCTTTTCAAGAAGTTTAAGAGAGTGGAGATTATCGCCCTCTAACAGAAAGTTATAGGGTAGGGTCTCGTCCGAAGTGATAATTTTGTCGCTAACCTCGGTAAACACGGGGACATTGTGTTTAATCTGCTCGTCCACTTCCTCGGTGTGTTCTTCCCACACCAAACCGTATTTTTTCGAGTTCAATTCGCTTTCAATTTCATTGATTGCAATTATCGAGGTATCGTCTGTGTGTTCTGCTCGTATCTGTTGCAGGAACTCCAACATTCGTTTCCTTTTTTCTTGCGATAAATTCGCCATAATTCATTCCTCACCATTCAATAAAATGCCTGCCACTCGGCATTATAACAAGTTGTATTTCTCCAACAATTCTTGATGTTTGTAAATACTAATATCGCCTCTTGCCATATACTCATAGGCAAGTTCTTTATCATCGAGTTGCCTTAACAGATTACGAAACAAAACATCTGCAACCATTCGTTCTCTCCAATGTATCTCTTTACCCTCATAATCAAGGGACGGACTTGTATCAAGATAACGGCGATAATAACTTCTTAAAAAGATTTTTCTATAATCAAAATCTTCGTGGTACTCATTAAAATCTTCTTCTTTCAAGTCGCTAAACTCGGTGTGGATAATATAAAAACCGTCTTTGTTTTTTTCTTGTTCCTTATAGTAGTCAATCGTGTTTTTAATTGCGATATAAAAATTCTTGTTATCCATAGTTCTGTTCCTTTCCGAACATATTTTAACCATTATACACCAAAACACGAAAAATATCAATTACTATCAGAAAAACACATAAATAGTCCCACTTTTTTCATTTTCGCTCGGAAACGGTCATATTTAGAGTATCAAAGTGAAAGGAGTGGTAACTTGAAAAAGGTTATGCAAAAAATCTATGTATCGCCCGATACCAAAGAGAAAATTGAAAAAGTGGCAGAGCAAAACAAGGTGTCTCAATCAAAGGTCTTGCGACATTGGGTTGAAGAGTATTTAGATACCTTGGTCTTTCCCGAAGATAGTGAAAAGAGTGATAACAATGGGTAAACTAACTGATTTTGTAATGGCGAACAAGGTTCGTGAATTGAGTGCCGAAGAAAGATTAAAAGTCATTCGGAAAGAAAACCAACGAAAAATGGAAGAGGTGCGACAACGGTTACGAGAACGAGAACGGGAAAACGAACTCCGAAAAATTGAGCAGGAAATTTTCGCCGAACCCCCGAAAGAATTACCTGCAGGAACGATTACGGGTTTTCTTTCTTCCGATATTCTCGATGATTAAAATTTTATCTGAAACAGAAAAAATGTAGCACAAATTCCGGTATTAACCCTATGACACATTTTATATGTTGCATTGGGTTTTTCGCCCGTTTGGGTGGTCTTGACTTGCTTTCTGAACGGGTGCTATAATCTAAATGCACTCAATGATATAGAACTAACAACACAACAAAAGAGATACACAAACCCAAAGAAAAGGGCAAGTGTATCTCTTTTTTTATTTTGCAAAAAAGTTATGTGAGAAAAATTTTTTAGTCCCACTTTCTTTCATACTGAACTTGGAACTGAAAAATTTTTTACCAACAAAAAAAGATATGCAGAAAAAATTTTTATAGTCCCATTGTTTCATTCTTAAATTAAATCTTATGAAAGGAGAAAAAATATGTCATTCAAGTTTATAGGCAAAAACAAATTATTAAGAACCCTAAAAATGCAAATTAACAACCCTAACATTTGGTTCAAAGATGTTATTTACACCCGTGAAGAACATTTCAACCAACACAAGCAAGAAACGGTTGTTTTTATAGATAACGATACCCATTACCGAGTAAGGTATGAATACGATAAACACGAAGAAAAAGCAACTGTGTATTACGAAATTATAAAACAAGTCGCCCCGAACAATTTTAAGGTGGAACAAAAAATTTTAATAAAAGAAAGTGAGATTGTATAAAATGGAAATTATTTCAGCAGAAAAAATCGGTTATGAAACGGCATTGAAAGAAATTATGTCTTTAAGGAAAGGGACAATCATTTTTGTAGAGTGCTACGAAACAGAATTAGACAAAAAATATTATGCAGGACAAGATAAAGCATATCAGTATGCTATGGAAAAAGGTTACATTGAAAGTGTTTCAATTAACTTTGATTTATATGGAAATATTACGAATATGACATTTAAGCGATTATAAAAGAAAAGGAGAAAACATAATGGAAAACTATTGCATTAAAGGGTATATAACTAATCTTGGGAAATATGTTGAGGGAGAACTAATTGGAAAATTTGTTGAGTTCCCCATAACAAACAAAGAACTGAAAAAGGTTCTTGATGAAATCGGTATTAACGAATATTACGAAGAATATTTTATTACCGACTATGACGGAAACTACCCGTCTTGTGTATATGATATGTTAGGGGAATATACCCCCATTAAAACACTAAATAAAATCGCACTCGCACTTGAAAAAGTATGTCAAGCAGGAGTGCAGGAACAGTTTATTGCATTTTTGGAACATAGCAACGATATTTTCGGTGCTTGTGCTAATGCTATAAACGGAAACGGTCTTTACATATCCGGCAGCGACTATTCCGACCTTGCACATTTCTTTATTGATGAAACGGGTGGAATTGAAAACCTATCAAAAGAAAGTTTGGAATATTATTTTGATTATGATATGTTCGGTAGAGATATTCGCATTGAGTTTTACAATGAAGAAAAACCCGAAGAAACGGCAGGCGAATATTGGTGTAGTGATGAAGATGCCACCGATGAAGAAATAGGTCAAGCAGTAATTGAAGAGTGTGGATTAGAATGTGTTAGAAACATTGATTATTATTTTAATTATGAAGAATACGGCAGAACGATATTTACAGACGGTAGTTATATATCTACCGATAACGGATATATGGATTGTAGCGACTATGACGATAGTTTAGGCGAAGATTTTGAAAATGAACTTGAAGAAGAATTAAACAAAGATTACGAGGAAGAAAGGTAACAAAAAAGTCCTGCCTTTTTCGGCAGGACTTTATCGGTTTTTTGAGAAAAATTCAAAAACTGTGGTAAAACTGTGGTAAATTGAATTTTCTTTGGGTGTTAAACCCTTAAAAACCCTTTATTTATCGGGGTTCTTTTAATCAAGGGGTTTCATCGTGGGGAAGAGAATGACTTCACGGATAGTATCGGAATTTGTGAGCATCATTACAGCACGGTCGATACCGATTCCCATACCGCCTGTAGGTGGCATACCGTATTCCATAGCGGTGAGGAAATCCTCGTCGAGCATCTCTGCCTCATCATCTCCACGTTCACGAAGCTCTAACTGCTTCATAAAGCGTTCACGCTGA
>JAZQHB010000056.1:0-78093 GCA_045540355.1 Acutalibacteraceae bacterium | reverse complement strand
CGCTGGGTTGCGATACCCCAGTTGCATTTACCGCTCTGACAGGTACGGCAAAGATGACAGCCGAGAGCAAGTAATGCCGCTGTTGCGATATAGCAGGCATCCGCACCGAGAGCAATCGCCTTAACAACATCCGCCGCACTGCGGATACTGCCGCCGACAACAAGAGACACATTGTTTCGGATACCTTCATCACGAAGTCTTTGATCTACCGCAGCCAAAGCAAGTTCAATCGGGATACCGACGTTATCGCGGATACGGGTTGGTGCCGCACCTGTGCCGCCACGAAAGCCGTCGATAGCGATAATATCTGCACCGCTTCTTGCAATACCGCTTGCAATGGCGGCAATGTTATGTACGGCGGCAACCTTTACAATGACAGGCTTTTTATATTCTGTAGCCTCTTTCAGCGAGAACACAAGCTGACGGAGGTCTTCTATGGAATAAATATCGTGATGTGGAGCCGGAGAAATAGCGTCTGAGCCTTCAGGAATCATTCTGGTACGAGATACATCGCCAACGATCTTTGCGCCCGGCAGATGTCCTCCAATACCCGGCTTTGCTCCTTGTCCCATTTTGATTTCAATGGCAGCACCAGCTTTTAAGTAGTCCTCGTGAACGCCGAAACGTCCGCTCGCCACCTGAACGATGGTGTTTTCACCGTAAACATAGAAATCCTCGTGCAAACCGCCTTCACCGGTATTATAAAGAATACCAAGCTCAGTAGCTGCACGGGCAAGAGAAGCGTGAGCGTTATAACTGATGGAACCGTAGCTCATTGCCGAGAACATAATTGGCATAGAGAGTTCAATCTGCGGCGGCAGCTCGCATTTTAATTTTCCGTCTTCGTTACGCTGAACTTTTTCAGGCTTTTTACCCAAAAAAACACGGGTTTCCATCGGTTCACGAAGAGGGTCGATGGGGGGATTTGTTACCTGTGAAGCGTTGATCAGGATCTTGTCCCAATATACAGGCAGCGGCTTCGGATTGCCCATTGAGGAGAGCAGGACACCGCCGCTGTTTGCCTGCTTATAGATTTCTTTAATCGTATCGTTTTGCCAGTTGGCGTTTTCTCGGAGAACACAATCGCTTTTTACGATTTTCAGTGCTCTTGTGGGGCAGAGTGAAACACATCTTTGACAGTTTACGCACTTTGACTCGTCGCTTATAAGTATATTGTTTTCTGCATCAAAAGAGTGCACTTCGTTTGCACATTGTCTTTCGCAAACTCTGCAGGCAATGCAGCGTTTATCGTTTCGGATAACTTCAAATTCGGGATATACAAATTCAATACTCATCAAAATGCACTCTCCTTTACTCTGATGATAACAGGCTCACCGCCTGCGGGAGCATATATATTTTCCGCATCCGGCTCCATCGCTCTGATGGCGGCTTCTTCACTCGCAATAAATATCTTATCGTCTTTTTCACCTATAACCATTGAACGGAGCTTCAGACGGTCATTGAGAGCCATAAGTCCTCCTTCAAAACCGAGAACAATGGAAAAAGGTCCCGTTATCAGCAGACTCGGAAAAACAGTACGCAGATATATATGTTTGTTTTTATCTTCAATGTCCGTTTTGTTCTCAATCGTGCTCCAGAATGGGGCCGCAATAACACTTGCGGCCTCTTCCGGAGTAAGACATAGAACTCGAACGAGGTAGTCCATTATATATGTAATAACTTCGGTGTCGGTTTGCAGAGTGCATTTGTAACCGAACATCTCAATGTAGCGGCGGTTGGCATCGTAAGAGGAGATTTCTCCGTTGTGCACGACCGAATAATCAAGCAGGGTGAATGGGTGAGCGCCGCCCCACCAGCCTGGAGTGTTGGTCGGATATCTGCCGTGAGCCGTCCAGGAATAGCCTTCATATTCCTCGAGCTTATAAAATATGCTTATATCTTCGGGAAAACCTACAGCCTTGAAAGTTCCCATATTTTTACCGCTTGAAAAAACATAGGCACCCTTCATTTCGGAGTTGATTTTTATTACCGTTCTTGCAACATATTCTTTTTCATCAAGCTGCAGGGAGGCAAGCATGGATTTAAGAGGGGCAAGAAAATATCTCCAGATAACGGGTTCATCCGTAATTGCAGGAATTTTTCTTGTAGGAAGAATTTCGGATTTTACAATTTCAAACCTTTCCTTTAAAAACCGTTCGCAGTCTTTCCTTGCTTCACGGTTGTCAAAAAACATATGTAAAGCATAAAAATCCTTATATTCGGGATAGATTCCGTAAGCCGCAAAACCGCCGCCAAGTCCGTTGGAACGGTCATGCATCGGTTTCATGGCTTCGGTTATCATTTCACCGCTCATCTTTTTTCCTTCTTTAGATATAACTGCGGCAATGGCACAGCCTGAAGGTATTCTCACTTGACCTTCCTTAATCATATTGATTCTTCCTTTCGGGATAATAAAAAAAGCGTTCATTTCAGCCCGGACATCTGTCCGAATTGAAATGAACGCCTTTGCTCATTTGCAAGAAGTATATACCAAATCCTTCAAATTGTCAAGCATAAAATGAAATTTCACGACAAAAATGAAATTTTCTCAAAAAAAGCTGCAAAATATGCTTGACAAACAAATTTTGAGGGTGTATAATGCAGTTCGTAAAGGCAAAGGCGTCTTTAAGGGTTAATCCCCTTAGAGACGCCTTTTTTTCTGTTTAAAGGAGGAAATATCAATGTCATATGTTGATGAAGTAATTGAACAGGTTATAAAACAAAATCCTGCAGAACCCGAATTTCATCAGGCTGTCAGAGAGGTGCTTGAATCTCTCCGTGTTGTTGTTGATGCAAATGAAGCACAGTTCAGAAGAGATGCCCTTCTTGAAAGACTGGTTAACCCTGAACGTCAGATTAAATTCAGAGTTCCCTGGATAGATGATAACGGAAATGCTCATGTAAATACCGGTTACAGAGTTCAGTTCAACAGTGCAATCGGACCGTATAAGGGAGGTCTAAGACTTCATCCGTCGGTTAATTTAGGTATTATAAAATTTCTTGGCTTTGAGCAGATTTTTAAAAACTCTCTTACCGGACTTCCGATCGGCGGCGGTAAAGGCGGCTCGGATTTTGAACCCAAAGGCAAATCAGACAGAGAGATTATGGCTTTCTGCCAGAGCTTTATGACAGAGCTTTGCAAACACATAGGTGCATATACCGATATTCCCGCAGGCGACATCGGAACGGGAGCAAGAGAAATCGGTTATATGTTCGGTCAGTATAAAAGAGTACGCAGTCTTTTTGAAGGTGTTCTCACCGGTAAAGGCTTAACCTATGGCGGCTCGCTTGCAAGAACCGAAGCTACGGGCTACGGACTTCTCTATATAACCGAAGAAATGCTTAAATGCAACGGCGAAGATATAAAGGGTAAAACTATTGTTGTTTCGGGTTCGGGTAATGTCGCAATCTATGCGATTGAAAAAGCGCATCAGCTCGGTGCAAAGGTTGTTACTGCTTCCGATTCAACAGGCTGGGTTTATGACCCTGAAGGTATTGACATTGCAGCACTTAAAGAAATCAAAGAAGTCAACCGTGCAAGGCTTTCCGAATATAAGAAATACAGACCGAATTCTGAATATCATGAAGGCAAGGGAGTATGGAGCATCAAAGCGGATATTGCTCTTCCCTGTGCAACTCAGAATGAGCTTGATCTTGAGGATGCAAAAGCACTTGTTGCAAACGGTGTTATTGCAGTTTGCGAGGGAGCAAATATGCCTGCAACGCTTGAAGCAACCGAGTATCTTCAGAAAAACGGAGTTTATTTTGTTCCGGGCAAAGCTGCAAATGCAGGCGGTGTTGCAACATCAGCTCTTGAAATGTCACAGAACAGCGAAAGACTCAGCTGGTCGTTTGAAGAGGTTGACGATAAACTTCAGCACATTATGAAGGATATTTTCCACAACCTTGATGCTGCTGCAAAAAAATATGGGTTTGACGGTAACTATGTTGTCGGTGCAAATATTGCAGGCTTTGAAAAGGTTGTTGATGCAATGAATTCTCAGGGCATCGTTTAATTTATAGAAGGATATTAATAAAAAGGCAAGGGCGTCTTTGATGTTTACCATCGAAGGCGCCTTTGCTTCTTTTTCAGGAGGTTTTATTATGAAAACAGTATCGGATTATTTTGGTTGTCTTGTTTTTGATGACAGAGTTATGAAAGCAACACTTTCATCAAAGGTCTATAATTCATTGAAAAAGACTATTGATGAGGGTGCACAGCTTGATATCGGTGTTGCAAATGCAGTTGCCGCCGCAATGAAAGATTGGGCGGTTGCAAACGGTGCAACCCACTACACACATTGGTTTCAACCTCTTACGGGCATTACTGCCGAAAAGCATGACAGCTTTATTTCACCGTCACCCGACGGCGGAGTAATAATGGAGTTTTCGGGCAAGGAGCTCATAAAAGGCGAACCTGATGCATCGTCATTTCCGTCGGGAGGTCTGCGAGCAACCTTTGAAGCCAGAGGATATACCGCATGGGATCCCACATCATATGCATTTATCAAAGGAAAAACACTTTGTATTCCCACTGCATTCTGCTCTTATGGCGGTGAGGCACTTGATAAAAAGACTCCGCTTCTGCGCTCAATGGAAGCACTCAATAAGCAGGCACTCCGCATTCTCCGCCTTTTCGGCAATGACACTGTAAAATGTGTACGCACTTCGGTAGGACCCGAGCAGGAATATTTCCTTGTTGATAAGGAAATGTATGAAAAGAGAAGGGATCTTCGTTTTACAGGAAGAACTCTTTTCGGAGCAAAGCCTCCCAAGGGTCAGGAAATGGATGACCATTATTTCGGAGTAATTAAGCCCAGAGTTGCAGCATATATGGAAGAGCTTAATGATGAACTCTGGAAACTCGGCATTCTTGCAAAAACAGAACATAACGAGGTTGCTCCTGCTCAGCATGAGCTGGCACCTATTTATACAACTACAAATATCGCAACCGACCATAATCAGCTGACTATGGAAATTATGCAGAAGGTTGCGGCAAAGCACGGACTTGTCTGTCTGCTTCATGAAAAGCCTTTTGCAGGCGTAAACGGCAGCGGCAAGCACAACAACTGGTCACTCGCAACCGATGCAGGTGTTAACCTTCTTTCTCCGGGTGAAACACCTTATGAAAATGCACAGTTTCTTCTTTTCCTCTGTGCGGTAATCAAAGCGGTTGACGATTATCAGGATTTACTTCGTATCTCTGTTGCAACGGCGGGCAACGATCACAGATTAGGTGCAAATGAGGCGCCACCCGCAGTTGTATCTATATTCCTTGGCGATGAATTATCTGCTATTCTTGATGCCATTGAGGCTGACACTCCTTACAATGCCGCAGAAAAAACGCAGATGAAGCTGGGCGTTGACGTTCTCCCGAAGTTCAACAGAGATACTACCGACAGAAACCGTACCTCTCCGTTTGCGTTTACGGGCAATAAATTTGAATTCCGTATGCTCGGTTCATCAAACAGCATTGCATGTGCAAATATTATGCTTAACACCGCAGTTGCGGAGAGCCTTAAGATTTATGCCGACAGGCTCGAAAAAGCGGACGATTTTGAATCTGCTCTTCACGAAATGATTCGCAAAACAATCAAAGACCATAAAAATATTATTTTCAACGGTAACGGCTATGATGATGCGTGGATTAAAGAAGCTACCGAAAACAGAGGTCTTCTGAACTACCGTACAACTCCCGACTGCGTGCCTCATCTTCTTGATAAAAAGAATGTTCAGATGCTTACCTCTCACGGTGTTTTCTCCGAAGCGGAACTTAACTCCCGCTATGAGATTACTCTTGAAAACTACTGTAAGACGGTTGTTATCGAAGCAAATACCATGGCGGATATGGCAAAAACAGAAATTGCTCCTGCAGTTGAAGCTTATGCTGCAGAGCTTGCAAAATCTGCTGCGGCAAAGAAGGCTCTTGATGAAAGCGTTGCCTGCAGCTATGAATGCGGTCTTGTTAAAAAGCTTTCGGCACTGACCGACAGAATAGCAGAAAAGGCGGATGAGCTTGAGGATGCTCTGGTTGTTCTTCATAAAGCCGAAAACATAGGTGAAGAAGCAAACACAATCCGTGATTCGGTTCTCGTCAGAATGTGTGAGCTCAGAGTAGCTTGTGATGAAGCAGAAAAAATAACAGCTAAAAAGTATTGGCCGTTCCCGACTTACGGCGACCTTCTTTTCGGCGTGAAGTAAAAAGGAAGGGAATGATTTTTATGACATACAGTGCGGTTAATACAATATGGGTACTTATCGGCGCAGCTCTTGTATTTTTTATGCAGGCAGGTTTTTCAATGTGTGAAGCCGGTTTCACGAGAGCAAAGAACACAGGCAACATACTGATGAAAAATCTTATGGATTTTTGTATAGGAACGCCTGCTTTTTGGCTTGTCGGCTTCGGAATTATGTTTGGAAGCGGTTCAGCTTTGTTCGGCAGAATAGACCCTCTTATTCTGGGTGATTACAGAAATATATTACCTGAAGGCGTACCGCTTTGGGCTTTTGCGATATTTCAGACGGTTTTCTGTGCTACTTCGGCAACGATTGTTTCGGGAGCCATGGCTGAAAGGACAAAATTCAGCGCATATTGTATTTATTCGGCAGCAATTTCTCTCATTATCTATCCTGTTTCAGGACATTGGATTTGGGGTGGCGGATGGCTTAGTGAACTTGGATTCCACGATTTTGCCGGTTCAACAGCGGTTCATATGGTAGGCGGAGTTTGTGCTCTTATCGGTGCAAAAATTCTCGGACCCCGCATAGGAAAATACGATAAAAACGGCAAGCCTCGTGCAATTCTCGGACATAATCTGACTTTTGCGGCTCTCGGTGTATTTATTCTATGGTTCTGCTGGTTTGGCTTCAACGGTGCTTCAACTGTAGGCATGGACAGCGACGAGCTTGTTGAAAGCGCAGGTCTTGTGTTCTTCAATACAAATCTTGCGGCTGCAGTTGCATGCTGCATAACACTCATCGTAACCTGGATTCGCTATAAGAAGCCCGATGTTTCAATGACATACAACGCAGCTCTTGCAGGTCTTGTCGGAATAACGGCCGGATGTGATGCGGTAAGTCCCGTAGGTGCAGCGATAATCGGACTTATCTGTGGTGTTACAGTTGTTTTTGCGGTTGAATTTTTTGATAAAATCGCAAAAATTGATGACCCCGTCGGAGCGGTTTCCGTGCACTGTGTTTGCGGTGCACTCGGAACAATTCTTACCGGATTTTTCGCAACCGGTGTTTCAACCGAAAAAGGCTTGTTTTATGGCGGCGGTCTTCATTTTCTCGGAGTTCAGTCTTTAGGCGTGGTTTCGGTTGCAGGTTACGTTGCGGTTGTGATTACCGTTGTTTTTCTTGCTATCAAGCATACGATAGGACTTCGTGCAGAGCCTGAAGACGAGCTTGCAGGTCTTGATGTTTCGGAACATGGTTTACTCACCGCTTATGCCGGCTTTGCAATGCTTCCTGACACGACGGTTGCTGATGAAGATAAGCCGATTGAGGTTACAGGCGATGTCCCCGTTGCAGAGGCGATACCCGTAAAAAAGATTCCAACCTTTGATGACAGTATGCCTAAAATGACGAAAGTGGAAATTATATGCAAAGAATCAAGGTTTGAAGCTCTTAAAACCGCAATGATGAACATAGGTATTACAGGTATGACGGTATCTCATGTTCTCGGCTGCGGTGTTCAGAAGGGTAAACCCGAATACTACAGAGGTGTTCAGGTTGAAGCAAATCTTCTTCCAAAGGTGCAGGTTGATATTGTAGTCAGCAAGGTTCCCGTTCGTTCGGTAATTGAAACAGCAAAAAAGATTCTTTATACGGGACACATCGGAGATGGTAAGATTTTCGTTTATGATGTTGAAAATGTTGTTAAGGTCAGAACCGGAGAAGAAGGCTATGATGCACTTCAGGATGTTGAATGATAAATATAAATTTGTGAAAGGAGCATAATCTTATGCAAAAAACAGAAGTTCAATTTATTTCTCACATAACATTCACAGAGCAGACTCCGGATATGCTTCTTGAAAGAAAACAAATCGATTCGATGTACGAAAAGGCTTTTCTTTCGATAAAAGATGAAGTTTGCAGCGAATATTCTCAAAACACTACAACTTGGGATTGACCCCGCTTGATTGCAGCCAAGGCAGTTGAAAAAACTGCCTTGGCTCGTAGTGATTTATTATTTATATAAGGATAGTGATATTATGTGTTCAATTATGAGCTGGTGCAGCAGTAAGGCAGCTGCCGATGAATTTAAAAAAGGATTTGACAAAACCATTTCAAGAGGGCCTGATGATACTAAAATAATCGATACCGGTAAGGGGATTGTAGGTTTCCACAGGCTTGCAATTATGGGCTTGCACCCCGAAGGAATGCAGCCGTTTGAGCTTGACGGAAGCTATGTTGTTTGTAACGGTGAAATATACGGCTTTGAAAAGCTGAAAGACCGTTTAATAAAAAAAGGATATTCATTTAAAAGCGAGAGCGACTGCGAAATACTGCTTCCGCTTTATAAAGAATACGGCACAGATATGTTTGCGATGCTCGATGCTGAGTTTGCTTGTGTTATATTTGATGGGGTAAAACAGGAATACATAGCGGCAAGAGACCCTATCGGAATCAGACCGCTTTACTACGGATACGATAAAAACGGAGATATTCTTTTTGCCAGCGAAGCGAAAAACCTTGTCGGCATTGCGGATAAAATAATGCCGTTTCCTCCGGGATGCTATTATAAAAATAAAGAATTTATCTGTTACCGAGATATAGCGGCGGTCAAAAAGGTATGCAACGATGATCTTGAAACCGTTTGTAGGAACATTCACGATAAGCTTGTTGCGGGCATTGAAAAGCGACTTGTTGCCGATGCAAAGGTAGGCTTTCTTCTTTCGGGCGGACTGGACTCCTCTCTTGTATGCGCTGTAGCTGCAAAGAAAAGCAGCGAGCCCATTAAAACATTTGCAATCGGTATGAGCGAGGATGCAATTGACCTTAAATATGCAAAGCAGGTTGCGGACTATATCGGCAGCGAGCATAAGGAAATCATCATAACAAAGAATGATGTTCTTGATGCTCTTGAAGAGGTCATTTATATTCTCGGAACTTACGATATAACAACAATCAGAGCAAGCATGGGAATGTATCTTATCTGTAAGGCAATTCATGAACAAACCGATATAAGAGTTTTGCTTACGGGAGAAATTTCGGATGAGCTTTTCGGATATAAATATACCGATTTTGCCCCCGATGCTCGTGCTTTCCAAAAAGAAGCGCAAAAAAGAATCCGTGAGCTTCATATGTATGATGTTCTTCGTGCAGACAGGTGTATTTCATCAAACTCTCTTGAGGCAAGAGTACCCTTCGGTGACCTTGATTTTGTTGAGTATGTTATGTCTGTTGACCCCGATAAAAAGCTTAATAAATACGGAAAGGGAAAATACCTTCTCCGTCATGCTTTTGAAAGAGATTATCTTCCCAATGAAATTCTGTGGCGTGAAAAGGCTGCATTTTCGGATGCTGTAGGTCATTCAATGGTGGATTATCTTAAAGAATACGCCGAAATATGTTACACAGATGAGGAATATGAAGTGAAAAAATCAAAATATTCTCACGCACAGCCGTTTACAAAGGAATCTCTTCTTTACAGAGAGCTTTTTGAAAAATATTATCCCGGTCAGGCAGAAATGATTGCAGATTTCTGGATGCCCAACAAAGAGTGGGAAGGATGCAATGTAAACGACCCGTCAGCCAGAGTTCTCTCAAACTACGGCGACAGCGGTAAATAAGAGGTGCTTTTATAATGAGTATTGAAAAAAGAATAAAAATCAAAGATTTATTTCAAAAATCCGAAGAGCAAATCGGAAAAGAAGTCACCGTAAGAGGCTGGGTAAGAAACCACCGCAAGCAGAAAAATATGGGCTTTATTGAGCTGTATGACGGCAGCTGCTTCAAATCCCTGCAGCTTGTATATTCTGCCGAGAGTGATGTCGACGGAAAAATCAAGTCAATTCGCAACGGCTCCTGCGTTGAAGCGTCAGGAACCGTAAGACAAGGCTTTCAGAATGAGACGGTTGAGCTTAATGTTTCGCAAATAGATCTTCTCGGCGACTGCCCCGAAGATTATCCTATGCAGCCGAAACGCCATTCGGTTGGATTTTTGAGAGAAAATGCTTATCTCAGACCGAGAACGAGACTTTTTCAGGCAGTATTCAGAATACGAAGCGTGGCGGCACAGGCAGTTCACCGATATTTCACCGAGCAGGGATTTCTCTATGTGCATACACCGTTGATAACGGCAAACGATGCCGAAGGTGCGGGAAACACCTTTACGGTTACTACGCTCGAAGCAAACGGTAACAAGCCCGACTATAAAAACGATTTCTTCGGACTCCATACTTCATTAGCGGTAACGGGTCAGTTGGAAGCAGAAGTGTTTGCAATGGCATTCGGAAATGTATATACATTCGGTCCCACATTCCGTGCAGAAAACTCCAACACCAAAACTCATATGGCTGAGTTCTGGATGATTGAGCCTGAAATGGCGTTCTGCGATTTAGAGCAGCTGATGGATGTTGAAGAGGATTTTCTGAAAAGTGTACTGTCATATATCATGGAGCAGTGTGACGATGAGCTTGCGTTTCTTGAAAAATATACAAAT
This sequence comes from Acutalibacteraceae bacterium, assembly GCA_045540355.1. Taxonomy (GTDB): domain Bacteria; phylum Bacillota; class Clostridia; order Oscillospirales; family Acutalibacteraceae; genus RGIG2945. The sequence continues at coordinate 67,424 of JAZQHB010000056.1, read as the reverse complement.
CTTCCGCTTCGGGAAAGAATGAAAGCTGTTACTGAGTCAGAAATTGTGAGAGTTCGTCACGAAGAAGTGATCCGTATCCTTAAAGAAGCGGGAGAAAATTTTGAATTTGAGCCCGAATACGGTCAGGATATTGCCAAGGAACACGAAAAGTATCTTACGGAAAAGTATTTCAAAGCACCTGTATTTGTTTATGATTGGCCAAAGGATATTAAGGCTTTTTATATGTATCAGAATGATGACGGCAAAACAGTTGCTGCAGTTGACCTTCTTGTTCCCGGTGCGGGAGAGCTTATGGGCGGCAGTCAAAGAGAAGTGCGCTATGATTTACTTAAAAACAGAATGGATGAGCTCGGCATATCCGAAGAAAGTCTTTGGTGGTATCTGAATCTGCGCAAATACGGCGGCTGCGACCATTCAGGATTCGGCATGGGATTTGAACGGTTGCTTATGTATGTAACAGGTATGGAGAATATCCGTGATGTTATTCCATTCCACAGAACACCCGGAAGCTGTGAGTATTAAAAATAATCTTTTATCAGAGGTTGACAAATTGCCGTCTGTTGGAGTATAATATCTGCATTAAAGGCAAAGGCGTCTTTGAGTTTGATTCTCGAAGTGTCTCTGCCTTCTTTTTTATCGAAAATTAAACAAGCGGATATAGGCAATGGCGTCTTGATGTTTATTCATTAAGTTGTCATTGCCTTTTTTAAATTTTGAACGGAGGTACACTGAAATGACAAAAAAAGAACAGCTTTACGAAGGAAAGGCGAAAAAAGTTTTTAAGACTGATAGCCCCGAGCTTTTGATTGTTTCCTATAAGGATGATGCAACGGCATTCAACGGTTTGAAAAAAGGAACAATCGCAGGCAAAGGCATTATCAATAACAAAATGAGCAACCTTCTTATGCAGAGGCTTGAGCGAGTTGGTATTCCCACTCATTTTGTCAAAGAACTTTCAGAAAGGGAAACTCTGGTTAAAAAAGTTTCCATTGTACCCCTTGAAGTGATTGTAAGAAATATTGCAGCAGGCTCATTCTCCAAACGCTACGGAGTGGAGGAAGGCTTTGTGTTTGAAACTCCTACCATTGAATTTTCTTATAAAAACGATGATTTGGGTGACCCTCTTATGGATGAATATCACGCAATTGCAATGAAGCTTGCGACACCCGAAGAAATAGAAACAATCAAAAAATATGCCTTTGGAGTTAATGAACAGTTGAAAGCTTTCTGGACTGAATGCGGTGTTACACTTGTTGATTTCAAGCTTGAATTCGGCAGACTTGCTGACGGGACAATAGTTCTTGCCGACGAAATCAGCCCCGATACCTGCCGCTTATGGGATACCAAAACGAGAGAAAAGCTTGATAAGGACAGATTCCGCTGTAATTTGGGTGGCGTTGAAGATGCTTATGCAGAGGTCATGAAACGCCTTGAGCAGCATATATAAGGGAGGATTTGAAATGTCAAACTGTGCAATAGTCGGAATCAACTGGGGCGATGAAGGAAAAGGCAGAATGGTTGATTTGCTGACTGAAAACTATGATGTTGTAGTCCGCTATCAAGGCGGCGGGAACGCAGGACACACCGTTATCAATGAGCACGGAAAATTTGCCTTGCACCTTCTTCCATCGGGTATCTTCAGAGAAGGTGTCGTGAATATTCTCGGAAACGGCGTTGCTCTTGACCCCGAAAATCTTTGGAACGAAATGCAGGATGTTATGGAAAAGGGAGTTTCGCTTACCCCCGAAAATCTCAAAATAAGCGACCGTGCATCGCTCCTTCTTCCTTGGCACCGTGATTTGGACGAGCTTGAGGAAATGAGACTCAAGGATAAAAAATACGGTTCAACAAAACAAGGAATAGCTCCGTTTTATTCCGATAAATACCAAAAGAAAACAATTCTTGCGGGTGAGCTTTTCTATCCCGAAGAGCTTAAAGCTCATCTCGCTGATTTGGCAGAATGGAAAAATCTCACCTTAACCGAAGTATACGGTGCAAAGCCTTATACAGAAGAAATGCTTGATAAATGGATTTCAGAATATTGCGAAAAAATCAAGCCTTTTGTGTGTGATACAGGTGCATTTCTGAAAGAAGCACAGGCAAGCGGTAAAAGCATTCTTTTTGAAGCTCAACTCGGTTCTCTGCGAGACCTTGATTACGGAATTTACCCCTACACAACATCGTCAAACACTACGGCGGCATACGCACCCATCGGTTCTGGCTTACCTTCCGCAATAATCAATGATGTTGTGGGTGTTGTCAAAGCATATTCAACCTGTGTTGGTGAAGGTCCTTTTGTATGCGAGATGTTTGGCGATGAAGCGGAAGAGCTTCGCAAAGCAGGGTTTGAATACGGTGCCAAAACCGGCAGACCGAGAAGAGTCGGCCCCATTGATTTACCTGCAACAAAATACGGTGTTCAGGTACAGGGTGCAACCGAGATAGCACTTACCAAGCTTGATGTTCTGAGCTACATGGATAAGATTCCCGTTTGTACTCATTATCTTGTTGGCAATGAAAAAACAAACCGCTTTCCGTTCCCTGTTGCTTTAAATAATGCAAAGCCAGTTGTTGAATACCTTGACGGCTGGAAATGCGATATTTCCGATATCCGTTCATGGGATGACCTGCCCGAGCAGGCACAGAATTATGTAACATTTATCGAAAAAGCCATGAGCTGTCCGATAACCTATGTTTCAGTAGGACCTGAAAGAGACAGCATAATAATAAGAAAATAAGGAGAACTCAATATGACCAATCAATACGAATCCCCCTTATCATCTCGCTACGCATCAAAATATATGCTTGAGCTTTTTTCGTCGGATATGCGTTATCGTACATGGCGCAGACTCTGGGTATCACTTGCAAAGGCGGAAATGAAGCTTGGTCTTCCCGTAACGGCAGAGCAGGTTTCGGATTTGGAAAATAATATTGAAAACATAGATTACGAATGCGTAAGCAAAAGAGAAAAAGAAGTGCGCCACGATGTTATGGCTCATGTTTATGCTTACGGCAAGGTTGCACCCTCTGCGGCAGGCATCATTCATCTCGGCGCAACAAGCTGCTATGTAACCGATAATGCTGATTTGATTATTTACCGTGATGCACTCATTTATCTTCGCAAGGAGCTTTTAAAGGTTGTTGCAAACCTTTCGGAATTCGCAGAAAAATATAAAGCTCTGCCGACTCTCGGCTATACCCACTATCAGCCCGCACAGCTTGTAACTGTCGGCAAAAGAGCAACACTCTGGATACAGGATTATCTCTCCGATCTCAACGAGATTGATTTCGCAATTGAAAACATCAAATTTCTCGGATGCAGAGGTACAACAGGAACAGAAGCAAGCTTTGTCGATTTGTTTGAGGGCGATACATCAAAAATCGATGAAATGAACCGAATGATTGCATCGGATTTCGACTTTGAAGAATGCTTTGATGTTTGCGGTCAGACATATCCCCGCAAGGTTGACAGCAGGATTCTTAACGCTCTTTCTTCGGTTGCACAGAGCTGTTACAGAATGGCAAATGATATAAGGCTTCTCCAGCACGACAGACAGCTTGAAGAACCGTTTGAAAAGAATCAGATTGGGTCATCTGCCATGGCATATAAGCGCAACCCTATGAGAAGCGAGAGAATATGCTCGCTTGCACGATATCTTATGGCGGATGCAATGAATGCACCGATGACCGCTTCAACACAGTGGCTTGAGCGTACTCTGGATGATTCCGCAAATCGCCGTATATCAATGCCCGAAGGCTTCCTCTGTGCAGATGCGATTCTCCGTCTTGCACAGAATGTTACCGACGGACTTCATGTCAATGAAAAAATTGTTAAAAAAACAGTTAAAGAATATCTGCCGTTTATTGCAACAGAAAATCTGATGATGGAAGCGGTCAAAAAAGGAGGAAACCGTCAGCAGCTTCACGAAACAATCCGCAAATGCTCTATGGAGGCAACTGCAAAAATGAAAAACGGTGAAGAATGCGACCTGCTTTCACGTCTGGCGGCAGAAAAAGAATTCGGTTTAACCGAAGAAGAGATGAATACACTTCTCACCCCGTCTGCATATATAGGCAGATGTCCCGAACAGGTTGATGTATTTCTCGGCAAGATAAAACCGCTGCTTGTCGGTGTTTCGCACGAAAATACGGAAATAGATTTATAAAAACGGAGGTGAACACGGTGAGTGAAAAAATACTTGTGCTTGATTTCGGCGGTCAGTATAATCAGCTGATTGCAAGGCGTGTGCGTGAACAGCATGTCTATGCCGAAATAAAGCCGTATAACAAAATATCTGTTGATGAGATAAAAGAAATCGGATATAAGGGCATAATTTTTACGGGCGGACCCAACAGCGTATACGATGAACTGTCGCCCCATTATTCTGCGGATATTCTCAATGCAGGTATTCCGATTCTCGGTATCTGCTACGGCTGTCAGCTTATGGCGTATATGGCAGGCGGAGAAATACGCAGTGCTGAAAACGGCAGCGAATACGGAAAAACCGCTGTGTTCACAAAGGAAAACCCGTTGTTTAAAAATGTTCCGTACGAAAGTATTTGTTGGATGAGCCATACGGACTATGTAAAAACACCTCCCGAAGAATTTAAAATTATTGCATATACGGATAAGTGTCCGTGTGCCGCAATGTGTGATGAAAAAAGAAAGCTTTACGGAGTTCAGTTTCATCCCGAAGTTACCCACACCGAATACGGAAAAGAAATGCTGAGCAATTTTCTTTTTGAAATCTGTGGCTGCAAGGGTGAATGGAAAATGGATGATTTTGTTGAACAATCCGTTGAAAAATACCGTGTGGAGCTTAAAGATAAAAAGGTTCTTCTCGCTCTTTCGGGAGGAGTTGATTCATCGGTTGCCGCTGTTCTTCTTCACAAGGCAATAGGTAAAAATCTGACCTGCGTTTTTGTTGATCACGGTCTTTTGCGTAAAAATGAAGGTGATTTTGTTGAGCAAACTTTCAGGGAAAAATTCGGACTGAATCTCATAAGGGTAAATGCCGAAGAAAGATTTTTAAATAAGCTTTCGGGAGTTGCCGATCCCGAAGAAAAAAGAAAAATAATCGGCGAAGAATTTATCCGTGTGTTTGAAGATGAAGCAAAAAAACTCGGAAAAATCAATGTGCTTGTTCAGGGCACAATTTATCCTGATGTAATTGAAAGCGGCAAAGGCGATTCAGCGGTTATTAAGAGTCACCATAACGTGGGCGGTCTGCCCGATGTTATATCCTTTGACGAAATAGCAGAGCCTCTTCGTGACCTTTTTAAGGATGAGGTGCGTGAGGCAGGAACAAAGCTCGGCATACCTTATGAGCTCGTATGGCGTCAGCCGTTTCCGGGTCCGGGTCTTGCAGTCAGAGTAATCGGAGAAATTACAAAAGAAAAGCTTGATATTCTCCGCGAAGCGGATGCGATATTCCGTGACGAAATATCAAAAGCAGGTCTCGAAAAATCGGCAAGCCAGTATTTTGCAGTGCTGACCGATTCAAGGACCGTCGGTGTTATGGGTGATGCGAGAACTTATGGCTATACCGTTGCCTTGCGTGCAGTTTCAACCGATGATTTTATGACTGCTGAGTGGACAAGGCTGCCGTATGAGGTTCTTGAAAAATCAAGCAACAGAATAACAAACGAGGTTAAAGGCATATCAAGAGTTGTTTATGATATCACCTCGAAGCCTCCTGCCACAGTTGAATGGGAGTGATAATATGACCAAATATATATTTGTAACCGGAGGCGTTGTTTCGGGTCTCGGTAAGGGAATAACCGCCGCTTCGCTCGGAAGACTTCTCAAAGCAAGAGGCTTAAAGGTTGCCGCACAGAAGCTTGACCCGTATATAAATGTTGATCCCGGAACGATGAGTCCTTATCAGCACGGCGAGGTTTATGTTACCGAAGACGGTGCTGAAACCGACCTTGATTTGGGGCACTACGAGAGATTTATAGACGAAAATCTGAATAAATATTCAAACCTGACTACGGGCAAGGTTTATTGGAATGTTTTGAATAAGGAACGCAGAGGAGAATATCTCGGCTCAACCGTTCAAGTGATTCCTCATATTACAAATGAAATCAAAGAGTTTGTTTACAGCGTAGGCAAAAAGACAAATGCAGATGTTGTTATAACTGAAATCGGCGGAACAATCGGCGATATTGAATCACAGCCTTTTATTGAAGCGGTACGTCAGATTTCGCTTGAGGTCGGCAGAGAAAACAGCCTTTTTATCCATGTGACTCTTGTTCCGTTTCTTCGCGGTTCCGATGAACACAAATCAAAGCCTACGCAGCATTCCGTTAAGGAGCTTCAAGGCATGGGCATCAACCCGAACATTGTTGTACTTCGCTGTGATGAGCCGTTGGAAGAATCCATATTTAAAAAGATATCTCTTTTCTGTAATGTCAAACCCGATTGTGTTATTGAAAACATCACTCTCCCAAACCTTTACGAAGCCCCTTTAATGCTCGAAAAATCTGATTTTTCATCCGTTGTCTGCCGTGAGCTCGGCATAAATGCTCCCGAGCCTGACCTTGCGGAATGGACGCAGATGGTGGAGCGCATCAAGGCGATACCTTATACCGTAAACATTGGTCTTGTCGGCAAATATGTTGAGCTTCACGATGCATATCTTTCGGTTGCGGAAGCTCTTCAGCACGCAGGATATTACCATAACACCCATATAAAAATCAGTTGGATTGATTCCGAAAAGCTGACCGCTGAAAATTGTTCGGAATTTCTTTCGGAGCTCGACGGTATTATTGTTCCCGGCGGTTTCGGAAGCCGTGGTATCGAAGGTATGATTCTTGCTGCAAAATACGCAAGAGAAAACCACCTTCCTTATTTCGGAATTTGTTTGGGTATGCAAATCGCCGTTATCGAATACGCACGGAATGTATGCGGTATTTCAGATGCTGATTCGGGTGAGTTTGATGAACTGTGCAGGCATAAGGTAATCAACTTTATGCCCGGTCAGAGTGATGATATTGACAAGGGCGGTACGCTTCGTTTGGGTGCTTATCCTTGCAAAATAAAACCCGACACAACAATGGAGCGTTGCTATGAAACAAATCATATCAGCGAACGCCACAGACACCGCTACGAACTCAACAACTATTACCGTGATTTGCTTACACAACACGGACTTACTTTAAGCGGACTTTCTCCTGATGAAAGGCTTGTTGAAACCGTTGAGCTGACAGAAAGACCGTTCTATGTAGGCGTTCAGTATCATCCCGAATTCAAAAGCAGACCCAACAAGCCGCATCCGCTGTTCAAGGGATTTGTAGGTGCGGCACTTAAGCGTTCAAACGGAGGAAAAGAATGAGCATACATGAAGAATGCGGAGTTTTCGGAGTGATTTCAGCCGAGCCTGCCGATGTAGCGGGTGTTGTATATTACGGCTTATATGCCCTGCAGCACAGAGGACAGGAAAGCTGCGGAATAGTTGTTAATGATGACGGGCTTTTCAGTTCTCACAAGGATTTGGGACTTGTCAGCGAGGTTTTTCATTCCGAAGTTCTGTCAAGATTTCCGAAAGGCACAATGGCTGTGGGGCATGTCCGATACGGCACAACGGGCGGTACAAACCGCACCAACTGCCAGCCCATTGAAGTTAATCATCAGAAAGGCAGAATGGCACTTGCTCATAACGGAAATCTGAGCAATGCCGCAAAACTCCGCAATGAACTCGAATTATCCGGAGCTATTTTTCACACAACAAGTGATACCGAAACCATTGCATATATCGTAACAAGAGAGCGCCTGAAACTGCCCTCGATAGAAGATGCTTTAAGCTCGGCAATGAATATTCTTGAAGGAGCCTATTCGCTTGTTCTGATGTCGCCGCAAAAGCTTATTTGTGCTCGAGACCCTTACGGCTTCAGACCGCTTTGCTACGGCAAAACACAAGACGGAATGTATGTTATAGCATCCGAAAGCTGTGCGTTAAAGGCTGTGGGTGCGGAATTTATCCGTGATGTTGAACCCGGCGAAATAATAGTTTTCGGCAAAAACGGAATTGTCAGCCGAAAGGAACACTGTGATTCTAAAAAGAAAAAACTCTGCATTTTTGAATATATTTATTTTGCACGTCCCGATTCCGAAATTGACGGTGTTTCCGTTCATTTATCAAGAATCGAAGCAGGCAAAATACTTGCGAGGGAGCATCCTGCGGATGCCGATATTGTGGTAGGTGTTCCTGATTCGGGTCTTGATGCGGCACTCGGATTCAGCCATCAGTCCGGCATTCCTTACGGAATAGGTCTTATAAAAAACAAATATATCGGAAGGACCTTTATTTCGCCCGGTCAAAGCACGAGGCTTGATCAGGTAAAAATAAAGCTCAGTGCAGTTGAAGAAAGCGTTAAAGGTAAAAAGGTTGTTCTTATTGACGATTCAATTGTAAGAGGTACAACCTGCGGCAGAATAGTAACTCTTCTGCGTGAAGCGGGAGCTGAAGAAATTCATATGCGTATTTCTTCACCTCCGTTTCTGAATCCGTGTTATTACGGCACGGATATTGATACAAGAGAGAATCTGATTGCCTGCAATCATTCAGTTGAAGATATTGCGAAAATAATAGGTGCTGATACCTTGGGATATCTGCCCGTTTCTCAGCTTTCTTTACTGACGGGCAACTGTGATTATTGCTCTGCCTGTTTTAACGGTGATTATCCGACAGAAATTCCGACCGATATATGCAAAAACAGATTTGAACAAAAGCTTTCAGAGGCTAAAAAAGAGAGGTAACGGTATGGTTACACAATATAACAGAAAAATTGTTTTAGAGGACGGAAGTGAATACTACGGCTATGCTTTCGGCGATACATCCGACAAGGTATACGAAATTGTTTTTAACACTTCAATGGTCGGTTATCAGGAAATAATTTCCGATCCTTCTTATACGTATCAGGCGGTTGTTATGACTTATCCGCTTATCGGAAATTACGGAATGGCAGATGATGACTTTGAAACAAAAACACCGACTATAGGTGCACTCATTGTTCGTGAATACAACGATTTGCCTTCAAATTTCAGAAGCACGGCAACTCTTTCCGAAGTTATGAAAAAGCACGGAATACCGGGCATTTACAGCATTGATACTCGTAAGCTTACCCGTTCTATCAGAGATAACGGAAGCTGTAAGGTAATAATAACAGATGCCAATGTTTCCCATGAATATTGTATGGACATACTGAAAAAAGCGGATATCCCGACTAATGCGGTTTCAACCGTGAGTTGTGATAAAATATGGGTTTCACCATGCAAAAACGAAAAATATCATGTTGTTGCCATTGACTGCGGAATGAAAATGAACATCGTACGTTCACTCAACAAAAGAAATTGCAAGGTAACAATTGTACCTTGGAATACTTCTTCTGATGAAATTGAAAAGCTTTGCCCCGACGGTGTGTTTATTTCAAACGGGCCCGGCGACCCGACTGATGTTCAACCTGTAGCAGAAACTATCAAAGCTCTTAAGGGCAGATATCCGATTTTTGGAATTTGTTTGGGTCATCAGATTATTTCTCTTGCCTACGGTGCAAAAACCTATAAGCTCAAATTCGGTCACAGGGGCGGGAATCATCCCGTTCGTAATCTTGAAACTAACAAAATTGAAATCACCTCGCAGAATCATTCCTATGCGGTTGACTACGAAAGTGTTAAGTCAACGGAGCTTGAAGTTACCCATATCAATTTGCTTGATAGCACGGTTGAAGGAGTGAAATGCGATAAAGATAAAATATTCAGTGTGCAATATCATCCCGAGAGTGCACCCGGGCCGCAGGACAGTGCATATCTGTTTGACCGCTTCATAAGGATGATGAAGGAGGAAAAGAGCAATGCCTAAAAGAACGGATATTAAAAAGGTTCTTGTAATCGGTTCAGGACCTATTGTTATCGGGCAGGCGGCAGAATTTGACTATGCAGGCACTCAGGCTTGCCTTGCACTTAAAGAAGAAGGCTATGAGGTTATTCTTTGCAATTCCAATCCCGCAACCATTATGACCGACACAACAGTTGCGGACAAGGTCTATATGGAGCCGCTGACACTTGAGTATGTTGCTAAAATTATCCGCTACGAAAGACCCGATGCCGTTCTGCCCGGAATAGGCGGTCAGACAGGTCTTAACATTGCAATGCAGCTTGAAAAAAAAGGAGTTCTTGCCGAGTGCCGTGTTGAGCTTCTCGGTACAAAGAGCGAAAGCATTGAAAGAGCTGAAGACCGTGAAATGTTCAAAAAACTCTGCGAAAGTCTGGGTGAACCCGTGCTTCCGTCAGATATTGCAAATTCGGTTGAAGAAGGTCTGAAGGTCGCAGAAGAAATCGGTTATCCGGTTGTTCTTCGTCCTGCATTCACTTTGGGCGGTACAGGTGGCGGATTTGCCGATAATGAGGATGAATTTGTTCCTCTTATGAAACATGCTCTTTCTCTTTCTCCTGTCAGTCAGGTGCTGATTGAAAAGAGCATCAAAGGCTATAAAGAAATCGAATATGAAGTTATGCGTGACAGCAACGACACGGCAATAACCATCTGTAATATGGAAAATATTGACCCCGTCGGAATTCACACAGGAGACTCAATCGTTGTATGTCCGTCACAAACACTTACAAACAAAGAATATCATATGCTGCGCGACAGTGCTCTCAAAATAATCCGTGCACTTGAAATTGAGGGAGGCTGTAATGTTCAGTTTGCACTTGACCCCAAATCGTTTCAATATTATTTGATTGAGGTCAACCCCAGAGTATCACGCTCATCAGCTCTTGCTTCAAAGGCAAGCGGATATCCGATTGCAAGGGTGTCTGCCAAAATCGGAATAGGAATGACGCTTGATGAAATAAGAATTGCAAACACACCGGCGTCATTCGAACCGACTCTTGACTATGTTGTAACAAAAATGCCCCGTTTTCCGTTTGATAAGTTTGCAGATGCCAACAATTCTCTCGGTACTCAGATGAAGGCAACGGGTGAAGTTATGAGCATAGGCAGAACAATAGAGGAAAGCTTGTTAAAAGCAATACGCTCGCTTGAAATCGGTTTGTATCACCTTGAAAACAAAAGGTTTGACGGAATGAGCGAAGATGAGCTTACCGAATATATTAAAGTCGGAACGGATGACAGAATCTATGCCATTGCCGAGCTTTTGCGTATCGGCTGCAGCAAAGAAAAAATTGCACAGGCATCGGGAATTGATGTTCTCTTTATCAACAAGTTAAAAAACATTATTGATAAAGAAACCGAAATCAAAACCAACCCTTTTAACATGGATGTTTTACGTGTTGCAAAGAAAACGGGCTTTTCTGACAGAGAAATCGCAAAACTGTGGAATTTGAGCGAAACTGAAATATTTAAAATCAGAAAATATGCAAGGATAATTCCTGTCTATAAGATGATTGATACCTGTGCTTCGGAATTTGACAGCTATGTTCCTTATTTTTATTCAACCTACGAGGAAGAAAATGAGTCGGTCGTATCCGACAATAAAAAGGTTATTGTTCTCGGCTCGGGACCTATCCGAATAGGTCAGGGTGTTGAGTTTGATTATTCAACCGTTCACGCAGTCAAAACCATAAAAGCGGCCGGCTATGAAGCAATAATCATTAACAACAACCCTGAAACCGTTTCAACCGATTACACCTGCTCCGATAAGCTCTATTTTGAACCGCTTTGCGTTGAAGATGTTATGAATGTCATCGAGCTTGAAAAGCCGATGGGCATTATCGCAACTCTCGGCGGTCAGACAGCAATCAACCTTGCTCAGCCTCTCCGTGACAGAGGCGTGAATATTATCGGAACAAACTGCGAGGCCATTGAAAAAGCGGAAAACAGAGATGCATTTGAAAAATTGCTTTCGGAGCTTGAGATTCCTCAGCCCAATGGTCGGGCAGTCACAAACATCGAAGCGGGCATACGAGCGGCTGAAGAAATCGGTTATCCCGTGCTTGTAAGACCCAGCTTTGTTCTTGGTGGCAGAGCTATGCAGATTGTGGCGAAGGAAGAGCATCTGCGCCATTACTTGAAAACCGCCGTTGAGATTGATGAGGATAAGCCCGTGCTTGTTGATAGATATATCAGAGGCAAAGAGGTTGAGATTGATGCTGTCTGCGACGGAAAAAAAGTTTTTGTTCCGGGAATAATGGAGCTTGTTGAAAGAACAGGCATCCATTCCGGTGACTCAATAAGTGTTTATCCCTCTTTCAGCATTTCTCAAAGGGTTAAAGACACTATTCTTGAATATACTGAAAAACTTGGATTAGGTATCGGAATTATCGGCCTTTTCAACATTCAGTTTATTGTTGATGAAAACGAGAATGTTTATATCATCGAAGTTAACCCACGTTCGTCAAGAACAGTTCCGTTTCTTTCAAAAGCAACGGGTTTCAGTCTTGCGGATATTGCAACCTATGCAATTCTCGGTAAAAGCCTTGAAGAGCAGAGAATTACGGAAATTTATCCAAAAGAAAAAGAATGTTTTTATGTTAAAGTTCCTGCTTTTTCATTCTCAAAGCTTAACGGCATGGATGCTTATCTTTCGCCCGAAATGAAATCAACAGGTGAAGCAATCGGCTACGATAAAAAGCTCCACCGTGCGATGTATAAAGCAATGACCGCATCGGGAATGAAGCTTCAGAATTACGGAACGGTTATTGTAACACTTGCCGATGAAGATAAGGAAGAAGCTTTGCCTCTTGTAAGAAGATTTTACGATATGGGCTTTAATATTGAAGCAACGAGCATGACGGCGGAATTTCTTAAATCAAACGGAATAAGAACACGCTCAAGAGGCAAGCCGAGTGAGGGAAGTTCAGAAATTCTTGACTCTATTAAGGCGGGATATGTCAGCTATGTTATAAACACCCGTGCCGTGCTTTCGGGTGTTCACTATGAGGACGGTGTGGCAATCCGACGCTGTGCGAGCCAAAACAACATCACAATGCTTACTTCTCTTGATACGGTTAAGGTCCTTCTCGATGTTCTTGAAGAAACAACATTCAGCATATCAACAATAGACTCTTAAGGAGGAATTATTATGCGTTTTACCAAAATGCACGGCTTAGGCAACGATTATCTGTATCATTACGGAGAAATAGAAAAACCTGCCGATGTGTCAATAAAACTTTCGGAGCGTCATTTCGGAATCGGTTCTGACGGTATTATTCTTATTACTCCGTCAGATTGTGCGGATTTTAAAATGCGTATTTTCAATGCTGACGGCAGCGAAGCAAAAATGTGCGGCAACGGTATACGCTGTGTCGGTAAATACGTTTTTGATAAAGGGTATACCGACAAAACTCACCTGACTGTTGAAACTCTTTCCGGCATCAAAACGCTGGATTTAAAAACGGTTGGAGGTAAGGCAGTATATGCAACCGTTGATATGGGTAAGAGCAAAGTAAACAAGTCTGTTACTCTTGAAGCACTTAATCGGGAAGTTACACTTCTTCCGGTATCCATGGGAAATCCGCATGCCGTTATTTTTGTTAAGGATGCGGAAAATGCACCGCTCACAACTCTCGGTGCAGCTCTTGAACATCACGAATTTTTCCCCGACGGAGTTAATGTTGAATTCGTTCAGGTGATTGACAGCCTGACATTGAGAATGAGAGTGTGGGAGCGTGGCAGCGGCATAACAATGGCTTGCGGCACAGGCTCCTGCGCAAGTGTTGCGGCGGCAGTTGCAATGGGATATTGCCGTGAAAATGAGTTGGTGACCGTTAAGCTTGACGGCGGTGATCTTAGTGTAAAAATGTTGCCCGATAAAACCGTTATGATGACAGGTCCTGCAAAAACAGTTTGTGAATGTGAGGTTGATATGTGATGACACCGAATACAAATTATGCCAACTTGAAGGATTCTTATCTTTTCTATAACATAGCTCAAAAAACGAAGGCATATCTTGAAGCAAATCCCGATAAGCATCTTTACCGAATGGGTATCGGCGATGTTTCTCTCCCGCTTTGCGATGCGGTTATAAATGCTTTACACGAAGCTGTTGACGATCAGGCGGTAAAAGAAAATTTTCAAGGCTATATGCCTGAATGCGGTGCACCGTTTCTGCGTAAAGCGATTGCAGATTATTATGCCGTAAACGGAGTAAATGTTTCTGCTGATGAGGTGTTTGTTTCAAGCGGAGCAAGCGACGAGCTTGGTGATATCCTTGATCTTTTTGACAAGGACAGCTCGGCTCTTGTGATTGAGCCTGCATATCCTGCCTATGTTGATGCAAATATTATGGCAGGCAGAAACATAATTCATCTTGCATCAGGTGAAGAAAACGGATTTCTTCCCGAACCCGATGAAAGCACAGTTGCCGACATTATTTATATCTGCTCTCCCAATAATCCTACCGGAGCGGTGTTCAGCCGAAATCAGCTTCAGGCATGGGTTGATTTTGCGAATGAAAAAGGCTCGGTAATTCTTTTTGATGCGGCCTACGAAGCTTTTATTGAGGACGAATCACTGCCTCACAGTATCTTTGAACTTGACGGTGCTGAAACCTGTGCAATAGAAATATGCTCACTTTCAAAAACGGCAGGTTTTACGGGAACAAGGCTTGGTTATACAGTTATTCCGAAACGGCTTATAAGAAATGGTATGAGCCTTAATGGGATGTGGGTAAGAAACCGTACAACCAAAACAAACGGTGTATCCTACATTATTCAAAAAGGCGGAGCAGCAGTATTCACTCCCGAAGGACAGGAGCAAATCCACAACAATATTCAAATATATAAGAACAATGCAAAGGTGCTGACAGAAGCTCTTGACGAGCTTGGTATTTGGTATACAGGCGGCAAAAATGCGCCGTATATCTGGCTTAAGTGCCCGAACGGTATGGGTAGTTGGGAGTTCTTTGATTATCTTCTCAATGAGGTTCAGGTTGTCGGTACTCCGGGTGAAGGCTTTGGTGCCTGCGGCGAAGGGTATTTCAGATTTTCAACCTTCGGAAGCCCCGAAGATACAAAAGAAGCAGCCCGCCGTCTGGTGAAGCTGCTCGGAAAGAAGTAATTGGAAATGCGTGATTATAAAAAAGAATTTGAAAACAGAGTTGAATTCATAAAATCCGTTTTGTCTCAAAGCGGCGCAAAGGGAATTGTTTACGGAAACAGCGGTGGCAAAGATTCTGCCTTGGTCGGTATTCTTTGTAAAGCTGCCTGTGATAACACGGTAGGCATTATTATGCCGTGCACCTCAAAAAGAAATTATGATGAAGATACCGTCGATGCCGAAACCGTTGCAGAGAAATACGAAATCGAAACCAGAACGGTTGACTTGACTCCCGTGAAGGAAGCGGAAATTGCGAGTATTACGGATGTAACGGAATTAAATGAATCTGCACTTGCGAATATGGCACCCCGAATCCGTATGTTGACATTGTATTCTGTTGCAGCTGCTGAAAACAGGCTTGTTGCAGGAACGGGAAACAAGAGTGAAGCCTATGTTGGATATTTCACAAAATGGGGTGACGGTGCTCACGATTTTAACCCCATTGCAGACCTGACTGTTACCGAAATATATGATTTTCTCCGTTTTCTTGATGCACCCAAACGCATAATAGAAAAAGCTCCTTCAGCAGCACTGTTTGACGGTCAGACAGATGAAGAAGAAATGGGAGTAACCTATGCAGAACTTGACTCTTTTCTCTCAGGTGAAAATATTGCAGAGGATAAACGAAAAATAATTGAGCATATGCATAAGCTAAGCGAGCATAAGAGAAAAGGGATAATTACATTTAAGAAATGAAAGAGAAGGATTGCCGAAATGTTTAATTCAGATAATTTGTCTGTTAACGCAAATAACCATTTGACCGTAGGATGTCACGATACCGTTGAACTTGCGAAAGAATTCGGAACACCGCTTTATGTTCTTGATGAGGATTTAATGAGAAGAAATTGCCGTGAATATAAAACTGCTCTTGAATATCATTATGACGGAAACGGACTTATCCTTTTTGCAAGCAAGGCTTTATGCACAATGTATACTTCAAAACTTGCTGCCGATGAAGGGCTGGGGGCTGATGCTGTTTCGGGAGGAGAAATTTATACTCTCTTCAAAGCGGGATTCCCTATGGAAAAAGTGTTTTTTCACGGTAACAACAAAACCCATGATGAAATCGAGCTTGCAATTAGCTTCGGTGTCGGACATTTTGTTGTCGATAATAAGGAAGAGCTTGAACTGATTAATGAAATTGCAAGAGAGAAAAATTTCGTTCAAAAGATACTGTTCAGAATAAAGCCTGGTATTGATGCCCATACCCATGATTTTATAAAAACGGGGCAGATTGATTCAAAATTCGGTGTAGCTCTTGAAAACGGAGAAGCTTTCAAAATTTATGAATATGCAACTACTCTTAGCAACATTAAAGTTGACGGAGTTCATTGTCATATCGGCTCGCAGATATTTGATGTTGAACCCTTCTGTGAAGCCGCAAGCGTAATGATGAATTTTATTGTTGAATTACAAGATAAGCTTTCGCTGAAGGTTAATATTCTTAATCTCGGCGGCGGGTTTGGTATAAAATACACATCTGACGATGACCCACTTACTCCTTCGGAATATATCGGTAAAGTCGCGGAAACCGTAAAATCACTTGCAATGGAAAAGAATGTTGAACTCCCGTTTCTGGTCTTTGAACCCGGTCGCTCCATTGTTGCTCCTGCCGGAATAACATTGTATACAGTCGGCAGTATAAAAGAAATCGAGAATGTGAGAACTTATGTGTCGGTTGACGGCGGAATGGGAGATAACCCGCGATACATTCTTTATGGGTCAAAATATTCCGTTGTTTTGGCAAACAATGCTGCGGCAAAGCCGGTGGCTCCCGTTACGGTTGCAGGTAAGTGCTGTGAATCGGGAGATTTGATTCAGGAAAACATACTTATGCCCGAAATCAAAGTGGGAGATACGCTTGCTGTTCTTGCAACGGGTGCTTATAACTATTCTATGGCGAGCAATTATAACAGAAATCCTCGCCCGCCTATTGTTGCAATAAGAGGTGAGGAAAAGAAGATTATAGTCAAAAGGGAAACATATGACGATATCATAAATAATGATTTGATATAAACTATATATGACGGTTTTTGCAAAATGATACTCAAAAATTTTTGTAGAAATATCAATTTCTATGTTTTTTACAAAATCGATAGCTTGTTTTAGCTCAGAATAACAACTACACAAAACACAAGCCCGCAGGCAAAAACCTGCGGGCTTGGTGTTTAATACTCGGTTTCGTCGTAATCATCTTCGTATTCATCCTCAATAAAATCACGGAAATAGAATTCATCGGGACTACGATATCCGACAAGCTTGCCGAGAAATCTGATTTTATCTGTAAAAACAGTTACAGGTTGATATGCGTCATCCTCAAAATACAGTTCGCACTTTCCGTCTCTTTCATTTGTAACAAAAGCCGGAATAATAACTCCGTCCAGTTCAATTGCCTGATAATCACCGAAATAAACTTCATCAGGATCATATTTGATTATATATCCCTCTTCAATTCCGTGGTTAGCAAAGCTGCTGTCCCTGATAACAAACCCATTCTTGCGGAGTGCCACGGGTTCAAGTTCATCATCGAGTAAATAATAACTGCGTTCATACTCGGTGAGAATATCGCTCAAAGATGATGCCCCAAGACTTTTTTGAATTGCCGTCATTACGGCATAGGGAAAAATGCAGTTGACATACGGATTTTTGTCAAAGAAACACAGGATTTTTTCTTTCTCAAATCCATATTTCTTTGAAATGTTTTCGGCAATGATTTCTTTAAGATGATTTTTCAAATATTTCAACTCCTATTTAATATTTGACACTTCTGTGCCTTACAAACGGATAATAACATATGAACGTTACAATCACGTCGCGGGTTGTCTAAGTTTTTTGGAACATTACGTGAACAAAATACGCACATGGAAATTAAATACTTTTGTTATTTAAATGTATCTAATGTAAATTTTGCACCAAATCTGAACCCGGTGATAAAGCTATCCGTGATGCTTGTTGTCAGGAACGCAAGATATTTGTCTACATATTCCGAAAACACCCCCTTATCGGCATCTGCCAATTTCCCCATAAGTTCTTTTTCTATCTGAGTCAGTTCGTTTTGCTTTTTCTTTAATTTCGCTTTGAGTTCTGCGCTGTATTCCTGCGGCTCGATGTTGCCGTAATAAAATTCTTCAATAAAGCCAGGCATTATCATACCTCCTTTTCATATAAAAGATGATTTTGGCATATTTAAAAAGGCTAAACAAATCAATCAACTCCCAAAATTTATTACAGAAGATATATTTCCTCTGCAGAATAATTGTACCAGGAGTCAACGGGTAACGTCAACGCGTGAAATGTACAAAGATTCGGCTTCATGGCCGGTGAAAGCGCACAAAGCGTATTAATACTACAATTACAAGATAAAATCGCAAATTATTGCGATTTTGTCTTGTAAAGTTTTTGTGAGTAGCGTATATTATAAACATTAAACAAGCGGAGGTTAGTCTAATGAGTTTATCTATCAAAGCTTTATAGTTTACATTAAAAATACAGAAAATTTAAAGAAACGATTCTAATTGAAAGAGTGAGAATATGGGCGAATCAAATATAAAAAGACTTGAAGGTGTGCTTGAAAAGGCCGATTTTTCAAAAGGCTTTGCCACCACACAGGAATTGTATAAAGCGGGCATAAAGGATGTTCGGGAACTGACAAGCCTTTGCCGTGCAGGTGTTCTCGTAAGATACGCCCGTGGAGTATATAAAAAAAGCAAAACCGACAAGTCTCACAAAATGCGGCTTATTGCCAATAAAATACCCAACGGTGTTTTTGCCGAAGCAACTATGTTATATATGTATAAGCTGATTGATAAAAGACCTGATTCATATACTCTCGCTGTTCCGAGAAGCTTGTCGCATCACAAGAGAAAAGAAATAGACGGCATCTCTATCTCCGTCTATTACATAGAAGATGAGCGCCTGCTTAAAACAGGGAAGATAAAAATAAAAGATTTGGGTGTTAACGGCTATAACCTCGAAAGAACAATCTGCGATTGCTTCAGCCGCAGAAACAAACTGAAAAAGAAGCTTGGTGATGATTTTTCATTAGAGGATATCTCCGAAAGATACCTCAATCATCCGAAGCGTAATATTGAAAGGTTAAAGGAATATACGGACATACTTGATTTATCCGCAGCGTCAAGAAAAGAAATTGATAAATATATTTTGAGCAAGGTATAAAAATTAATAAAAAAACAACTCCCGGAGTGTGATTTGCCTCACATTTCGGGAGTTTAATTTTGTGGCTATTAACAGGACACCTTGCCTGAATTACATACTTCCATTGAATAACACAGTCAACAGGAGAAATTCCATCAGGCAAATCAGCCTGTGGTCGTGTATGCTCCGATGCACGAAAAAAGCAAGCATTTAAACCGCAGCGGGTGCATCAACAGATGAACGGAGATAAATTTGTTGATGTTATGCTGCAGACTTTTTTTGAAAGGATGATGCCTGAAAAGCAAAATCGCAGCCCCTTGTCATCAGCAGAATTTTTTAAAGCTGATGAGGTGTGATGCGGCGTTTGTTTGTTGCTGAAAAGTTGTATCTTATGAACAAAAGCAATAAACAACGCAGCGTCACAACAGACCGTTTTTTCGGTCTGTTTCGTTAGGGGTTATCACGAAAATATCGTGATTTTTACGTGATAACCACCTAACAAGAATTTTTTGAGCGAAAAGAGAAAGAATTTCTTGCTCAGAAACTTTGGTGTGAACAGGACGGCAACCTGTTCAACCGGCCTTTTCTCGGCGACAGAATGTATTTTCTGTATGGAAATTGAGACATCGCCATTGATTTAACAAACGGGTTGGCAGAAACATCAACAGAAAAAAGTTTCAATAACAATACTTTAATTAACAGCAACACATAAGTCTGAAATACAAAATTTCACGCACATTCGGACATTTTTCTCTTTGTCATACGCTCGTATGCCTGCATCGAATAAATGCCCGACTGAACGCAACCTTTTGTATTTCAGATGCGAAGCAGTTTCGAAAGAGAAGATTTTTGTCACGACAAGGCGAAAATTTGCAGAAATACGAGGTTATTTCAAGATTTTTTAACGCGGTCGGGGCGAAAAGATTCCTTTCAAAACCTTATGGCTTGTTGTTAATTAAAGTATTCAGAAAGGACTGATTAATGCAAATAAGCAAAATAAAGTCAGAGGCAAAAGCATCACAAGACAACTGCGTGATGAAACAGAAGCTTTTTTGTCGACCAAAAGCTTTGGTACTCAGAAAAACTATCGCAAATGGCTTGATGCATATATCAAATATTGCCGTGAGTTTCACAATTGCAAAACACACGACGAATGTTTTATGCACATTCAGGATTACTCGGATTATCTGCAAGGTAAGTATAGTGCATCCACCATACACAGCTATCTTGCGGCAGTGTGCGGATTCTATAATGTTCCGATGGATTTGATTACGAAGCCTATCCGTCATACTGCCGAGTATACAAAATCCCGTTCGGATAACGGCAAGAAAATTCGTGCAGATAACAACATCGACAATCCAAGATATGAACGCTCGGTTTCGTTTCAGAGGGTTGTGGGTATAAGAGCATCAGAGCTTGCCAAACTTGAGGGTCGTGACCTTGTCACGGACGAATCGGGACATTTATGTGTTTTCGTCAAAAACGGAAAAGGCGGCAAAGATTCTCTTCAGAGAATCCTGCCTGAAGATGAAGTTTTCATCAGCGAATATTTTAATGTCGGCGAAAAAGAAAAAGTTTTTCAGCCGATCGAACTTTCCAATTCTATTGACTATCATCACATCAGGGCTGAAAATGCCAAAAGATGTTATGGCTATTATCTGAATAAAATCAACACAGAAGAAGGATATGCGGAAAAACTTGCAGACGAAATCCGTTTACGTTGGAAACTGTACTGCACAAAGAAACTTCCTGATGGCACGATAGTTCACAAACCTTTTGATGAAAAACTTATCAAAGGTACATACAAAATAAGAGGTAAGAACAAGAAGTTGGCAATCAAATACGGTTTTGCAACTGAATACAATAACCTTGCACTTGCGGCAGTTTCAATTTTTCACTTGGCTCACTGGAGAAATAACGTAACCGTGCAGTCATATCTTTTATCGCACTAAAAGCAATGTCGACGGGTTAACCGCCGACATTGAGTGAAATAGAGTTGGACAATGCCTCGCTGGCTTTAGCCTGAACCTTTGCAAAAACATGAGCGTAGATATTAAGCGTTGTTGTAGGATCAGAATGTCCGAGCGATGCTGAAACCTGATTAACATTGCAGTTAAATTCAATCAAGGCAGTAGCATTGAAGTGACGAAAACTATGAACATTCACATAGCGAAGCCCCTCTTTTTTACAGAATTTTTGAAGCCAATGTCTCGGTGTATCGGGACCCATAGGCAAACCGTTCCAAGCGGTGAAAAGTCTGTCTGTTTTATGCCAGGCATCGCCGAGTTCAGCTATATTTTTGTCTTGTTCTTCTTTGAGTTCCAGTATTGCATTTATTACTTCATCATTAACTTTCAGGCTTCTGTAACCGTTTTCGGTTTTCGGAGTTCCCGTTATTATACCTTTTTCTTTAGAATAAACCGACGTTCTGTTTATACTGATAACTTGATTTTCAAAATCAATATCGCTCCATTCAAGCCCAAGAATTTCGCCTTTTCTGAAGCCCGTAAACATTGCGATGATGAAAAACACTTTATATTTCAAAGGTGCTTTTTCACAAAGGAGATTTACCAACGTCTGCATTTCCTCTAAATCATATATTTCACGCTTTTTAGTTTCAACCTTAACAGTGTGTACTCCTTTGCAAGGGTCTTTCAAATACATATTATAATATCTTGCGGCAAAATCATATACATCGGATATAAAACCCTTATAGAGCTTTTGTGTTTTGACCGAAAGCCCTTTACCGGTGTGTTTATTTGTACCTTCCTGAGCAAGGCTGTTGATGAATTTCTGAATATGAGCCGTTGTAATGCGGTCGAGCCTTAAATGACCGATTGCTTTATATGTTCTGTCCTTGCAGTCCTTAAGACGTTCAAGCGTAAGCTGCTTGTGGTTTCCTTCAAGTTCCGCTTGTGCCAGAAACATTTCGGCCATTACTTCAAACTTAACATTAGCCGATACAAACGAACCCGTTTTAACTTCTTCCTCAAATATCACAAACTGCTTCTGGCATTCCTTCTCAATCTGTTTCGGAGTCATTCCCGGTTCAGGAACCCATGTTTTAGTAACGATATTCTGTGTACCGTCAGCTTTGTAACCGTCATAAATCTTAAAACGGTATCCATTTCCTCTTTTTTCAATTCTACCTATAAAACCATCTTCTTTCATAAATATTTCAGCAAACGTACATTTGTTCTGTTTGCATATATATTATAACTCCAGACTCAAATAACGTCAACGCGTCATGATTCACAAAATTGGAGGTGATAAAATGTCCATGGCCCCTAAAATGCGCACAATAAAGCAAGCAATTAAGGAAATAAAAGAGTCTGACAGCAATACCGCTTTAACCGAAAGAGGTCTCCGCAGGCTCATTGAGGAAAAGAAAATTGTTTCTACCCTTATAGGGAATAGGAACTTGATTGATATGGATCAGCTTTATGATTATTTGTCGGGCAAAAATCGCTCATAAAAAACACCCGATAAGATCCACACAAAAAGCCGGGAGGCCTTGATACTTAAGGCTTCCCGGCTTTCGTGATTTTTAGAATAAGGACCAAACAAGGACCATTTGCGGATTTTTGAAGAAAAGTAAAAAGCTGAAACCGTTGTATATCAACGATTTCAGCCTTCTTTAAGATGGTCCGAGTGGCGAGACTTGAACTCACGGCCTCTTGACCCCCAGAATGCATTTAATCACGATTTGGGGCGACTTAAAACCACTACTATAAACTCTGAAACACTTGAAAAATAAGGCTTTTGACCACTTTTCTACCCAATTATCAAACAATTATCAAAACACAAAAAAATCGTATTTTTCTACAATTTGGTAGAAAAATGGTAGAAACGAAAGCGTTACTTTTTATGCATTTACCACCGATAAACTAAACGAAAAGACAAGCAAACTGAACCGCAAAAAGGTAAGGTTTGCTTTTTTATTTAAAATTATAAACTATGAATTGTGTACTGTCAACACCTGTTTTAGCTAACAGTTTACAAAATATAATCTATTATGTATATTATCAAAGATTTATGTTTTTGACGGGTTATCTGTTTAATAAATAATCAATTATAACTGATGTTATGCCTGAAATAAGTGCTATAGCCAGTGGCACAATAATCATCCATAAAAACTTACCTTTTTCTTTGGCTTTAGTATACATTTCTTTTGCTGTAAATTCTTCAACTTTTTTATTACATTTTTTTGATATTGTTTTACAACTAATACTTGCATTACTTTCTTTAATTAATGCTATTATTTCAAGAATAATATAAAGAATACCTGTTTCATTTAAATTTTTCAAAGATATACATTCTGCATTGTCCATATCATCTTTCCAAATCATAATGCACGGAATGTCTTTTCCGTCAAATTTGAATTGTGGAAAAGCTTTCTTTAATTTTATTCCTGAGGTTTTCAAACTTTTGTTTGAATAAAATAAATCCAAATAGTCACCAGATTCTATATTTAAATCTTCTTTGTTTCTTTCAAACAAATTTTTTATCGTAGTATCATTTGCGAACACAAAGCAAATACATTTGTAGATATTTTTGTTTGAAAATCTTTCAAATATCTTTAATAACTCTATCGTTTGTTTTTGTGTGAATTTTTTTCTCTTTAATATTTTATTGTCGTTATTTGTAATGCTTGGTTTTGTAGAATTATTCTTTTTCTTCGAATCAAAAAAACTTATCAAACTATCTAATTCTTTGAAATGCATTCTTTTATTTGTATTTATTAATAATTCTAAAGGATAATCATCTAAAGGATAATCAGTTTTGTAATTTACATCTATATTATCCAAGCGTTCCATTATTTCGATATATCCATCTTCATTAGATAATTTGATTTCCAAAACAGATTTAAACTTATTGAAATCCATTCTTTCATAGTTATTTTCATTAAGCATTGCATAGTGAATTTCCAATTTTTCTAAAATGTTTTTGTTGTACTTTGAGATCATTATTATTTCTTTTATCTGACCTACCATAGCTGCATTATTAGGGTGACTTTCCAAGGCATTAAAAAAATTGATAATTTCGATATTAGGAACAAGAAACATATTTATTCTCCTTCATTTGTGATACTTAGATTGTTTTTGTTTAATAATCATTATGTACATAAGAATTTCTTCCAAAAATAATCTATATATATATGACGGAAATCATGAAATGTTACGAAAAAAATTTCAAAAAAATAAAACTTTGTAGAATCAAACAAAACAACGCTGAAATATTTATGCAATTTAACGGAATAATCGCAACTGTGTTTATGGCTGCGATTTTTTATATCCAAAATTAAGAAAAAGGAGGAATCTAATGTCAGATGCAAACGAAGTTGTAAAGCATATTCATTTGAAAGATATTCACCCGTTCCCAGACCACCCGTTTGAGGTTAAGGATGATGAATATATGAGAGAAACACTTGAAAGTGTAAAAGAATACGGAGTATTATCTCCGGTCATAGTTCGACCCTATGAGGAAGGTGGATATGAAATGATAAGCGGTCACAGAAGAATGCGAGCCTGTGAGCTTGCAGGCATAGACAGCATACCTGCAATAGTCAGAAATGTTGACAGAGATGCTGCTACGATTATGATGGTTGATAGCAACTTGCAACGAGAAGCTATCTCCCCGATGGAAAAAGCAAGGGCATACAAGATGAAACTTGAAGCTATAAAGCGACAAGGAGCAAGAAATGATTTAACTTCCCGACAAGTTGTCGGGAAGTTGGAAAGTGCCGATAAAATATCAGAAACAGAAAGTGGTAGGCAAGTTCAACGATACATACGCCTTAATGAGCTTAACGAGCCACTTCAGAATATGGTTGACGAGAAGAAAATGGGTATAACTCCCGCTTGTGAAATTTCATATCTCAAACCCGAAGAACAAGAGCTGCTTGTCACAACGATTGACAGCGAACAGGCTATGCCTTCATTATCGCAGGCACAAAGAATGAAAAAATTAAGTCAGGAAGGTAAACTCAATGAAGATACGATGCTCGAAATTATGATGGAACAGAAGAAACCCATAAACCGTAATGTCGTTCTTTCAGAGGACTTACTGAAAAGATACTTTCCCCGTTCATTCACGCAGGAAAGAATAGAAGGAATTGTAATCAAACTGCTTGACCGTTGGTTGCAAATCCAAAAGCAAAAACAACAGAATAGAGATTGAAGCCGAATTTGATTGATTTCAAGTTCGGCTTTTTTTGTACCCAAAAACAGGAGGAAACAATGATACAAGCACCACTTACATTTATGGAGGTGAGGTCACAAAAATCAGTATTAAACACCAAAGAAGAACAGGTATTCAGTTACGCTGAAGCTGTGGTAAAAGGTCTTGCTTTTGAAAACGAAAGACTGAATTTAAGGGTTTGCAATATGGTTCTGACCTCTGAACCTCAAAGCCGTATATGGCTGAATAAAAAGCACTCAATGAATATGTATGAAGCAGACTATAACCTCGGATTTCATTTGGAACGAAACACAAACAGTTTTTATGCAGCGATGTACTTAATGATTGCAAATCAAGAGTTGATAAAGCGCTCTTGGTGGTGTTTCAGCAAATACGGAATTGATTTCAAAAGAATAAGGTTAAGGGGTATATCCCCACAACTCTATGCCGTGCTTATGGCAGCAAAAGAAATATACACCGGGCAGGAATACATTTCGGAAAGTGATTTAGCAAATCCCGAAATAATAGACGATACGGCTTTTAAACTGATTATAAACGCCAAGCTGATCAAACGGTTTGGTGTTAATTTTTTACGATTCGGAAATGGAGGATAGATCAATGGCTGTTATCAAGGTAGTTAAAAACAGCAATTATACGGTTATGTCAAATTATCATTTGAGGGATATGAATTTATCCAACAAAACGAGAGGATTGCTTGCAACAATGCTCTCTTTGCCCCCGAACTGGAATTACACGATTGAGGGACTTTCACTTATCTGCAAAGACGGCATTGACGGGATTCGCTCACAACTGCAAGAACTTGAAAAATACGGTTATCTTGTCAGAACACGTCAGCGAAACGAAAAAGGTCATCTGAAAGGAGCAGAATTTTTTATCTACGAAGAACCTCAACCTATCGGGGAAAAACCTATATTGGATAATCCAATATTGGATAATCCAACACAGGTAAATCCAACACAGGGAAAACCTACGCAGGTAAATCCAACGCAAATAAATAAAGAAATAATAAATACAGAAAAACAAAATACGGATTCAACTAATTATCAATCAATCAATCTTGATGGATTGAGTGAAAGTCGGAGAGCTTGTGAAGAAAAGCTCAAAGAAAAACTCGATTTTGAAATCCTTGTTGAAAGCGGTTGGGATGAAAACAGACTTACAGAGGTCATAAGAATTATGGCTGATACATTCTGTTCTTCCAAACCGTTTTTTGTTATCAACGGTAACAAAGTACCTCGAAACGATGTAATTGACAGACTGCTCACCATTGATGAAAACCATATTTCCTATGTGTTCGATGTTGTTGATGAAACAAGACCCGAAATACATAATCCGAAAAACTATTACTTGTCAGCGTTATACAACGCACCTATGACAATGGATAGTTATATAACAGCAAAACTTAAAAGATTGGGGGTGATTTAATGATTCACGGTATTATTTCCGTCGGCGGTCTTTACCTTCTGCTCGGTCTTGAAGTTGTTATGGGCGTAGCCGAAAGAGTTATCAGCCTCTTTTAAGCTGATGGAAAGGAGTAGCAAATGAAAAAGAACGGTAACAAGATTTATCGCTTGGTGATACCGCCTTAACGGTTTCACAGATAAGACAATGACAAAATCACACGGAGGTTATTCTTATGAAAAACTCAACCAATTCAAAGGCAAAAACAACGGACAGCTCAAAAGAGAAGAAACGCAGAATTATCGGACTTATCGTTGCGGTTCTTGTTCTTCTCGGTATTGTGTTTCTCGCATTTAAGGGTTGCTCCGATAATCCCGCTGACCCATCCGCAAGAGGTCTTGTATATGACAGCGAAGCTGTGACAGGCGGTTGGGATGAAGCTGACATTGACAAAATCAAAGAAGGTCTTAATCAGAAGGTGCAGGCAGGTATGATAAATATATCAATGAATACCGCACCGAAGTTTGAAAACGGCTCTGCCGAAGGCAATCTTATGATAGTCAATGAAACAATCAACAATTATCCGCAGATAGTTATTATCACCCGAAACGATACGGGCGAAGTTGTTTACGAATCTGACGGTATCGCCGTAGGAAGTAAAATCGAAAAAGCAAAACTCGATGTTGTACTTCCCGCCGGAACTTATGAATGCACCGCAATGTTCCACAACGTTGACCCCGAAACGGGTGCTTCTCTCGGTTGTGCAGGTGCAGAAATCGAAATCACGGTTCTTAACTGATGAACCGAATACAAATCAAAACAATATTTTTTAAATGTAAAGGAGAAATTTTTACTATGAAAAAGTCAATTACAAAAATCCTCGCAGTAGGTCTTGCTCTCTCAATGGCATTCTGTATGGCAATCCCCTCATTCGCAGCTGAAATCACTTCCAACGGCGGTAACGGTTCAACTCCCGTTTATCTTTCTTCAACCGATGACGGTACACTCGGCGGCGACCCCGCAGCAACAGCTCTTTCCGTAACAGTTCCCACCGCACTTCCTATGGCTGTCGGCACAGATGGTACAGTTACTACCGCTGACAACTGCAAAATCACAAACAATTCATTCGGTGCTGTAAGAGTTAAGACTGCAACAATCAACGGCGAAAACGGTTGGACACTTACTGCTTTCGGTGCAAAGGAAACACTTGCTTCAGAAAAAGTTGACAGCGACCAGCTCGGCTTCGCTATGACAATCGGCAACGGTGCTCAGGTTGCAACAGATAAGTCAGATGTAAATTCACAGACTCTCATTTCTGCTCCCGTTGAAGGCTGCTATATGACCGGTGTCGGTGACACAGCAAACAACAGCGTTGCAGTAAACTACGATGCAATCGTTACACCTCTCTCAATCGCTGCAACAGAAGCAACAATCGCAAGCGTTGTATTCATCGTTGAATGGGATACGGCAGCTTAATCACAGAAAAACACATATCAAAAGCGGCGACCAACTCGGTTGCCGCTTTATCTTTAAGAAAGGCAGGATAATCAATGAAACATAAGAAAATAACGGCAATTATTCTTGCCCTCGCTCTCGTTTTCTCACTTACATCTGTAAATGCTTTTGCGGCGTCTTATGCAAAGGCTTCCGTACCCGTCAAGCTGACGGTATCAAACGAATACAGAGCTGTGAGTGTTACCGTTCCCGCTTCTTTTCCCATTGAAATTGCAAACGGAACGGTTGTTACAGCCGATAATGCCAAAATCACTAACAATGCAAAATACGGTAGTGTAAAAGTTACCGATGTTTCTGTTAATGACGGCTCGTACAAAGTCGGCAATTATGAAAGCTTTTCGGGCAGAAAAACAGTTGCCCTCAAAATCAACGGTATTCCCACAAAGGATGCAGGCTCAATGGCTATCAGCTCGACGGCATTTCCTGTTATCGCTCCGCAGGAAAGTCTGAATCTCAAATATTTCGCCAAAGTATCGAAAGACGCATCAACGGAAAAGGATGCTGAAATCGCAAAGGTTGTATTTACTATTGCAATCGCAGATTAAGGAGGTATCAATGTGAAAACAAGAAAATTCACAAGGGTTATTTCCTTTATTCTTTCAATCGCTTTCGTATTCTCAACAGTTGCCATAAAAGCAAGTGCTTATTCAACCGAAACTATTTCTTATGATTGTCCGAAATCTCTTTGCACCAAAGACCTTGTTATTTCCGGTGCTTACGGCGACCCCGATGAAATAATTGACAGCGAAGTTCCGTATTTTGGCGGTATGACATTACAGGATGTAATGGATAACCGAAACATAACAAATAAAGACTATCATCTGCACCTTTTTTACTGCCCTAAATTTGACATCAATGATGCAAGTTTGTTCCGACATACAATGACTTTGATGTTCGCACAGCACGGATATACTACAAAGAGTTATTCGCAATACAACGAATATTATCACTATGCAAACAAACAATGTGACCACGCAAAAGAAATAAACGGCTCTTATGTTCACGCTTTGACGCAGGAGCTGTGTGGCGAAAATGCACTAATTGATAATGAAACATTAAATGAACTTATTATTTATCAAGGTCAGTTTGGATGCGGTAAAGAAACAGCCGTTTTGGAAACGCATACTTGGTCTTATGGTGATTGGTTTGATAACGGTGACGGTACTTGCAGCAGAATAGTCAGTTGTTCCGATTGCGGGTATTCGGAAACCGTGACACAAATTCACGATTTATCTTACTCCGATTGGGAATGGGACAGCAACGATTCCGACAGAGGTGCAACCCACAAAAGAACAATAACTTGCTCAAAATGCTCGTATGAAGAAATTGTGTCACAGTCACACGATGATTATTGGGTATGGATTGAGGATAGCTGGGAGCCTTCGGGAAATGACGGATGCACCCGTTCAAAAAAATGTTCTGTATGCGGGAAAACAGTGTTCATTTACAACAAGCATCAGTTCTCAACCACAAATTATGTTTGTTTGTCTGATACACAGCACGAACAGACATTAACCTGTTCTTTATGCGGAACGACACGAACAGAAATCAAAAATCACGGATACACTTCTACTTTATATGAACCGTACTCTGAAACACAGCATAAATACTCAAAAACTTGTTTTTGCGATTATGTGTCTATCACATATTCCGACCACAGGGATAACAACTCTGATTTATACTGTGACGATTGCGGATACAATATGACAAGGTTTTCCGTAACACTCCCGACAACGATGAATTTCGTTATGTCAAAGACGGGTGAAGTGTATTCAGCGGATACGGTGAAGATCTTTAACAATTCAACAGCTCCCGTTTCCGTCAAGCAGGTAAGGCTTGAAACAGTCAACGGTTGGTCGCTGACAAGGTATGATGAAAAAGCTATTGCATCTGCAAAGGTAGATTCAAAGTTAATCGGATTTAAACTGAAAAATGCTGAAACATCATCATCGGGTCAGACCGAAACATTTAACTTTACCGATTGGAGTATTTCAAAAGGCGTATATCAGTCTTTCAGCTATGATGCTGTCATATCGGCAACCTCCGTCCCGATTGAAAACGAGCAGATTATGAATGTTATATTCATTGTCGATTGGGTATAACAGTAAACAATGAAAATTGCAAATACCAAATAATCTATGCCGATCCGCCTTGGCAGTATGAATGCGGTAAAGTACAGGGAGCAGCAGAAAACCATTATTCTACAATGAGTATTGATGATTTGTGTGCGTTACCTGTTGAGGATTTGGCAGAAAATGATTGCGTTTTGTTTATGTGGGCAACATTTCCGAAATTACCAGAAGCCTTACAGCTTATAAAAGCATGGGGATTTCAATATAAAACGGTTGCTTTTGTTTGGCTCAAACAAAATCCAAAAAGTTTAACATGGTTTTATGGTTTAGGGTTTTGGACGAGAGGTAATGCTGAAATATGTTTACTTGCCACCAAAGGCAAGCCGAAACGCCGTTCACCGAAAGTGCATCAGTTTATTATTGCACCGAGAGAAAGGCATAGCAAGAAACCCGATATTACAAGGGATAAAATAATAGACCTTGTAGGAGATTTACCCCGTGTTGAATTGTTTGCCCGGCAAAAAATTGACGGTTGGGACTCGTGGGGCAATGAGATAATTTCGGATTTTGATTTATTCCGAAATTCACAGCAGAAAAGTTAATCTATCAGAGGTGATAACTTGCAGGAAGAAGTTCAGAGCAAGACAATTACACTATCCATAAACGCAACAAAACTCACAGCAAGAACACTTAAGCAGGCATTGGAAAAGTTTCTTGCTCATCAGAAAAACAAGCACATTCAGAATAATCAGACCAAAGATGTAATCCCTCACGGCAAACAGACCGTAAAACAGCTTGCAGCACAAAATCAAGGTTTGACGAACATTGAAATCACAGACAAGAACATCAAGGATTTTGACAGAGTTGCAAGAAAATACGGTGTTGATTATGCCGTCAAGAAGGATAAGACCCTTCAGCCGCCTCACTATCTTGTTTTCTTCAAAGCAAAGGACACAGATGCTTTGACAGCGGCTTTCAGAGAATACACGGCAAATACCGTCAAAAAGAAAGACCGCAAGGAATCTGTTGTTACAAAGCTTCAGGAGATTTTGAAAAACATTAAAGACCTCCCGAACAAGAAAAAGCATAAGGAGTTGGAGCTGTAATGAAGCAAATAAACTTCAAAAAACTCATAATTCCGAATATTCCGTATTTCGCAATCGGGTTATTCGCAACAAAGGTCGGTCAAGCCATAAGGCATGCACCCGGCACAGGTTTTGAAGGTAAACTTATGCACATTATGGAGGGTTTCACCTACGCCTTTGCGGATATATTTCCGAGCTTCAATCTTTTCGATATTTTA
Organism: Acutalibacteraceae bacterium; assembly: GCA_045540355.1. GTDB lineage: Bacteria > Bacillota > Clostridia > Oscillospirales > Acutalibacteraceae > RGIG2945. The sequence continues at coordinate 35,715 of JAZQHB010000056.1, read as the reverse complement.
ATCGGAGCAACAATTGCCGCTGCAATAAGACTTGCAGTATATGTTAAAAGTAAAAATGCAAAGAAATATCGTAAGAATGAAGAATACGGCTCTGCCCGTTGGGGAACTCACGAAGATATTGCCCCTTTTGTTGACCCCGTTTTTGATAACAATATCATTCTTACGCAAACGGAAAGTCTTATGATGTGCAACCGCCCTAAAGAACCGAAAAACGCAAGAAACAAAAATGTTCTCATTGTCGGCGGATCAGGTTCGGGTAAAACCCGCTTTTGGATTAAACCAAACTTAATGCAATGCACATCAAAGCAATATCCTGTAAGTTTTGTTGTAACCGATCCGAAAGGTACGGTTGCAATAGAAACGGGCAAAATGCTCCAGCGAGAAGGCTACGAAATCAAGGTGTTCAACACTATCAATTTCAAGAAATCAATGCACTACAACCCATTCGCATATATCAATTCTGAAAAAGATATATTGAAAATCGTCACCGCACTTATCGCCAATACAAAGGGCGAAGGTAAATCGGGTGACGATTTTTGGGTTAAGGCAGAAACTCTGCTCTACTGTGCGTTGATTGGTTATCTTTGGTACGAAGCTCCCGATGAGGAGCGAAACTTCTCTACCCTCATAACTATGATAAATTCTATGGAAGTTCGTGAGGAAGATGAAACATTCAAAAACGCAGTTGACTTAATGTTTGAGGAACTTGAAGAAAAAGCTCCCGAACATTTTGCAGTAAGGCAGTATAAGAAATATAAACTTGCCGCAGGTAAAACGGCGAAATCAGTTCTCATTTCCTGTGCTGCAAGGCTCGCACCGTTTGATATTGCCGAGGTCAGAGAAATCACGATGTATGACGAGCTTGAGCTTGACAAAATCGGTGACAGAAAAACTGCTCTTTTCCTCATTATGTCCGATACCGATGCGAGCTTTAATTTCCTCATATCAATGGCATACACACAGCTTTTTAATCTGCTTTGTGAAAAAGCAGACGATGTTTACGGCGGAAGATTACCCGTTCATGTCAGATGTCTTATTGACGAAGCGGCGAATATCGGTCAGATACCGAACCTTGAAAAGCTGATGGCAACAATCCGAAGCCGTGAAATATCAGCCTGCCTTGTGTTGCAGGCACAGTCACAGTTAAAGGCTCTGTATAAGGACAGCGCCGATACGATTATTGGTAACTGTGACAGCCGTATATTCCTCGGCGGTTCAGAGCCTACAACTCTTAAAGAACTCTCGGCGGCTCTCGGTAAGGAAACTATTGACACATTCAATACGGGCGAAAGCAGAGGCAGAGAAACCTCGCACAGTCTGAACTATCAGAAACTCGGCAAAGAACTTGCTTCTGTTGATGAACTTGCGGTCTTGGATGGCTCAAAGTGCATTTTACAGCTTCGAGGTGTTCGCCCGTTTATGTCAAACAAGTTTGATATAACCAAACACCCGAAGTATAAATACTTGTCTGACTATGACAAGAAAAACGAATTTGACATCGAAAAGTTTTTATCTACCCGTTTGAAATTAAAACAGGATGAACAGTTTGATGTCTATGAAATCTCTGTTGATGAAGAACAGAGCGTAGATGCATAAAGCATTTACAACAATTCCGTTGTTCCCGCAACAAAACAACGGATTAAATATATATTTCCTTTTGCAACATTAAGACAAAATGACCGTCTGAAAAATTTAATTTTAAAAACAGAAAGGAGTGCTTATGATATGTAATACGGTCTAAAGACGCACTCAATTTATCATCAGCATAATTACAATGGATTTTTTTAACTCAGCAGTAGATGTTCTCCAGACACTCGTTATCGCTCTCGGTGCAGGTCTCGGCATTTGGGGTGTTATCAACCTTCTTGAAGGTTATGGTAATGACAATCCCGGTGCAAAGTCACAGGGTATGAAGCAGCTTATGGCAGGCGGCGGTGTCGCCCTCATCGGTCTTCTTCTCGTTCCTGAACTCACGGGTCTTTTCGGTTAATAAAAGCAACCGATAACCCGAACTAATCTGCGGGGGTTTCCGTTCAAAAGCGGAAGCTCCCGCTTTGAGTAAAAAGGAGTGATTTACCCGAATGGATGCGATAAAAGAAGCATTGGAAGAATGGCTGCGAGAAATTCTCACAAGCGGCATTATGGAAAATCTCAACGGACTTTTTGACCAAGTAAATCAGAAGGTCGGAGAGATTGCTGACCACGTCGGTTCCACTCCTCAAGATTGGAATTCAAGCATTTTTAATATGGTTAAGAACCTGTCCGATAATGTAATGGTTCCCATTGCAGCAGTTATCCTTGCATTTGTTATGACACTTGAACTCATACAGATGGTAATTGAAAGAAACAACTTTCACGGGGATGTTGATACCTTCGCTTTCTTCAAGTGGGTATTTAAGACTGCGGGTGCTGTTCTTATCGTGACGAACACTTGGAATATCGTTATGGGTGTGTTTGACCTCGGGCAAGAGGTCATAAACAACGCATCGGGAGTTGTCATAGGCGATACAACTATTGATATGGCAGAAATACTCGGAGATATAGAATCAAAGTTAGATGCTTTAAGCGTCGGTGCTTTGATTGGACTGTGGATGCAGTCGGGAATAGTCAAGATTTGTATGTGGATACTGCAAATCTGTATCCTCGTTGTCACCTTCGGCAGAATGATTGAAATATATCTCGTTACTTCCGTTGCTCCTATACCGATGGCTACAATGACAAGCAAGGAAAGCGGTAATATGGGACAGAACTATATCCGTTCCCTTTTCGCACTTGCTTTTCAGGCGTTCCTCATTATGGTATGCGTAGCTATCTATGCGGCACTTGTTGAAAACATTGCCGTAACAGACGATATTTCCTATGCAATATGGACTTGTATGGGTTACACCGTACTTCTGTGTTTCAGCTTGTTCAAAACAGGTTCTTTGTCAAAATCCATATTTAATGCTCACTAACGGAAGGAGTGACGAATATGGCTTATGTACCCGTACCCAAAGACCTTAATGCCGTAAAAACAAAGGCAATGTTTAACCTTACGAAACGACAGCTTATCTGCTTCGGTTCGGGACTTGTTCTTGCCGTTCCGCTTTTCTTCATTTTGAAGGCTCATATCAATATAAGCGGTGCGGCAATTATAATGATAATCGTTTTGCTTCCGTTTATGCTTCTTGCAATGTATGAAAAGAACGGACAGCCGTTTGAAAAGGTTGCTAAAAACATAATCAATGTTTTGTTTATCAGACCGAAACAGCGACCCTACAAAACGAACAATTATTATTCCTTGCTCGAAAAGCAAGATAAACTGAACAAGGAGGTTGAACGCATTGTCAAAAAAGGCAAATAACAATAACCTTTCAAAAGAACAGCAGAAGCAGATAAATTCTGCTGTTTCAAAAGCGAAGGGTGACAAAAAACAGATGTCCGCACAGGACAGCATACCGTTTCAGAGAATGTTTAAAGACGGTATCTGCCGAGTAACGGACAATTTTTATTCCAAAACGGTTAAGTTTCTCGATATTAACTATCAGCTCAACAACAATGAGGACAAAAACGCCATCTTCGATGCGTGGTGTGATTTCCTCAACTATTTCGACAGCTCGGTAAAGTTTCAGCTTTCCTTTATGAATATGACGGGAGCGAAAGAAACTTATTCCGAAAACATCTCAATTCCGGTTCGTGGAGATATGTTTGACGGTATTGCAATAGAGTATCAGACCTTTCTCCGTGATCAGCTTGCCAAAGGCAACAACGGTTTGATTAAAACCAAATATCTCACCTTCGGTATCGAAGCAGAATCGCTGAAAATAGCGAAACCCCGTCTTGAAAGAATTGAAAGCGATATTCTGACAAACTTCAAGAAAATGGGTGTTGTGGCAGAACCCATTAACGGATATGAAAGACTTAAACTTATGCACGGAATGTTTCATTTGGATGAAAAAATCCCGTTCCGTTTTTCGTGGGATGATCTTGTTCCTTCGGGTCTTTCCGTTAAGGACTACATAGCACCGAGTTCATTTGAATTCAAAACGGGTTCAACCTTCGGTATCGGCAAAAAGGTAGGTGCGGTATCGTTCCTGCAAATTCTCGCACCCGAACTCAATGACCGTCTGCTTGCGGATTTCCTTGATATGGAAACGAACCTTATCGTTTCAATGCACATACAGTCAGTTGACCAAGTAAATGCGATTAAAACGGTAAAACGCAAGATTACAGACCTTCAGAAAATGAAGATTGAGGAACAGAAAAAGGCTGTGAGAAGCGGTTACGATATGGATATTATTCCCTCTGACCTTGCCACATACAACAATGAGGCAACAAAACTCTTGCAGGATTTGCAGAGCCGAAATGAGCGAATGTTCCTGCTCACCTTTATTGTTATGAATGTTGAAAATACAAAGCAGCATCTTGACAATACTGTATTTCAGGCAGGCTCGATTGCACAGAAATACAACTGTCAGCTTACAAGGCTTGATTTTCAGCAGGAGCAAGGACTTATGAGCTGCTTACCTCTCGGTTACAATCAAATCGAAATTCAGCGAGGCTTGACCACATCAAGCGTCGCTATTTTTATTCCCTTCACTACGCAGGAGTTGTTTCAGACAAGCAAAGAAGCTCTCTATTGCGGTCTGAACGCTCTTTCCAACAATCTTATTATGGTTGACCGTAAACTGCTCAAAAACCCCAACGGTCTTATTCTCGGCACTCCGGGATCAGGTAAATCTTTCTCGGCAAAGAGAGAGATTTCAAATGTTTTCTTCGTAACAGATGACGACATCATTATATGCGACCCCGAATCCGAGTACGGAGCATTGGTTGAAAGACTTGACGGACAGGTTATTAAGATTTCTCCCACATCCGATGACTTTATAAATCCTATGGATTTGAACCTCAACTATTCGGATGACGAAAATCCGCTGACCCTTAAATCCGATTTCATTCTTTCTCTGTGCGAACTCATCGTTGCAGGCAAAGACGGATTGCAGCCCGTTGAAAAAACAATCATTGACCGTTGTGTAAGGCAGGTTTACCGTAATTATCTTCTTGACCCTGTTCCCGAAAATATGCCTATACTTGAGGATTTGTATAACGAACTCCGCAAACAGGAAGAAAAAGAAGCACAGTATATCGCTACTGCTCTTGAAATCTATGTTACGGGTTCACTCAATGTTTTCAATCACCGCACAAATGTTGACATCAGAAGCCGTGTTGTAAGTTATGACATCAAAGAACTCGGTAAACAGCTCAAAAAAATCGGTATGCTCATTGTTCAAGATCAAGTATGGAACAGAGTTACCGTAAACCGTGAGGCACACAAGTCAACCCGTTATTACATTGACGAGATGCACCTTCTTCTCAAAGAGGAACAGACGGCTGCATACACGGTTGAGATTTGGAAGCGTTTCCGTAAGTGGGGCGGTAGAAATGCCGTTTCAGTTGAAGCCGCATAATAACAACTGAAATTATCAGCGGGAAAGAAATCGGGAAAGGTGTAAAATCCTAATCCGAGTGGAAGGCTGTATCTAAAAGTACAGTCACACGCAACGCATAGAGCTTGAAACTTCAATGAAGAATATAACAGCTCCAAGAGTCCCCGCTATCGTTGCGGTCTGTGATTTATCACAGGATAAAAAGCTATGCTATGCTGGATATGAAATGACATATCGCTGAAAATGAGCGAAAGCTCCAGAGGAATGGATAAAAAGCCATTCGCTAATCACAAAACAGATTCCCACGGGCATAACGCAGAATGTCAAAGACTTGCTCTCATCAAGAGAAATCGAGAATATCTTTGAAAACTCGGACTACATATATATGCTCAATCAGGCAAGCGGTGACAGACAGATTCTCGCAAGACAGCTCAACATTTCCCCTCATCAGCTTTCGTATGTAACACAGTCGGGCGAAGGTGAAGGACTTATATTCTACGGCAGTACGATATTGCCGTTTACAGACCGTTTCCCGAAGGATACGGAGCTTTACAAGATTATGACAACAAAACCGCAGGAAAAAGCGGTTTAATGCTATTAAAGATAAGGAGTATAAAAATATGTGCAATTCAATCAAAACACCCATTATCAGAGGTGTAGTCACAAGTGACGATTTCGGCGTTCTCCGCCTTGTGTTTATCGAAGATGAAGTTCTTTTCTGCGGCAGAGATGTTGCAAGGACAATGGGATTTGCAGACCCCCGCAAATCTGTTTCGGATTGCTGTAAAAGGCTGAACCGTGTTCTGCACGATACACCCAGCGGAAAACAGTTTCTCAACTTCATTGATTTTCACGATGCTCTGCGTCTTTTCAGACACAGCAGAACCGACGATGCCTGCGATTATGTCGTTTTCCTTAAAGATATGAAGGAGGCATTTGAAGCAAAAATTGCTCTTATGACCGAACAGGAAGAAACAGCAGACAGTATGAGTTGCGAGGTTGATGTGAATGATACAGAAACGGAAAAAGCTCTTGATAATTTCGCTAAAACCGTTAAGGAGCTTCACGAAAATCACGGTATTTTCGTTTCCATCGAGGGTATCTATCTCGATGAAGGCGATGAAAGATACCGCCTTGTATAACGGAGGTTAATTCTCAATGAGCAAGCGTGTACCGAGATTAAGGTTCGATGATGAAGAACTGAAAGCTCCGAAGGTCAAGAAAGCTGCTCAAAAGGCTGATAAAGCCGTAAAAAAACTTGAAAAAGCCGAAAAGAAAATACCAAAGAAAATGTTTCACGAAGATGTGGATAAACCAAAGCCGTCATCAAAGCTGACGAGTGAAATAAAGAAAGCTCCCGTGAATGTCGCTTCGGCAAAGGTTCACAAAAAGATTGCTGAAACCGAAGATGATAATGTCGGTGTAGAGAGCGTTCACAAAATCGAGCAAGGTGTTGAAGGTGCGGTCAGAACGGGAAAAAGCATTAACAGAAGCCGTAAACTGAAACCGTACCGTGAAACTTCCCGTGCAGAGAAAAAGGCTGACAAAGCCAATGTTGATGCTCTCTATCAGCATTCAAAGGAGCAGAATCCGCAGTTATCTTCAAATCCGTATTCCCGTTGGCAGCAAAAGCGAGCTATTAAGAAAGAATATGCCGCAGCCAAGGCAGGAAAAGGTGCGAGCGATACTATCCGTGCATCGGAAACTGTGGCAAAATCCGCAAAAAGGGCAACGAAGGCAAAAGAAACAACGAAGAAAGCGGTTCAGTTTGTGTCAAATCATAAAACGGGACTGCTCGTTGTGGGCGGTGTCCTTCTTGCCCTTCTTCTTATCGTATCAATGTTTTCTTCCGGCTCTGTTCTTGTTCAATCGGGTGTAGGTGCTGTCGGAATGACAACATATCCGAGTTCCGATGAAGCGATGAACGCAGCAGAGGATATGTATTCGGCTCTTGAAGCGGAGCTTCAGAACAAATTAAACAACTATGAATCAACGCACGGTTACGATGAATACCATTATGACCTTGCAGAGATAAAACACGATCCGTATGTACTCATATCTACCCTTACTGCTTTGCACAGCGGAGAATGGACTATCGACCAAGCGGAAGATGAAATTCAGATGCTTTTCGATAAGCAGTACACTCTAACGGAAAAGGTCATAACCGAGGTTCGGTACAGAGAAGAAACACGATATAGGGTTGAATGGTATTTTGATGAAGAAGGAAATCTTATCCCGAAACTTGTATCATACAAGGTTCAAGTACCGTACAATTACTACATTTGTTATGTAACTCTGAAAAACAATGATCTTTCGCATCTTCCCTCACAAGTGCTGACAGAAGATGAGCTTGAATTATATTCCGTATATATGGCAACACTCGGCAACCGTCCCGACCTGTTCCCCGAATCGGAGTACACCGATAAATACATAAACACCGAATACCCGAAATATGAGATACCCGCAGAAGCATTAACCGATGAACGGTTTGCGGCTATCATAGCCGAAGCCGAGAAATATTTAGGTTATCCCTATGTTTTCGGCGGCAGCTCACCGAGCACCTCATTTGACTGTTCGGGATATGTTTCGTGGGTTTACAATCACAGCGGTTGGAACATCGGCAGACCTACGGCACAAGGTCTTTATGACATTTGCACACCTATATCTGCTGTTAATGTCAAACCCGGAGATTTGGTGTTCTTTGAAGGTACTTACGATGCAGGCAGAACGGTTACGCACGTCGGCATTTATGTCGGTAACAATATGATGATACATTGCGGAGATCCCATTCAGTATGACACATTAACGAAGGATTATTGGCAAGAACATTTCTATGCCTACGGCAGAATGCCAAATCCGTAAAGGAGTTTTTTATGAATCCCAAAATTGAAAAACTCAAAGAAGAAAAGCAGAAGAATATAGAGAAAATCAATGGCTGGCAAAGCAAGATTGCCAATGCAGAGAAACGAAACGAAGAAATAGACCGAAAAATACTGGAATATGAAAACACCGATATTATCGGTATGATTCGTTCTTCAGATTTAACTATTGAAGAAATAGTTGAACTCATTTCTTCTGCCAAAGCAAACAAAGGAGGAAACTGATTTCTTATGAGAAGAAAAACAAGTAAAAGACTTATTCACATTCTTTTTGCTGTAATCCTCTGTATTTCAACACTCTCTGTTTCTGCATTTGCCGCTGAGGACTGCTACGCATCCGATGAAAGCGGTAATGCCGAAATTCCGTCCTCAATAGACACGCTTACCATATCAAAGGTTGATGTGGATATTCCGAACACAGGTGAAAACTCTTTTGAACTCACTCCCGAAGGTAATCTTTCGCTCATTGATGACCTTTTGCAGTCGGGCGGATATATCACTTCAAGCAAGGAAGATGAGGAAATCAAGAGTAAGCAGTTTTTGACCGTAACTAGCAAAAACGGCAACACCTTCTATATCGTTATTGACCGTGAGGGCGATAAAGAGAATGTTCACTTTCTCAATATGGTAGATGAAGCTGACCTTCTCTCGCTTATCGAAGATAGTGAAGCAACAGAAATCGTATGTGAATGTAAAGAAAAGTGTGCTGACGGTAAGGTAAACACAGAATGTCCGATCTGCAAGAACAATCTTGCAGGCTGTGTCGCTCCCGAAGCAACAACAGAGAAACCCGCCGAAAAAACAACCGAAGCTGACGGTGAAGGCGAAAATGAAGATGAAACCGAAAACAAGAGTAAAAGCGGAATAATCATCTTTGTTATCATCGCTTTAGCCGCAGGCGGATATGCCGTTTACCATTTCAAATTCAAGGGTAAAGGCACAAACGATAACGGCGGTTCTTCCGATACATATACTGACCCCGATGATGAGGAAGAATATGAGGTTGAGGAAGAAACAGCAACAGAAGAAGAATAAAAAAAGAACCTGCCAACCGCAAATGGCTGGCAGGTTTACTCATTTAATCAACTTGTCATAATCTCTTTTTGCGTAAACAACTCTTGAAACAGTTACAAATTTAGATTTTTCATCAACAGTATAGAAAATCAAATAATTCTGAACGCTGATTTTTCTGTATTCGTTTTTTGTTGGGCGAATCGGAGTGTATGAAGGATATGCATACGGAAAATCCGCAAGTGTATCAGTCGCTTTTATTATTTCATCAGCCAATCTGTTTGCGGCTTGCTTGTTGTGCAACTTGTTTGCAATATATCCGACTATTTCAACCAAATCGTTTTGAGCCAACGGAAGAAATTGAACTTTATACATATCATTACTCTCCGATTACTTCACGCATAGCCTTTTTCACATCTTTTGATGAATAACGAACATCCGTTAATTCAGCTTCTCTTTCTGCTTCGAGCAGTTTGCAGTAAACATCGCTGTCAAAATGGAGCTTTTCAAATGCTTCCATACTCATAACAACCATATCACCGTAACCGTTCTTTGTTAAGAAAACAGGCTGTGATGTTTCGTGTACTGTTTTTGATATATCGGCAAAATTGTTTCGTAAATCAGATACAGGTCTAATCATTTCCATAATATCTACCTCCCGCTGATATTTTATCATAATTATGATAACTTTTCAATGGGATATACACATATTTTCAAAAAATATATTTGGAAATATAAAATCTGAAAAGACAAGTTTAAAGAAAAACACAAGGAGAAAAACCAATGTTCAAGTTAGTTATAGCTGAAAAGCCTTCGGTTGGTATAGCTATTGCAAATGTGCTTGGTGCGAGAAAACAGAAAAGCGGCTTTTATGAGGGCAACGGATATATCGTTGCTTGGTGTATAGGTCACTTGGCAGGTGTCGCAAACGCATCGGCATATAACCCCGACTATGCCTATTGGAGATATGAGCATTTGCCCATCATCCCCGACAAGTGGCAGAACAGTTTGCGAAAGAAAACATATCAGCATTTTCAGCTTCTCAAAAAAACAATGCACAGAAAAGATGTGTCGGAAATCATCAATGCCTGCGATGCGGGCCGTGAAGGAGAACTGATATTCCGAAACGCATATAACTTTGCAGAGTGCAATAAACCCGTAAAAAGGCTTTGGATTTCGTCAATGGAAGATGAAGCCATAAGGAAAGGCTTTGAAAACCTTAAACCCTCGGAGATGTACGATAATCTGTATTACTCGGCGGATGCAAGAGCAAAAGCCGATTGGCTTGTCGGCATAAATCTTACAAGGCTTTTTTCGGTGCTTTACCACCGAAAGCTCTGCATTGGCAGAGTTGTTACACCCACTCTTGCTCTTATCATTTCAAGAGAATCAGAGAGAACGGAATTTGTCCCCGAAACATATTACAACGCACAGATTACCTGCGGAAAACTCAAAGCAACATCTGAAAGACTTTCCGACAAGGCAGAAGCAGAAAAGATTGTTGCGGAATGTTCAAATCAGTTTGCAACCGTTATTTCAGTAAACGGTGAAGAAAAGGAAGAAAAAGCACCGTTACTCTATGACCTCACAACGCTCCAGCGTGATGCCAACCGCATATTGGGTTATACGGCACAGCAGACACTTGACTATGCTCAGTCACTTTATGAAAAAAAGCTTTGCACATATCCCCGTACCGATTCCCGTTATCTTACGGAAGATATGGAAGGAACGATTGATGCACTTTTAAAAGTGTCGTCAAGGCTCACATCAAGCAACATTAAAAGTCACGAATTTACAACTTACAAAGTTTGCAACAACAAGAAGGTGTCAGACCATCACGCAATAATTCCCACTCTTACTGCGGGCAAAGCAGACCTCTTTGAACTGAACAAGGGCGAGAGAGATATTCTCAAAATGATTTCTCTGCGTTTAATCTGCGCCGTTGCAGAACCCTATGTTTACTATTCCGAAACGGCGGTTATCCGTTGCGGAAATACAGATTTCAAAGTCAAGTACAAAGACATAACCGAATACGGTTGGAAGGATTTTATGAAATCCGATGATGAAGATGAAATCATCATTGAAAACGGTATTGAAATCGGTGATGTTTACGAAGTAATTGAAACAGAGGTAAAAGAAGGCAAAACCAAACCGAAACCTCACTACACAGAGGATACGCTGCTCTCTGCTATGGAAAATGCAGGTGCAGCAGAAGCTCCGAAAGATGCAGAACGAAAAGGTTTAGGCACACCTGCAACAAGAGCAAATATGATTGAAAAGCTCGTTTCCGTTGGATATATTGAGCGAAAACAGTGCAAAAAAGGTGCGGTACTTGTTCCTGCCAAAATAGGCAAATCGCTCATTTCTGTTGTACCCGAACACATACAGTCACCTTTGCTTACGGCAGAATGGGAGCATAGGCTGAAGCTTATTGAAAACGGTGATTTGGATGCAGATTTGTTCCTTTCCGGTATTGCGGATATGGTAACTGATATTTGTAAAAATTATGTCATCTCACCCGATGCAGACAAACTTTTTCCGTCAGGCAGAGAAGTAATCGGCACTTGTCCCCGTTGCGGTGGTAATGTCACCGAAAGTCAGCTCGGTTTTTTCTGTGAAAACGCAAAGTGCCGTTTCGGTCTTTGGAGAGATAACCGTTATCTTGATTCCAAACATATCCTGCTTGATAAAGAAATTGCTTCTGAACTTCTCAAAAGCGGCAGGTGCAGGATTCCGAAGGTATACTCCGAGAAAAACGATTCATATTATGCAGCTTCACTTATTATGACCGATAACGGTGAAAGAACAAAGTACAGCGTGGTGTAACAGGAAATGTCTGAACGGATATGGATGACGGAAACACAGAAACGAAAAGTATCAAGGCACATAAAGAAACTGTGTTGTAATTACGATAACGGTAATTGTATAGCTCTCGATGACGGAGATTATGTTTGGTGTGTTCAATGCCATTCGTACTCTCTGCTTTGCCGTTGGTACATAAATGCCGTTCTTCCGACAAACACAGAACTTCAAGCAGAGCTTTACAAAATCAATGCAACGAAGTTTTGTAAGACTTGCGGTAAACCATTGTTCTCAAAAAACAATGCTTTGAAATACTGCACCGAATGTGCATTAAAACGCCGAAGGGAAAAAGAAGCCGAAAGGCAAAGAAAACGCTATTTCAATCTACGCAAAACAAAGTTGTAAAACAGTTGATATATAAGGCTTCCGCAACATATTAGCAGAGGTTTTAATGGAATATCATTAGAATCTCAAAAACAGATAGAAAGGCGTTACAAAAGCAATAAAGTGTTGAGCTGTATTTGTTCGTTTCGGCGGATGAATACAGCTCTTTTTTTGTTTAGAAAGGAGATTTTTATGTCTGAAAAAACAGGTAATTTCAGAAACAACAAAGACCGTTTGAAAGAAATCATCGACAGCATAGAAAAAGGCATAAAGGAAGTGTTTGAATCCGGCAGATATACAGAGTATTTGCAGGTAATGAGCCGATTCCATAATTACAGTTTCAACAACACTATGCTCATATATATGCAAAAGCCGGATGCAACTCTTGTTGCGGGTTTCAACAAATGGAAGGATAAATTTGAGCGAAATGTAAACAAGGGCGAAAAAGGTATTAAAATCATAGCTCCCACTCCGTACAAAAAGAAGATTGAAAAAGATGTTCTCGACCCCGATACAAAACTTCCGATGAGAGATGAAAACGGTGAAATCATCAAGGAAGAAAAAGAGGTTTCAATCCCTTCTTTCAGACCCGTTACGGTATTCGATGTAAGTCAGACTTCGGGCAAAGAACTCCCGACGTTGGCTTCGGATTTGAACGGAAAAGTAGAAAATTTTGATATGCTCAAAGAAGCTATCAGCCGCTCTGCTCCCGTTCCTATTTCATTCAAACCTTTAAGACCCGATACAGACGGATATTTCAGTCCCAAAAGACAAGAAATTGTTATTCGTGAGGGTATGGGCGAAGTGCAGACAGTATGTGCGATGATACACGAATCGGCACACGCAAAACTGCACAATCCCGCTTATATTCCCGAAACGGATGATAAAAGCAAGCTATCCCGAAGTGATGAAGAAGTACAAGCGGAAAGTATTGCATATACGGTTTGTGCATATTTCGGAATTGAAACGGGTGAAAACTCTTTCGGTTATCTTGCTTCTTGGTCACAGAATAAGGAACTCAAAGAACTGAAAGAAAGTCTTGATGTTATTAACAAAACCTCATCTGAACTTATTACCGCTATCGAAAAAAATTATAAAGCGATTGTCAAAGAGCGTGGTGCGGAGCTGACTGACACGGAACTTAAAGAACCTGCCATAGAAACACCGCAGACAGAAGATTTATCCGATATTCCCGTTCCCGACCCCGCCATAAGCCGTGAAGCATTACTCTCGTTCGGATATACCGATGACAATATGCTCCCTTTAACAAAGAGCCGAGCAGCAGAACTGTTTATGCAGGATATTCCCGTTTATTGCATTTACACCGATAATTCGGAATCGCTTATCGAAACTCCCGAAGCATTCAGACAGCACGACGGTATGTTCGGTGTAGAAAAAGCGGATTGGGCAAAAGCTCTTGAAGCATTTAAAGAAAAGGAAAAAGCCTTTCTTGAAAGTCCGTCAGATGCGTTTGCTCTCTATCAGCTCATTCGCTCCGAAGCAACAGACGAACACCGTTTTATGAATACGGAATTTCTTAAAAAGCACGGTCTTGAAATTTCAAGGGATAATTACAGCCTTGTTGCTACGGGTGAACTGAAAAAGCAAGGCGAAATTGTTCAGGTGCTTGACAGTATCTATGAGGATTTCAACATTCATCTTCCTGTTGATTACAAAGGTCAGTCTTGTTCGGTAAGCGACATCATTGCGTTAAAAAGAGGTAATGATGTATCATTCTATTATGTTGACAGTATCGGTTTTACTCCCGTTCACGATTTCCTTCCGCAGAGAAACTATCTCAAAAATGCCGAAATATCCACCGAGGATGATTACGGTATGATAGACGGGGTTATAAACAACGGCAAGAAACCCGAAACTGACGATAAATCAAAACAGAATGACATAGGCAAGAAGCCGTCTGTTCTCAAAAGACTTGAAGATGCAAAGAAACAAGCGGGCTCACTTGATAATCCTATGCCGAAGAAAACAGAAAGGAATTTGATACAATGAAACTGACATTTGAAGAAAACAACATCGTAGCTCTCTACAGCGGTGAAACCCGTGAGGAAACAATCGGAAAAATTGAAGAAATGATGCAGTATCTTGAAACCGACGAAGCGGAGCTTCGCCTGTTAAGCGAAGGAGCAATCACGAAACTCCGAAATATGAGTGATGAAGAATATTCCGAGCTTGACTTATTCCCCGAAATCTAAATATCATTTAAAAGGGCGGCTTTCGTGTCGCTCTTTTACATTTCAGAGAAAGGAGCTAAAATATGGCAGATAAAACAGATTATGAAGCAAAACTGCAAGAAATCTCTCAATTAACTGCTGATACTGAAAAGAATCTTACCCGTTCAAGGCAGAATTGGACTGCGTTCCTTACAACTGCCTCACGGCTCTATAAATATCCGTATAACGAGCAGCTAATGATTTATGCTCAAAGACCCGAAGCAACAGCTTGTGCAGAGTTCAATATATGGAATCAGCGAATGAACCGATATGTTCGGAGAGGTTCAAAAGGTATCGCACTCCTTAACAATGACGGGGATAACCCCGAAATCCGTTATGTTTTTGATGTTTCCGATACGGGAACAAGAGAAAATTCGAGGTCTGTAAACCAATGGATTCTTACCGATGAAAACGAGCAAGCAGTAATGTCAGCTCTTTCGGGAAAATATGATGTTTCGGAAAACAGCGGAATTTCCGTTCAGCTTGAAAGTATTGCAGCACAGCTCGTTGATGAGTTTTGGAATAATCATAAAAGAACGATAATCGGCATCGTTGACGATTCTTTTTTGGAAGAGTATGATGAAGATAACATCGGTATGGCTTTCCGAAACGCAGGTGTAGTCAGTACAACATACGCTCTGCTCTCCCGATGCGGACTTGACCCCGATGGGTATTTTGAACACGAAGATTTTTTGAGTGTCTTTGATTTCAATACCCCCGGAACGGTTGCGGTTCTCGGCTCGGCGGTAAGCGAATGTGCCGAAGATGTTTTAAGGCAAATTGAAATCACAATACGAACCTTTGAAAAGGAAAGGAGCAAAGATTATGGCAGAGATCACTTACAGACAGAACGGGGATTATCTCATTCCGAACCTCAAATTGAAGGACAGCGAGAAGAAACCTCTCGGCAAGTACGGCAAGATGAGAAAAGCGTATCTAAAGGAACACAACCCGATACTGTGGAATCATCTTACCCTGTCGGAGAAACTGTACGACCACCTTCACGAAGTGGAAGAATCGGCAACAAGCCGCATGGAGCTGCTTCTTTCACAGTTGATGAAGCAGTACGGAGTGACCGAGGAACTGAAAGCGAAAGACCAAATGAAGTGGGTGCAGTTGATGAACAGCATTCATCAGACAGCCGAGGAAATAGTGCTGAAAGAACTGATATACAGCTAACTTTTGATAGTCAGCAAGGCGAACAGTTAAGTCTGTTTGCTTCCGAAGCTGAACAAATCCGATTGATAGACGAAACGGAGAGCATTTTGCCCTCCGTTTTTTCTTTTACAAACACTCTTTCACAAGATGTAATTGATGAAGCTCTGCGACTTGGTTCAAATGATGAAGAAAGCCGAATAAAGATATGTGCTCATTTTATGAAAGGTAAACAGCTTGAAGAAAATGCCGTTTTTCTCGCTGAACATTATAAAACTAACGGCGCAGGCTTTTATGTGAACGGGCGTAAATATGCTATGTGGTACAGCATTGGCGGTATTCAGATTGCAGATGGTGAAACAGCGAATAAACCTTATGCAACAACCCTTACTTGGGTACAGGCGGCGGAGAGAATAAAAGAACTTCTCGATGAAGGTAAATATATGCCTCAACGAGAAATAGACCGTGCAGAAAATTTTGAGGCAAAAGATGTTGCGGATAGATTACTGTATATGACAGCGGATTTTTCAGAGGAAGGAAAAAGTCTTAATCTTATTCCTACCGTTAGTGCTATAAGGGATTTAAGAAAAGGTTATCCCGAAGAAACACAGGTGCTGTTTGAATATCTCAATAATCCGCAGAAACTGAAAACAATAATTGCTGAAATGGAATTGTTTTTGACTGCATACAAGCAGAACAGCGACATACTTCGTTTCAGATTTTACAGACCGCAAGAACTTCTTGACCGCCTTAAAGATATGCAGGCTGAAAAACTTGTTTTCTCGGCCGACAGAAGCTATGAACCCGAACATAAGATGTATATTTCACAAGATGAAATTGACAATGTTTTATCTCAAAGAAAAACTGCGGAATATCGTTTGGAAGTATATTCGTATTTCGTTACACATCACGACCCCGATGAACGAATGAAATATCTACGCAAAATGCACGGAGAATACAGCGGGTCATATAGCGGAAATGACAATCTTGAATATACCTCAAAAGGTATAAAGTTCGGACACGGTGATATTGGCAAGCCTTATGCAGAAATTCAGTTGCCTTGGAAAAAAGCAAGCAAACGCATTGCGGAACTTATTAAGGCTGACAGATTCTTGTCTGTGAAAGACAAAGAAAATATGCCGGATTACGAAAGGCATATATTGGCAGCGAGTATTCACAGTTTCTTTTTCGGCGTTAATGAAAATAAGCCGTTTCCAGACAATGATGCTGTTCATTATTGGGAGAATGTAAAAACAATACAGCAACAGCTCACAGACCCCGTAAGGGTCAGAGAGATATATAACGATATGATGCTCCCCGTATGGAACGAAACAAAACCCGATGACAGATATTATGAGTATCGCAAAAAAGGCTTTGAAGATATGACGGCATATTTAGAGGGCAGATATTCCGTTTACGGAAAAGATGCACCGCTTGAACCGTTACCGAAGATAGAGGAAAACGCACCGTCAAAATCATCATATTTTGATGAGGTTGCGGATATTATTGCTGATAACCCCGATGATGTTATTCTGTTTCAAGTCGGTGATTTCTTTGAAATGTACGGTGAAGATGCCGAAATTGCAGTTGAACAGCTCGGATTGATTGCCACAACAAGATATATTCCTGAAATGGGAACCGTGCCTATGTGCGGAATACCCTCTCACAGACTTGAACAGAATGTCGAGAAACTTCGTGAGCATTTCAATGTTATTGTTTCAGGTATAACCAACGGTGAAAGAAATCAGTACAGATTACCGTCATACGATGAATCTGTCAGAACACATACTTATGAAACAGAGGAATATGACAACTTTGATGATATTGACCCTGTTGCCATTCGTGAAAATCTTGCCGAACACGGAATAGTAAACGGTGAAGTAGTTGACCCCGAAGCATTGGAAAATGCTCCGTTCATTCAGCAAGTGATGAATGATGTAACAACAACTTTTACAACGCCTGCAGGGCAAAGCTATTCCATTGGTGATGAAATAGTTACGGTGTGGGATAACGATGAGCCTTCAACCGTTTTTCAGATCGAAGATGTAACGGAAGATTACATCTACTACACATTTCCCGACCTTCCCGAGCAGGATGCGGTTGAAATGAGCAGAGAAGAATTTGAAAAATATCTTGATTCGGGTAATTTTACCGTAAAATCCGAACAGTCTGTTTCTTTGCCGGAAAGGTTTGAAATTCACGAAATTTTCGTACCCTATGAGGGGGATAAATTCGCAGTTTACGATAATGAAATCAACGATTTCTATATTGCTGATGATAACCTTACACACTGGTTTGATACCGAAGAAGAAGCACTTGCGGATTTAGATGAAATAAAGAACAGAATTGCATCTGAAAATGCAGTTGTCAAAGAAACTTCCGAACCCGAATTCCCGTACAATGTCGGAGATGTTATATATCTTGAAGATAACACACCGTTTGTCATTGAAGCTATCGGAGAACACGATATCCGAATGAGAGATACAACTCTTGTTTATCCCATCAGCAGAGCTGAAAGCAGAGAAAGCTTCGCAAGGCTTCTTGAACAATATCCGCAGGCAAAATCTGCTCCCGAAGTATCTGATGTAGTAGAAATAAAGCCTGACAGCTTGAGGCTCACTATCGGATTTTCCGAACATCCTGCGTTCTATGACAAGCAGCTCAATGACAGATTTACAGACTTATCCTTTGCTCTCGGCAACAGACTTCTCGGTGTGCTTGATGAGAAACAGCACAGAGAACGAAACGAAAAAGAGATAGGCTGGTATCACAAAACAGATTTCAGAATAGATGCTGTTATTGACGGTGAAGATTTCACCTATACGGGCAGATTTGATATCGGTGACGGCGAAGGTGACTTGATTGCTCATATTCGGAATAACCTTAACTATATTATATCTCCCGATTCATTTATGGTTGCGGAATGGAAAAAGCAAGGTGAAGAATACTGTAATCAGCAGATTGCGGAACACCGCAGAGGTCTTGATATTCTTCTGCCGTTCTTGGAACAACATTCTGAACTTACCCTCAATGAGGAAAAAAAGTTTGCCGAGATTATGGCAACAGAGGTTGATTGGTGGAGCAGACGGGAAGAATCGCCTACGGAAACAACCGAATATTCAGTTGAAACAGATACCGTTTATCCCGCCGTTGAAAACGGTTTGCCTTATGATGTTGTTCTGCAAACTATCAAAACAACAGAACCCGAAACACCTGAAGAAACGTTTGTAAGAGATAATTTTCATATAACTGATGAACATCTCGGTGAAGGCGGAGCAAAAGCAAAATTTCGTATGAATATGGATGCCATAAATCTGCTGAAAGAACTTGAATTTGAAGGAAGAAATGCAACTCCCGAAGAACAAGAGGTTTTATCCCGTTATGTCGGTTGGGGCGGTTTGCCCGAAGCCTTTGATGAAACAAAAGAGAATTGGGCAGATGAATACAAGGAGCTTATTGTTGCACTTTCGCCCGAAGAATACGAAGCTGCAAGAGGAACTGTTCTGAACTCACATTACACAAGTCCCACAGTTATCAAAGCTATGTATGATGCTCTTGCAAATATGGGATTTACCAAAGGTAATATCCTTGAGCCTTCAATGGGTATCGGTAATTTCTTCGGTATGCTCCCCGATGAGATGAAAGATTCAAGGCTCTACGGCGTTGAGCTTGACAGTCTTACGGGCAGAATTGCAAAGCAGCTTTATCCCAAAGCCGATATTACTATCGGTGGATTTGAAACAACAGATCGAAAAGACTTTTACGATGTCGCAATCGGAAATGTGCCTTTCGGACAGTATAAGGTTAATGACCGTGCTTTCAACAAGCTCGGTTTTAATATTCATAACTACTTTTTTGCCAAAGCACTTGACCAGGTCCGTCCCGGCGGTGTTGTTGCTTTCATTACTTCCCGTCACACGATGGATTCAAAGAATCAGGAAGTGAGAAAGTATCTTGCTCAACGGGCAGACCTGCTCGGTGCTATCCGTTTACCGAATAATGCTTTTAAAGTTAATGCAAACACAGAGGTTGTTTCGGATATTATCTTTCTTCAGAAAAGAGAAAGTCCCATTGCCATAGAACCCGACTGGGTAGCTCTCGGAACAAATGAACAAGGCTATGCAGTCAACCGATATTTCCTTGATAATCCCGAAATGGTTATGGGCAGAGAAACAGAAAGAAGCACAGCTCACGGTATGGATTACACCGTAGAACCGTATGAGGATTTATCTCTTTCAACACAGCTTGCTTATGCTGTTCAAAACATCGGCGGTACATATACCGAAGCACAGATAACGGATTTGAGCGATGAAGCGGAAGTTAAGGTTTCCAAATCCATACCCGCAGACCCGGATGTGAAAAATTACTCTTTTACCGTTGTTGACAATGAAGTTTACTACCGAGAGAACAGTATTATGGCTGTCCCTGATGTTAATGCAACCGCAAAGGAACGCATTAAAGGAATGGTCGGGTTGCGTAATTGTGTAAATGAACTCATTGCATTGCAGATGGATGAAAGAACTACCGATTATGAAATCAAGGAAAAACAGGCGGAACTCAATTATCTGTATGATACCTTTTCAAAGAAATACGGTCTTATAAATGACCGTGCTAACAGATTGGCTTTTGAGAGTGATTCGTCATATTATCTGCTCTGCTCGTTGGAAGTTCTTGACGATAACAAGAAGCTGAAAAGGAAAGCGGATATGTTTACCAAACGAACTATCCGCCACAGAAATCCCGTTGACAGAGTTGATACGGCAAGTGAAGCACTTGCAGTTTCAATAGGTGAAAAAGCCTGTGTTGACCTCGGATATATGGCACAGCTTATGGGCGGTGCAGATAAAATCCCGCAAATCGTTGAGAGTTTAAGAGGGGTTATTTTCAAAGACCCCGTAACGGGTTCTTTTGACTATGACCAAAACGGAGAGAATTGGGCAAATGGTTGGCAGACTGCTGATGAATATTTATCGGGTAATGTCCGTGCGAAGCTACGCACGGCAAAGCGGATTGCCGAGAATAACCCCGAATTTCAAATCAATGTTGATGCACTTGAAAAGGTACAGCCGAAAGACCTCGAAGCAAGTGATATTGAGGTTCGTATCGGTACAACTTGGATTGACAAATCGTATTTTCAGCAGTTTATGCAGGAAACTTTTGAAACTCCGTACAGATTACAAGACTATGTCACAGTAAAATATTCTCCCGTTACTGCTGAATGGAGAATTGAAGGTAAAACAAACATAAGCGATAAAGATATAGCGGCACGCACCACCTACGGCACTAAACGAAAAAGTGCTTATGAAATTCTTGAAGATTCTCTTAATCTCCGTGATTCAAGAGTTTTTGATGTGATTTATGAAGATGGTAAAGAGAAACGAGTGCTGAATATCAAAGAAACAACTCTTGCAGCACAGAAACAACAGCTCATAAAAGATGCTTTCAGAGATTGGATTTGGAAAGATCCCGACAGAAGGCAGGCACTTGTTAAGCAATACAATGAAGAAATGAACTGTATCCGTCCACGAGAATTTGACGGAAGTCACATTACATTTTCGGGTATGAACCCCGCCATTGAATTGCGAGAACATCAGAAAAACGCAGTTGCTCATGTTCTTTACGGCGGTAACACTCTTTTGGCTCACGAAGTCGGCGCCGGTAAAACTTTTGAAATGGTAGCCTCTGCTATGGAGCTGAAAAGGCTCGGTCTTTGCAGTAAATCTATGGTTGTTGTTCCGAACCATTTGACAGACCAATGGGCAACCGAGTTTCTTTCACTCTATCCCTCTGCGAACATACTTGTTACCACCAAGAAAGATTTTCAGCCTGCCAACCGCAAGAAATTCTGTGCAAGGATTGCTACGGGTGATTACGATGCAGTTATCATAGGTCACTCACAGTTTGAAAAAATCCCCATATCTTTTGAAAGACAAGAAAGACTTTTGAGAGAAGAAATAGCAGAAATCACTTCGGGTATTACTGAAATGAAAAGCAATAACGGTGACCATTTCTCGGTAAAGCAGTTGGAAATTACAAAAAAGAAACTTGAAATAAGGCTTGAAAAGATGCGAGCTGACCACAAGAAAGATGATGTTGTTACCTTTGAACAGCTCGGTGTTGACCGTATATTTGTTGACGAATCGGATATGTTCAAAAATTTGTTCATTTACACAAAAATGAGGAATGTAGCAGGTCTTTCAACAAGCGAAGCACAAAAATCAATGGATATGTTTCTGAAATGCCGTTATCTTGACGAAATAACAGAAAATCGGGGTGTCATATTTGCTACGGGTACTCCGATTTCAAACTCGATGACAGAGATGTTTACAATTCAAAGATACTTGCAGTATGACCGTTTGCAGGAAATGGGAATGGGACACTTTGACTGTTGGGCATCACGATTTGGTGAAACAACAACGGCTCTTGAACTTGCTCCCGAAGGTACGGGATACCGAGCAAGAACAAGATTTGCAAAATTTTTCAATCTCCCCGAACTTATGAATATGTTTAAGGAAGTTGCTGACATCAAAACAGCAGACCAATTAAATCTTCCCACTCCCGAAGTTGAGTACCATAATTGCGTAAGTAAGCCTACGGAAACACAGCAAGAAATGGTTAAACTACTTTCCGAGCGAGCTTCAAAGGTACACAGCGGAGCTGTTGACCCTTCGGAAGATAATATGCTAAAAATTACTTCTGACGGCAGAAAACTTGGTCTTGACCAACGAATAATCAGTCCCTTGCTCCCCGATGAGGAAACAACAAAGGTCAATCAATGCGTTAAAAACATTCTTCAGTATTGGCGTGACGGTGAAGCAGACAAACTGACACAGCTCGTATTCTGTGACATCTCAACTCCGAAAGGTAAAACATCAGGTAAAACAAAACTTGAAGTTTTAACGGAATCGGCAGAAGAAACGGCAGACCGTCCGTTCACCATCTATGATGATATTCGTGATAAGTTAATTGCAAACGGTATGCCGCCTGAACAGATTGCATTTATTCACGATGCAGACACCGAAGCAAAAAAACATGACCTTTTCGGAAAGGTACGAAACGGTCAAGTCCGTGTGCTTATTGGCTCAACTCAAAAGATGGGTGCAGGCACTAATGTTCAGGACAGGCTTATTGCACTTCACGATTTGGATTGCCCTTGGCGACCCCGTGACCTTATTCAGCGAAAAGGCAGAATTGAGCGACAAGGCAATATGAATCCAAAAGTTCACGTTTGCAGATATGTAACCGAAGGTACATTCGACGCATATTTGTGGCAGACGATTGAAAACAAGCAAAAATTCATTTCACAGATTATGACCTCAAAATCTCCCGTGCGTTCCTGCGAAGATGTTGACGAAGCGGCATTGTCTTATGCTGAAATTAAGGCTCTTTGTGCAGGTGACCCCCGAATAAAGGAACGAATGGATTTGGATGTTGATGTTTCAAAGCTGAAGGTTATGAAGGCTGAACACCAAAGCAACCAATACCGTCTTGAAGATAATCTTTTGAGATATTTCCCACAGACTATTGAAAGCTTCAAAGGCTACATTAAGGGATTTGAAGCTGACAAGGCAACTCTTGCAAAATATCCTTTACCCATTGAAGGATTTATCGGTATGGAAGTTCGTGGTGATAAACTTACGGACAAAGAAAATGCGGGTGCGGCTTTACTTGATACTTTAAGAGATGTAAAGACAAAAGAACCTGTTTTAATCGGTAAATACCGAGGTTTTGATATGTATGCTTCATATAACGCATTTGAGCAAAAGCACGAACTTACTCTGCGTGGTGAAATGTCGCATAAGACGGCTCTAGGTACGGATGCAAGGGGT
Organism: Acutalibacteraceae bacterium; assembly: GCA_045540355.1. Classification (GTDB taxonomy): domain Bacteria; phylum Bacillota; class Clostridia; order Oscillospirales; family Acutalibacteraceae; genus RGIG2945. The sequence goes on along the minus strand of JAZQHB010000056.1, from coordinate 11,998 downwards.
AATATTACCCGTATTGACAATACACTCGGAAATCTTGACAAGAGATTGGAAGATGCACGGCAGTATCTTGATGACCTTTACAAACAGAGAGATGCTGCACAATCCGAGGTTGGTAAACCTTTCCCACACGAACAAGAATTGACCGAAAAGGTTGCCCGTCTTACCGAGCTTGATACTTTACTCAACCTTGCAGACAAGGGTGAAATATCACCCGATCAAATTGTAGCTAAAAGCAGCAGACCTTCTGTTCTTGATAAGCTGAAAGATGCACAGGCACAGAGCAAAGCTATGAGCGATAAGAAAATAAGTAAAACAACAAAAAGAGAGGAAGTGTTATAAATGGAAATATCAATCAGACCTTTTACCACGATTGAAAAAGACTATTCGTATTCTCAATCTAATAAGATATTAGCTGACAGCGGATTTATAGGTTATCTCCGTGGTGACTTTTCAAAAGACGGAAAAAGTTTTTTTACCACTTGGGAAGAACATAACTCTGAATTGAAAACGAAAGAGTTTTCGAGAGAGTTTGATTCTTTTGTAAATGCACTCCGATTCGATAAAGAATACGGGAAAGTTTTTATGGACAGAAGTTCACTTTCTGCATATTGTCGAACTAACCCCGAAAGTGCTTTTGAGGGAAATTACACAACCGAATACGGGTTCAGAGCCGACACGGAAAAATATAGCTATATTCTTCGATTAAACCCCGATATTCACGACTACAATTTTTATGTGTATGCTTATGAGAGGGAACAGCTCGATAAACATTTAAGCAGTATTCAAAAAATGACAGTTCTCGTTGTTAATCCGGGAGAAAGTCCATCAGTTGAAACGATACCGTGCGGTCTTGAAAGTTTGCAGAAGCAGGTAGGCGGAGATATTGAAGCAATATATCCGTTTGAAGATTCTGTTGGAATTATATGTAATGACGAAGGAAAAATAAACGGGTCAAAATTAAACCGTGCTTTGCGAGATGCAGAAGATAACATCTATGATATTATTACGGGTACATTTCTTGTTGTAGGTCTTGGTAATGAAGATTTTTGCTCTCTAACACCTGAGCAAATCGAAAAATTTTCAAAACTCTATAAAGACCCTGAAATCTTCTTTATGCTTGACGGTAATATACAGGCTATTCCGTATAATGACTTAAAAAAATATCCGCTTTATGAAAAGCCTTTTGATGAAGCGAGTAAACTAGGCGAAGTTTCTGCTTTCAGACTTTCATCAAGAGTAGACGGAATGTGTAAGACAGCCATTGAAACAGCTATCAGCGATAATTTTTCAAACAACAAGCTCGATCCCGAAGGTGCGAAAAAGGTTGTTGAAAATTTTGGTATTGACCGTGTAAAGAAAATTCTTGCTCTGACCGTTATTGTTAAAGATTGGGATAAAAGAATAACTCCTGAAAATAAGGCTTGGGCAAAATCTGTTCGCCCGAATGATGTTAAAGAAAAGATTGATTTATCTCTCGTTGTTGACAGAGTAAATCCCGGTCTTACCGACATTTTCATAAAGCAGGTCAAGAAAATGGAAGAAGAAAGAAAACCGTCTGTTTTGAAGAAACTTGAATCTGCAAAAGAAAATGTTGTTCCAATATCTTCTGCTCCAAAGAAGAAAGAGCAGGTATTGTGATTTGAGTGAGAGAAGAAATTACCGCTTTATCTTTCGTCTTAACGATGATGAACTAAAACTGATAAAATATAAAATGAATTTGTTTGGTGTTCAGAATATGAGTGCTTACCTCCGAAAAATGGCTATTGACGGTTATGTTATAAATCTCGATATTCCCGAAATCAGCGAACTCATTTCTTTGCTCCGTAGGGCAAGCAACAACATAAATCAGATTGCAAAAAAAGTAAATTCCACTAATAGAATTTATGAGAATGAAATCAAAGAGATTCAAAACTTTCAAGAAGAAATTTGGAGTAAAACTGATTTGATACTCAAAAAATTATCTGTGCTGGAGTGACATCCTTGCAAGGATTTATTCCTTGCAGTAACATAAAGATGAAACGGAGGTTTTGTTATGAAAGTTTTAGGATTTATCGGTAAACTCCTTTTGAAAATTATTCTTGCACCTTTATGGCTCTTGCTCACAATCCTCATAGGAATCTTTTCTGTGCTTATCGGAATTGCCGCTTGGATATTCTGTATCATCGCATTGATACTTCTTATAGTCGGTATCTTTGTTCTGATAACCGAAACTGTTAAAGATGGGTTGCTCGTTTTGCTTCTTGCGTACTTGTTAAGCCCTTGGGGAATACCGATGTTCGCAACTTGGGTGTTATCAAAATTCATTCTTTTCAAAGAATGGCTGACTGCAAAGGTTTATTAAATGGCAGTAACAAAAATTATTGCGATGCACCAAAATGAAGGAATGACAATAGCAAAAAGCATAAGCAACAGAACAGATTACGGAATGAACCCGCAAAAGACAGAAAACGGAAAACTTGTATCATCTTTTGCCTGCGATCCTCATACCGTTGTTTCAGAATTTGTATTATCCAAAAAACAATATCATTCCTTAACGGGCAGAAAACAAAAAAACGATATTTTAGCTTATCAAGTCCGCCAATCATTTAAACCTAATGAGATTACACCCGAAGAAGCTCACAAAATCGGATATGAATTTGCAGAACGATTTTTAAAAGGTAAACACGCATTTATAGTATGTACTCACACGGATAAAGCTCATATTCATAATCACATTTATTTCAACTCGACTACTCTTGATTGCAAACGAAAATTCAGAGATAAATTTTTCATTTCAAAAGATGTTGCAAGGTTGAGTGATTTGATTTGCATTGAACATAGTTTATCTGTTGTTGAAAATCCGCAAAGACGAAATACTGCATATAACAAATGGGAGGGATACCAAAAGGTTCCCTCCCTTCGTGATTTATTGAGAAACGATATTGACGAGGTTTTGAAAAACAAGCCGAAAGATTTTGATGATTTCATTTCTCAAATGAAAGACAAAGGTTACTCAATAAAATTTGGAAAACATATTACTTTTTCAAATTCAAGACAAAAGAAAAATATCCGATTACGCTCTCTCGGTAAAGGTTACTCCGAGGAAGAAATCAAAGCAATTATACGGGGTAATAAAAATCATCGTGAAAAGAAAAACAAGCAGAAGCAAAAATCTTCAAATCTTCTCATTGATGTTCAGCAGAAACTCGCTGAAGGTAAAGGAAAAGGATATGAGAATTGGGCAAAAGTTTTTAATTTAAAGCAAATGGCAAAGACTGTTTTATATTTGCAAGAAAACGGATTTGCTGATTATGATGAGTTTTCAAAAATGGCGGATGAAATGACTATGAAGGTAAACGGGCTTCGTGAAGAAATCAAAACTTCTGAAAAACGAATAGATGAATTAACGGTTCTTCGTGAGCAAGTTATAAATTATCTCAACACTCGTGAAACCTTTGCAAAGTATAAAGCATCGGGTTATTCAAAAAAGTTTTATGCAGAACACGAAAGTGAAATCATTTTACATCGTGCAGCAAAGAACAAGTTTAATGAACTTGGTTTAAAAAAGTTGCCTACCGTCAAGTCAATAAATTCAGAATATTCAGAATTGACGGCAAAAAAGAAAAAGGCATATTCCGAATATTATTCATTGAAAGATAAGCACAGAGAAATGCTTATTCACAAATCCAATATTGAAACAATACTCGGCATTTCCTCCGAAAGCAAGAAAAGAGAAAAGACGAAAGACAAAACACAAGAAACAATTTCATAAAAACGAGAAACTCCGAATTGCAGATTATCTCTGTGGTTCGGAGTTTTATTTTTTTGTTGCAAACAAAAAAGCTATGAGTTATAATTTTTCAGGAGGCGGTTTTATGAGATACTATGTTGTTAGAATTTGTGACAATGATGAAGAAACGGTTAAGATTCTTATAGACAGAAAAAAGATTGACGATGAATACAAGTACAAAATAAAAATAGGAAATTTTCTTCCTTTGGATGCTGAAGGAAATGAAACAATAATTTTCTTTTCTCAAAAAGAATGGACAGAAGCAATAGCAGATGTTTTGGAAGATGAGTTCTTCCTTGAAAATGATTGCAACTTATTTGAGATAAAACGAGTTGTTTTGTAAAAAACACTAAAGAGAGATTTCAACAGAAATGTTGGAACCTCTCTTTTTATTAGCTCCGCAGGAGCGTAGCAAATCAAATTTATTTGATTTTTTTGTAGGGGTTTGGGGAAGATAATTCACCAACAAGCATTTAAAATCTCAAAACAATTTTTGAGATTTTAAGCAAGTGTGCATACACTCGCACTGCTTGCCAATTTAGTGAAAGCAGGATGCTATTGTTCGATGTTTTCAAAATAAGGGATGATAATGCTCCACAAAACACCACCGTCTTTTAAGGGAAGCATAGAAAAGCATTTTGTATTTAATGTTATATCCTTTATCAAATTATGCTCGTCTACTGTAACACATCTGAAATACGGTAAGGTAACATCAATTCTTGCTTCCCACTTTTCGGTGTTCACAACAGCAGAGATTGAACCTTTATGTTGCCTTGCATACAGAGAGAGTTTATCTTTCAATCTGAAGAAAGTTATTTTGTCTTTTTCTATTACTTTCTTTGGTGTGTAGCTTCTGTCTTTTACAAATTTATTCAGACCGAGTTCATTAAATATTTCGGCTTGATTACTATCCCATTTTGGAACAACCTTTTCTTTTTCTTCAAAAAAATCATACTCATAAAAATACAGCTCGTATTTACAAGGGTCAACAAGTAAGTCATCGTTGTTCATTTCATCGTATAAATTTAGAATTTTCAAACCTTGTTGTTTTGCAAAACCTAATGACCGCAGAGTTTCTTCATCCGCATTGGCATTAAAATATGTCACACAAATTGAACTTCTTTCAATCATAGGTATATGTTTTTTGTTTGCACTTTTTGTTCTTGTTCTTCCGTAAAAAGAATTATGAAAATCTACTTCTTTTGAAAGTTCACAAAAGTTTTCGTATTGTTCCTTATCACGTTTAACGACGGTTCCCTTTGTATCCTCGTATAATATTATTTTTATGGGTGATAAATCAACATATAATTTTTTTATTTTTACTACTGTATCAAAAGAGAGTTCATCAAAACCTAACCGATCATCCACACAAATACATTTGTATCCGTTTAAAATAAACTTCATCAAATTCTTTGCCAATAGCATTTTGATTTTGGACGAATTTTCACCAATATCAATTTGACCAATAAAACAGATAGTTCTATTTTTCATAAAAGTCAACTCCTATAGTATTTTAAAAAGCCGAAGCTATCTCCGTCCATAAGATAGCTCCGGCGAGAAAATAAATCACTCTAAAAAGGTTTGAGTTTTGCTGTTGTTGCACTTTTAATTAAATATCGTCTTTATGCCAGTTTTATTTTACTTTATGTGCAGTATCCATAAAGTTTTTGCGTAGAAAACATCTTTGCAAAAATCCAATACGAGTGATTTATTACTCACAAGTTAAGAACATTATTAGCGATTAAAAATTGAAACAATTGCATCAATAATTATCGAAAATATTGAAGGGAGAACAAAGCATCTATATGTAGCATCCGTATCGAGTAAAGTCAGATTTAACATAATTATAAGTGAAGATTTAGCAAAGAGTTATTTGCTTGTGTTTAATTGAATTTGCAAAATTAAATGGTAAGTTGATTTCAGTAACAACAGTTTCAAATGAAATGCAGTTTTTTTCAACTACAGCAAACATAATTTCTGCACACGCTCTTTTTGTTGTATGTCCGGTTTCTGATACTAAACAGTACCCAAATTCACATGCACCGTTTTCAATATCACAACAACTGATTTCAGCAGTAGTATTATCTTCTGTATAAACAGCTACAGCAATAATATTGCTTTCCTCAAAAAATGATTGGTTTATTTGAAGATTAGATAACGGAAAACTGTTTGTATCAATTTCAGCCTTCTCACAAAAAGTATTCCATTCAGATTTTGAAGTTATCAACAGTGATTCGCTTTCTTCCAGTGCGGAAGAATTTACTTTTGCAAATTTGTTTCCATACATTTCACTTGGAATACAAGGCAGTTTATAACTTTCACCTTTAATTGCGTTTACTGTTTTTGCACAATGCGAAACACATACAGCAATGGTGTTATAAGTTATAGCGTCAAGAGATACAATAGCAGTATTTTCCACACAATGATATGTAACATTGACGGTATTATCTGCATCTAAATCATAGGCATCACTAACGCAAACGAAATAAGAACTTGAAGGCAAAGCAACATCAATTAAAGCGAGTACATTAGATGAAAAATAATCTTCGTTTAGTGTGTGGGGAAAAGCTTCTTCAAGAGGAGCAACGTTTTTGCCGTTTTTAAATGACACCCAAGCTTCATACGAAGAAATGATTTTAGTTGTCGGCTCATCAAATGTTGCATTGGTATTACCAACAGAATCGCCTAATATTCCATTTGTGAATTTGTCACCAATAACCACAACTTCATCTTGATACTGTGGCATAGGATAATCAGGTTCAACGGGTTGAGGAGGAACGGCAGGCGTAAATAAACCGACAATCCACAAGACAAATGAAACAACTAACGATGTGATTTTTTGCCATAACATTTCAAACATAATCTCACTCCTTTTTTCTTTTAACTTAAACAATTATCTTAAAAAAATCAATAGAAAGTGCAAAACTGCGGATTTAGGATGCAAAAATACATTAAAAATGTTTTTAAACTAGTATTTCTAATTTAATCTAATACAAATTTTTATATAAAATCAATAGCCACCGCAACATTGTAGACTTATATTGCAACATCGTTAGATATTTAAAGTGTTTTCTGCTTTTAAACAAAAAGAAAACCCCACACTAAAAAATGAGAGGTTTTCCAAAAGGATAATTATGTCAAGATGACTTTAGAACATTCTCCGTTATCAATAAATTAAGTAATTTGGAATTGTTCAGAACAGAGGAAAATTTTTTAAAAGCAATTTTTGGGTGTAGTCTTTCTTAAAATATGACATAAGTATATCAGATTATTTGCGAATTTTTTATTTTAATCAAATTGGAACAAAACGCTCTCTTTCGTTAATGAAAGAGGGCGTTTTGTAAATTATATATTTATTTTGTTTCGATTTGCTCTACCAAGTTCTTGTCAAAAAGAATTGCTCTTGCTTCAAATTCACAATTTTCCTCATCATAAGACCATTGAAAATCACCGTCATATTTATTAACAACTCTTTTAATACTTTTAGTTCCATATCCGTGTGATGCAAGATTCTTTTTGCTTGAAATAAGTTTCCCGTTAGAACTGTTTGGAGCTGTATCACAACTGTTAATTAAGGAAACAACTACAAATGTATCGTTTCTCACATACATAGAGAATACAATTTTTTTGTTAGTTGATTGCATTGCAGCTTCAATAGCATTGTCGAATAGATTGTCTAAAAGTGATGTAATATCGCTATCACTCATAAATTCAAGTCTTGAGCAACAAGCTTCAACTTCGACCTTCAATCCATTCATTTTACAGTAACTTGCGTGTCTGTTAATAATAACATCAATAAGACCGTTACCGCTATAACGGACTCTTTCGTTCAGTCCAAAATCTTCTCTTATTCCGTCAATGTAATCCAATACTTCTTGAGGTTTGCCGATGCTTGTTTTGTTTTCAATATAACGAAGATGATTTTTAATATCGTGAATCAAAATACGGGAATTCTCGTATTCTCTTGAGAGTAATCCATAATATTCAGCACTTATTTCACTTTTTTGTTTATCAAGATAGTGTAAAGTTTTATCTGTATTAGCTTTCTGAACCAATTCATAAATGTAGAAAACAAACAAATTAGCAAACAACAAAAGAATTGCACATACTGATAAAGCAGCATTAAGATTAGAAACATCCGAAGTTAGAACACCCCAGTAATATAGAATATGGAGCATTAACATAGATGCTAACGGCAAAATTCCAAGCAAGATTGTGAACTTGTTTGGAGATTGTTTGTTTGCTTTGTTTTTTAATAATTTTGATGCAAAAAATATTACTATAAAGAAAAGAAGTTTGCTCAAAGACGATTGAGTAACTAAAGTTAAAAGGCTTTTTTTGTATGCCGCTAATTCGATATTCAAGAAAAACGAAGAAGCATACAGGACTATTATTTCTGTTATAAACATAAAAAATGACAGCATTAAACTTGTAAATATACAGGTCTTAATCTTGGCTTGGTAGCAGATGAGAGTTATCAAACAAGTACATATAATAAAAGATATTAAATTTATAAAAGGTACTGTAACAAAGTTCACACTAAACAGAGCAAAAAAAGAAAGAGCATAAACAATGAAGCAGTTAATTTTAGATGCTTTTCGTTGGTAAAAGTTTTCAAAAAACATAAAGCAGGCAAGAACTTCAAACAAATAAATAAATGCGTAACATACATTGTAAGCCATTATTTTAATCCTCCTATGTAGTTATGAAGTGCCTTTTTGAAAAGTGGGTATTTTCGTGTTGAAACACAAACATCAAAAAATCTATCTTTACAAATTAATAAGGCATTTCCTTTAGTAACTTTTTTTACATAAGCAAGATTGACAATAAAGCTTTGATGTACTTGGAAAAAACTTAATCCATCAAGTTCACGAAGCCAATATCCAAAGTTCTCTGTTGTTCTTATATCTTCATCGTATGTGTGAACATAAACTTTCTCATTTTCTATAGAAATATAGATTATTTCTGAGGAGTTGATTTTGCTAATCTCATCGTTTGATTTAATCTTAATGGGTTTGTTTCTTCTAAGATAGTTGTTGTACGCATATTCCAAGTTTCTGATAAATCTTTCAACATCAAACGGTTTTGAGATATAGCGGTAAACATTTAATTCCATAGCATCATCAAGGTAATGTGGATATGAGGTGATTATTAGAATTGTAATGTGCGGATATTTTCTTAAAAGCTGTTTACTTACTTCCAACCCATTAATTTCCGGCATTTCTATGTCGATGTATACTATGTCAAATTGAATATTTGAACGAAGCAATTCTTTACCAGAGTTGAATGTGTAGGTTTCATAATCATAACCGTTTTTGTCCATAAATTTCTTTATCAAACTTTCTACTTCTTGAACAACGGTTAAGTCATCATCACAAATTGCAATGTTCATCCTTTTTCACTTCCAATTCTATAGTTTTTTGTGTAATTTTATCATCTAATGCAGATTTTTTCAACTTTTTTATAAATTTTTAAAGAATCTAAAAAAAAAATTAGCGAATTCCTCAAAAAACACGGCGAATTCCTTAAATTTCCCACAAAGAAAAATAAATGTGTTACATTAAAATTGAATCAAAGTACGAGGAGGTGAATAAATGAAAAGAATAAAACAGTTTCTCGCAAAATTCGCTCCTGCAATTACTGCTTGCATGGCACTTGTTCTTACAATTAGTGCAAACTCGTCATCTTGTTATGTATTCAATCAGCCCGAACCGCCAAAGGGTTTGGATGGATTTAAGCACATAAAGTGATGAATCGGATTTCAGGCAAAATAATCTCTTTGTTGTGCGAAAATAACATACTGGAGAGGGATAAGCAAGAACTTTACATTTACGCATTGGAAATCTTATTGCAAAGCATCTTGCATTTTTCAACTGCCATTATCATTGGCTGTATTTTTGGTATGGCATTGGAAAGTTTTCTGATGTTTTTATCGTTCTCGCTCGTAAGGCGATTTGCAGGAGGTCTTCACGCAAAAACCCCACTTCGTTGTTATTTTACATCTATTGCAGCAATTACATCAATGCTATTTCTCATTTGGATTTTCACAAAGTGGGAGAACGATATAGCCTATTATATTACTTTATTTGTTTCAAATTTAACAATATGGATTGCTTCTCCAATTGAGTCATCGAACAAGCCATTGAGTTATAAAGAAAAGAAGGTTTTTAAAGGTGTATCAATAGCATTAAGCTCTATCATCACTGTTCTTGCAGTTATGATTTATGAATTCGTTGCTGTGAATGTAGGTGTTTCGTTGTCATTTGGATTGGTATTGACAGCTTTAGTGCTTCACTCCACGCTAATTCACGATTTACTGATTTCAATACAAAGAAACATCGTGGCAAATAAGTAAAAGAAAGGACTGATAAATTGTGAAAAGAATTACTCCCATAATTCTGTTGCTCGTTTGCATTTTGTGCTTCGCTTCTTGCAAAGTTCAAAAACCTACTGTTACCACCTCAGGTGGAGATGTAGCGGTAGCAACCGATGAAAATGGTCAGTGGTTATCGGACGCTGACGGAAATCTCATCGTTGAGAAAACAGATGAGGAAGGAAACAAAGTAACAGAGGTACTTTCTGACGACTATGTTTTCATCGACGATGAAAATGTAAAAACACCGGCTTATGAAGCTAAAGTTCACCCCGATTTCTCAATCGTAAATAGTGGTGTAGAACCTATATACGAAAACAAAGAAGGAACAATTCAGCATTCAGCTTCTATCGCTCCCAAGGATGAAACAGACTTTGATGCGTATGTTGATAAGGTACACAGAACATATTCCGCAACATCGGCTGAAGTTGGCGAGATTGAAGAAGTAACAGTCAGAAATCAGAATATGAAACGCTTTTCCATTGCATATATTGATGATGACGGTTCTGATATACAGGCTTACTGTTATATCACCAAGAGTGCGGAACGAATTGTTTGCCTTACTTTGATTTCAAAAGACGGCGGATTAAATAGTGCTTCCGATGCAGATAAGTATATCGAAGAAATGGAGTACGAATTTAATCAGTAATTGCTGGCACCGCAAAAAAACGAAATCCGGCATCTTTTGTGTTGCGTTTCAAATAAGAAAAGTAAGGTTAGGCTTTATCCCTTATTTTCTTGTTTGGGCGTAATAGATAAAAATAAAAACTCTACTCGAAGAAAAAGTCAGTAGAAAAAAATATAATGATTATCGCACGTAAATATATACATTATATATTAGGTGCAGAAAGGAAAAAGATATGAAAAAGTCAACTAGAATAATAAGTTTACTTCTTGCTTTTATGATGATGATGGGGACTATGTCCGTCGCAGCATCAGCATATCACGCCGATTATCTTGATTCGGCAATCACCGATCAGTATAACAGTATTGACAAGGTTGAGCTTGAGCTTGAACAGAAGGCTTCAATTCTTCTTGATCAGCTCGATGTTATGCTTCAGAAAGAAGATATCTACATTGATATTCCTCTTATCGGCAGCATTGACCTCCGATCAACGGATGCAGCGCTCAACTCCATTTACTCTCTTACGGGTAACTGGCTCTTCGGTGACCTTATCGTTGGCGACCTCGGCGTTCTTGAAGATTCAAGAGCTGAAATCGCTGATATCCGCCGTGCAGATTCCGACCACAGCGATATGGAAGTTATTCAGAGTTTGGTTGCATACCTTGCAGGATGTGCAGAAGATGGTCTTCTGAACATTGTTAATAAGAACTTCAACTGGGGCATTCTTAAGGGATTCCTTCCTCCTGAATTTCGTATTATCGTGGATGACGTTCCCAAATTCCTTAAGGAAACACTTTGGGATGTCCTCCATCCCGTGAATGAAGTTCCGATGCCTACGGGTACAACACTTGACAGCATCGCACAGTATGCTCTCGACCATCAGATCGGTGCAGAACCCGGCAGCCCCGAAGCAATCGAAGTTGGCTTTGAAGGCATCCTTCCCGGCTTCACCGTAAATCTCGCAACCGACAACGCATAGAGAGGTGTTGATGAAGTTATCTTCTCTGTTCTCAATGGACTTATCGTTCCTCTTCTTAACAGCGAACTCAAAACCACAATCAGAAATGCTGTTGAATCAAATCAGGCTGATGGCGGCGAACTCTATCTGCTTGTTGATACCAACTATGTTGTTGAAGAATATACATACGACAGAACTCAGCCTCTCGTTACACAGCTTAACGATATGTTTAAGGGCGTTGTCGATGAGATGCTTCTTCCCAATCAGTTCACA
>JAZQHB010000055.1:0-6460 GCA_045540355.1 Acutalibacteraceae bacterium | reverse complement strand
AATCTTCTCCTATTATATTTTGTTCTTTATGTATTTTTGTAGTTTTTCGTATGCACGATTTACTTCATTTTCAGCGGCTTGTGCAGATGTAAGCTCGTTTTCGTATGCAATCTCCTGATAGGTTTTCTTAGGTTTTGTTATCCTTAAACATTCAGGGCATAATCCAAGATGAGCATATACCATTTCTCTTTCTCTGTAATTGAGTTTTGAAAAGGCTTCTTTCAATGTCTTATGCAATTCAATCCGCATAAGTATCGCTGACGGCTCAGTGCTATAATCGGCAGTTACATCAGTAAGTGTTTCCTTATCTTCAGCATCTGCATATTTTACATAAAAATCAACAAGGCTTTCGTTTCGTGCACCTGCCTGAATCATTTTTGATACATATTCCTCAGAATGCTTTACTTCCACTGCAATTTTAGGTATTGCTTCATCGGTGTTGCCGTATTGATAGTACAAATACATTATTTTTCGTAAATTTCGGTATGCCGTTTCGCTGTTATCTGAAAAGCCTGAACGCATAGTCCGTAAATAGCTGTGAACTTCATTCCACATTATACGAACTTTATAGGTTATAAATTGTCCGTTTTCTGCTTTATTATAGCTTTGCAGAGCCTTATAAATCCCAATAACACACTCTTGCTTTATATCTATAAAATGACCGTACATAGCATATCTTTGAACAATGCCCATTGCCGTATCATTTAATATAGGTTCATAGTAATGTAAAAACCACGATATGTATTTTTCGTCATTATCGGCAATATAAAGGTCTATATACTCCTGTAAATCTGCTTTTCTCGGCGGTGCCGGATTCAAACGATAAATATATAATTCTTTTTCCCATTCTTTCAAGGCGCTCACCTCGCTTTAAGCCGCTTATTTTTCTATCTCTTTTCTTTAACCATTTTATATAAATTATCCTTTTCCATATCCCGTGTGTACTTGTCTATGGTATAGTCATCTTCACGGCGGAACTTATACATCAAATCCTTTGCCATATCTTTTGCTGCATCTGCAAAATCTTTGTCTATTTTTCCTTTTGATTGCTCGGCACGAATGCAACTGCAACGCTTTGAGTAAATATCTATGATTGGATCATTTTCCGCAAGTTCTTTTTGCTTGTTTTTTGCCGCAAATTTACGGCAGGTTATTTTTTCTCCATCCGTAAGTTCAAGCGGAGCAAATCCCGTGCAGTATTTCTGTTTTCTTGCACTTTCCATCAAAAAATACTTTTTGCACACTTTACAACGGCGAGGATAATGACCATAATGCAATCCCTCAAAAAAGTCTGTAATAATAAAGCTGTAATAGCTCCCGAAATGTGTTCTCTTTGCCAAGACCATTTCTTCGCTCTTAGAGCTTTTGGGAATAGCTACATACTCGGATGACACAAAAAATCTATCAATCCCAAATATCTTATGAGCGTGTTCTAACAATCCACTCTCGTTATAATTCTCTATATCATCTAAACCTTTTATAAATTTTATCAATTTATCGTGAGCCTTGCTGAAATCCTCGCAGAATGAACCGTAAAATTCTAAAAGATGATTTACTCTGTTCAAAAATTTTGTGGCTTTCTTACAGAATTTACCGTACCCATCAGGCATGATGTGCATTGAGTGAATGCCTTCGTCTTTTAAGCTGATATTTGCCCTTTTAGTGTAATACTCCATAAGATAAGCAGCATTTTCTTTTGTAAATGTTTCTGCAATCAGGTTTTTCTCGGATTCTACATCTAAAAGATTAAAAGGCATCAACCTCGGAAGAACATCTAAAATATATAAAATCTCTTTGCCGACACCTAAAAACTCTTTTTCATTGATATAGCCCTGTTCCATTGTTCTGCTTACCATAAAATTATCTATTGACATACACGATATACGTAGTGCTAAATCATCTTCGTAAAACTGATTGAGAAAATTTATAACAAAGCTCCCGATAGGAAATTTCTTATCGCCTATATATGCAAAATCATCCCTAAAATCTACGGTAAAAAACTTTATTTTATCCGGCATAACAAACACCTCAAAAAAATGAAAAATTTTTGTAAAATATAATTGCGAAATACATCTTGTATTGCTATTATATCACATTTTCCTTTATATTTCAAGGGGTTAGAGAAAGTTGCGGTTATCGTTTTTAGTCGGTTTCGCAATACTTACCTTTCAGAAAAAATCCTCATATTCTATATAATAGAAAGTGTAAAACAAGCCCTTTCTTAATACGCATGAACTGCCGTCTGATTTTTCAGGCGGCTTTTTTCGTGCAACGAAAGTGAGGTGAAACCGATGAACAGGATGTTCAAAATCAACGAGGCGAAACGCTTCAAATTTGTTCGTGTGCCAAAGGTCTTGTTTGAATCCCGGTACAAAAATTTATCTACCGATGCAAAAATTCTTTACAGCTTATTATTTGAGCGTATGGAATTGTCAAGAAAAAACGGATGGCACGATGATGACGGAAGTGTTTACATCTATTTTACATTGGAGGAGGTGTGCGAGGTTTTAGGATGTGGACACGACAAGGCAACAAAGCTGTTTTGTGAGCTCGAAAACTATGCACTTTTACGCCGCAAAAAACAAGGCTTCGGTAAGCCTGCCAAGCTCTATGTACTTAAATTTTATGAAGAGTGCGAAAATACCGCAGTCTTGAATGCGGATTTGCCGCAGTCTGATGTGCTGAATATCGGAAGTACAGAGTGCGGTTTTTCAGTAGGTAATAATACTGATATAAATAATAATTATATTAGTAATACCAATCTATCTATCAGCAGATACGATGCCGATGCGACAGGGCAAAGAATAAAAGAACAGCTTGAATATGACATCTTAATAACAAAAGTTGGCAAAGAATCGGCAGAGGAAATTGTTCTGCTTATTACCGATGTTATATGCGGCACAAGCGAAACCGTACGAATAGGCAAAAGTGAATTTCCAAGAGAGGTAGTTCGCTCACGGCTTTTCAAATTAAACTGTGAGCATATCGAATATGTTGTAGAATGTATGAAAGAGAATACAACAGATGTCAGAAATATTCGCTCATATCTGCTTACCGCCTTGTATAACGCATCGGCAACCATAGACAACCACTATCGGGCAAAGGTTAATCACGACCTTTACGGAAACTAAACTAAAAATACGGAGGGTTTTTATTATGAGAATTTTATCTAAGAATCAGTTTGCAATGTCAAACTTCAGCAGAGAGGGTTACGAGTTTAACGAGATTGAGGGCACATTCAAAGGAACGATGAAATTTGCAGTATGGGGCAGAAAATGCAACGCTATTGCCTATGTCGAGTTGGACGATGGTAGAAAGATTATGTGTACCGCTTTTCAGCAACCCGATAACTATTTAGGAATACCCGAAATAGACTTCGGGATAAGAGTGGAAGTTGTCTATGAAAGGGGCAAACGAGGCAACATTCGTCTTAAATCAATACAAAGAGCAGAATAACTGTCCGGTACTGTAACGAGCAGGGAACTTGTATTGCACAAATTCCATAAAAGGCGGGACTTCCTCACGGAAATCCTGCCTTTTGTCTTTTGGGGAGTTCCCCAATCCCCCTGAGAATTACATTTTAAATGGGAGTTGATTTTAATGAAAGAAAGAGCAAATTCAATTTATGTGCGTGTTACCGAAAAAGAAAAAATACGCATAAAAAACAAAGCCGACAAATGCGGCTTGACAATTTCAGAATATATAAGGAAACGAGCTTTAGGTTATTCACCAAAGGCTCGCTTACCGGAAAGCTTTTATGAGTTTTCAGGCAAGCTCGGTGATTTATATGAACAGATTGATAAGGGTTACAGTACCGAACTTGAAGAAAAAGTTTTATCTTTGATTGATGAAATTCAGTTAAAGCTACTTACCCCCGAAAGAAAGGAGATAGATGAATAATGGCAACTACGGGATTTTGGCCTATAAAAGGCTCGTTAAGGGATGTTATAAAATATGCAGACAATCCAGACAAGACCACTAATCCAAAGTATCTTGATGATGACTTGGCTGCCGTACTCAAATACGCAGAAAACGATGATAAAACAGATATGAAAATGTTTGTAAGCAGTATCAATTGTTTAACGGTACGAGCTTATGAACAGATGATGATAACAAAACGCCGTTTTGGTAAAACGGGCGGAAATGTGGCATATCACGGATATCAGAGTTTTAAGTCAGGCGAAGTTACACCTAAAGAGGCTCACGACATAGGACTTGAAACTGCACGGCGTATGTGGGGCAAGGATTATGAGATTGTTGTTACAACACACCTAAACACCGATAACATACATAACCACATTGTCATAAATTCTGTATCTTTCAAAACAGGAATGAAATTTGAAAACCATATTTCAGACCATATACGCCTGAGAGAAATATCCGATACAGTATGTAAGGAGTACGGGAAGTCGGTAATAGAAGGTGCGAAATTTTATAATGCCGAGAAAAACGCATATTGGGTACACAAGCACGGCGGTAAAACCCGTAGAGATATTCTCCGTGAGGATGTTGACGATGCAATAAAAAATTCTGCTAACTATATGGAATTTGTCAATCTGATGAAAAATAAAGGCTATGAATTTTCAAGGTCAGATTTAACAGATCATCCTTCCGTTAAAGCACCAACTTGGGAAAGAGCTATACGATTTGATAAATTGGGTGACGATTACAAAAAGAGCAAAATCATTGAAAGAATCGCCCTAACGGGCAATCGTGCTCCATATGGTCGTTTCAGCGAAGTCCATAATAGAGCAAGAGCTAAATATCGTCAGAAACCTCTTGCAGAACTCGAATACCAATTAAACCGAGTGAAATATATGGGTACACTCGAAGCTTTGTTTTATTTGTTCTTGGAACTCTTGAAGCCAAGCACACCAAAACCCAATTACACGCCGCCGTTATCTCCGGAGCTAAGACAGGAATTAAGAAAACTCGAACAATATCAAAAGCAATTCAGGCTCTTGCACGATGAGAACATTAACACCGTGCCGGAGCTTGAAGCATTTATAAGCAAATTAGCAATGCAGATATCTGAGCTTGAGGAAGAACGCTCGAAAACGGATAACAAACGCAGGCGAGCAAAAACCGCAAATGACAAAGAAATGTATTTATCAAAAATCAGAGGAATATCCGCACAGATAAAGCCTATAGGGGATAAGGACAAAATCGCTAAGGCTACTTTGGAAACTGTACCGAAAGTACAGCAGCTCCTTGATGTTGAACGAGGTATGGAAAGCAATATCAAAATTAAAGACAAGAAAAAGGAGAAAACACGATGAGAAATGTTACATATATAGAAGTTGATAAATTAAAACCTTTTGAAAATCATCCGTATAAAGTAAAAGATAATGAAGAAATGGAAACATTGGTGGATAGCGTAAAAGAACACGGTATTTTATCTCCTATAATAACAAGACCTTTGGAAAATGATAAATACGAAATAATCTCAGGGCATCGCAGATTATTTGCTAGCAAACGGGCAGGACTTACAGAAGTTCCTGCCTTTGTTATTGAAATGGATAGAGATAATGCCGCAATAGCACTTGTTGACAGTAATCTGCACAGGGAGAACATTTCACCGAGCGAAAAAGCCTTCGCCTACAAATTAAAGATGGAGGCTATGGGCAGACAAGGTCATAGGACAGATTTAACTTTGTCGCAAGTTGCGACAAAGTACGACACCGCTGCAGAAATCGGTGAGCAAATGAAAGAAAGCCGTGACCAAGTATTTAGATACATACGACTTACTAACTTACATCCTAAGCTTTTAGAATATGTGGATGAAGGTCGAATTGCTTTTACTCCGGCAGTTGAGCTTTCATACCTCAATGACATTGAACAACAAGACCTTATACAGACCATTGAGAGTGAGGATTGCACCCCTTCATTATCTCAGGCGGTTCGTATGAAAAAGTTAAGTCAGCAAGGCTTACTTGACGATGATAAAATCTTTGAGATTATGTCGGAGGAAAAAGCAAATCAAAAGGAACGGATTAAAATTCCGACTGAGCGTGTAAGGAAATACTTTCCCGAAAGCTATACCAAATCGCAAATCGAAGATGCTATTGTCAAGCTCTGTGAAGCGCATTATAAACGCAGGCAAAAGCAGCAGGAACGATAAATTAAATAAAAAATCTTGATGGAAGGAGAATGAAACAGTGAGTAACAAGAGCAATGTAATTCAAATTCCACAGCACGAGATTGATGCACTTGCTCGCTGTTTGTTGCCTGACCTTATGGCTTTTTATGAAAGCGAAGAAGGGCAAAGAGAATTTGAACAATGGAAAAAGGACCTTGAAAACAAGGAAAATAAATAATTTTGATTAACGGGCGTCGCTTATTGCGATGCCCGTTTTGTATCACACATTTGTACAATTAAAAAGTTAATGATATAAAAGGTATATACCAAGAAAGGAAGTGAATTTATGAATGCGGTAATATATGCACGATATTCTTCAGA